>NZ_JBNAKP010000033.1:0-22492 GCF_049706645.1 Methanosarcina sp. | reverse complement strand
AAACCAAGTTTATTTCTACATCATTAAGAATTTAAAAATTATTTTCGTAACCATGAGTTCGATTGATTATCTTGAATCCAAGCTTCAGTGAAGTAGTTTCAAGTTTTGGGATAGGCTCAATGAATAAAAATATCCTTTAGCCCTGGACAAAGCCTTTCACTTTTGCCGGGGACAGGGGGAGCTTAAACTTCCTCTCCTGATGTATTTACCGTAATAGCGTGGGTTATATACCTTAATTTATATACAAATCTTTTGAAGGGATAGAGAAGAATTGACAGTAAACCTGGTTCAAGCCTGAGTGGGCAGTAAACCTGTTTCAAACCCGGCTCTCGGAAGCTGAAGAAAAGGTGTAATAGTAATGGCAGAAGGAAAAATTCTGGTTGTTGAGGACGAACATATTGTTGCAATGGGAATACAGATAATGCTGAAGAATCTGGGATATACTGTTACGGGTGTAGCTTCGTCCGGAGAGGAAGCCATAAGCAAGGCAGAGAGTACTTTCCCTGACCTCGTGCTTATGGATATTATGCTGAAAGGTGAGCTGGATGGTATAGAAGCATCAAAGGAGATAATAGCCCGGCTCGGTATTCCAGTCGTTTACCTTACGGCCTGTTCGGATCGTAAGATTCTCGAACGAATGTGGAATGCCGGGTCCGGGTATATTACGAAGCCTTTCGACGAAACGGATCTGAAAAAGGGCATTGATATTGTTCTTGCACGGTGCAGGCTGGAAAAGAAAGACGTAATAAAAAATCCGGAAAGGCTTCAAAAAGCTTCGGGACTCAAAACTCCTTCGAATTCCCTATCTGGCCCTGATGGTCCGAAGTAAACTTTTAAAATATTATGTTACTAAAAACATAAAATTATTAATATAATGTTTTTTTCAGTTATGATGTTATTTTTTCAGTTCTTTTTCAAGAGCCTCAGCGACGGTTTTCAGAACTTTGATCCTGGAATACCGTTTATCGTTTGATTCTACAACAGTCCACCTGGCATTTGTTGTGCTTGTTTTCTGGAGCATTTCATCGGCTGCAATTCTATAATCTTCCCATCGGCCCCGGTTTCGCCAGTCTTCGGTTGTAATTTTCCACTTTTTTTCCGGGTCGAGCTGCCGGCTGTTAAAGCGTTCCAGTTGAGTTTCCTTATCGATATGGAGCCAGAATTTCAGTACAATCGCTCCGGCATGTGTCAGGATTTCTTCAAATTCGTTAATCTCCCTGTAAGCCCTTTTCCACTCTTCCTCGCTGCAGAACCCTTCGACTCTTTCTACCAGGACGCGGCCGTACCAGCTCCGATCGAAAATCGTTATATTGCCGGCTTTAGGGATTGCTTCACAGAAACGCCAGAGGTAATGGTGGGCTTTTTCGATGTCATTAGGCGAGCCCACAGGGACTACCCTGTAGAGCCTGGGGTTAAGGTTTTCTACAAGACGGTAAATGTCTCCTCCTTTGCCTGCAGCGTCCCAGCCTTCAAAGACCACGACCAGGGGGCGCTTTTTCTTGAACAGCTCGTACTGGAGGGCTGTAAGTTTTTGCTGGTAGAGCTTTTTTGATTCCTTATACTCATCTGCATCCAGCTTTCTGGAAAGGTCAATTTTTTCCAGGATGGAATTATTAAGCTGAGGAATTCCCCGGATTTCCATATCCAGATATTTAAGGGTCTGTTCGGCTGGAATTCTGGTTGCCCGTTCAATAGAGGTTTCCAAGGCCCGGATGACCGTCATCATGATTTTAAGAGTTGCAAAGCTCCTGTTGTCAGCTTCAACGATTGTCCAGGGGGCGTAAGGCATATCGGTCTTTTCCAGTACCTTTTCGACAAAAGGCAGGTACTCATTATAATTATGAACAAAATCAAGGTCTTGCCTCGCTTCCTTTTCATATTCGTCAAATATAAGCGGAATATAATCTTTTTTGGAATCTTTGAAGCGTTCTTTATGCTCTTTTTCACTTATATGAAGGAAAAATTTAATTATAAGATACTCATCATCGGCGAGCTGCCGCTCAAAATAGTTTATTTTTTCCAGGCATTTTCCCATTTCTTCTTCGGATTTTTCCTTCCCCAAACACTCTATTACTGACCTGCTGTACCAGCTCCTGTCGAAGATCGCAATTTTTCCTCTCACCGGAATCCTGGACCAGAAGCGCACAATGAAGGGCTTGAGGAGCTCTTCGTAGCAGGGCTTGGTCATGGTATGGAAACTGTATCCTCTGGGGTCAAGCGAAAGAATAAACCGGTTGATATCCTCGGCTAGCCCGGATACATGCCAGCCTTCGAAAACAAGAATAACAGGTATTTTTAAGTCCCAGGCTTTCCGCTGCAGTTCTCCCAGTTTGGCTTTAAGTACTTTCTCGCTCTTCCTGTACTCGCCATTTGTTATTGTCTTTGAAAGGTCAATTTTTTCAAGCATGATGGGGCCCTGCGCTTATTTTAAAACCGATATTTAAAACATTAATTATCCCAATACTGATTAATATTTAATCGGAAGATATATGGGTTTGTCATGGGGTTGTCTTTAGAAATAATGATATATAGTGTATATGCATCGGATCAACTACTTTAACTTTTTGCGTCGGCTTTCTGGCCACTATAAATTAAAATATGAAACAGGATTAATAAAAATATGAAATCGGATTTGAGAGGCTCGATTGATAAATTCCACTTCTTGAATATCTTAATTCTTAAGCAAATGTACTATGTAGTCTCTTTTATTTCATTTTATGCATAACTTAGTTTTTCAATAGTATACAATTTATTTTTTAATTCTCATACATATTGACCATATTTAGTCCACATAACTTAAAATTATTCGGACTCTGCTTCCAAAATCAAATATTCGTTTTGCTGAACATTTATACCAGAGAGTGTATACGAAGCAGAAGAAAGACCATTTTATAAATATACCTTGATAATTAACTGGCAATTTTGACACCATTATCTTAGTATTATATTATATTATCTTAGTATTATACTATTTACACTTTAAAGCCTCTATTTTAATGTCATACCCGATTATGGATTATATATGGTATTATGGTATATTGAATGGATATGCTTATTGAATAGATTAGTCTTTTATTATACTTGGAAACTCTATAATTTATAATTTATCAAACATCTGCTAAACAAATATATGATACTCAGTTAAATATAATTTAAAAATATAATGTAATTTAAAAACGTAATATGATTTAAAAATGTAATTTAAAAAATATGTAATAGATTAGTGTATCTTATTTATGAGACTTTTATATTTTTTATCTATGAGTAGATAGTATATTTTTTGATAAATATTTTAGTTTATATGTATATATTTTAGGAATCCACACTTTTCATATTTAATCAAATGCACTTAATGTAATATATATTATCAAATAAAGGTTTATTTGTAAGTTTTTCAATATGCTATCGTAATATATATAATATATTATAAAATATATATATATGTATATATATATAATATATGCGGGTTAAATATGTATATTAAATCTGTGTAATGTGTTAATTGATATACAAAATATATATTTAAATATCACCTTAGTATTTTATATTTAAGCATTGTACCTTTTTTAATTGTTATATGTTTTTATCACATTATGTACAATAGTTGTATTAAATTATATGTTATGGTAATATTATAATTATTTACCACCAGTATTATTCTTTTTATTAATAAGCTATTAAATATACAGTTTATTTGATGTGCTATTCTTTAGATACTCAAGAAATTAATCTATGCACCAAATAAACCATATTTTATTTAAAAAATTCCTGAAGTTATATTGATGGATTTTTCGATTTTCTTCTCATTTTACTACAAAGTTTATTAATATGTCTCTATATTTATATTATGCTTTTTTGAGCAAATAGGGTAGACTACGAGTCTCTAATCCCGGGAGAAACACATAGATAAAAATTAGACAACTAATGAACTATTTATATAAAATCAGTCGATTAATAGAAATATACGATTCTTCATGATAATTACTGAATTTATATATAGGATAAAGAAATATCTATTATTCCTACAGTATATGTGTATATCCTTTTTCATTTTCTCAACCATTTTACTTTTATTTCTTTTTGCATTTAGGTGTACGGTCGTCGGCCAAAAGGGGCATATTCCTATAGTCTGTGGAATCGACGACTTAACAAAATTGGAGCCTAAATATCATTTCGTAGATATTGCAGAATCAGTACCTAAAGTATATATGAATGAATTCGATCAATGCATTTTTTAAATCTTAAATGGTTGAAAAATAATCAATTTGGTTTATAAATAATTATATAAGGAGATATATCCGCAATATGCAATTTAGTAATAAATGCTCATATTATTTATTACTAAATTGAGGTTTTGTTCACTCGAGTTATGATCTGTGAGCAGAAGTTTTTAGAACAGTGTGCTAGAAATATATAATTTATCTGAAAATGATATTTTCATCGATCCGGTGGAAAAGTTCTCTACTTTTGTCTACTTTTTTCTTTTGAACATTTTTATTTATTGATATTAATTATATGTGTATAATTATATAATAAACATGATAATTAATGGAATCCTGATTTTTATGTTAGTATATTTATATAATATTTTTTGAACTGGATAGTCTAGACCTAGCAACTTGAAATCATATAGAAACGTATAGTTAATAATCGCGAGATTATTTAATCCATTAAGATCTTTGAAACTAAACCTTTGGAAATCTAACACATAAGTGCCAATATATAAGCAGAATCTGGGAACTGTATGGATGATCTGTAAAGCTTACTAATAAAAATTAGCTTTCAATTAAATAAAGTAGAATTTATACATTTGAATACATTATTAATATTTAATAATTTCAAAATTAATTAATCTTTATTATTATTTTTAGTTAAATTAATTAAATATTATTTATCTTATATAATATTATTTCTTATTTATGTGTACTATTATAATAGTACGGAGAATAAATACTAAATTAAAGTACCCGAGCATCCAGAAAAGTATAAGGAAATAGAAAAATGTGTAACTAAATTATAATGCCAGTTCCAGGTCAAATATTTCTTCGAAGAGTTTGTATTTTTTGCGGGCCCTGTAAAGATACTGGCGGATAGGAGTTTCATCTTTTGCTCTGGCAAAAAGGGCCTCGATTTCCCCTCTGGAGAAAACGGCTTCAAGCTTTTTCATGGAAATTGCCTCAAGCCCTTCACAGTCGTCAATTATCTGATTGCTTATAGGAATCGGAATTGGAAGCAGGGAGACCTGGAACTCGTCTACCCAGTTCCACCCGGAATCGTAGACGTTTGCATGGAAAGCCCCACAATAAATGCATTTTGTTACGACTACCGTTCTTTCACCTGCTGCATGGTAGCTAAGGCTCGTAAGTATGGAATCGCAACTGGTGCAATTGCCGATCTCATTTTCTTCCAGGCTATAAGCAGGTATTTGGTTCTCTCCAATGTATAGATTGTTCCCTTTAAGATCATAGCTGTATTCCATATTATGTGCTCCTGGATGAGGCTGAGAGGGTTGAATCTACTGGTTTTCAGGCTTTTTTTATTCCTTACTCTCTTTCTTTGTAAAGGTTATAAACCTATTAATATTAATCCCCTTATTATGAAAGGCTCCTGGCTTTAAGGATACGGCGTTTCATATCTTCTATTTTCAGTGTTATCTCTTCTAATTTTATTCTAGGATTTTTCTATTCCGGCCCCAGGGCTTTTCGATGGAGTTCTGAGATTTCAAGTGTGCAGAAAAAATGCCGCCGGATAAAAAATGCCGCAAGCTTCATGAAGAATAGGATTTTAAAGCTAGATTTACAAAACCGCGCTTACCTGAAAAATGTGGAAATGAAAAAATTCACGCGCTGAATACATTTTAAAGAAGGGTTTCAGGATAAAATTAATAATTTAATTTCGGGGCCCTGATAAAAATTCGGAAAATCGCTGTTTTTACTTTTATAATATGTAAAAACGGGACAGTTTTAGTGGATTAAACGCAAACTTAATATATTGTCATAAGAAAATAATAGTGTAGTTAAGTAAATATATTATGTAAGTATTTGAAATTCTTCCCCCGAAAATAGAAGCTTTTCCGATTTGTGCGGATATATAGTTTTTATTAAAAAAGAAGTTAATAAATAAAAATATAAAAGTCTAGTGTTTACAATCAAAAGCTCTTAAAAAGATTTGGAAATATATCCGGTGCGGATGAGGCATAAAAAGCGATATATCAGAGAAAGAGTATATATGTATACGAAAAACTGGATTTGAAGTAAAGTAAAATTGTCTAATGGATATCAATTTTTTATATCCATCCTATCAGCACGAATAAATTTACAAATCTATATATAGAGCTATAACTTACATAGTTTACTATATCAGTAGAGGTGGTAATTTATGGTATCCATCCGAGCTAAAATTAAATCCAGATTAGAGAAATTTCTTGAAGTTGATTCAAGTGGATATCGAAGAGCAATCCTGTGCATCTTCATCAAGGTAAAAAAAGCGACTATTGACGAGCTGCATGAAATGCTTACGAGCAAGTATAATGTATCGAGGAATACGGTCGCATCCATGGTAGGGTATATCCATTCGAAACTTGGAATTCTAAGGGCGCATAAAGAATCCTATAAGACCCCAATGGTTTACCTTCTGAGAGAAGAATATATAGATCTACTCATGAAGATTGTAACTTCATCCAAAACTTCTGCCGAATTCACAGCTTGAGAAGTTTACTATTCTACC
This sequence comes from Methanosarcina sp., assembly GCF_049706645.1. Lineage (GTDB taxonomy): Archaea > Halobacteriota > Methanosarcinia > Methanosarcinales > Methanosarcinaceae > Methanosarcina. Next base: position 15,766 of record NZ_JBNAKP010000033.1, on the reverse strand, counting down.
CCCAACTGCCTGATGGACAATGTCACTCGTTAAAAACGCACCCAGAACAGCAACGACTATTGTGGTAAGATCGGATGCTAATACCCGCATAAGCAATTCAAGGGACCCCTATTATACCCTTATGCGGCGTATTTTTCAAGAAGATTCAACAGCTGTCAGGGGTCAAAAGTTCCTGACAATAATTGAAGAGCGTCAGGCTGCAGGAAATGCAATCCGAACTGACGAATGGAAGGTCCTTCTGGAAGAACTCCAGATAGGGCGTGCCTCATTTTATTCAATGCGTAATAAACTGCTTGGAGCCGGGCTGATCTCGATAAAGGATAAGGAGTACAGGCTTTCAGGTCAGTTTTCAAAAGATCTTTTAGATATGGCTCGCTGGTGGTGGACTGCAGTTCTCAATCAGCCCGAGGAAAACCTGTAAAAAAATAACTTCTCTTTTGTTATTTAATTTTAAAAGTGTAGAGCATTCAGCCGAAAGGTATATATATAAAATCTTCCTTTAGAAGATACGCTTCAGGGCGAAAGAAATGCGCCCCACAGCGAAAAATCATCGAAGCCCGGTAGTGTAGTGGTCAATCATGCGGGACTCTGGATCCTGCAACCTCGGTTCGAATCCGTGCCGGGCTATACCCATTATGTATGTAAATTTATTTCCTGTCCTGAGTCAGATAATTCTTTTTTCTGTTTTTTGTATTTACTTTTCTATCAGTATTTTTCTATCAGTTTCGTTATTGGAAGCGTCTAGACTCTCGAAATGGCCCTGATGGCTATATTTTAAGCATAAAGAATTTTTAAGCATGAAGAGGTTTTTTATTAAGATAGACTTCCGTCTGCAAGGAATTATATCTATTTTTGTGTTAAAGAGCTTGCAGGTTAAAGGACTCCAGAGTTATTCAACCTGATATCTTAAGCCTTTAGATAGTATTCTTTAGTCGTAAACTCAAAAATCAGTCAATTTTCCTAACAAAATTTTATAGGATATCGTTGAATTGTATGGCTATGCCAGTTGCCTTTTTATTGTAAAAACCAGTATCAATAAAAGCATGTAAAGTACATTATTGTCTTTAAGAGATTGGCTCCAGGTGTTGTTCAAAAAAGTATTTGGGCTTACGTCTCATCAACTGTTCAGCCCCATTGCCCGGATTCCCATTGCCCGAATTCTCTGTAATAGGTCATATGTTTATGCAATTAATGTGGACTGCAATAAGGTATACATCAAGATCGATTAAGGCCTTATTTCTTCAAGCCTTTTATCAGTTCTGTGATATCACCCACGAATTCCAGACCGGCATTTCTCCCTGTTCCGGAATAGATAAGCTTCGTGCCAGAACCGTTTTTCCTCAATAAAGTCACATTGATACTGGAGCGCAGTGATTCATTAACTTTCGCCGTCATTTCTCCCAGTTTTGGCGCCGAGAGTTCGATGCCTTCCGACCTGTCAGCATCGATATCGAGCCGGTATACCTTACTTTCCAGCCGGATCCGAATTTTATCGTCGGTCACATCGAGCCCGGTGACCTTTGTCCCGGAATACGTCGTAAATTTGTATAGCTTTTTGTTAAATAAGAAGCCGAAGATGTAACCCGTGAAATAATTGCCTAGCCAGGGTATCTTCGCGATCGAACCAGAGAGTGATATACCTTCCCGATCAAAGTGGTTAGTCTGCATCCATATCCAGGAGGAAGGCATTGAAACTCCCCAATCCTTTTCAATATAACCTCTGCCACCCTTGAGATCTGTCCTTATGCCGTCAGCCTCGACGAACCCTTCAATGGCGTGATCCATGCTCAGTATGCCGTGATAGCATTCCATGCCCGGCACGAATGCATACCAGCCCATTACCCCCGGAGATAGCAGTTTCACGGGCCAGGGAAACGTATCCTTGAAGCTAATGCGGGCCGTAATCAGGTCTCTACCCTGTCCAAGGTTGAGTTTCATCTCGTCAATGCTGAACGAAGATTCACCAATTGTAAGCTCGAACTTTTTATCGCCCGCCTTAAGGTCATAGAGCGGATACCTGAAATAGCGCATTCGCTGAGCTCTAGCATCCAGGAACATGATAAACGCATGGGACTTCAAGGGCTTCCCGCTTATGGAGACGCCAGGAATAACAGCATAGGCGTTCTTTTCGCTGCAATCCACCATCTTGAAATACCAGCCCTCGAAAAAATCCTTCTTTTTTCTACGGCCGTGGAATATTTCCGGCTTCCATGTGTCGAGCATCATATATGGCAGGGGAACTATCGCTTAAAATCTTATGCATAATCCCTGCTTTTGCCTTCTGAATCATCTCAGAGGTTTTACTTTCCCTTTAGTGTGTATCGCTACGCTTTACTTTATCCTGAAGCTCATCCATTGTAAAAATTTACTTTTGATGCCCATATACTTCTCTCTGGTGTGGATTCTCCCATACTTCCCTTTCAGGTTTATTTGGCCTCAGTTGCTGGTGGCAAAACAATTTGTAACCTGACCGCTTCTCGCCAGCGCACCAGGAGCACATACAATCCAATAAAACCAACCACGACCCATGTGGTGATCGCACCTAACCCCAGGCCAATAGCGGGAGTGAGAACCAGGGACAATCCGTTCCACATTGCGTGCAGAATGGAAACAAACAGGTATGCGCTAATCACTTGAAGGTTAATTCGGAAGCAGCAATCCTTGCTTTCACGGAACAGTACACTGGCTAAAATCGCTGTCCAGGTCCCGTGCCCCAGTGGGGAAAGCAGACCACGGAATAAAGTCACTTCCATTGTTACCGAAATGTCCCCCGAACTCATCAGGAAGCTAGTAAAGGCATAACCGGTGCTTTCCAGGGCTGCAAACCCCATCCCCACAGCCGCGCCCAGAATCAGCCCATCCATTTCCGAGTCATGCCGTTTATGGCGTGCAATCACCAGTACACCAAGGATTTTAGCAAATTCCTCAACGAGCCCTACTGCTAGAGCCTCACCAAGATCATACTGGATAACAAATAATGGCCCTAGAAAAGAAGTGGCGATAATACTCACTAGCCCACCGTACAGGAAAGCCAGGGAGACAGTCGGCATTTTCAGGCGGCTAAAATGCCTGCGCTCGTATAAGAACGCCACGTAGGCAACAGGGACCGTAAAGCTGCCGACCATCACCAGGCTGGGGAACAGGTTTGGATTGCCTGTCAGCAGCAACGCCACCAGTAAGAGAATATAAAAAGCTGCTGCAGATGTTAAAACTTTTAGCCAGGCATTCCCCCGGGTAACCGGTTTAAATGATTGGTCTTTCACCGGGCTATCTATCATTTCCTCCTTATCTAACATCCCCGAACTGTCTTCCAAAATGCGCCTCCTAAGTGTAAACAATTTACAGCTCGAGCTCAGGCATCAACTCAGGATAGTATAGACAAGCGTAATATAAAGCTGAAGATAAGTAGACAAAAGTCCCCTACCTGCTCAAGTTATTGTCTAAGCTACTCCAAGCAAAAGCGACCTGCCCCATCAGAGCTTTGAACCGGACGCTTTCAAGCGAGTGCCAGCTTATTGACTCCTGATACAAAGTATCATCGACTTGCTCGGCCCGAGTGGTTGAATTGCTCGCACTCAAACATGGATCGATAATTGCCTGCACGTTTCCAGTATAGATCCTCAAACTAAGCTCAGGTCCCATGCCAGCGAGGGTCTTGACTTATATAAATTACCAGAGCCTCAAAACATTGTCCCCACGTTACGGGTAATATTATGATTGGGAGCCTTAAATACTATGCCTCTGATGATATTCCAATGACGTACTGGCAAGTCTTAAAAGTTTGCAAAATACCTTAATATATATAGACCACATGGATCTATTGACATGATATCTGTAATTCGTGACTGGCTATCCACACTTCATTAACAAAACGGCTTTCGATTCGAGACTAAAGTTCTCATTTTTTAAATAAAAAATTTTACCCATTCCTCCAGTCTTGCTCTTACTTTTTTCTCTTTTGAGACTCTTACTTTGTCCCTACTTAAAACTCTTATTTTTGTCCTTAATTTAAAAATTGATAATTTAAAAATTGAATTTCTCCATCTGACCCAATCATTTTAAAATAATTAAGATTTTTATCCTGAACACTGATACTTTTTCAGTCTGATGCCGTTCAGTCCTTAATAGAAAGACCACCAAAAGCAACAAATCCGGTGACTATGAGATCAGTTTTTTCCGAATCATTTTCCCTGCGTGCTGAACTCCTTGGCCTTTCATCCTCGGCACCGCCCAGTATTGGCAGTACATCCATTTCGACCTGCCATCTCTCAGGAATCTTTATGTCGATGCCGCCGAACAAGGAGACCACGTTCATTCTTGCAGGAGATGTCTCGATACTGGAATCTCTCAGGTCAAGATCTACTCCTCCGAAAATCGCAGTGATATCCCCACCCCGAAAATTCCTGGAATTATTGGTACTGCCCACTCCCCCAAAGATTGCGAATAGATCGACGGTTTCGGCATCTTTTCTTAATACGGATGAGCGGCCTCTCCTGTCGGCCAGAATCCCGATTCCCATAAAGATGATCAGTAACGGCCACCAGCTGGCAATGCTTTCCCAGGAAATCAGGCCAAGGACCAGTAACTGAAGAGTTGTGAAAATTACTATTAGAATGATAGGCCCGGATAAACTGGAAAATTTGCTTCTCCAGAGTGCGTACAGCCCGAGTAAAATGAATAAAGAGGGGATGTACTTCAGCAGTTGCCCTGTATCGTATATTCCGGTGGTCCTGAGCAGGAGTAGAACCCCGAGAATCAGTACGATAGCCCCGAATATCGTCTGGTATGAAACTTTAGCCATTACTATACCCCAGATTTGAATTCCAATTTTAGTCTAAATTTAGTCCAAGTTTAATCATATAGTTTTCCCTATACAATTTCTCAGTTTTTTAGGACTGTCGGCTGCAGGGAATGATATTTTACCATTGCAGTAGTTCGTATAAAGTCAAAACTTGATTAGAATTAATCCTTCCTTTTGTTTAAACTATTTTTATTAACGATCTAATATATAATTACAGGTTCAGTTTAAAAAAATTAATCAGGTAAATCAAGAACATTTAACGGTTTTTTTCAAGAACTGGCAAGGTTTCTCTATAGTTTATAATTCCCCGGCTCTCAGTTCTGCAATATACGGATCACAAGCTGCAGTTGAGCGGCCTGAACAGCGTGCAATATAATAATCTGCAACAATACAAGCTTGCTGCTCACGATTATACTCCCGAAAGTGTTTTTTTGTACCAGGCCTGTACGCATATCCTTCGCTCATATGCGCATGAAATGCTTCAACCAGATACTGCGAACCTGTATGTTCCATCTGTGCGACGTGGGTTAATTCGTGTATAAGCCATTTCATGTCGGAGCTGCCTGCAGACGCATTAAGCTTTCTAGTGAAGTTGATTGTGTGGAAGGTTGCAACTCCCATACCTGAACACCTCTTTAGCTTCGCTCTCGTCCAGGCAATGAATGAAGCTTCGTCGATACGCACCTTCCGGTAATTAATTTTGTTTCCGAATATGCTTCGAGCTTCCTGTTCCTCTATTGCTGTAAGGTTTCGGGTATTGAGTTTAACGACTTGCCATAAATAGTCCATGAGCTCAGGAAAGGCACAAATATCGAGAATTCTTGCACCCCCCCGGCCGACACTTATAGCAAGGGATAACAACCAATATCGTATCAAGTGTAGAAACCCTCCTTCTGCCAGATCCTTGTTTTGACGGTTTTCAAATAATCACCCATTTTATAAACTATTTTTTTCAGGCCCCATATCCTCTTTATTCCTTATTTTGCACTGCACCGGAAAGTTCTCCAATAAATATAACAGATTCCAGTCTTTAAAAAACATTTCTGGAATTACAGCATTTTCAGCATTATCTTCATGGGTGAATTAAATATTTAACTTGTTATAAAAGTATTTTTGAGGCTGGGAATAAAGCATAATTTTTCTGGAAGAAACAGTACTGAGAAGGAGAGCATATGGAAACTATTGCAGGGTAGGACCCTATCTGCTGTGATTAAAATCTCTTATGCATCAGTTAATCTAATCTGGAAAGTCTTTAATAACTCAACTTTCAGCATTCTCCATTTAGAACTCAGGTTCTCCTTATCAAAAAGTTTTAAACCATACCATAGCTTTTGTTTTATATTTTTCTATTAATACTGAAATATATTCAGATTTGGATAAAGCCAGTATGGATAAGGAAGCCATACACATTAAAGCCTTTAATACAGATTACAGAAAAAAGATTTTGACAGAAAGCGCAGCAAATAAAAGGTAAATTTCGGGGTTGAAACGGGTGCATGATCAGGAAACTGCCCTGTGCCGGCAGAAACCCTTTAATAGCTTTTCAGGCGCTATCCTTTCTCAATTTTCTTTTTATTTGTTTCGCTAACTCGTACAATAATATTTATAAATAATATTAAATAGCATTGAATACAATTATTAGATCTAATCAATATTTTATTACCCACTTTGTTGAAGTTTAGCAAAGTGAGTAATTGGGTGGGTATTATAAATTTATCGCTATTTAGTAATCACCTGAGCTATTAGTGATTACCTGCGCTTGACAAAAGCCATATTTTATGGATTCTTAGCTATATATTTTTTCATTGTATTGCATGTTTGAAGTAAACATATATAGCTTCAATCCAAAACCGTAATAAACTTTATCGATACTTACTCTTTGCATTAGTATGGGGATAATATGGTATTATGGGGAATAATAGTATGTAATTGGTGAACTATAAAATAGAAAAAAACGGAGAATCAAACTTAATTACTTCGAATTTGGGGGTTATTAATTGAATAAGCAACTGAAAGTATTATTTATAGGAACCTATGTTCCAAAAGAATGTGGGATTGCCACATTCACATCCGATCTTTTAAATTCAGTGTCCGGGGAATATAACGACGTTCATTGTGAAGTAATTGCTTTGAACGATCCCTCTGAAACCTACAATTATCCTGAAGAAGTCGTTTTTGAAATTCAGAGGGACAGGATCGAGGATTATTACCGGGCTGCAGATTATATAAACCAGTCTGATATTGATATCGTATGTCTTCAGCATGAATTCGGGCTTTTCTGCGGAAGTGCGGGAGACTACATTTTTGCTCTTCTTTCAGGGATCAACAAGCCTGTAATAAGCACGATGCATACTGTAATCCAGGAACCTGAAACTGAGTACAGGGTGTCCACGGAAAAACTCATCAGATATTCCGAAAAGCTGGTTGTAATGAGCCAGACTGCAGTTGATATGCTAAAAGATGTTTATAATGCTCCTGAGGGCAAGATCGAACTGATCTTTCATGGAGTGCCCGACTATCCTTTTAACGACTGCAATAAGTATAAAAAGATGTTGAACCTGAAAGGGGCTCCGCTTGTCCTTACTTTCGGCCTGTTGAGCCAGAATAAAGGTATTGAAAGTATGCTTGACGCTCTTCCTGAAGTCGTAAGCCAGTATCCTGACCTTATATACCTTATACTGGGTGCCACGCATCCCGTAATTAAAAAGAATTTTGGAGAAGCGTACAGGCAGTATCTCAAGGACAAAGTTTCAGAACTCGGGCTTGAGAAGAATGTAGTATTCCATGATAAATTTGTCGAAAAAGAAGAACTCTGCAATTATATCCTGGCCAGTGATATTTACGTATCTCCATACCTTTCCAGAGAACAGATAGTAAGCGGAGCTCTGACCTATGCGATTGGCATGGGAAAGGCAATAGTTTCCACTCCTTACTGGTACGCCCAGGAAATGCTTTCCGACAATCGGGGGTTGCTTGTAGATTTTGGAGACACGGACGGCTTTAAAGAATCTCTTTTGCACTTAATTGAAAATCCAGAAGAGTGTGATAATATGCGCAAAAAGGCATACGATTTTGGTAGAAAAATGACCTGGAAAAATGTAGGTAAACAATATAATACGGTTTTCACCAGGGCCTTAAAGAGCTACAGTGCCTACTCCAGCACCCTGAACAAATTTAAATTCCTTCCAAATCAGCTGCCTGAAGTAAAACTTGATTATCTTAAACTATTGACCGACGATGTGGGCATTATGCAGCACACCAACCTTGGTGTACCGGCTCGCCATCACGGGTACAGTACTGATGACGTAGGCCGAGCTCTTGTTGCACTGACACAGTTGACAGACAGCCCGAAGAAAGCAGAGGAATTCTGGAAGTTAATTACCACATACATGAGCTTTCTTGAGCATGCCCAGACCGAGACGGGCCACTTCCATAACTTCATGAGTTATAAAAGGGAATTTCTGGATGAAAAGGGCAGTGAAGATACTCTCGGGCGTGCTATCTACGGGCTTGGACATGTGGTAAGCTGCCCCTACCTGTCGAAAAATATGCGCACCCTTGCGCATACTCTTATGAGCAGGGCCAGGCCTGAAATGGAGAAGCTTAACTATCCGAGGGCAAAAGCCTATGCAATGTGCGGTTTGTATGAAATACTCAGGACAGGTGTGGATGCCGATGAATTCGAATCGGTATTCAATTCACGCAGGGATGCCGTGAAGTCCGTAGACTCCCTTGCAAGTAAAGACACCTTCGAATCCATATTTACCAGCCACGCGAATTCTCTGGTCGACTTATATGAGGCTAACCATAAAGAAGACTGGAACTGGTTCGAGCCTACAGTAACCTATAGCAACGCAAAATTGAGTGAATCCCTTTTACTGGCGTATAATTACACCAAAGACCGGACTTACCGGAAGGTTGGGCTTGCTACCCTGGACTTTCTTACCGAGATCCAGTGGAAAGGCGACTTTTTTGACATGGTTGGAAACGATGGCTGGTACTCCTATAGCGGGGAAAAACCGATTTTTGACCAGCAGCCTATCGAAGCAGGTTACCTGACTCAGGCTTATGTTTCGGCTTATGAGATTGTGCGTGAGAGGAAATATCTGGAGCTTGCAAGATATTCTTTTGAATATTTCCTTGGAAGAAATCGTTTGCGAACTGTTATGTATGATAATTCCACAGGCGCGGTTTGTGACGGGCTCAACCGCGATGGTATGAACTGTAACCAGGGTGCGGAATCCGCGGTTTGCTTCCTTATGGCTTTGAGCTCTTTAAACAAACACATGGATAAAGCTTTCAGTACAATACTGCAATCCAGAGTAAGCAATGAAGTAGATGACGGAACCCTGCAGAAAAGAAAGAGCCTTTTGTCAGCAAATCAGGCTGAGTGAGAGGGTAATATGATCTGGAAAGACCATGGGGAGCTGTTTGTAAGATACAACAGGAACCCTATACTAACTGTTGAGGATTGGCCTTATATGGCCCACTCGGTGTTTAACCCTGCAGCTGTTATAGTTAATGGTACAACCCTGTTACTGGTGCGTGTCGAAGATCACAGGGGCTTTTCTCACTTTACAATAGCAAGAAGTAAGAATGGGATTGATGGCTGGGAAGTTGATACTGAACCGACCTTTGCTCCGGATCCTGCAAATTACCCTGAAGAAATATACGGCATTGAAGACCCACGCATAACTTATATGGATGAGCTGGGGAAATGGGCTGTGGCGTATACGGCTTTTTCGGATTCGGGTCCCTTAACTGCGCTTGCCTTTACAGAGGACTTCCGTAATTTTGAGCGGGTAGGAGCTACCATGCCTCCTGAAAATAAGGATTCTGCTCTTTTTCCTGTAAGGTTTAACGGCAGGTGGGCAATGTTACACAGGCCCGTATCTTTAATAAGCGGGGCAAAGGCAAATATCTGGATATCTTTTTCCCCGGATATGAAATACTGGGGAGAGCATGAAGTTCTTCTGTATGCCAGGGAAGGCGGATGGTGGGACGCTAACAAGATAGGGTTATCTCCGCAGCCAATCCGTGTATCTGGCGGATGGTTAATTATGTATCATGGGGTACGCCAGACAACGGCCAAGGCAAGTTACCGGCTTGGGCTTGCCCTCCTTGATCCTGATGACCCCAGGAAGGTGCTTCACAGGTCGGAAGGCTGGGTTTTCGGGCCACGTGAAATGTATGAGCGAAGCGGAGATGTCAATGATGTTGTTTTTCCCTGCGGATGGGTTCTTGTGGACGATGAAATCCGCATTTATTACGGGAGTGCGGATACCTCCGTATCGCTAGCCATCGCAAAAGTCAGCGATGTCCTGAAGTATATCCATCAGTGTCCTGAGAAACAGTGCCCTGATGAATACTGTAGATGGTTTGAAGAAGATATAGAAAGTTCCACTGATCCGAAAAGAGGATATGCAAGATTGAAATAAAGTTAATAGAAAATTCAAAGGTAAATAAAATTAAAATTTAAAGTTGAAATATAAAAGTCAAGGATTAGATATAAAAATCAAAAATTAGATAGAAATATCAAGAATTACGATTTAAAGCCAAAAATTAAAAGATTAAAATTATCTGGGGATGTGAGTAATTTTGGGGGTATTAGTATAAGAGTTGCAATGTTATCTCCGATTGCCTGGAGCACGCCACCAAAAAAGTATGGCCCCTGGGAATCCATAGTATCTTTATTAACCGAAGGCCTGGTAAAACGGGGTATTGACGTTACATTATTTGCGACAGCGGATTCTCACACTGCAGCGAAACTTCATGCCGTGTGCCCGAGACCCTATGAAGAAGATAAGAGTATGATTGTAAAGGTGTATGAAGGCCTGCATATCTCCGAGGTTTTCGAGAGAGCAAATGAATTCGATATAATCCACAACCATTTTGATTATCTTCCTCTGACTTACAGTGCGCTTGTCGATACGCCTGTTGTAACAACAATCCACGGCATTTCTTCACGGAAAATTTTGCCTGTTTATAAAAAATATAATAATAGAACTTTTTATGTATCCATAAGTGATGCCTACAGGTGCCGCGATCTGGACTATATAGCAACGGTTCGGCATGGGATTGACATAGAGAGCTTTCATTTCAATGAGAATCCGCAGGATTATCTTCTCTTTTTATCACGCCTGCATAAAGATAAGGGCGTAAAGGAAGCAATAGAAGTCGCAAAAAAGACGGGCAGAAAACTCAGAATAGCCGGTTTCGTTGCAGATCAGGCTTATTTTGAAAAAGAAGTCCAGCCTCATATAGACAATAAACAGATTATTTACGAAGGGCATGTCGATCCTGAGCGTAAGAAGGAACTTCTGTCGAATGCATATGCTTTGTTGCACATGATTAATTATGATGAGGCTTTCGGGATTGGCATAGTTGAGGCTATGGCCAGCGGTACACCGGTAATTGCAATAAACAGGGGTGCAATGCCTGAGCTTATCCGGGATGGAGAAACCGGGTTTCTGGTCAATAACGTCGATGAAGCTGCACAGGCTGTGCAAAAGTTAGGCTCCATATCTCGCAAAACCTGCAGGGAAAGTGTGGAAAGACATTTTTCTGTTGACAGGATGGTGGATGATTACATCAAAGTGTATGAAACCATCCTCGAAAAGTGCAAACGTGAGGAGAAAAGGCCCTGGGGCTTTTATGAAGTGCTTATGCAGAGGCCCGGATATAAAGTCAAAATCCTTACTGTTCTCCCTCAGGGTGAAATTTCACTCCAGCGCCATTCTCATAGAAACGAGCACTGGTACATAGTCAGCGGAGAGGGGCTTGTAACTAAAAACGAGAGTAAAATCAGGGTTCTTCCCGGAGATTCGATTGATCTCCAGGTAAACGAGGTACATAGAGTTACAAATATAGGCGGTCAAAACCTTGTTTTCATTGAGATCTCACGTGGAGATTATCTTGGAGAAGACGATATTGAAAGGCTTGAAGATAAATACGGGAGGGAATGAGCAGAGGTTTTTATAAATTAGAAATCCTTATACGGATTAAGAGCCGATTCGAAAAGCGAAGTGACCTACTGCAGCCTTTTACTATTAGCAATATACACCGGAACAGATCTCAGGATTATATTGGAATGACATCAGGATATTAAAACCTTGTAACTATTAAAACCTTGTAACTTTTTTCATACCATGATTTATTTTTCGGATAGGCTCTAAATTAGAAATCTGTGCAGATCGTGACAGGCTTATGATGCTACAGGTTTAGACAGAATTATAATGTTCTGATTTATAACACTGCTTTAGCCTGTTTGAATTATATTTCTGTACCGTTTCTCTTCTTGCTGCCTGTTTGAGCTATAAGCTATGCACAGTTTTTCTCTTTACTGTTTTCTTTTTTGAGGCTCTTTAAATAATTTTTAATAATTTAATCAGGGCATTCTGAATTATTATAGGAATTCCTGACCTGAGCCGCTATTTCCTCACCCAGCCTTTCAGAAACGTTCCCGATGAAAAGTTCGATATACTCAAACGGTACGCAGCCGAGACTTTCTTCTCCTGATAGTATGAGCCTGACAAGGTATTCCAGGTCATATCTGGATAGCAGCTTTATTCTCCTCAGAAAATCCTGAGCATCTTTTGCATAGTGATTTGCCAGGGGAGGAAGTATGGAACGATAGGCCATTCCTGAGCCTGAACAGAGATACCCCTCACACTCCGGGGCAACGGTTTTCAGAATACCGATATCCGTTTCTGAGAGTAGTCTTGCCATGATAATCACCAGTGATAAAGGTATATAGCTTATTTTTCAGAGATAAATAAATTGCAGCTTATATTTCAAAAATAATATACTTATGCAGATTAAAGATATTGGATAAACGTATGCACCTTGAGGTGTAAGGATTGAAGGAATACGGATTAAACGTATGGATTAAACAATTGATTAAACGTATGGAGAGTAAACGTATGATTAAACAATTGATTAAACCTATTGATTAAATGTATAAAGATGGTAATTTAGAGCCTTTCACTTTATGATTCCCCGTATGATTCCCCGTATGGTTCTCCGTACGATTCTCCGTATGAGAGTGATTCTGCTTTTCTGCTATTTAATAATAAGGCTGCATACTCACCTGACGGGATGCGGTCGGAGGATGTGAGAAGTAGACGTGAGGTTGCATGAACGATTTTGAGTTCAGGCTCTGTTTTCAACAGGGATGAAGAGTAAAGCCTGAAGATTGCCGAAGAATTTGAAATTATTCTTCGGATTGTCTCTCGTTTTAACAGTACAGGCTTGCTTTACAGTCGGAATTTCACTTTGCGCCCGGCACCCACTTTACGCTTCATATTCCACTTGTGTTTCGTTATAATTCAAGCTTCATCAGATCTTCGGCAAGAATCACCTCTCCGTCAAAATACCTTTCCAGGCGGTGCACTGCTTCCCTTTCATGCCCCTGCATTTCCGGATAGAAATGTGTAAGGCAGATGCTTCCGATTTCCAGGTTATACTCTTCCAGGATTTCTGCCAGTGTGCTGGGGGTGGTGTGGTTTGTAACTTTCATGCCCGGAGGAAATGAGCACTCGTGGATCAGGAGATCGGCCTCGGCCGCAAGTTCAATTATCTCCCTGGAGGGCTCGGTGTCTCCTGAGTAAACGAATTCCCCATCCTCTCCGGTCACGCGGTAGGCCAGGGTCGGAACACTATGCGTGGCTGCCGTGCAGCTGATCTCACAGTCGAAACCCTCGGGAGTAAATTCTTTTCCGGGGAAGAGCTCAACAACATCTACATCCACTTCTTCCTGAAGATATTCGTAAGCGTCAAGCACTTTTGAAAACCATTCTTCGGTCCCTTCAGGCCCGTAAACTTTCATACTGGTACTGCCGCGGAGCCAGTTTGCCTTGATGAGAGGGTGCAGGTCAGCCACGTGGTCAAGGTGAAGGTGCGAGAGCAACACCGTATCTATCTCGGTGTGGGAAACCCCGGCCTCGGGAAACCTGCTCAATACGCCGCTTCCGCAATCGATAAGTAGTGGCTTTTCCTCAAGCCTCACAAGCACTCCGGACTGTACCCGATTCCTCTGCGGGATCGCAACTCCAGTGCCAAGAAATGTAATTTCCATGAGCTAAAGAATAAACTTTAAATAATTTAACTTTATTTAAAGCATGTCCGCATAAGGAATCTTTGCGGCTCAAAAAAACCTGCCTTTTTTTCAAAGCGCGAGGGTTGCCCAGCCCGGTCAAAGGCGCCGGACTTAAGATCCGGTATCGAAGGATTTCGTGGGTTCGAATCCCACCCCTCGCACTAAATTCAAGGGATATATACTTCCAAAAAAGTGTACGCTGTTTTGTATGATTAATGCACAACCAATTTTTTAGAAAGTTTTTGTGAAAATTCACAGCTTTTTATAATTCTTGTCAGAAAGAAAACGGTTTTTTTGTACTCAATTTAAAAAACAACATTAATATTTAATAAAGTTAATTTAAAAAAATTCATTAGTTTTTATAATTTTCCAGAAAGAACTCAAATTTTTTGTACGCTCTTGTACAGATATTGCAAAACCTATTTTTTGAAGATTAATAAAAGAGTATAAGATTAATCTTATTTTATAGAACAGCTAGATAAAACTCTTATTTTATAAGGCCGGCTTTAAAAAAAAGTAAAGTTTTTGTACGTATTACATAAGTAACCATTAATCTAGTCCAAGCTCAGTAAGCAATTCATTTGCTACAGCACTACATAATTCATCCTCTTTTTCCTCTATTCTTCCTTCAAGATCGCGAATTGCTTTTTCCCTAAGAGTGGATGGATCTGAATCTTTATATATATCCATACATTTTTTTGATGCTACAGCAGCGCCTAAATGGGGAGCACCAAAAAGAGAGGTTATGGCTATAGCAGCTGCGGCTAAACCAAATGCTCCACCTTTCCTGATTAGCTCTTCGCCCTTGAAACTTTCATTATTTAAACGGTCTAATTCTGCTGTATGCCACAAACTTACTTTATACATCACTTCATTATGTAAGCCAGTGGCGTCATAAAATTCAGGGAATAATTCCGTGCGCGCAAGTTTTGGCGAATATCTATATGTTTGCAGAATGTGCTTAAGTGCAATATTATCATCATTTCGTAAGTGACAAATAATACTTAAGCCATAGTGAGCAAGAGCCATTAAATGTGTGCTAGGATAGCCGCCAATTATTAGGTTCTTATCTAGATTTGAGTTTTTCAAAAGATTTTTTTCAGCAAAATGCAGACGGATACCTTTTGTTTCCATATTTTTTGTAATATAGGCATCAGATAATGATTCAAAAGCGGCTCTAATTTCACGGAGATATAATTCATCGACAGTTTTAATTAAAGAGTCAAGATCCGAAATAATCTTTTTCAATCTTTCGTGGTTTTTCAGATTGTTTAAAACTGCCGTTCCATGTGCGAGGCATTTGTATGTAATAACATAATCCACAAGTATCTACTCCCAAGGTTTGAATTCTTAAAATCTAAACTTTTTAAGGACTGTCTTTTAATTAGCTAAAGCTAGTTTCAAGACATTTTACGCCATCTCATATTTTTTATTGTAAATTATCCCTTTTATAGTTAATTATATAAATAAATGAAAAAATGTTATTATTATCTTTATAGGCTTAAGGAATATACAAAAAGGTGAATATAATTAACAACTAAGTATAGTGCGGGGTTATATGTAACGTGAATTTTTTGTACGCATGTGTAAGACTTATGCACAACCTCTTTTTCGAAAGTTTATTAGTCAAAAACAAGTTATGTTTTATAAAATCTCCTTTATAAAAAACTTCAATTTTTTCGAACACTGTATTATAGAAGTTACGCAAAATTTCTTTTACAAAAGTTGCCTTAAAAAATATAACTTTTATTGTAACTATTCAGGTAGCCTTGTTAGGGCTCCACAATTTTTCCTCGTTCCGAGGAAAAATTGGATATAAAATGAATTATTTTTTTCTTTTATGAAACGTGAAGAGATTCTTGCTCTGT
>NZ_JBNAKP010000032.1:0-11824 GCF_049706645.1 Methanosarcina sp. | reverse complement strand
TCAGGAGATACCCCTGAAGTATCCAGGGTACGAGTCCCCCGTAAGGACCGAAATGAAGTTCTGGCAACGGTTGCGTGTTTACTCGGCTCGAAAAGGGTAACGCTTCAGTGTATGGACGGGATTGTCCGCATGGGCAGGATTCCGGGCTCTAAAAAGAAGAGAATGTGGATCCGCGAAGGCGATGTTGTTATAGCCAATCCCTGGGAAGTACAGGACTCCAAAGCCGAAGTAACCTGGAAATACACAAGGCCCCAGGTCGAATGGCTTGAGCGGAAAGGCTACATTAAATACTGATTTAAAGGTATCAGAATAAAGATGCCTGATAAAGGTATCTGAAATAAAGGTGTCTGAAAAAGATGCCTGAAATGTTTTTCTTTTCTACAGCGCATTTATATTGATGCGGGCAAGGTTCTATATACAGCAACTTGTTTATATATTTCATACTATAACATTATAATTACTAAAGAACGATGCTGAAATTTCTTTAATTCCTTCTTATTTCTATTCTAATATATTTTTCCTGCCAGCGGTCTGCTTGAATCTCCCTCGAATACGTTTGTTAATAAAAGAGGATTAAAAACCTTTGATTTTTGCAGCTTTAGAAGGGGCACTTTGCAGGATCTTTTTCAGATTACTTGATTTTATTATTCTGTTCTCCTCACTAAAAATATAGACCTGTCTCCGTAATGAAATCTAAACTCCCTCTCCAGTACATCTTTTTCTTTTATCTTGATCCAACCACTACCAGAGGCAGGCTCGCACTCATCATTTCCTTCCCAGGTGAATTCAAATCTTTTGCCATCAGCATAATTAACAATCCTTCCGTCTATCTCACCAGAAACTAAACCAAATTGAAAACATCCTCTGTTGGCTGGCTTTATCTTAATATAAGCTTGAACTTCCATATTGAAATAGTCTTCATCCCATAGTTCCATCTCATAAATATGCCATGTTCCTGCAAAATCCATACTTTTGACTTTCCTTTCTTGTATAAGAAACGTCGCTATACAATATCATTAATTTGAAGCCAGGACTATTCATTCAGTTAAATCGTAGATTTAAAATGAGCCCTTTGCAGGGCCTTTTTGATAAAAGTGATTTTTTTCTGATGAGAGGGTCTTCTCTGATTTAAGTGATCTTTTTCAGGTGAATAACTAAAAATTATTTATCAAAATATCAAATTATGGACAATCAATCGAGCTTCGTCATGAAGTGAGTCTGAAGACTTATACTGCGATGTAGTAATAAATTGGTTTTGAATAAACTCAATTACAAAGCAGGGCATTTATATAATAACGTCAATAATTCTATACATAAATTGCCAATTTCTGATCATATAAATTGGCAATTTATATCTGGAAATTGGGGGCATATAAATGATAGAAATAACAGACAGAGCTGCGGCAGAGCTTAAATCTTTATTCGAGAAAGAAGGAATCGAGCAACCAGCGATACGGATCTATATAACTGAGTCAAGTGCAGATGTTCACTATGGATTAGCACTTGCTGATGACATAAATGAATTTGATGTTATCACGGAGAATAATGGTATCAAAGTCGTCATGGCACCAAAAGTGGCGGCTGGCTTTCCTGATGGTAGCATTGATTTCAAAGCTGACAGCACAGGTAAAAATTTTATAATACAAAATCCTAACACTGGCAACTGTGACAACTGCGAAGAATGTTACATATGCGATGCAGAGTAAAATTTTGAACAAGCTTAATGAACGCAATAACCATATTCTTCTGACTTGATACAACGCCTGTCTGGAGGAAACACAGAGGTTATCAGTCGAATACCCCGCAGCTTGCTGCGGGGATGGATAACTACCCGATAACCGTTGTTAACTGATAGCTTTACATTTTTAGCTACATTTATAGAGCTTATCCCAAAACTCAAAACAGCATCTCTTAATTTTCAAATTCCGAATGATCAATCAAGTTTCCGATTATGAAAATGGTTCTGAAATTTTATTAATCTGAAGATCAAAAATTGGTTTTGGGATAAGCTCTAAATATATTTTTCCTGCCGGCAGTCCGCTGGAACCCTTCTCGAATAGATTTGTTAAAAAAGTGAAGTTGAAAAACCCGTGATTTTTGCAGCTTTAGAAGGGGCAATTTGCAGGGCTTCTTTAGATTAAGCGATCCTTTTTCTCTGGGGAAGGGTTTTTCTGATTCAAGAGACTTTTTTAGGTGAATTATGGATTAATAATAGCTATCAGAAACCTCCGTTTTCAGCATGATTCACAATTCTCGAACTTTTCTCAAGGATTGAGGATTGGGGAATTTCAAACCGTCGAAAATGAGGAATTCTTAACCGCCGTCGACAATTGCAAAGAGCAAAATATTGGGGACTTCCTAAAATGAACATACAAGGAATATTAAGTGTAATTGTGGTCAATGTAAAAGATTAGGTGCATTGAGTAGCTGGGGCTATCGATAAATTCCTAAAAATAGGTATGAAGAATGAAAAGTTAAAAGAAAAGGATGAAAGGAATGAATCATTTTAGTGAAAAATCCTCTCAAAATTAGAGTATACTATTGAAGTTCAAAATTTGGCGCTGAAAATTTTACGATGGCTAACTATTAGCTACTTTTACGACTCGATCCTATCTGATCAATCCTTTATCCCATAAGGCGAAAATACCCCTTCCTTAAAACTCTGAGCTTTGCGAAGAGTTTAGGGAGGGGGTTGACTCGATTATTTATCCAGGAGAACAACAGGTTTGATCAGATCTCTTGGTTTTTCTTTCATGAGCATGAGAGCCTCTTCCATTTTGTCGAATCCTTCGAATACGTGGGTGGCCATTTTTTCGGGTTTTATTCTTCCGTAGGTACATAGGGCTGCCATTCTTTCCATTCTCAGACGACCTCCGGTTGTCAGGCCACCACGCATGTCTTTTTGAGACATACCCACCCCCCATTCAATACGTGGAATAGGAAGTATGTCTCCGGTTCCGTAGTAGTTGACGTTTGATACCGTGCCTCCAGGTTTTACAATTTTGACTGCATCTGAAATTGCGTTTTCATTTCCTCCTGCTATGATTACAGAATCCACACCTTTTCCATTCGTCTTTTCAAGAATCTGTTCAACAAGTCCACCTTTTCTGTAATCAACAATTTCAGATGCCCCGTATTCCAGAGCAAGATCAACAGTGACTTTCCGACCTCCTACTGCAATGAGCCTACCAGCACCAAGAATACATGCACCTGCCACTGCCATCAGACCAACAGGACCAATCCCTATGACTGCAACCGTAGAGCCCGTTTTAATTTTTGCCATTTCCGCACCCTGTATTCCAGTAGTTGCCATATCTGATAACATGACAGCTTGTTCGAGGGGCATTCCTTTTGGAAGTAGAGCTAAATTCATGTCTGCATCATTTACATGGAAATATTCTGCAAAGACTCCATTTTTGGAGTTTGAAAATTTCCATCCACCAAGCATTCCATTCGAGTGCATAGGTACTCCATCCTGTGCCTCCATGGATCGCCAGTCAGGTGTAATTGCAGGAACAATTACTTTATCGCCTGGTTTGAAGTCTTTGACCTCTGATCCGATTTCTTCTATAACACCTACGGCTTCGTGTCCTAAAATCATGTTTTTGCGGTCTCCAAGCGCCCCTTCCCAGACAGTATGAACATCTGATGTACACGGCGCTACCGCAAGAGGCCTCACTATTGCATCATATGGTCCTGCTGAAGGCCTTTGAGTATCAATCCAGCCTACTTTTCCAATTTCAAGCATTGCAAATCCTTTCATATTATCCCACCAGCCTTTTCAAAATAATTATTTTTCAATGTTTTTTATAATAACCCGCCATATTAATCTGCTGTAGTGATATTTATAATTACTAAGGATGGAAACTTGAATTTTATTTTCAATTCAATTCAGTTAAAATATATTTTTCATTTCAGCTGTCTGTTTAAATCTAATCCAAGTACATTTGTAAATGAGAGATTGAAAACCCTTGTTTGAAGTTTAAAGAAGCAATTTGCAGACATAAAACTAAATCTCTCTTCAGACGGCTTCAACTTACTCAGGATATATTCACCTGTGTTCGGCTTTAACGCATCTTTCAAAATTAGAACCTTGCAGATTATTATATCTGGGGAATGCTGTCTTTGTACAAGCTTGGATCTTAATGTAATATCCATTTTTAATGTTGTATGCCTGTATATCATTCTTTTTCTACGCCACTAATCTCAACAGGTAAGTAAAGAACACAGAAATCATCGTTTATATTTCGCAAACTATATCTAAGCCTTGTGTATTTCGTTATAAGAAAGATGATGAAGTCCGCCCTGGCTTTTAAGTCTAAACTGCCTTGTGCTGATGACTTTTCCATAATTGATGAGGTGTACTTTTATAGACGATTTTAACTTGAATAAAATATTTTGAGGCGGTGTGATGCTGAAAAATAAATGTAATTATTTGAGACTTTGTATTTTATTGGGCCTATTTGTTTTTTTGTCGTCAAATACAAGCATGGCGCAAGATAATAACAGTGCCCTTGATAAAATTCAGGAGCGGGGCACACTCATATGGGGAGCGGACGCAGAGGGTGGGGCGCCATATATTTTCCCAGACCCGGAAAATCCTGAAAAATACATCGGTTTTGAAGTGGATCTTGCAGATGCAATAGCTAACAAATTAGGTGTAAAGGCAGTACATAAACAGAATGCTTGGGATGGTTTAGTTCCCGCACTGGAACGCGGTGATTTTGATATCGCAATGAACGGTATTGAGATTACGGATGATCGTAAAGAGACAATCTTATTTTCCCGCCCATATTATATTTATACTGAACAGCTGGTCGTTAGAACAAATGAAAATAATATTAAAGATATTAATGACCTGAAGGGCAAAAAAGTAGGAACAATGTCCGGAACCGTAGCCCAGGACATACTTGAGAATTTAGGCGGCGTAGATGTAAGGATATATCCGACCCAGGTTGAACCTTATACAGATCTAGCTATTGGAAGGATCGATGCAGTACTTTTGGATTTGCCTATTGCTGCATTTTACGGAAAACCGAACCCTGAGCTGAAATATGCGGGAGAACCGATGGGCGAGGGGTTGTATGGAATTGCCATACGCCAGGAAGATGAAGAATTAAAAGTCAAAATAGATGAAATCCTTGCCGAGCTTCTTAGATCTGGTGAACTCAAACAGATATATGAGAAATGGGGTTTATGGAACGAAGCTCAGGATAAACTATATGAAGAAATGCAGGTGGGAACCGGTTACGAAGCACACGATATACTATATGAACAAATGCAGGTGGAAACCGGTTACACTAACGCTAACCTCGAAAAAAGCCAACGGACGTCGATCTCTATTTTTTTCCCGGCACTATTAAAAGGAGCAGCGCTAACAATTTTTATTTCAGTCGTTTCAATGACATTGGCAGTCACACTCGGTTTATTCATTAGCTTGATACGTTTATATGGACGGGCACCATTTACCTCTTTAGCAACCACCTATATTGAAATTTACCGCGGTACACCCCTTTTAATACAGCTTTACCTTCTTTATTACGGCTTGCCGAATATCGGTATTTCACTGAGCCCCTGGTTAGCAGCGTTTATAGGTTTGGGAATGAATTACGCAGCGTATGAGGCGGAAATTTACAGGGCAGGGATTTCAGCCATCCCAAAAGGCCAGATGGAAGCTGCGTTATCTCTTGGAATGTCACGAAACCTCGCAATCAAACGGATAATCTTGCCTCAAGCACTGAGGATCTCTTTGCCGGGTATCACAAACGATTTCATCGCGCTTTTTAAAGATTCTTCCTTAGTTTCGATCATCGCTATGGTGGAGCTTACTAAAACATATAATATACTCGCATCTTCGACTTTAAGGTATTTTGAACTGGGATTAATTACCGCAATCTTATACTTTGGAATGAGCTATCCATTATCGCTCTTAGCGAGAAGGCTGGAAAACAGGTTAAAAGGAAAAAAAGGAGGGGTTTGATTTGTCAAATTCAGAGGTTTCCATGATAACAGTAAAAGATCTGCACAAATCTTATAATGGCCATCATCTTTTTAAAGGCATCAGCCTTGATGTGAAAAAAGGTGAGATAGTCGCTATTATCGGTCCTTCGGGAAGCGGGAAAAGTACTTTTTTAAGGTGTATAAACGGCCTTGAAAATTTCCAGAAAGGCGAGATTATTGTAGATGGTATTAGATTGCACTCAATTAACAGATTAAATCCTTCAAAGGAGGATATGGAGGTTATCCGCAAAATAAGACTTAAAGTTGGAATCGTTTTTCAGCAGTTTAATTTATTTCCTCATATGACTGTTCTTGAAAATATTATTGAAGCTCCTGTAAGGGTTTTAGGTATCGACCGCAAAATTGCTATTGAAAACGCGTTAATTCTTTTGCGCCGTATAAATCTTGAAAATAAAATAGACAGCTTTCCGGAAGAATTATCGGGAGGAGAACAACAGCGCGTCGGTATTGTTCGCTCGCTTGCGATGAAACCTGAAGTTATGCTTTTTGACGAACCAACCTCTTCGCTTGACCCTGAAATGGTAGGTGAGGTCCTTTATGTAATCAAAGATCTGGTGGGTGGAGGAATGACAACCTTAATCGTTACACACCTGATGGAGTTCGCACATGAAGTTGCTGATCGGGTCATTGTTCTTGATAAGGGTGATATTATTGAAACAGGCCTGCCGGATGAAATTTTTACTAATCCAAAGAATGAAAGGACGAAGTCCTTTTTAAGCAGAAGTTTACCTTATCAATCACTCCACAAGAACCCATGTCAAAACTGTAAATACTACCTTCCGTAATGGTATTATGGGGATGTGAATGGAACTCAGAGAGCTCTCTGATGAACAATGGAAATTTATTAAACCGAACTTACCACCACAACCAATAACCGGGAGAAAGAGAACTGATGACCTTACGGTCATCAATGGTGTTTTTGTCCTGATAACTGGTTTCAGATAGGGGGCATGCCTGAACGTTACTGTTCCTTGCGACTGCATTATGAAGGAATTGATATGTTATAGTACTCTGCAATTGTAGTATTTATGATTACTAAGAAGTAAGGTGAAATTTCCTGTTCTGTCATTCATTTGAAATACATTTTTTCCTGCCCGCAATTTGATTAATCTACCCCGAATATATTATTTAAGATAAATATAAGAAAAACAAAATTGAAAAACCCGTGATTTTTGCAGCTTTAGAAGTAGCACTTTGCAGGGCCTTTTCTTGATCGAAGGGATCTTTTTCTATTGGAAGATTGTTTTAAAAGTGAAAACATGTCAACTGAATCTGAGTTTCAAGAGTTCTAAGAAAATAGGATGTTATCTCCCCTGTAAACCATGCCTGGAAATTGTTCTCATTTGAGAGATTGTGCTTTCATTTTATAGATAGATTTATATATTTTAAATGCCATGTATATGTGTTGACAAATAAAGAGACGTATAACAATCTGTTATTAAAAACCAATTTTTGTTTTTAATCAAAAAGTTCTATACAATCTTATTTTCAAACAATTAACAAAAACTAAAACCAAAACCAAAGGTGAAACAAAAATGGCTTTTAACGACAGAAACTTCAGAGGAAATTCTAATTTCGGCGCTCCAAGAGAAATGCACAAGACAACCTGTTCAGACTGTAAAGCTGAAACCGAAGTGCCTTTTAAACCTGACCCAGAAAGACCGGTTTATTGCAGAGAGTGTCTTCCTAACCACAGGACGCCCAGAGAAAACCGCAGATATTAAGTGCTATTTGTGTAATTAAGTTTACATCAACACTTATTTCTTTTCTACTTTTTTTAAATACACGTCCAGAATGTACTTTTTTCTTAACCTGCGACCTTTTGTAGATTGAAAAGGAGCACTTAGGACCTTTTTTCGATTTAAGTTATATCTTCGGCTGTGAGGGGCTGTTTTCAGATTAAGGTGACGTTTTTCAAGTGAATATGATTTAAGAAAAGCATTCAGAAACTGGACCCGAATACAAAATGAAGATCTTCCTATCACCACCAATCAAAATATACTTCCTGTCAGCGGCCTGTTGAATCTTTCCATAAGCCTTTTAGAGAAAATCAGATAAAGCAGAAATCCTCGATTTTAAAGATTTAAAAGAGTATTTTGCAAGACAAATCAGTTTTATGCCCTCGCGATAAATCTTTCTTGGTCTTTTCCTCGGTGATAATACAGCTGGTGTAGTTTCTCAAATATATCTTTATTCTTGGATGTACTTTATGATTTAATCTATATTTATTCAGTAAACTTTTCTGATTTTAGTAAGATCCAAAAAATGTAATTTGTAAAACCGAAGCGTGAAAGAACTGCTGTTTGACACCATAAACACCAGCCTGTTCTTTGCTAAGAGTAGTTAAGGTACATTGGAGGAAATCAAATATGAAAGTTCTGGCAATAAATTCCAGTCCTAGGATGGATAAAGGAAACACGGCTCTGATATTAAACCCCTTTCTTGAAGGGATGAAAGAGGCAGGGGCGGAAGTAGAATTATTTTATACAAGGAAACTAAATATTAATCCCTGCACAGGTGAGTTAAACTGCTGGCTGAAGACCCCGGGTAAATGTTATCAAAATGACGATATGAACATAATATACCCCAGGATAGATGCGGCTGATGTTATAGTATTTGCTACTCCGCTTTATGTAGATGGGGTCACAGGCCCGATGAAGAACCTTATTGATCGGATGCTCCCCAGAGTAGAGCCTTTATTTGAGCTGCGAGATGAACATTGCCGCCATCCAGCGCGTGTGAAAGCTAAGGCCCCCAAATTTGTACTTGTTTCCAATTGTGGCTTCTGGGAAAAAGATAATTTCGATCCCTTGCTTGTGTTTATGAAAGCCTTTTGCAAGAACGCATCGACCGAATTTGCAGGAGCACTTTTGCGTCCTCATGGTGAAGCAATGACTGGTATGCTAGAGATGGGTGCACCAATAGGTGATATTTTTGAGGCAGCAAAAGAGGCAGGCCGCCAGCTAACAAAGGAACAAAAAATGTCGCAGGAAACCCTTGATATTGTAAGTCGTGAACTCCTGCCAAAGGAGATGTATATTCAGATCGTAAATCAGTATTTCCAGCAAACTTTAGAAGCACTGGAAAAGTGTTAACAGATTCATTTAATAATTTTTTTATTTTTTGTAAAGATAATAAACTAAGTAAAAATGTTTATTTATCTACATTTCTTACTTTTAAAAAATATAGTTAAAATATATTTTTCCTGCCGGCGGTCTGCTGAAATCTTCCCCGAATACGTTTGTAGAAATCAGAGGATTTGGATTTGGATTTTACTGAAAAATCGGCACAGTGCCAAAGATTCCCTTTTGCAGTTAATGTTTTAACTTGATCTTTGCTCATTCTCTGAGGTAATTGCTAAAGCATTAGTATAGATTCCCCGCTTAAGATATTTACTAAGTCCTTCTCCTGTCTTTTCTTCAGCATCATATTCTGCAGGTAATTTCAGGTGAAGATTTGCGTACAAATTAAAGCGGTATAGGTCAAAGGTAGAGCGTAAGAGATTAGCATAAATTGAAGCTGAGTCAAGTAACTTTTCATATAATAGACGTCTGATAATTAAATACCCTATCAAAAATATTATTAAAACAAGGGGTAGTAACCTAGAATAAATTAGAGAATTGTTATAAAGCATTAAGAAAATTAGGATAAATATTGTACCCCACATGATTATAAATATAAGTGCAAATATTATGCTCAAAGTGTCTGTTTTAGATATTGCCGAATACCAGAAAAGTAAACAACCTATTAAAAAGATTAATCCTCCTAAAAGTATAAGAACAAAAAGCACTACAGAAGGAACTAAACTGTTTAAACGAATATTTGAGAAGATTAGGCTTATTAGTATACCCCAAATAACTGTAGCCACAATACTCCAAATAATAATCCTCGTATTTTTGTATACCTCTTCTAGAACCGAATTATGTAAGTTTCTCGCACTATCTGGTAAAACCATCCATAAACGAGGCCATACAGTAAACGTTTCGAGACCATAACGGATGGTCGGATATTCTTCTGCTGCACGTAATAAGTTTCCTAGACGAGTTGGAAGGAGATTATTTCTGTCAATGGGATAATTGTCTAGGTAATTGTCTAACTCTATAAGCATTTTACAGTTTTTAATTTCGTTCCCCTTAAAACTTCCATTATTTTTCTGATTTTCTTGTAGTTCATTATAATTTTTGTAAAACTCTTTTTCTTTAATTTCTAATTCCTTTTTTATTCTGCTAGTTAATTTTAAAGATATAATAGTTTCATCCCAATAGTATCCTTCTAAAAGGCGAAAAAAGAATATTTGGAACCATTCCACAATTGTACTGGATACTACGATAAGTAAAGATCCACCAACAACTAAAAGCACTCCTTGTCCAAAACTGATTTCACTAAAAAATCTATCTAGGTATTCCCAGTCCCATCCTTTGTTTACGAATACTAAAAGTGCAGTAACTCCCCAGAATAAAAAGCTTGGAGGAGAAAGTATTAGTTTCCTCCATTCTTCAGATAGATTCTCGGAAACGATTCCAAGATAATTCTGAAACATTTCTATTTCCCAGTAAGTTGATTTTATATACGTTACTAGCGAACACTACTAATCTTAATAAAATTCATAATAAATTCTCACTTTTTGAGTTCTTTAACTTTTTGAGTTCTTTATTATGAATTGGACAACGTTGACCTTTTGTACGCAGTTTAACTGCATGTTCGGGACCACATTGAGTACAGAATACTAACTCACCCATAGGTACGAAACTAGTTCTATTCCCTTGAGGTCCTCTTTCTCCATATTCTATACCTTTCGGACCTGAAATTGATGTTCTATAAGAAGCTACTTTTGACTCCAGTTCATCTTTGAACTCTTTATTTCCTTCTAATTCCATGTAGAGGATTATTTCAAAATCGGAGAGATAATTTCCAGGTTTTTTCAGAAAATCAGACAACATAGATGTACTTTTCTTTTCATTGAGTTTATTCTGCACAATTTTTTTTATTTCTGCTGGAATGTCTGCTTCAAAGTCTTCTGATATCTCTTCTTCATCACTTTCACTTTCATAACTATAATTACTTGCTAAAATCTCGGCAATGTTACTGGCCAACTTGTGAGAATTCATATTTTCCCATTAGTATCTATTTTATTTTCATAAATTATGTATAATATGTATATAATATGCTGAATATATCCCGTTTGAAACATAGATTCGAAAGTATAATTCTGCAAATATCCACTTTAGTTCTCAATTAGTCATAAGAAAAAATCGGTTTCTTTCATCAGCCAATTAGAGGACCCAAAATCGAAAAATGACTCCATAAATATATCCTATTTAAGAAATAGAGAAATCAAAACACATTTTTCCTGCTGGGAGTCTGCTGGAATCTCCCCTGAATACTTTTGTTAAGAAAAGTGAAATTGGAAAACCCACGATTTTTGCAGATTTAGAAGGAGCCCTTTGCAGGGCTTCTTTAGATCAAGCGATTCTTTTCCTCTGAGGAAGGTTTTCTGATTTACATTTCATCCAGTATTCGTTTGATCTCAGGTTTTGCTTCGGGAATACCCTCTTTAACAGATAACCAAACTACTTTCAGATTAACCCCAAAGTAAGCGTGGATTAATTTGTCCCGTATTCCTGCCAGATCTTTCCACGGAACAAAAGGATATTTTTCACGCACTTCACATGGGATATTCTTTGTTGCTTCGCCAATGATTTCTAGAGCTCTGATTACTGCAAACTGTGTTTTGCGATCTTCGGCAAACTCTCCAAATGTCCAGCCGCTGACAAATTCCTCTGCTGCTTCCATTGCATCATAG
>NZ_JBNAKP010000031.1:0-2686 GCF_049706645.1 Methanosarcina sp. | reverse complement strand
CATGGAAGCAAAAAGGGAAATAAAATTATTATTGACATCGAAACTCCGTGTGAAAAGATAAAGAAATTCTCTCATATGGAAGTTCCCATGACAGAAATTCTGGACATCAAGAACAACTATGTGATTGATAAAGCACAGGAAGCAAATTGCTCCTCAAACTGCCTGGTACCCTGTGCAGTACTCAATCTCTGCAGATTAGAGAGTGGCTTCCTTGCAAGATCTCTGGCAAAAAAAGCAGAAAGACTCAGTATCGAATTCAAGGATGTCTAAAGTTTTATGCATAGAGCCGATTTCAAACGTCTATGATTTTGGTTGTCCTCGATTATAAGAATAGATTAAAACCGAAATAAAAGACTTAAAAATTAAATAAAAAAATGATTATAAATATCATGCAATGAAGATAAAGTAAAACCGGATCAAGTGCAAGATCGCTCAAGCCCTGATAAGTAAGTATACAGAGAAAATGACAACATACAGGACTATAGATTAATATGAGACTTAACTGGATTGATGCTTTAAAAGGTATTGGGATCATGCTTGTGGTACTTGGGCACCATAGTTTACCTGCAGCGCTAGATACCTATATATTTTCTTTTCACATGCCGCTTTTCTTTTTTATTTCCGGATTTCTTTTTGATTTCGGAAAATACTCAAAATCGGGAGCAAATTTTGTAAAGGGGAAATTCAGGTCTCTTCTTCTACCTTACTTCTTTTTTGCATTTTTAACCTGCCTGTTTTACTGCTTACTGGATACCGTATATCAGCCAAAAGTTACAAATATTGAATTTTGTGAAGACAATGCCCTTTATAGGATTTACTCCATCCTTTATGCACTTGGTCCATTAATCTCTTACAATCCACCTCTTTGGTTCCTGCCTTGCCTTTTTGTGACCGAGCTTCTTTTTTACGGATTTGCGAAGAAGTACTATTTGGAGCCGAAAAAACTTGTATTCTGGCTTATTGTGATTGGGATTCTAGGTTACCTTTATGCGATGTATGTACCCTTCAGGTTGCTCTGGAATGCTGATGTGGCCCTCACTGCCGTAGTCTTTTATGGAGCAGGTAATCTATTTAGAAAATTCCTTAGTTTAGAAGGAAAATCCAGGTCTGGTTCAATTCTGGAATCAGATTCGAGATTTATCCAAAGTATCTTTGGACATAATAATATTTTTAATGGATTTCTTATTCTTCTAAATATTTTATATATAGGATATCTCTTCGGATTTCCAACAACTGAAATTATGAATATGAATATATTGGAATATGGAAACTTTTTTTCATATTACTTCCTGGCTTTCTCAGGGACTTTTGCCTTTGTATATCTGTTTAAACAGATAGGGAGTTCAAGGATACTGGAGTATTATGGGAGAAACAGTATTATCGTGCTTGCGCTTCATTTTCCCATTAAAGATATCCTAACGAAACTGGCAGTTTTAACATTCGGACTTGATATTGAGCATTTATCCTATAATGCTCCTTTCGCCCTTATTTTAACAGCACTAAATCTTCTACTTATGGTACCTATAATCATTCTCATCAACAATTATTTCCCCTTCCTCCTGGGAAAAAAGAGATCTTGTCTGAGCTGAAAATTTAGATTTCTTTTTAGTAAACTGTAAATTTTTATTCTTTTTATTTTATTGAAGTTGTTTCTTAGTTGTTATATTCTGAGATGATTTCACATATTCAAGGATTTCCAACATTTCAATCTTTGATACAATAGCAGGCAGCCCAAATGGATTAAAAGTTGAAGAAATTTTCATTTCATCACGGTTCTGGAGAATGGACATAAATAAGAAAGCAATTTGAAGTTGCAGCATGATAGTGAATCATTTGTACCTTAATATAGCTGTAATGTAGAAATTTCAAGAAGCGAAATTATTTCGGGATAAAACATTTACCTGAAAATACAAAAAAGAAAATGTCCTAGTATAAGAAAAAAGTAGAACACGGGGTACACCTGTTAGATTTTAAATTTTAAGGTGCAAGCCATGGCTTAAAAACGCGAGAAACCTTCCTTGCTTCCATTACTTCCAGGCTTTAAGCTTCAAACTCTCTGCAGGCAATCCACTATACTGCCTTTTGCTTATATCCAGATCTTCATTCAAAATCTCAACTGAAAATCCAGCTTCTTTTAAAAGCCTGAGATACTCTTCTTTAAGTAAGGCACCTGCAAGGCACCCTGTCAGCAGATCTTTGTCATTTTTTAAGTCTTCCGGAAGCTCAGCCAGAAGCACCATATCTGAGATATACATTGTGCCACCTGGTTTTAGAACCCGAAATGCTTCCTTAAAAACCTTTTCTTTATCTGGAGCCAGATTAATTACGCAATTACTGATAATAACATCCACTGAGTTGCTTTCAACAGGAAGAGCTTCGATATCTCCCAGACGAAACTCGACATTTGAATAACCATACTTCAAAGCGTTGGCCTGTGCCTTTTCAATCATAGCCTGGGTCATATCAACTCCTATAACCTTCCCTGAGTTTCCTACCTTCTGTGCAGCAAGGAAACAGTCAAACCCTGCACCTGAGCCGAGATCCAGAACAATGTCGCTTGATTTTAATTCTGCAAAAGCTGTCGGGTTGCCGCACCCAAGACCCAGATTCGCATCCGGAGCAGCTTTAAGATCATTTTCAGAATAGCCAATAGATTTTGACAGATCTGTCGCACTTGAATCTCCGC
>NZ_JBNAKP010000030.1:0-30142 GCF_049706645.1 Methanosarcina sp. | reverse complement strand
TGTTCGGTGTAGAAAGTCACCTGCATCTTCTCAATGAAGGGAAGCTCGGTCTTGAAAAGCATCATGACGGCTTTTCCGAAGGGCTCGAAGGAGTCCATCTTTGCAGCTGTATCCTTGGACATTCTCATCCAGACATCATATCTCTGGTTCAGGTGCATGATGCCCTGGCAATAGTTAATGAAGTCGTGGACACGCCTTTCGACGACAGATTCAAGGTCAGCCTCTACAAGTTCTCCGCCGATGTTGAAGATCATTGCCCAGGGGTAGGTCTTGCCTTCTTCCATATCCTTAAGGTCGGGACCGACAATTGTGACCTTATCATCCTCAATTTCATCCATGGGTTTTGCACGGACAAGTTCCAAACCAAGGGACTTCGGGCCACCGAGTTCGACGAACATTCCTTCCTTTCTTACTCTTTCTCCTTCAAACATTGGGGAAATCTCAAATGGGAATTCTGCCATTAATTTCGCCTCCTAAAAAAATTTATAATAAGGTAATTACCTCATCCAGTGCGACAATGTGATCTTCCCTGCTAAGGTTTCCGAAAGACATCGTTGCATTCTGGACGTAATCTTTGCTTATTGATATAGATTTTACATCACTGAAGTTTTTAACTGCAGACAATACCTGGTTAATGTAGTATTTCTTGAAGCCCAGGAAAATTATTGTGTCATAGTTTCCATTGCCATCAAGCCCAGGCCAATTGGGATCTGTCAGGTAGAAGCCAAGCGCGTGCGCATTAATGTATTTGGCGTTAACATCTTTGCCTACAAAGCCAGGCATAGAAGAGCCGGTTGCTGCAATTGGGATATTCTTTGCTTTTGCAATCTGTATTGCACGATCCAGAACTTCAGGGTTGAGGGCTAAGGTTCCTACTACTAACAGTGGCCTCTTTGCCTTTGAGATAAGCTTGGCGGCAACTTCTGTGGTTATAGCTTTTGAGGTCTTTACACCATAGCTGGTAAACAGTTTGGTGTTCTTAGTGGTGTCAACCATCTTCAGGCCTCCTTGCAAAGTCTCTTGAGGTTAGTTGGCTGTGAAGAGACGTCGAACTTAATCTTCGGGCCGGAAATGATCTTCTTCTTCTTCCAGTCGATTTCCCATCCGTGCTCGCTTTCAAGCTTCTTCAGGAGCATTTCACGCTTGGCTAGTGGGAGATCAGCTTCATTCCTGACAAACTTCCACCAGTCCTCGGGTATAACACCCAGATATTTCTCACTGAGTTCTATCCAGTGGGTCAACTTAATGGATCTGCCCATGTTGTTGTCAGACACGCGGATACAGTTCTTTGCCATCATTACACAGGCTTCCTGCCAGGTTTCTGCAGTGGTAATGAGGAACTCCGGAGATGGCGGGATTGCCAGTTCGGAACCGTTTCTGCTGTCGTAAAGTTTCCACTTGCTGTCGTCGTAGGTCTTGGAAATCAGGGCTCTCCTGTACTTCCCGCTGTGTGGTCCGAGCACTGCAGGAATACCATACATGTTGCATCCTGTACCGATTGCTGCTGCCTTCTGTGAGTATGCACCCCATGCAAGTCCTACTGCACCTACACGGTTAAGTGTGTAATCAGCAATTTCGGCGAGGTTGCCTGAGAGGTTCCTGCCAGCAAATATTGCAGCGACTTTGTGAGCTGTACCTGAAATGTGGGCGTTCGATACGCATGATCCGGTGTTAAGGATGTTACCTTTCTCGAATCTGCCCGGGAACCTCTCGTAGAGAGTTTTGCCGTCAGCATCCTTGAACATACCTATGTCCATTGCGGAACATCCGGAAACAGCAACCAGGTAGTTCCTGTTAAGGAATTCCTCAGCAATGTTGTATACATCCTTGGAGCCTGCAGGATAGTTGGAACATCCGATAATTGCTATAACACCAGGGGTAGTACCCATAACCAGGTTCAGGCCTTCTGCCCTGATTTCAGCGTCGCTTACCTGACCTCTTCCTGCTCTTACAAGTCCCTTCTCTTCAGCAATAGCCTTCAGGGAAGCTTTCTCAATAAGGTTCAGGACGGGTATTTCCTTGTTACAGACCTGTTCACACCTGCGGCAGCCTATACAGAGGTCGTGCAGTTCTTCAAGAGCGGAGTAATCTCCTCCCTTTGCTACTGCGATTGCTGCTGGGATTTCCAGTTCTTCTGGACATGCGAGTGCACATTCTCCACATTCTACACACTTGGAAACAAGGTCTATCATTTCCTGGTCTGTGGGGATGGCTGTAAGCCCTTCTGCTTCGCGGATCGGGGCCATTGCCATGGCGACTCTGGGTACAAGTTCTCCGAGTTTGTCGTAGTCCAGCATCACACAGCCAGGAATCTTGCCGCTAACCAGGTCATCGACGATTGCGTCAACATCGTCATTGGTCCTGTCTGGCAGGCCATACATGATTTTCTCATTGGATGCGATGACCGGAATCTTTAGTTTCTGGCCTTCTTCTACAAGGTCAGCTCTTACGCACTGTTCATCAAGCACGATTACATCAGGAATTCCGGAGCGTACTACCTTTAATTCCTTTGAAATGGTACCGACAATCTTAGCATATGGGGCTTTCCTGTCTTCCCTCTTGTACCTGGTCATGTCGAATGCGGTACAGCAGAGACCTCCGATTTCCATCTTGTCATCAAGGCCATGCTCTTCCATGTAGTCCATGATGTAAGTGACACCGGCAACATTGTGCCCTATAGCAATGATAACTGGCTTTGAAGCATCAAGCGTTCCCATACCTACTTCTACAAGAGGGGCATCAGGGTCAGACTTCGGGAATCCAAGTGAAGTAACCTGAGCTATATCGGAAACCTCCATACCTACGTGGTCAAGAATACCTGCAAGCATTGCCTTGTTATCGTAGTCAATTGCTGCTCCTTCCTGTCCTGCGTGTATGGTTGCAAGCAACTGGCCTAGCTCTTCTTCCACATATTCCATTACGGGTTTGAGGTCGCCGAGTGTCTTGGGCTGCAGGCCTGTAATAAGCTGAATATTGGGGGCAATGACATTTGAAGCACCCATATTAATCGGCATATCTTCCCCGAAGATGTTGATAATGTGATTGAGCAAGTGGCGCCCGTGGGCACTGTGACATGCACAACCTGTAATGCAGCGCAGGAAGAACTCCCTTGCAGTCTGGCCTTTCATATCCAAACCACAGGCTCCTCTCTTATTCCCTTCAAGGTTACATGGTCCAAAGGTACAGTAGCAGCACTGGTCACACATTGGGGTATAGACCGGCTCGTAACGGTCAAGCAGTGTAAAACTCCAGTCCCTTACTGCAGCAACTGAGGGGAAGGGGGTCGGACCCATCGGGCCTGTTTCTTTGCCTGTTTCTTTAGCTTTTTCGGCAACCTCCTTTGCTGCACCTACAATATTATTTATAGTGATCTGAACGGATTCAAGATCTTCTATAGAAAAACTCCCGGTAGTTAGTTTGCTCATTTGAGCTTTACCTCCTAAATTTGTTTAAAGTCGACTTCATAAGACGATTGCAATTTATTATATTCGGCATATTCTACATGATTATAAATTGTATGTTTTGCCGTCTTCTTTAAAGTTACAATCGTTTAAATACTACTTCTCTGGTAAAACGCTTTTAGCTATTTCTTTCAGCTATTAAGCACTGTACCAGCGTTTTTTCAAATAAAATCGTTTTTAGAGGAAATATTTCCTTGCTAAAGTCGTTTTTAGGGCTTCAATTCTCTTCATGACCTTTTTTACGCCCTTTATCTCAAAAAAAACCGTTTTTGCCAACGATTGAGACCTTAATCCTAAGCAGAGGTCGCTACCGATGGATAATGAACACTAATTAAATCTCTAAACGTACCAAATCTATATAACATTTTCTAATTTGTAACACGTCATTTCGAGAAGGGTAAAATGGGAATTTCAAAATCAGTAGACTTTAAAAATTTATTTTAATTAGTAATACAAAATGTAAATTAGTGTCTTTAGATATGGTTTTTTTTTTTAAAATCCTTCTCTGTACTTGTATTTTTTTTTAAGTGCTACTAATTATTACTAATTATGTTTTTTCTTCGTTTTTAAAACAAAAAATTGTATAAATATCTGTTACTGAATAATGGACTTATCCTTTAACAAAACTTATCCTATCTGAGAATATATAATTTATATAAATAATTCAAATTTTATAATTTTACATCTAATAATCAAATGGAAAATTATTTATATCCTTTGAATTTTCGTGCGGCTTTACATAGTAAACGCCGTAAACTATTTTTTCATTTTTTTCAGGAAAGAAATAAATATAATCTTCTCGTTTGAATATTAATCAATATATTTTCCAATTTAAATAATATCTGTTTCAATTTAAATAGCATTGATACCTTCCTGAATAGATCCGCTTTTGGATAAATCCATTCTTGAATAGATTCATTCCTGGACATAATAATATTTCTTCAGGAATTGAGTTTGTATTCCTCAACGAGCTTTAAACTTCGGACTTATCTCACTGAAGGTTTAGAACGAAGAGAAATTGTCTTATTCAATATAAGAACTCTGGAAATAGGATTCTATAATTAAGGTGAGTATCTAAACTAGGGTATCCGGAAATTTACTGGCTTATCTTTAAAGCGCTTAAATCACAACACATTGAACTTGATTTCATAATCGGTTTCTCAAAATTAATAATCTTACTCCACAACTGTATCATATTTATATCTCATGTATTGAGTCAGCTATTTCAACCTCAAAGTTAAAGTTATACCCAGCTTAGAGGAATTGAAGTGACTACAATATAACTTTCTATGCGTAATTCTGTACTCGAAGATTATAAATAACTGCTTACAGGCTTATTACACGCTGATATCCAGGCAAGTGTCAATGATCAAATCAATGGAAATAATATTACTGATATCACCTTAAGCTGGGATCACTTTATCTGGGTTGCAGGTGAGGTACTTTAATTGCCTCAGATTGACGCAATTTATACTATACTAAACCAGAGAGTAATCGGAAATATGTTTGACCTTAATGCATCTTATATTCCCGGAGGTGGGACCGGTGGCAGGTAAAGATTCGATTTCGGCAAGCCCGTCGATGTTAATCATTGTTCTCTGCACACTTTCATTCTTCCTGGAAATGATTCCGGGTATAGGCTACCTCTATGTAAGCGCTTTTCAGTTTGACCCTAACTCTCTTGTGACAAGGCCGTGGACGCTTGTCACATATATATTTCTACACACCGGTTTATTGCATCTTTTATTCAATATGATCGTCCTGTACTTTTTCGGGACTGCACTTGAGAGGCGGGTCGGTAACAGACAGCTCCTGGCAATTTTTTTCACTGCCGGAATTCTATCGGCAATAGGGTATACTTTTCTAAGCCGGCCCATTTTCAGTATCTCTCCTGGCCCGATGGTTGGGGCAAGTGGAGCAATCTACGGAGTCTTTGCAGCCCTTACAATGCTTGAACCGGATATTCGTGTCTATGTCTACTTTATCCCTATGAAACTAAAACATGCCCTCGTGCTTTTTGCTCTCTTTGATTTTCTTATGGTTGGCTCGTCGGACATGATAGCTCATACAGCCCATCTTAGCGGTCTCTTTGTCGGTCTCTATATGGGACTTCGTATAAAGAAAATTCAGGAAAATACTGCAAAATCCAGATACATCGGCAGGTGGTAAATCTGGAAGGGGACAAGCTTCTCGAGGGCACATACTATTATCCAAGGCCCGAGCCCGGAGAGAAAGTCCCTATCCAGGTCTTAAATTACAGGAGGCTATTTGCAGCCTGGTCTCCGGAGTTGAAGAAAACTCTGTATTTTGAAAAATTGCCTGAGGATGAAAACCTGAAAAGGATAAGGGAAATTGTCCTTCTCCAGGTCTATGACTGGCTTGCGGGCAGGGAGGGGTTGATAGAGCTTACTGACCCGGAATTTGAGCAATTCATGGAAGTTTATGAGGCTTTTCTGGAGAAACTCGGGGAAATTCAGTACATAAGGCGTAAAAAAGGACGAAAGATGGAAAACATCTTTGAACTCAAGGAATCTCCGTATGTTATCCGGGAAGTAAAAAAGGGGCCCTTTTCCGATAAATTATAATTCTATAAATTATATATTATGTTTTTATAGATCGGAATTTTTGCCTTGACGGATTTTCCTTCCGTTTTTTTGCAGGAAAAATCTCCGGTTTTTCAATCCATTAATTTACAGAAGGACAAAATTACAAATTTTGATCGCCTTAATATGCAAATGTTTTACTACAGAAAAGCAGATATTATGTATAATCGGATTGTATGCAAATTGCGGTATTAAGATTTAAATCTTAGAAATTCGGAACTTTAAACCTCAAAAGCTGACGGCTGAAGCATAAACTCTGCAACAGCAGATTGGAGGGCTGCTGGAAGTATAGCTTCCCCCCAGGGTTGGTGCTGTACGGTCTGGCGCAAACACATAAGAGTACAGGTTCCGTGAACTGCAAGATCACAGAGGACATTGATAATGAAACCTGTAAAAAGCGGAATTGATTCCATCTCAAAATACCTCCGCTCGAAAAAAGAAGTTGGCAGGCGGAAAATAGGACTTCTAGTGGATGGTCCGAATATCCTCAGAAAAGAATTTGATGTAAATCTCGAGGAGATAAGGGACGTCCTGAAAGACTATGGAAATATCAAAATCGGGCGTGTTTTCCTTAACCAGTACGCCTCTGACAAGCTTGTGGAAGCTATCGAAAATCATGGGCTTGAACCTATAATTTGTTCTAGCGATGTTGATGTGCGCCTTGCAGTAGAGGGCATGGAGCTAGTATATAACCCTAACATTGACACCCTGGCGATCGTGACCAGGGATGCGGACTTCAAGCCACTGTTGAACAAGGCAAACGAACATGGCAAAGAGACTATTATTTTCGGGGTTGAACCCGGTTTTTCCACAGCGCTCAAGAATTCTGCGGACTATGTTATTCTTATGAAAAAAGACAGAATGAGCAGTTATGATGAGACCGATGGAATGGGCTCAGGTGAAGGAAAAATTGATGCAGCGGAATATCAGGACAGCATATATGAAGAGTCTGTAGAAAAGACCTGTGTAGAAAAAACCTGATTTAAACCTGTCCTTTTATGATATCCCTTTCCCACTTTTTTCAAGGATAGTTAACGTCTACGCCGAGGATCTCTTTTTCTCCGGCAAAAACATCCCGTGCTATCTCGGCACAGCCTATTGCAGCATGCCACTTTCCGAGACACTGGCATTCCTGCCCCAGGTGTAAACGGATTTTCTTCTGCACATATTCGAATTCGCCTACGGACCCCGCAAGAAAAATCTCTCCGGTTGTCTCATAGTCCTTAAGAAGGAGCTTCATTGAGGCGATTTCCATAGCCGCAAACAGTGCTATAGTATCAAGAGCAAGGAGGGCAGGACTTTCTTCTTTTCCGGCTGCACTGAGTAGTTCTTCCCTATCTTTATATGGGGTCATTTTCAGAGTCCCTGCCTCTATAAAAGCCTGATTCGCAGTGCAGTGCCCATTGTCCACATCCCGGATAGCCTGCAGGTCAAGAGGGCCATGGTGAACGCCCGGGGCAAATATGCAGGCATCGATTGCACCAAT
Organism: Methanosarcina sp.; assembly: GCF_049706645.1. Lineage (GTDB taxonomy): Archaea > Halobacteriota > Methanosarcinia > Methanosarcinales > Methanosarcinaceae > Methanosarcina. The sequence goes on along the minus strand of NZ_JBNAKP010000030.1, from coordinate 22,592 downwards.
TACCTTCCCATCGGCAACGGCAAGAGTAACAGTATTTGAACTTATATCGGAAACCACGAAATTCTTATAGCCAAGGCACAGGATATGGTAAGCAATCCCCAGCTTCTCAGGGCTTGTAAGATGGGAAAATACTTTCATTCTGGGATCCACCTTGCTCTCAGTATGAAGGCCAGGGATTGCTATCGCCGAAATTTCTGAGTTCCTGATGGCATCAAAAACTCTTGTGCCTCCTCCTGTCTTTTTTCCAGCTCCTTCAATGCTCTTGAGCCCCCTTCCTTCCAGGCTCCTCACATCCTTAATTGCGGAAAAACCGTCTCCCATCGAGTACGTCAGCGCAATCAGGTCGATTGTTTCACGCCGGATTCCAAAATTTTCCTCAAGCGAAGTCAGAATCGCATTTTCGGACATGGCAGCTGCCTCAGCCCTCCCAAGCTCAAAGGTCAGGGTCTTTTCCCCTTCTATCAGAGCAAAACGCATTGCAGTTGTGCCATGATCAATCCCTATAAACGCCAATTATTTGTCTCTCCTTTAACGCCTCAGAGGGCAGCTCTTAAAATTTCGTTCAGTTCATTCATAATCCTGTCTCCCTCTTCAGCGGTTCCAACTGTTGTTATCAGTCTTACTTCCTGGAAACTCCTGCCTTCAGAGAGCAATAGCCTCACGTTCCCTCTCGCATCCGCACGCAGCACCTTCCCTGTCAGATTTCCTCCTGCAATGCCTTTTACGGAAATTACGGACGGGATTACCTTTTTTACCTCCGGGTGCTGGCTTACAAGTTTTACAAGCTTTTTACCAGCCCTTCCCCCGATAATTGTCGTATGGACTCCACCAAGCTTAGTTTTTGAGGAGTTTTGTGCGTGTTCCTGTAAGTTATTATTATTTTCCGTCATTATAGTCAAACCGGTAACCTGTTCTCCTGGCAACTTTTTCCTTCTCTTATTTATTCTTTTTTATATTTATCATGTATATCTATTTTCCCGGTTAGAATCTCAAAGAAGTCTTTCAGGCTATAAAATCTCTTATTAAGTTTTCGCCCTGAAGCCAGAAGCTGTAAAAAGAAGCCGTTCCAGAATCCGAAAACGCAAACATTCTGGATTCTGGACGTTCCATTATTTTTTCCCTAAAATTATCTTTTTTTCCGGAAAACCCGGGTTTTCCCTAAAATCAGATCTTTTCAAGCTCTTTCATGCCTATGAGCTTTATATTCTCTTCTTCGAGCGTTTTGATTGCCTTTTCAATGTCGTTAACCCTGACTATCAAAAGGGCTTTCTGATCCCTGGTGACAAAAGCATATGCATAATCAATGTTGATTCCGGTTTTTCCGAATACTTCGGCAATACGGGACATGCTGCCAGGAACATCCTCCATTTCGATCCCAAGCACACTGGTTTCGGAAACGGTAAACCCTGCATCGTGGAGTACACTGTGTGCATAGTCGGACCTATCCACAACCATGCGGATTATTCCGAAGTCTCCTGACTCAGCAATGGTAAATGCCCTGATATTTATCCCGGCGCTCTTCAGTTTATTTGCGACGTTTGCAAGTCTGCCAGGCTTATTTTCCGCAAAAAGGGAAATCTGCTTTATAATTTTATCTTCCATTCCAGCACCCATGTCCTTATATTGCTTGTTACTACTCTCTTTCTTCCTTTTTTAATCTTTTTACCAGAGTATAATATAAGTTCTATGCATATTTTAAGCTTACATGCAGTTTTTAAGCTTATAATTAGTTAATTTATTTTACATCTGGTAATCCTATTTTATGTTTGGCTTCGCCTTGTATGAAAATTTCGAGACCCCAGAGCCAAAAAAGGAAAACCTGCAGGACAATGACATTCTGCAGATTTTGTTTCCATCTTCAAAGTTTTCAAACCTTTCGCTTATCGATAACTTTTTTTGATTTTCCTTCCGAGCGGGGCAGAGAGCCGTGTTCCACCAGTTCCACCTCGACTGCAAGGTTCAGTACGCTTTTCAGCGCACCTGAAATCTTCCTTTTAAGGGCCATCATGTCTGACATCTTGTCACTGAAGGCAGACTCATGCATTTCAATCTGGATTTTCATGGAGTCAAGCGGCCCGATCCTGTCTACAATAATCATGAAATGGTTACCGACTTCAGGAATCTTCATAAGGACCGATTCAACCTGTCCTGGGAACACATTGATGCCGCGCACGATAATCATGTCATCCGAACGACCGCTGATGCGCGTAATCCTTGGGTGGGTTCTTCCGCACGGACAGGGTTCCGAAAGCTTTCTTGTAAGGTCCTTTACCCTGTAGCGAATTAGAGGAAGAGCTTCTTTAGTAAGGGTCGTAATTACGAGTTCTCCGCTCTCTCCGTCAGGGACAGGTTCCCCTGTCTCCGGGTCAAGAATCTCGACAAGGAATTTGTCTGCCCAGATATGAATTCCGCACTGAGCCGAGCATTCGGTGAAAAGAGGACCGCTCATTTCCGAGGTCCCGTAAATATCATACGCTTTTATTCCTGATTCGGCTTCTATACGTTTTTTGAGTTCCTCGGACCAGGGTTCAGCCCCGAAGAATCCAATTTTTAATTTCGTTTCGTCCCTGAAACTGATGCCTAATTTTCTTGCAGTCTCGATCATATAAAGGAAGTAAGAAGGCGTGCAGGCTATAGCAGTGACATCAAGGTCTTTCATGAGCTCAAGCTGGCGTTCGGTATTTCCGGAACTTGTGGGGAGTACGGTTGCACCCAGCTTTTCGCTTCCGTAATGGGCACCGAGCCCACCTGTAAAAAGCCCGTACCCGTAACTTACCTGAAGAATATCATTTTCCCCCATTCCGACAGAAGTAAATCCTCTTGCAAGAGATTCAGCCCATTCATCGATGTCCTTCTGGGTATATCCTACTACGGTAGGCTTGCCTGTTGTGCCTGAGGAGGCATGGAAGCGGGCGAGATCTGTATTCGGGACGCAAAACATACCTGTCGGATAGGTATCTCTGAGATCCTGCTTAACTGTAAAAGGTAACTTCCTGACATCTTCAAGAGTTTGGATGTCCTCCGGCTTAACACCGTGTTCGTCAAACCTTTTTCTATAGAAAGGGGAGCGCTCATACACATAATGTACAAGTTGTTTCAACTTTTCTTCCTGTAGCTTTTTTAAATCTTCTACAGGCATAGTCTCTATCTCAGGATCCCAGTATTCTGGCATTTTTTCACACTCTGTATATCTTATAATCCGGGCTCTCAATGTCAGGCCCGATAATCTCTAGCTTATTTTTTGCGTATATATCTCATTTCATGCCTCTTTAAGGCCATGCTCCAGTCTCGATTCACTCTTTATTTCTCTCTTTAATCTTGCCTTCTCATCCCGAAGTTTCAATATCTCCAGCGGATATATACTTCCGGCAAATATAATATGAAGATTAAGCTGGACTAATATGAAGATTAAGCTGGATTCTCATATAAATATTAGCTGTTAGGTTGAAAAAAAGATTTTTAAGTAAACCTGAAAGCTGGCTGCACAAAGGGAAAAATTCGCCAGGCAGATCTGCTACGGGTTTTGAAATAATCCGGTAATTTACTCATAGCCGGTAGATTATAAAATTTAGATTCCGATATTATAAAAGCAGACTGAAATTTAAGTTATATTCTGAAGTATGAGGTTTTTGAAGTATATTCTTAAGTGTGGAATTCCTTTTTTTCAAGAAAATCACTCATCTTCAAGCTCTTCGGCTTCATCCTCACAAGATATCTCTTTTGAAGTTCCTCCAAGAGAGGCTTCAAGAATCTTCTTTGTCCTTTCCCTGCATTTATTCAGAACCTCTTTCAGATCAGCGATCACATCGATTCCCGCAGCTCCGGAATGTCCGCCGCCTGTGCCATTATATTCGTTACTTATATCTTCCATTAGCTGGCCAAGATTAACTCCGGCATTTACAGCATCGCGTTTCGCTCTTGCACTAATTCTGACGCTCTCACCTTTGGAGGTGCCAACAAAAGCAATATCTGCCCCGATATTAATGAGCATGGAGGATGCAGAACCTCCGAAGGAGCTTACATGGGAAGACGCAATCAACATATCCTGTACTCTATCGAGTTCAATGCGGCTTGCGGCTTTCAGGATAGCTATGCGCATGGAAATATCCTGTGGGGTAGCAGCCATAAGGTCCAGCACTTCCCCGTATTCAACGCCACTGTCATCTATAATTTTTGATACTGTCCGGAACGTATCTGCAGATGCATGTTTGAAATGCCCGGTATCCGTTACTATCCCTGTGAGCATCCCGATCCCCACCCGTCGGTTAATCGGTGCTCCCATTGCTTTCAGGATATTGTAGACTATTTCTACAGTAGAGGTACTGTTTCTGTGCAGGTAAAACTCGGCATTTTCTGTCAGAGCCGTGGTTGTATGATGATCAATCACGCAATACCTGGTAAGCTCCAGATCATTTAACTGCGCTTTTGTCGAAGTATCAACCACAACTACAAAACCGTAATCAGCCGGATTTGGTTTATCAACGACTTCAATCCTGAGTCTTTCTATAAGCACAGAGGCTACACGGTTACAGCCGTCCACGAGCCCGACAGTACCTCCTATAGCTTCTGAAAGGGCAAAAGCACTGCTAATCGCATCCGGATCCGCATTCCGGTGGCACAAATACAAAATGTTTCGATAGTCAAGGAGCCGGTTGAAAAACTCCGCTTCATCAACTTCCATTGTCCACTCTGGCTATCGTTTTTACAGGCATCGATCTCCCTGTATACGAGAATTTCGGGATATCGGCATGATTTCGATGTGAATTTTAGCAAAGCTATACTTTATTTCCTATTCCACATACGGGAATAAAAAATAAGATTATTCCGCCCTGGAGCCCAATGCCTGCTGGATCTGCTCCTGAAGCTGTTTGAAGCGAGATGTGAGCCTTTCTTCCTGCCTGGAAATAGACTGAAGCCTGAGTGAGAGAGTTTCTTCCCTGTCTTTCAGTTTTGTAATCGACTCTCCTTTGCTCGTTTTAATTACCAGCTCCCCTACGCTACGATAGACTACTGCATCGTCAGTGAGCCTTTCTAGCTCGTCAAGAGCCATTTTTGATTCTTTTTGCATAGCTTCAATCTGCGATTTTTGCATTGCCATAGCCTGAATCTGCTGCTGTATCTGCTGAAGCTGTGCTATCTGGTTCTGAACTTGAGGGGGTAATTCTGCAGTCATGTAATTTTCACCTGAGTCCTCAATAAACCTGAAGGGATTTTAATGTTTCTGTCCTTGCAGCATTCGGAAAATCCCCCATCGCCACTTAAAATTTATCTGGGGATCTCTCTGCCAGAAACTTAAACGACAGGTTAATCTTGATATATGGACAGTATAATAATTATTAATATGGAATGGAAATGGCCTGCTCTGGGATGGAAATTACCTGCTCTGGGATGGAAATTACCTGCTCTGAGATGGGAAATGACCTACCAATCCTTAACCCGAGAATTTGATAAAAATTACCTGGCGAGGAATAATTATAAAAAAGTCATTTATCAAAAATGATCATAAAAAAATCGTTTAACAAAAAATCATTTAACAAAAAATCGTCTAACAAGGGACAATCATAAATGGATAATTATAATTAACCCTATTAAATTACGTTTTGTCTCAGTAAGATCGATTTAGCTTCATTGAAATCAATTTGAATTCTAAATTAACTGATATGCAGGAGATATCCGAAAATGGAAAAAAGTGGAAACCTTAGAGAAATAAAATCTCTACTTGAAAAATTCACAAATGCTCACGGAATTTCAGGCTTTGAACATGATATCCGGGAACTCCTTGAAAAGGAGCTTGAACCCTATGTTGACACTATGAGAAGAGACTGTATGGGAAACCTTATAGCTGTCAAAAAGGGAGACGGTCCTTCTATAATGCTGGCTGCCCATATGGACGAAATAGGGCTTATGGTCAGGTATATCGATGAAAACGGCTTTCTCAGGTTTGTCGGGATTGGAGGATGGTTTGACCAGACCCTTCTTAACCAGAGAGTTATAGTACACGGTAAAAAGGGTTCGATTCCCGGAGTTATCGGGTCCAAGCCCCCTCATGTAATGAAAGAGGAAGACAGGAAAAAGCCTGTGAAGCTGGAAGATATGTTCGTCGATATCGGGGCAAAAGACAGGGAGGACGCTGAGAACCTGGGAATCGAGATAGGCACGACAGCCTCACTCGACCGGGAGTTTGTATCCCTGGCAAACGGAAAGGTAAGTTCCAAGGCCTTTGACGATCGTGCAGGTCTCGTGATTCTTATTGAAGTTATGAAGCGGCTTTCCAAACATAAAATTGAAGCAAATATTTATGCCGTAGGTACTGTCCAGGAAGAGGTAGGGCTGAAGGGCGCAAAAACCTGTGCTTTTGGAGTTTGTCCGAATATTGCACTTGCCCTTGACACGACAATTCCTGGTGACCATCCCGGCATCAGTAAAACCGAGTCTTCCCTTGAACTTGGAAAAGGCCCTGTAATCACCGTAGCTGATGCGTCCGGAAGAGGTCTTTTAGTTCATCCGCAAATTCTTAAGTGGCTTAAAGAAACTGCTGCTGAAAATAAGATCCCCTACCAGCTGGGTGTCGGGTCAGGAGGCACAACCGATGCTACCTCAATACACCTCACAAAAGAAGGTATTCCTACAGGTACGGTCAGCATAGCCACCCGCTACATCCATTCCCCAGTTGAGGTACTGGATACGGCCGATATTGAAGCGTGTGTTTCCCTAATTGTAAAAGCAATAGATAACGTGGGCAGATATTTTTAAAGTCCTTCTAAGGCAACTTTAATAAGTAATTTTACTCATGAGTGGCATAAATTCTACTCCCACAAATCTGCAGGAAAACTCCTGCGGTTCCATTTTTTTTCTTTATCTTTTTCTCTGATTTTCCTTTACCTTTTTCTTTGACTTTTATTCTTTTTTCCCTTTTTCTACTGTGTTCCTCATTTTTCTTACTTCTCATTTTTCTTTTTTCTCACTTTTCTTACTTCTGTCATTTTTTCCAGCTTCCAAATTTTTCTGGATGTAGTGGCCTGAAACAGATATTTTTCTTATTTTTTAAAAAATCGGATATATTGTTAACTGGAAACTAAAAATACTATGGTCTACCTATTGAAGAAGAGTTTCAAGAGCCACGGCATAAATCCGGAGATCTTCCTGAAAATGCCGGGTTCCTGAGAAAAATATATGTAATTTGTATAATAAATTGAAGTTGCAAAATAGGACCTAATATTATAAAATAGTAAGTATATTATTTTGAATATTATTCCCTGTATTGCCAGAGGAATCTATCATTAATAAAACAAAGACTGAGGGATTATATTATTCGAAAACATCCGCTTTCTGGACACTACTTTGAGAGACGGTGAACAAACACCCGGCGTTGCCCTGACAAGGGATAAGAAGCTCTTAATTGCTCGAGCTCTTGATGAGATGGGAGTCTCGGTAATTGAGGCAGGTTCTGCAATCACTTCCGAAGGTGAGAGAGAGTCTATCAAGGCTGTTGCAAACGCAGGGCTTAATGCTGAAATTTGCAGTTACTGCAGGATTGTAAAAGCCGATGTCGACCATGCCCTTGAGTGTGACGTTGACTCTATTCACCTTGTAGCACCTGTTTCGGACCTTCATATAAGGACGAAACTTAAAAAGGATCGGGATGCAGTACGGCAGATCGCAGCTGAAGTAACGGAGTATGCCAAGGATCACGGCCTGATCGTGGAATTAAGCGGAGAAGATGCTTCGCGCGCAGACCCTGAATTTCTAAAGGCTATTTACGCTGACGGAATAGCTGCAGGCGCTGACCGTTTATGCTTCTGCGATACTGTAGGCCTTCTGGTGCCTGAAAGAACTACCGAACTCTTCCGGGACCTATCTTCCTCCCTGAAAGCCCCTATCAGCATTCACTGCCACAATGATTTCGGTCTTGCAACTGCAAACACGGTTGCTGCCCTTGCGGCGGGGGCAAAACAGGCCCATGTAACTATAAACGGGTTAGGAGAAAGAGCCGGAAATGCATCTCTTGAAGAAGTAGTCATGAGTTTGGAATGGCTCTATAAGTATGATACGGGTATCAAACATGAGATGATTTACCGGACTTCAAGGCTTGTAAGCCGGCTTACAGGCATTCCAGTATCGCCCAATAAAGCTCTTGTGGGTGGAAATGCGTTCACTCACGAAGCAGGGATCCACGTTCATGGTCTTCTGGCCGATAAGGCGACTTACGAGCCGATGAGTCCCGAATATATCGGACGGCAGCGCCAGATCGTGCTCGGAAAACATGCAGGGCGGAGCTCGGTCACCCTTGCCTTAAAAGAAATGGGGCTTGAGGCTGATGATGTCCAGACCGAGGAGATTTTCAACAGAGTAAAGCAGATGGGTGACCAGGGAAAACACGTAACTGATGCTGACCTGCAGACCATCGCGGAAACCGTACTTGATATCTACAAAGAACCCCTGGTAAGACTGGAAGAGTTTACCATTGTATCCGGAAACCGGGTGACTCCGACAGCATCGATAAAGCTCAATGTAAAAGACAAATATATAATACAGGCAGGAATCGGAAACGGGCCTGTAGATGCCGTAATCAATGCCATCCGGAGAGCTGTAAGTTCCTGTGCGGAAGATATCGTCCTTGAAGAATATCACGTAGACTCGATCACTGGAGGAACCGATGCCCTTGTTGAAGTAAGGGTAAAACTTTCCAAGGACGGAAAGGTGGTTACTGCAAGCGGAGCCAGGACCGACATTATTATGGCTTCCGTAGAAGCCGTGATGAACGGAATGAACCGCCTTATCCGGGTCGAGTGATTCCAGAAAGGATGAATTTTAAAAATTTCTCAGGAGGGCTTTTCTGTCCTCTCTCTTTTTCCTGCTGTAGAAATTTTGAAATAGCATGCCGCTGGCATTTCTGGAGTCAGGAGAAACCTTTATCCATATATAACATGATCGATAATGATGTATTTGCAAAATTCATAACGAGAGCTTATCAGAGATAAGTATTTCTGATAAACACACTCTTACTGGAAGCGTACTCACTTCAGGTGAGTATCCAGTTAAATCTACGTTTCAATCAGATAAATAGGAGTTAAATAATGACAACCGGGTCAACAGAAAAAGTTAATGGCGCAAGGGCTTTGATAAAGTGCCTGGAAGAAGAAGGGGTTGACACCATCTTCGGATATCCGGGAGGGCAGATCATTCCCTTCTACAACGAACTTTATGATTCAAATCTACGCCATATACTTGTGCGCCATGAACAGGCAGCAGCGCATGCTGCGGACGGGTATGCCCGTGCTACTGGAAAGACCGGGGTCTGCGTTTCCACCTCAGGTCCCGGAGCAACTAACCTGGTAACAGGTATTGCTACCGCATATATGGACTCAGTGCCCATTGTAGCTTTAACAGGTCAGGTCCCCACTTTCATGATAGGTAACGATGCTTTCCAGGAAGCCGACATTACGGGAATTACCCAGCCCATTACCAAGCACAACTATCTCGTACAGGATGCAAACGAACTCCCGAGAATTGTAAAAGAAGCCTTCCATATCGCTTCTACCGGAAGGCCTGGCCCGGTATTAATTGACCTTCCAAAGGACGTACAGAACGCGGAGATTGACTTTTATTATCCTGATAAAGTTGAACTTAGAGGGTATAAGCCAACTTATAAAGGCAATATCCAGCAGATCAAACGAGCTGCCGAAGAAATTGCAAATTCCTGTATGCCTATAATTTACGCCGGTGGCGGAGTGATAAGTTCTAATGCCAGCGCTGAGCTCGTGGAACTGGCCGAGACAATCAATGCTCCGGTTACGACCACCCTTATGGGTATAGGCTCAATTCCGACAGAACACCCCCTGTATGTCGGGATGCTGGGAATGCACGGGACCAAATATGCAAACTATGCTGTCCAGGAATCCGATCTTATTATCGCTGTGGGTGCAAGGTTCGATGACCGTGTGACCGGCAAACTAGAATCTTTTGCTCCCAATGCCAGGGTTATTCATATTGATGTCGACCCTGCAGAAATCTCCAAGAACGTAAAGGTTCAGGTTCCTATTGTCGGGGATGCAAAACAGATACTCAAATCCCTGAATAAATATATCCGGTGCTGTAATTCCGAGGCTTGGATTGAGAAAATAGACCACTGGAAAAAAGAGTATCCCCTTAGCTATAGACAGGTTTCACCTGATGTTATAATGCCTCAGTTTGTTATCGAGCAAATCTCCGAGGCTTGCAGGGACGCGATTATAGTTACCGAAGTCGGGCAGCATCAGATGTGGGCTGCTCAGTTCTTCAAGTATAAAAAGCCCCGCACTTTCATCACGTCAGGCGGGCTTGGCACAATGGGCTATGGTTTCCCTGCAGCTATAGGAGCAAAAGTCGGCAGGCCGGATAAAACTGTTATCAACATTGCAGGCGACGGCTCTTTCCAGATGAACTCTCAGGAGCTTGCAACTGCAGTCCAGAACGATATTCCAGTTGTTTCCGTGATCCTGAATAACGGTTATCTGGGCATGGTCAGGCAGTGGCAGGAACTGTTCTACGACAGGCGGTATTCCCACACCTTTATCAAGGGTAGTGTCGATTTCGTGAAGCTTGCCGAAGCTTACGGAGCTCTTGGACTGCGTGCGGAAAAGCCGTCCGAGGTAAGGCCTGCAATTGAAGAAGCTGTCAATTCGGGCAGGCCTGCTGTTGTTGAAGTTATTGTTGAGTGTGAAGCAAATGTCTATCCTATGGTGCCGGCAGGAGCTGCAATCAATGAGATCCTCGACCCGGAGGGACATGCAGACACTCCGTGTGCCATGCCTGACCTGCGTGCTGCAACAGCTGATAGGGTTCTTGACCTGGAGGAACACTGATGAAACACACGCTTGCAGTCCTTGTGGAAAATAAGTCAGGAGTTCTCTTCAGGGTGGCTTCACTCTTCTCAAGGCGCGGATACAATATCGACAGCCTGGCTGTGGGAGTTACCGAAGACCCCGAGATCTCCAGGATGACTATTGTGGTTCACGGAGACGACCATGTGCTCGAACAGGTTACAAAACAGCTTAACAAGCTCGTGGATGTGATTAAAGTTTCGGACATCGGAGGCGATGAAGCCGTAGAAAGGGAACTTGCCCTGATTAAGGTAGCAGCCGATGTGAGTACCAGAGCCGAAATCATCCAGATTGCGGATATCTTCAGGGCGAGGATAGTGGACGTGGCTCCAAAATCCATGACTGTCGAAGTAACCGGGGATGAAGCCAAAATTCAGGCAATCGAAAAACTCCTCAGGCAGTTCGGGATTAAGGAAATGGCCCGGACTGGCAAGATTGCCCTGGTTCGCGGTCCAAAGAAGGTTTAAATATTAAGGGCAGGTAAAGAAAGGTAGCTGTTTAATTATTTTTCACAGATTGGGGCAGCCGGGAGCGTTTTAAAACCCTTGAAGTTTCCTTAATGGAGAGCCTGAGTTTTCAGGCATCTCCTGAAACTTCAAAAAGCTGCCCCTCTCCGAAGAAAGCAACTTTTTGAGAATCGACTTAAAGCAACTTAATTCTCAGGGAAGTGAATGGATTTCATAACAGGACACTTCCCGGAAAAAAATGAGGAGCTTTGCTCAAAAACTGAATAATTCATCTGGAGAATCAAGTATGGCAACGATAATTTATGATAACGAGACTACTTTTGATGCACTTAAGGACAAGACTATCGCAATAATGGGCTATGGAAGCCAGGGCCACGCTCACGCCCGGAACCTCCACGAGTCAGGGCTTAATGTTGTTGTTGGGCTCAGAAACGGCAGTCCAAGCTGGGCAAAAGCCGAGGGTGACGGCCTTAAAGTCCTGTCTGTGACAGAAGCTGCAAAGGCTGCAGATGTTATCATGATCCTCCTTCCTGACGAAAAACAGGCATCGGTCTACTACTCTGAAATCGAGCCAAATCTGAAAGCCGGTGATGCTATCGCTTTCGCACACGGCTTCAATATCCACTATAACCAGATCGTCCCCCCGAAAAACGTTGACGTTTTCATGGTAGCCCCCAAAGGCCCTGGCCATATTGTAAGAAGAACCTATACCGAGGGTATCGGCGTGCCGGGCCTGATTGCAGTGTATCAGGACGCAACCGGAAATGCCAGGGAAATTGCTCTTTCTTACGCCAAAGGGATCGGTGCAACAAGGGCAGGCGTTTATGAAACCACCTTCCGTGAGGAAACCGAAACCGACCTTTTCGGAGAACAGGTTGACCTCTGCGGAGGAATCTCATCTCTGATCAAGACCGCTTTTGAAGTGCTTGTGGAGGCAGGATACCAGCCCGAGATGGCCTATTTCGAAACCTGTCACGAAGTCAAGCTCATTGTGGACCTCATCTATGAAGGCGGGCTTGAGAGAATGTGGCATTCCGTTTCCAACACCGCAGAATACGGAGGCATGACCGTCGGCCCCAGGATTATTAACGAGGAGTCCCGCGAAGCCATGTATGAAGCCCTGGCAAGAATTCAGAACGGCGAATTTGCCAAGGAATTCGTGCTCGAAGGCATGGTCAACCACCCTGTACTCAAAGCAATGGAACGCCAGGAAAAGGAACACCAGCTCGAAGTCGTCGGAAAGCAAATCCGTGCAAATATCCCCTGGCTCAACAAAAAGATTGATGACGACTGATTTTTCTGCAATTGACAGCCTATAGACAGAAAATTCATTAATCTGGAAGTAGAAAATTTAATCCGGAGGGAAATAATGCCAGTAACAGGAGAAAACAAAGTCATTGACACTATCCTTAACAGGCGGAGCGTCCGGGAGTTTACGGACAAACCCGTCAGCAAGGAAGATATCAACACAATCCTTAATGCAGGCCACTGGGCTCCTTCCGGATTGAATAACCAGCCCTGGCGCTTTATCGTTATTCGGAACCGGGAGACTATCCATAAGCTCTCGGAATGTACGCATTATTCCGGCATAGTTGCAGGGGCTCCTCTGCTTATTGCCGCTTTTCTGGATACCGAGCATTCATACAACAGGACGAAAGATGTCCAGGCAATAGGGGCCGCAGTCCAGAACATGCTCCTTGCCTCCTGCGAGCTTGGCCTTGGGGGTGTCTGGCTTGGAGAAATCCTGAACCAGAACGAGAAAGTCAACTCAATTCTTGACTGTCCTTCAAAGCTTGAGCTGATGGCAGTTCTTGCAATCGGAGAGCCGGTTCCAAAGGAGAGAACCTCAACACGCAAATCTCTTTCCGAAATCGTATTTGATGATAATTACGGGCATAAATGGGAAGAATAATTATTGTCCTGCCGTAAAAACTGTAAAAAACGGAAAAAATAAACTCTACTGCTTTAATCTGAAAGGCTGAAAGTTTATTACGCAGAATCCGGAAATGTTCGGCTTAACCGTCTCAAAATTTGTTTTCATGGTCTGTCTGAGGATAATTATTCCATTATTGGGGATAAATTTATAAGCTATTTAGCACTATAAACAGCCAGTTGACTGATTACAGTTTTGTCTGCCAGTTAACCTATTCGAATTTTTCACAGATTCGAACTTTCTCACAATGAAGGTCTGTAGTGTAGCGGATATCACTGGAGCCTCCGGAGCTCCGAACCTGGGTTCGATTCCCAGCAGACCTGTTTAATTTTAATAGCTAGTTTTAAGTCTGGCTTTGTTTTTATTGTTTTTTGGACAAAATTTATAAAGTCTGAAATGAAATATAAAAAACAATACATCAGTTTTATAATAAAACAGGATATCAGTTTCAAAGGTGCTTATATAATGGCTAGAGGATTAAATCGTCGCTTTCTGCGTGCTGGAAGAAGGATATCTTTAGTTCAGTTAATTCTCATAGCAATAATACTGTATTTTTTGCTGCGGATTGTTTTGCCGCTTGTGTGGACTTTTATTTTAATTCTGGCTTTAATTATACTTCTGAAAGTAGTGCTGGAAAATCTCTAATTAATTTCTGATGCATTTCAGAATTTCTGAAATTTGGGACGCTGGAACGTTTTATCCAGAAACGGAAGTAAATTAGTAACTATCCAGTGTATAGTTACTATTATTTTCTTAGTTAACCTGGCACACTTTCAACTTGTTGAACTCACAGGTCAAAATATGGGCGTATTCTCAGGTTCACTGTTTGTCTTTTAGAATATGTCCTTTTACATCTTATTTTAAAAATGTCTCAAAGCGGCTTAGAATGAGAGGCGTTTTTACTGTTAATGGAAACACAAAAAATGTAATGAGAAGGACTCCAGGAAAAATTCAAAAATGCAGTAATTTTCTCTGTAAATAACTATATTTTGCAGGGAATCCTGCTATCATGCCCTCAATTCCAGTCATATTATAGCATGAACACAGTACTTTTCTGAAAACAAGTGTATTGTTAGCTGGAGATCCCTTCATAAAAAAAGGACAGGAACTATACTTCCATTGCTTATTATGGGAACAAGAGAAAAAGTCCTACCGAGGAAGAGATTGAAGCCTACAGGCAAGCTCACAAACATACGAAAGTTGTGATCCTCTACAGGCGTTATTGTTTGGAAGGTAGCGCGGATTAATGTCTTTTATTAATATATTGCTATTTGAATAATAATGTTTTTAGGCTTTTTAGGTCAGGGAATATAGTCAAAAATTGTGTCGGCAGTTAGATTTTCTGAAAATAAGCTAGAAAATAAGCTATTATCAGAAAGTATTCATCCCCTGGGTACTTCTGCCATATATCCACCAACTGCATTCCGATATTCATCGAGTCCAGTGGAGATTCTATCAAGCATATAAGAAAGCCAATCCATAACATCTGAAAGAACTGAAACATTAAGGATCATGTGTGGGGTATCAACCAAAAATGGCTTATTCTTGTTATTCTCAGGATAACGAAATGCCTGTTCCATTTCATCCTGTGCAATTAATTTTATGAAATAACTTATTGTTTCACGATTCGTTTTAAACTCCATTTGAGTATCTTCACTCAAATCTGAAACTCCTGCCTCCTGTTCTATTTTGTTTAAAATTTCTTCACACGCAGCCCATAAATTAGTCAAATTGTGACTACTCGTCACAGCGTGACCTTTCTTGTCTTTATATTTGTCTAGAGAAATTAGATATCCATTTTTATGGATAATTTCTTTCATCTTTAATTCTAGATAATGCTCAAACAAAAAAAAGATTGGATAACCAAGCGTATGAATATCTTCTTTATCAGTAACGATTATTTCTCTTTTCAAAGTCTTTACTAATTTTTGAGCTGCACTTAAATATCCATGTGCATATGCATTAAGAGGCCAAAGCGGATCGCTGCCTTTATAGTCGTTATAAGTCCTGCCAACAATTTCAAACCTCTGAGTTCGTTTATAAAAGTTCAACGAGCGGTCGGGTCTTTTTGGGGAATCGGGAAAGAGATCAAAACCCAATATATATCGAGGTTCCATACTTTCTATGTAGGATACAATAGCTTCAGGGTTTGAAGCGCATAGTTCAAGAATCTCTGTACGTTTCATTTTTTTGGCATACAAAGAAAAAGGAGTTACTTATATCTAAATTTTCTCAGAAAGACGTTGTTCGTTAGATACCTTATTATAAATGTTCAGTGAATACGAGTAATATTACCAGAACTTCCACCATGGCTTTTTATCCCTAGGGGCTTCAATGGCCTTCTGATTAATCAAGCTCTGAACCTGCAGCATGTAATTATTGTGCATGGTCCTCAGGTTTTCTTCTCTCTGGCTAGCCTTCTCAATTTCTGCCTTTAAAGTAGAATTGTGTTTTTCTAACTCTTCAGATCTGGCCTGGAGGCGGTAGAACTCCGAAAGGTCCGGAGCTTTCTTAAGCTTTCCTCCATGCTGCTTATCTGCCTTTGTGCCTCTTCTATTTGTGTATCCTTCTCTTAAAGTCGCGCCTGTAACTCATTAATCATGTTTGATTCAAGTTGATTATTTTTTGAATCAGTTTGATTCTCTTTTGATTCAACTTGATTATTGTCTTGAATCTCAATAAGTTTTTCAAAGGCTATGTTTACGGCTTCGTTTTGACTTTTGAATCCAAATGATTCAATTTGAATCCAAATTGATACAGGCATCCATACCTGTATTTTTTTTAGTTGGCATGATTCAGAAATGAATCTTATGATATTAAACAATATTCAAAAATGATTAATTGACTCAATTTGATTATTTCCTGAATCAATTTGATTATTTACAGAAAAATTATTTTTGCAACAGAACCGTTTACGTTATATGCTTGAAACTCGTATACTATGTTAATTTTTATATTGAGTGGTGCTATCATGTACGAGCGAACAACCATAAATGTAGATGATTTCATAACATTTTGTAATGAGTTGTTGGCAAGTCCTGCCTTTACACAGCCTCAAAAGAAAATAATATGTGAATTACTTGAAGAGACATTAAAGTCGAATAACAGCTATGGTTTTTATTTCAAACCAATTTATTGGGTAGAACATGGCAGAAAAAAATGGATCGATGATGATTGTCCAACCAAGTTACGATACTATGGTTATCCTGTATATATATTAGAGATAATCAATGATAAGACCTATAGCGATGTTACTTATGTCGATGTAAAATATGCAGGTTCCGAAAGATACTCACGACGATATTTCTTCTGATCTCCATTTCCCTGTAAACGACTGCATTTAAGGAGGCAGCCAGCAAACCAACTTGTCCCAATATGTTGAAAAAATGATATATTTTTTATACAGCTGACCATAAAAACATAGAAGATTATTAGATAATAAACATTGACACGAGGGATAAATAATTACAACTAAGGAAAATGAAATGTTAGAATTTTACGAAAATGAAAAATGTTATTTTTGCCAATCTCACATTATTGTTCACCCTATAATGTGTCCAGAGTATGGTCCTACTTTTACATGTAATGACGGAGAAGCTTGTAAATATTGTGTCGAGAATAATAAGGAACCTAATCCAGATGCTTATTGGTGTGAAGATTGCCACAAAGGTTATGATTTCAAAAAACATGAGTATTTGCCTAACAAGAACCATAAGAGTAAACAAAGCACCCTTTGAGACTCATTTTCATAATGAGTCTCAAAGGGTGCTTGAGTTGTTCTCACCATGTTACCGTAAAACTGACTACAACATCTGGCTTCAAAATTCCAGTGTTATATGGAATAACCGAGTTAAAAGAATCATATCTTTGAGTTTAAAACTTAGTACCTGCAACGAAATAACCTATGCAACTTATTATTTGTTGTAATTTTGATTGGCGACCTTGATATTGAAAATCAAGATATTCAATCGGAAATCTGCAGAGTTTATTCTGAGACGGAGACTTAGAATAAGAATTTTATTACGTTATCTGGCTTTATTCCGAAAACCAGGGCAACTGTTCAATTTTATTCGATATTTTTGCACTGTAACTTCTCTAAACTCGATCATTCCCGAGCTTATAGGAATATAGGCTTCTCTGCTTGTAACCACTATCAAAAGTAAAAAAAGTATGAGATACACATAGGGACACTTTTTTATCTCTCCGGTTAGCGTTTTTACTCACTCGAAAAGTATATGAAAATATGATTTAATGGTTTTTCAAACTTAAAAAAGAAACCAGAATATTCTGGTTTCATTTCTCTTTCAAATACTCGTCAATTGCTTTTGCAGCCTTCTTACCTGCGCCCATTGCGCTAATCACGGTTGCTGCGCCTGTAACCACGTCTCCGCCTGCAAAGACTCTACACTTGGAGGTTGTGCCGGCTTATGGATGGAAAAGTATACCTCAGGTAAATTTCTCAAGCTCTTTTTTCTAATTTAGCATCGATTAATTATACATTTGAAAGTGGTACTGGAAAATTCTTATTAATTTTGATGAGTCTCACCTGCTCTATAGATTGCACGATTTCTAGAAAAAGTTTCGAAATAACAACAAGTATTTCTATGATTTCTTACGATTTTTATTAATCTAAATTCCCAAACCTCTGAAGCTCTATTACTTATCTTTTGAATAAGACAGGCTGTTGAAAAGTGACTACATGCTAAAGACAAAGAAACGAAGACGAAGCACTGCGATTATTGAAACTCCCAGGGGCATACTGGTGGTTGCTGGTAGGAGAGGACTGTATGTTCTCCCCGGTGGAGGGACGAATAAAGGAGAATCAATAACTCAAGCGGCTGTTAGAGAACTGAAAGAGGAAACGGGATTAATTGTAACTAATGTCAGACTTCTTTTCCGGCATGTAGGGCATTTGCAAAGAGCATACTCAGGTATATACTTTAAAGACTACCACACCGTATGTTTGATAAATGCAAGCGGTATTGCGCGACCACTCAACGAGGTAAAATACTTGGATTATTATTCTCCGAATTCGGAAATTAAACTTTCCAGAACAACAAAAGAAATAATAGAGAGATTTTACGAGTTAAAAAGAACGATAATCTGAAACACACAGTACAGTTGGAATTTCCATATGGATCTGGGCTTAAAAAATAGAATATACAGAAAGAATAATCATAGCTTTTTTAATTAAAAAAGAAACCAGATTTCTCTGGTTTCACTTTTCTTTCAAATACTCGTCAATTGCTTTTGCGGCTTTCTTGCCTGCACCCATTGCGCTGATTACGGTTGCCGCGCCTGTGACAACGTCTCCGCCGGCAAAGACTCCGCACTTCGAGGTTGCGCCGGTTTCTTCATCTGCAACTACAGTGCCCCTTTTGTTCTGATCAAGACCCTCTGAGCCTTTGAAGATTATGGGGTTCGGGGAGGTGCCGATTGCGATTACTACAACATCGGCAGGGATTGTGAATTCCGAGCCTTCTACAGGGACAGGGCTTCTTCTGCCGGATTTGTCAGGTTCGCCGAGTTCCATTTTAATGCATTCGATTGCCGTAACATTGAACTTTTCGTCGCCAAGGATACGGACAGGGTTCGTAAGGAGCCTGAAGGTTATGCCTTCTTCTTTAGCATGCTCGATTTCTTCCCTGCGGGCTGGCATCTCGTCTTCCCCGCGACGGTAGACTATGCTGACTTCTTCAGCACCCAGGCGGAGAGCTGAGCGGGCGGCGTCCATTGCCACATTTCCTCCTCCGACCACTACTACATGTTTCCCGAGCCTGACTTCTGTATCGTACTCAGCATCATAGGCTTTCATGAGGTTTACGCGGGTCAGGAATTCGTTTGCGGAATATACGCCGTTGAAGTTTTCTCCCGGAATTCCCATAAAGCTCGGGAGGCCTGCGCCCGTGCCCAGGAAAACCGCATCGAATTCGTCACACAGCTCGTCCAGGGTCTTGATCCTGCCGATTATATAGTTGGGCCTGAACTCGACTCCAAGCTTCTTGATGTACTCGACTTCCTGCCGCACAATTTCTTTTGGCAGCCTGAACTCAGGAATGCCGTAACTCAACACACCACCGGCTTTGTGCAGGGATTCAAAAATTGTTACTTTGTGACCTAGCTTTGCGAGGTCTGCTGCGGCAGTAAGCCCTGCAGGGCCTGAGCCGACAACGGCTACTTTCTTGCCTGTAAGCTCCGGAACTTCAGGAGCCTTCACTCCCTGCTGGCGTTCGTAGTCGGCGCAGAAACGTTCGAGTCTTCCAATAGCGACTGGCTGTCCTTTCTTTCCGAGTACGCAGAGAGCTTCGCACTGAGTTTCCTGGGGGCAGACACGGCCACAGATAGCAGGAAGGGTATTTGTACCTTTAATCTTCTCGATTGCCCCTGAGAAATCTTCTTCACAAATCAGCTTGATAAAGCCCGGAATATCCACATTCACAGGGCAGCCTTCTACACATTTGGGTTCTTTGCAGGAGAGACAGCGGGAGGCCTCTGCAAGAGCGTCTTCTTTAGTGTAGCCGAGAGCTACCTCATTAAAGTTCTTTCTGCGTTCCTCGGCAGGCTGTTCTGGCATCGGGGTCCTTTCTTTCTTCACTTTTGCGGCCTCTTCTCCATGTAATTCTTGCATTTTTCATCCCCTCCTTATCAGTGCAGTCCGCACCTGCATTCCTCTTCATACTTTTCTACGGCTTTTGCCTCTTCGCCGCGATACATTGCAAGCCTGTTCATGAGTTCTACGAAATCGACCTTCCGTGCATCAAACTCAGGCCCGTCAACGCAGGTAAACCTTGTTTTTCCGTCGACCGTAACCCTGCAGCCGCCGCACATACCTGTTCCGTCCACCATAATGGAGTTAAGGCTGACCAGGATTTCAACATCGTAAGGAGAAGCTACTCCAGCTCCTACTTTCATCATGATTGGGGGGCCGATGATCACAACTCTTGCAACCTCGTCGCCGCTATCCAGAATCCTTTTCATGATATCTGTCACAAACCCGTGGTGCCCTTTTGAGCCGTCGTCGGTTGCGATATACAGTTCGGAGCTGGCATTCTTCATTTCGTCTTCAAGGATAAGAAGATCTTTATTCCGGGCTCCTATAATGGAAATTACCCTGTTGCCCGCTCTGGTATAAGCCTTTGCCTGGGGATATATCGGGGCAACCCCTACGCCTCCTCCTACAAGGATGACAGTGCCGAGCTTCCTGATATCGGCAGGGGTGCCAAGGGGTCCGACAAAGTCTTCCAGGGACTCGCCTGCAGAAAGCTTTGCAAGCTGTTTTGTAGTCTTGCCCATTTCCTGAAATATAACAGTTACTGTGCCCTTGTCTTCTTCAAAATCGGCAATCGTGAGGGGAATCCTTTCCCCCCTTTCATCAATTCTGAGAATTATGAACTGTCCGGCTTTCGCAGCCTTTGCCACGTCAGGGGCATCTATTACCATCCTGTGCACCGATGGGGCGATTTCTTCCTTCTTCAGTATTTTATATGCCATGGGATCACATTTTCCTGAGTAAAAGCAATTTTTTGAGCGAATGAACGGTAAATTTTGAGATGGCGGATCTCCTTACGGATTTCTTTTCACACCCGAGCTTTTCCGCCTGGACGTTCTCCTTATACTGATTAATGGGATATATATTCTCCCAAATAATTTTAATTATTTTGCCCTTCTGGATCATTTTTTGTTGGATTCTAAATGCCAGCTCTTTCAATACTTCTTATTTAAAAGAGTCTGAGCATTCTTCAACTTTTTGACCATTGTTGCAAAAATTTAATAAATCTAATGGGTATAATAAATTAAGGGGTAATCCCTGAAAAGGTTCAATCAGGAGGTGGATTGCGAGATAAGGGATAAAGCAAATCTAGTATAAACTCTAATTAGATATCTAAATGCAGCCAGATATAGCCTAAATGCAGCCAGATATAGCCTAAATACAGCCAGATATATAGCCGAATTTTATGGCCGTATTTGAACTCGAAATCTTAAAACCTTTGCCTGAAGGAGAAACTCGTCCACTCTATTATAAATAGCTGGATAATCTTGTTCCGGCAGGCGGATTAAGAGGAAAACACAACCAAATGAATTTATATATATGGGGGTTAAACAAATGCCTGAGGAAAGAAGAGAAGGTACAAAGGGAGAGAAGTTAGAGGAAAGAGAAGGGGAAGAAGTAGCTGACGTCGATCCAATTCATCCCACCGAAGCACGGGGTGGCAAGAAGAGATCGCTCCTTGACACCTGCAAATAATCCTATTACTTTTTATTTTTTTCTTTTTATTTTTGGCTGGAAGGAATCAAAACTCCGGAAGATTCAAGGAGTTATAGAAAGGGGTTCTTATGGTGCAGAAAGCTGATAACGAGTCTCCAGACTCGATGGAAAAAGAGCTCCAGGGCAGGAAAAAAACCTCTCGTAAGCTGCGATAAGTATGACGAAGAAGAACGAAAAACTCTTTTTGGGGAAGAGAAAAAGTCCTGAACATTTTTCGAGGTTAGGGAATAGCAAAAAGAAATTTCTGACAAGGGTTCTTGATTGAATCTTTTTGTTTTTCTTCCATTTTAAATATTTTTTCTTTTTGTTGTCTCTTCATTTTCGATTCTTTGATTCTACTTCATTTTATTTCATTTTCTTGATTTCTTTATTCTGCTCTACTTTCTATTTCCTTTATTTTATTTTCTCAGTTCCTTTGTTCTACTCTCTCTTCTGATTTCAGTACTATCCTCCATTCTTCCCGGTCGTTTTCGCAAATTTTATATGGATATATGCGCATATATCCATATAATTATGCTTGAAAATAAAGTTAAATTTTTTAAAGCGCTTGCAGACGGAACCAGGCTCACTATCCTTTCTTACTTGCTGGAGAACAGCTACTGTGCCTGTGATTTTACTCCTCTTACAGAGAAGGATCAGACAACGGTTTCGAAGCACCTGAAAGTGCTAGCCGATTCCGGGATTTTAAAATACGAAAAGAGGGGTCGAAATGTGATCTACAGTATAAGGGATGAAAGTACCAGGGAAATGTTACTTGTCCTTGGAATAGGGGCAGTAAAACCCTGCTGCTGTGACAGCCCTGGCTCAGGAGCGTTTTCCACGGACGAAGATGAAGCCGGGAATAAAGAGAAACTTATCGGCAAAAAAGAAGGTGAAATAATGGATGCAGATGAAAAGAAGGCAGTAATCAAAAAGAAATATAGGGAAATTGCAATGACAGGAGGCTCCTGTTGTTCTAGTGGATGTTGCGGAGATTCAAGTGCGACAGATCTGTCAAAATCTATTGGCTATTCTGAAAATGATCTTAAAGCTGCTCCGGATGCGAATCTGGGTCTTGGGTGCGG
>NZ_JBNAKP010000029.1:0-43548 GCF_049706645.1 Methanosarcina sp. | reverse complement strand
ACTTTCCTCCGGTATTTTGGACAGAAGATAACATGATATTGGCAACTGTAGACTAGATACTTAATATTTTTATACTGTTTACCATGGTTTTTAATTTCCATATAACCAGTATATTATATGTGGCGTTCGTATATAATCTTCGCGTATGTTCTAAAATAGTATCGGAAGAGTTGACGGCATTCATCCCACCGCTAAAGCGAGTGGGCTTTCTGCCTTATCCCCGTAAATCCGGTTACTTTGAAGAAATTACAAAAGTAAATTAAAAAATTGATTTATTACTTAATGTGAAAGGATTCTACCAACAAAAAATGATAGTTGGCTGATGGAAAATGAGAAATAAAAATTAAAAAAGAAGGGTTGGAAAAATCACAGCCCATCTTTCCTACGCCCGAATACAAAAAGAAGTCCGATTATGCCTGCAATGGGGGCGGCAACAGTTGGGAACTCGGGAACCGTTGTTACTTCCGCAGCTGCCTGAACTGAAAGAACCGTACCGTCAACTGAAACTTCATATGTCTCTCCTATAGAAGCCCCATACATCGTTAATACTATCGGTGTTGTTGAATATACTGTTTGCCCAGGGATTAAATAATCGATAGTCAGACTAGTAGGATTTGCACTAAGGTGAGGAGTCCCTGCGGAATCTGTCCTCGTTATACCCACAGTAAAAGTATCAGATGTTTGGCTAATAGAATTTATAGACAGATAGATGTCCTTTGTGTCATCAGTTTCCATTAGTATTGCACTTTTGGTTAAAGAATTATGAGCGACATCCACTATATCTATACTACCACCGGCTGCCATTGCAGATCCGGCCATACCAAGTATTAATAAACCGCTTACTAATATCAATAGCATTTTTTTCATAATTTATACCCCTACTTTCCAGATTTTTTACTCCACTTTCTGGGAAGTTGATTAAACTCGACCTATATAAGTGCCTAATTTCGGGGGAGTCCACTAAAAGAGTTTATTTTCCGAGCACTAAACTAAAACACTCACGTCTGTTTCTCATTTCTTACATTATGTACATCCAGGTTTCTGTACACGTGCATGTCAGGGAAGCAGATATCCGAGAGAGCAAGGAGCATTCAGAAAGAACAACATATTAATGGGCCACGGCCAATTTTGAAATTAAGCATTTTATAATGTCATACGATATATCCATCAAGAAATATATAAGGATGTGCAAGCTAAATATATAATATAAGATACACCTTCATTAATTCAACAATATAAATAAAAATGGATAAAAATAAAAGCTTAGATGCTAGAGTTGAGAGAGGTCAGGGTTAAAGTCCTCTACGAAGCCATCATTTATATACTCTTTATATGCAAGTATTTTAATTAAGGATTTTTTTGCAGCTTCTTTTTAGATTTATGAAGCATAAAGTGTTATATTTTTGCTCAAATATGCGTATATAATATTACCTGGGCCCCCTTAACTTTCTAACGTCCTAAAGCAAATATTTTGTTAATATTTCGAAAGCTACCCAATATCATACCATAAATTTATACCCAGTTTGCCCAGTTATTTTTAAAATACCTAAATTATAAATTTAGATACTCAAAAAGTCAACTCAATAGAAGGAAATTAAAAATGAAAAAAGAAGGATGAAAGTAAAATATCGAAGAAAGAATGAAATTCAAAGGGATGTGAAAAAACAAAGTAAGATCAAAGATAAAAAATAAAGTAAAATGTAAAAAAAGAATCAAAAGGAATAAAGAATTAGAATAAGTAGAGAATTAAAGGGACGAAGGAAAGAAGGACAGGAAAAAATTCCTGTCCTCAAGACCATCAAAGCTTCCTGTTTAAATTGCCTGCAACTGGCTGGGGCAAAGACCTGTTAAACTCAATCAGGATGGTCAACTACAAATGTGGTATTTCCTTCTACTGATTCAGAGTTCAGGTCAGTACCCGTTACTGAGATTTTGTGATCTCCTTCGTCTATTTCTGATTTTATATCCGCTGTGTAATAGTAGTCGCCTTCCGAGTATGATACATAGGTTACATTGACCTGTTCATTCGCAGATACTGATACCGAAGGTTCCCTTTTCAATGCGGTTGAAGGAGTGACTTTAATCTCCATGTCTCCGGTATCAATGTTATCCGGGTTTGCCTCGATTTCGAAGTCAGGCAGGGAATTGTCGACAAAAATTTCATCAAACACCGGTATCGTATTGCCGTAGATGTCCGTACAGATGGCTTCCACATAGAAGTGATTTCCATACCTTGTTATGTAGCCGCCTGTCCAGGTGACCCCGTCCGTAGATGTCAGTTCACCGGTTTCGGGCCCAAAGCCGTCCCGGCTGACATGGCACACGACTGAGCTGAGAGGAACTGGATAGGTAACAGTAAAGCTTGTAGCGCCTTTACACGGATTGGGAGAAATATCCAGTGTGACTACAGGAGTCCCGGTGTAAACTTTTGTCTTCGTATCCGGGCCGACGTGTATGGGTTCTTCATTGCCCGCATTGTCTACTGCTCTTGAACGGAAGTAATAGGTCTGGTTATGCGCTCCGGAAAAGACCGATGACGTGTCAGCAGTCCTTGAAATCCAGGGCTCCCAGTTAACCCCGTCCGTACTTGAGTCTATGGAATAGTAAGCTATTCCCGAGACATCATCCGTCCCGTTCCAGGAAACATTGAAGCTGGCACTGTTAGTAAAGGCCGGAAGTTCAAGCACGGTTGATTCCGGAGGGATTGTTTCGACCGTGTTGGAACTCGAAACGTAAACGGAAAGGTCGGAAACAGGTTTAAAGGAAATGCTGTCCCAGAGCACCTGCACAGGTGCGAGTTCTCCTGAAGTCTGGTTCAAACCGAATGCCAGAACGTTCTGGCCAGCTTGCAGGGAAACCGGAACCTCGATGTGCTGCCAGTCTTCAGATTCACTTATCCCGTCAGTCCAGATAATTTCCCCATTAACAGCAACATATTTTACCTGAGCATCCGCTCCCTGAGAACTTGAATTGAAGTCATCTTTTACATATGCCGAGAGCACGGTTATGGTTTCTTCATCGCATTCTATGCTCTGGGAAATCTCACCTGACTGCTCCGGAGAATCGAAAAGGCTTCCGTTATAGGAATTGTTTATTCCGTATGCAGAGGAAGAATTTACTCCCAGGCCGCCTGAATATGAGCCTGTAATTTCTTCGGTATTTGAAGTAAAACTCCAGCCTGTTGAGAATTCCATCTCTCCGTTCTCAAGTGAAGGAATTTTACTAAATTTCTCGTCGTTCAAGTGATTAAAGCTATTATTATTTTCTATGTAAAGGTGGACAGACCTGTAAGGGAAGTAATCCGGCTTTTGCTTAAACAGCGCAAACTCGAGTTTGGATTTGCCATTCTTCAATTCCTGGCGCGTATATGTGAGATTCTTCTGCCAGGTTTCCCCGTTTGTTAAGGGAACATTCAGTTCCTTGATGACCTCTCCGTCAAGTCTCATCTGGAGGACATAGACCACATCCCGAAGCTCATGGTTTTCGATCCCTACCGTGATGTCGATTGGGATATAAAGCAGGCTCTCTTCAGGATAGCCCTCGGCTTTTCCGTCCGGCCCCAGGAGATAGAGCATGGTAAAAGTCTCTTTTTCCCGGGTCATTTTGGCGTATGCAAGCATTCCGCTTGAAATTATTATCGACCCGATAAGGGCAATTATAAGAGCCTTTTCAATCTGCGGGGGCAAAGGTTTCTTTTTGACCCCGGCTTCGGGCGGCTGATACCTTAAACCCTTTGCTTTAACCTTGCTTCGCGACCTGTGAAAACGCCTTTGTTCGGCAGAAAGGGGGTTTTCATCTCCGGATTCGCTGCGGTCTGCAGTTTCAGGGGTTTCCGGAGGCGCATCGGATTTGAGGCTTTGTATGAACTCCCGGATTGAAAACGAGAATTGTTCATCCTCGTCCAGAAGCTTGCGGGTAAAAAGCGCAATTATACTGAAAAACGCTGTCATCCCGACAATGGATACTACAATCGGGATTGGCCGATATCCTGAGGGGAGAAGGCTAATCAAAAACCCGTCAAAAACCGTAAGTATGAGGCTGAAACCCACACTTAATGTGAAACGTTCTATCCCGCTGATCTCCTTATTTCCCGGAAAGAGCGCAGATATGAAAGCGTAACCGGGAACGAAAAAAAAGAGAGACAGCGCTAGAGGGATTTTGAAAAAAGTTTCGTTGAAGGGCACTATAAGTACGAAAACTGCTGCGAGACACGCAAAAAAAGTTATCGCAAGTAAATCGTCTACATAAACACATTTTTTGAAGTCTGGCATCCTGTATTGAGGTAATTCATTAAGAGATATAATTGTTTTGAATAATAATAGGATTATACCGGTAAAGGCCTGAAAACCCGAGCGATTAGAGAAGAATTTTATGTGAAGACTATATTTTATATAAAATGAATTTTTACAAAAACTTCAGTTAAGACAAAAATTTGCAGGAGTCAGGCTTTTGTCCTGGTTCTGGCTTAATGCATCCCGGAAAAGTAGAACATTGTCATTTCCAGAAAGAGTTCGAGAAACAGGATTTCTGAAATTTTGTTGAGGGAACTTCCAGGAAATTTCAATTCGTAAATTATTTACTTTTCCGGGCTTACGGTTTAACACATACAGCAATAGAATATTAAGACAGTAATAAGTCGTGACAGGATAATAGTATTAGTTCTGCTAAAAACCAGATGATTACTGGGGATAGAAAAATGGATATATTTGGAGCATCCGGGTCTACTGAATTTTCTCCGGTTCTTGCCATTCTTTTAGAGGCACTAACTGAAAATATTCTCGTTATACTGGGGTTATCTTTCATGATAACCCTTCTGTACAGTTACATATATTTCAGAGGCAGCAAGTGGATTCTCAAATGGTATGGTGCAAAGAAGATTCAACGAAGTGAGAAGGCTCCTTTATATTCGGTGCTTGAAGAGCTTTCCGGAAAGGCAGGAGTAAAAACACCTGAGATACTCAGTTTTAAGTCTGAATTGCCTGTAATTTTTACCGTGGCAAGCGGAAGTAAATCCTTTGTTACGGTTTCAACGGCCATGCTTGAGATGTTCGACGGCGTTGAGATGGAAGCTTTGCTTGCGCACGAAATCGGCCATATAAAAAACGGGGATGTGAATCTGAATACGATTACAGCATTCCTGGCAAGCCTGATAATGTCTTTCCCGGATCTGGCAGTGTGGGGCTCCATGCTTTCGGGCTTCGGGCAGCCCGAGGACCCAGCCCCGAGGTTTTTCAGGTTTATAGCAACCTCCCTTGCTGCCCCTCCTGCAGCCGTGCTAATACACCTTACAGACCCTGAGAAACGAGAGTTTGAAGCTGACAAAACAGCTATAAAAATCACAGGAAACCCGCAGGCCCTGATAAAAACACTTGAGTTCCTTGAAAATTATATTCCACTTCAACCGGTTACAGGAAAGATAAATCCGGGACATTTTCTCCTTTTCAGTACCCATACCCATCAGATGAGAGGATACCTATCCCTCTTTGTCTCATTATTCGATACACACCCAGGAATTGAAGAACGAATCGTGCAGATCCTGAAAAACTCAAACCAGGCAGAAAAAGAAGCCTCAAGAAGTAAATATTCCAGAGTGCCAGGCTTTTTCGATTTAAGGAGCTGGAAACTTGCCATGGCAACGAGCTTTATCTCTTATATATCACTCCTTTTCGGAATTATCGTCCTGATAACCTTTGCCATAAAAGACTTTAATTTCGTGCTTAACGGAATCATTGCAGGCTTGTATATCGGAGCCGTGCTTCTTCTAATGTGCTCCACTGCCGCCCTCTCAAGAAGAAGATACTATCTGAACTCTACCCGGTCAACCCCCAAAAAAGGGCACAATGTCAGCTCTACCCGGTCAGCCAGGAAGAGAACCTCTTTGAACCCAAAACAGATTTTCAAACGTCTCATGAAGAAAAGCTGACAGCAATGTTCAGCTCACTTAAATCAGCCCAGCCTCCTGAAAGCCCCCTGAAAAGCAGCGTTCTGAGTCCTTAGAAGCGTGAAAAAAATACTGTAAGTGCCTCTAATGAGCTATTCAGGAAATGTTTTTTTCTTGCTCCTGAATTAGTCCTCTTAGTCCTCTTAGTCCTCTTGAGAGAAGCGTAGAGGGGTGAAAGGTGCACGTCCTCCAGAGGCAGAACCGGGGGGATAAGACTGGAGCAGCAACTCGGAAGCGACTCATTTCCGGCAGTCTATAAAATATATTATAAAGGCAGCTACACCTGCGAATATTATCCAGCCTATATGGGTATGCACTATCATCATTGTTTCCTGACCATACAGGTAAGCAGTCAAATAAAGAATAATTACCCGAAAAAGGTTTGAGACGTAGGCAATAGCTATGCAGAGACCAAGCATTTTTAAGGTCGTATCAAACTCCATTTTTTTTACTCTACTGTACCCAAAAACGATCCCGATTAGAAGAAACATGGAGTAAAGGCCTGAGCACGGACCACCAATAGTGAGAATCATGTCTTCAACACCGTTTATCCGGAGGGTTTCCGTAGCAATTACCTCAAGAGGAATTCCTGCAAGCCCCAGCACCCATACGGTTGGGAGGAGTATGAAATAATGATCGAAATTGCTCATGAAATCAATATCTAAGAACGCGAAAAGTGTATAGAAAATGAGATACAGCACAACGAAAATGGATGAGATATACGTCCCGAATCTCGAAACACGGACTATGTCGATACTGGAAAACTGTGTGCCCACAAGAGATAGTCCAAAAAAGATAGTCATGATGTCCAAAGTCCCAAATCCGCTTCCTGTTTTGAAATTCCAGTACAGGTCAGCGAGTACTATGAAGATTCCCAGGATAAGCCGAATCTTCGACACTTCTGGCAAACCAGAGTCGCTCAGGTCTTTAAAATTAATCCGTGTCAGCAAGAACAATGAACCCAGAAGCATCAAAAATCCTACAGGCATTGAACCTTCGTTAAATTGAATGGTCATTCCTGTAAACATTGCGAGCACAAGCAAAATAAGCACAAGATTTCTGTTTTCGTTCACCATCAAAAACTCTCTTTTTATACTTATGTATCTTTTTTGGTGTAATCCTTTTAAATTTTATCCTCAAAAAGAGCGAGAGACACGCCTGAAATATCAGGAGAGATTTTGTATAAAAAGGGCCAGATAATAACTTTTTCAAAAAAAGGACTTTTATAATATTTATTAGTACAAAAACACAAACTAAATATACTAATTTTAACTATTGGCTATTTATAAAATTCATAAGGAAGATGATTTACGGCATCTGAGTCTGTTTTGAACCTGTCTGGCGGGTGACGAGACTGAACGGGACTTAAAAAAATCGCAGCTCAAAGTATGCAGTAAAAAATAGCGGCAAATAAAGAGGCAAATGTAGTAGCAAAGTAGCTTCGATATGTGATTTAAAAAAGGAATTAAAAATAACGGGATTTTCCTGCAAAAACAAGAGTATGGGGGCAGAGTGTGAGAGATTTTACCTTAAAAAAATACGAGTCTCTTTTACAGGTGATCAAAAGCACGGACTATACGGTAAGTACAGTGCACGGTTTCCTGAAAGCCGCCCCGAAAAAATGCATTATCCTTAGGCACGATGTGGACCGTGCGGTTGACCGGAACCTCGAAATGGCAAAACTTGAATACAGGTACGGCATCAGGTCAACCTATTACTTCAGGCACGTGGAAGAGACACTTAAGCCCGAGGCCATTCTCCAGATCGCAAAAATGGGACACGAAATAGGCTTTCACTACGAAGTGATGGACAAAGCAAACGGGGACCCGGAAAAGGCAATCGAAATCTTCAAGCGTGAACTCGAAGACCTCAGGCTAATTACCAGAGGCGTTACGGAAATCCGCACGGTCTGCATGCACGGAAACCCACTCAAACCCTGGTCGAACCGGGACCTCTGGAAAAAGTACGATTTCAGGGACTTCGGAGTCGAGGGAGAACCTTATTTTTCGATAGATTACAGCAGGGTGTTTTATCTGACCGACACGGGCCGAACCTGGGCAGACTTAAAGATCCGGGTAAAGGATACTATTGACAGGCCGGAAACAAACGCAGGTACAGGACATATTGTTCCAGGCTCAGACCTGAGAGATTCAGCCCTTGCAGCTACCGGCCTTAGAGCCATTGCTTCTACGGATGACGTAATCCGCCTGGTTGAGAGCCAGAAACTTCCCCAGATCTGCCTGCTCGTGCACCCGAACCGGTGGTGTGAGGATCTTGGGAGCTGGACAAAGGAACTTGTTTTCCAGAACATAAAGAATGTAGGGAAGGCGGGAATTGTGTGGTACAGGAACGTTCAAGGAGAAAAGAGAATAGCTCACTAATGTGGGGTACTGATGACTATTAAAGTTGAACTTTTAACTGACAAAAATGAGACTAAGTGGGAAGAATTTGTATCTCACCCAAACAGTGCAGGGATATGGCACACTTTAAAGTGGAAGAAAATTATAGAAGAAGAGTATGGATTCAAGTCCCACTACTTACTGGCAATTGACGGATCGGAAATTTGTGGGGTCCTTCCACTGTTTCAGATTAAAAGCTTGATCACTGGCAATAGAATTGTCTCTCTACCTTTCTCCTACAACTGCGGCCCGGTTGCAAACTCAGACAATTCCCTCACTTTGTTGACCAGTGAGGCAAAAAAATTAGCGGAAAATCTAAAATGCGAATATCTGGAGTTAAAAATGGGAGCATCTCTTCCGGACGAATCCATCAAACAAAGTCAGTTAATCGAAAGTAAGTTTTATTACACCAGTGTATTGAATCTCACGGAAGACCCTGAAGTAATCTGGTTCAATATGGATGCTAGAAGAACAAAATGGGCAGTAAGAAAAGCTGTAAGAGATGACGTAACAATCCGGACAGAAACGGGTTATGAAGATATCAAGATTTTACATGATTTAAAGGTCAAAACCCGACAAAAGCATGGTTCGCCTGCTCCTTCATTTCAGTTTTTTAAAAGAATAATGGAAGAATTCGGACCCGAGGATGTGGTAAAATTATGGGTTGCCGAGTATGATAACAGGATAGTTTCAGCTCTCATGTTTTACGCTTTTAAAGACACGGTGATGCCTGCGTACATTGCTTCCGATGATGACTACAAGTCCCATATGCCAAATAACCTGCTTTACTGGAAAGCAATAGAATGGGCATGTAAAAACGGTTACAAGTACTTTGATTTCGGGAGAACCGAGCCTGATAACGAGACTTTGCTAAAATTCAAGAGCAAATGGGGTTGCCAGAACTACAAAATTCCGTACTATTACTATCCAAAGCAACCTAAGTTAATTTCTCAAAATAGGGATTCTTTCAAAGTTAGTCTTGTCACCAACTGCTGGAAAAAAGCACCCGTTCCTGTATTAAAAATATTGGGACCGCATCTCTTAAAACATGTCGGATAAAATAGAAAGCTTTAGTGTGAGTGCTGAATATGAGGCCAGACCCCTTCTTAATTCCGAGATTTAACTTTGATTATACCTTAACTGACTTCTCTACCAGCATCAAATCTATTTTTAAAGAAGAATGTGATCTGGAGGCTCTACACTCAACTTTTGGACAGAAAGACTTTTTCTTTACGAATTACGGAAGGACAGCTCTGTATGTAATACTTAAATCCCTGAATCTGCCTCCAAAGTCAAAAATCGGTGTCCCTCTATATTGCTGCACAGTCGTATTTGATGCTATAATCAATGCCGGGCATACTCCCAGATTTATCGATATAAATGACAATTACACAATGGATCCGGAAGATCTGAAAAATAAAGTCGACGAATTGAGTGCTCTGGTGGTTATACATACCTTTGGCCGACCTGCAGAAATGGATAAAATTAAAAAAATTGCAGGAAAGCTCCCTCTGATTGAAGACTGCTCACATTCCTTATTGAGCGAGTACAAAGGGAAAATTACGGGAACAATAGGAGATATGGCAATTTTCAGCCTTGCAAAGTATCTCTCTGCAGGTGGGGGAGGCTTACTGGTTGTAAATAACCGTTCATTTACAAAAAATATCAGAAAGGAAATGGGCCTTTTAAATAAGCCACCTGTTTCAGATGAATTTAAGCACGCTTCCATAGCGTATATGAGAGCACTATTTTACCACAAGCCCTGGTTCGGACTTGTTGGTTTACCTGTTGGTTTGATGCTGGAAAACAAAGTTGACCTTATGACTAAAAAAAGCTCAGAGATGACAGCAGAATATAAAGCTTATACAGGTGTAACATCGAAGAAACTAAGAGATTTTAGAGATAAAGTTGAGATACAGAGAAAGAACTCATTTTTCTTGCTTGATGAGTTGAAGGACAGTTCTTTATTTTTGCCATTTGAAGGGAAAAATGTGTACTGTAATTACTATTTATTCCCTCTTACAGTAAAAAATCGTGATGAGGTGAGCACTTATTTAAGAAAACAGAGTGTCGATACTACAAAACTTTTCAGTTTAACCCCAAAAATTGCAAAGCATAATTATGGTTATGCTGGCGACTGCCCATTTACAGAAGCAATTTCGGATACTATAATTACAATACCAAATCATTACACACTTCATCAAACGGGACTAAAAAAAATAGCAGCCGCTGTAAAGTGCTGTCCTTATATAGACTGAGGACCGGATTAACAGCTTCAGGTTTTAAAATGAATCAGTTTAGAAAGGCGACCAAAAAAGTACTGAAACTTCTCGCACCCTCTATGCCAGTGAATGGTCTCAGAGTGGGATTATATCGAGCTGCATCTTACATAATCGGAAACGAGGTCTATATTGGGGAGAAGTTAATAATCGTTGACAAACTGTCAGATCAAAACAATATAATCATAGGTTCCCGTGTCGCCATTTCACCTGGAGTCATTCTTGTAGCTTCTTCAGAGCCCAATTTTTCAAGAATTAAACCTTACGTAAAGACCGAACATGGGATTATCCAGATAAAGGACGACGCATGGATAGGAGCGGGAGCCATTATTTTACCAAACATTACGATAGGAGAGGGCTCGGTTGTTGGCGCAGGTGCGGTTGTAACAAAAGATGTGGCTCCATACACAATTGTTGCAGGAGTTCCTGCTAAAAAGATAAATGAGGTGTTGATGTCTTGAGAATAATTATAGATATAGGGCACCCAAAAGACATCAACGTCTTCAAAAACGTAATCTTTGCACTCCAGAGTAAAGGCCACGAAGTCAAAATTGTAGGGAGAGCCAAAGAGAATACAAAGAGGATACTAGCGGAGTATGGGTTTGATTGTGAATTCGGACCATACTATAAAAATATCGCTGGAAAAGTACTGGGAATCGCACACAACGATTTATGGCTCTACAATATCGCAAAAAAATATCAACCGGACCTGTTCATAAGTCCCGGTTCTCCCTATGCAGCGCACGTTAGCCGATTACTCGGGAAGCCACATCTCGCATATATAGATACTGAAATTGCAACGTTTGCTATAAAATTAATGTTACCTTTCACGGATAAAGTGTATACATCTTCAAGCTTCTATACGGATCTCGGGCCAAAGCAGGAACGGTTTAACGGGTATTACGAGTTAGCGTATTTACATCCAAAATATTTCAAGCCAAATCCGGAAATTCCGAAAAAGTATGGCCTGGATGAGTACATTATACTTCGCCTGTCAGCTCTTGCAGCCCATCACGATATAAATGCAACAGGACTGAATTTCAAAACCGAAGAAGATTTACTTGAATACGTAAATGAGCTGGAAAAGTACGGAAGAGTAATAATTTCCTCCGAGACCCGAGAGTGGCAGACAATAAAAAACTATCAGATACCGATAGATCCGAAAGACCTCCACGACTTAATCTCATATTCCTCCCTGTGCATCGGGGAAGGCGCTACAATGGCTTCAGAGGCAGCCATCCTGGGCGTGCCTTCGATTTATGTTTCAAATACTCAAAGAGGGTATTTGAACGAACTTGAGAAAAAATACGGACTTGCATACACAATTCAAAGAAAGAATGAAGCTTTAAAAAAGGCGGCTGAAATACTGGGAAATGAATCCTGTAGAAATGAGTGGTTCCTTAAAAGAAAGAAGATGCTAAGTGAGAAAATAGATGTAGCCGAGTTTATTGTTGAGACTGTTGAAGCATATAATAGTGCCAAAAGATATAATTAATAATATAACAGCTTACTTGATGAAAAAAGTTCTAAAACCACTTAGTATTATGAAAAAAATAACATAAAAAGAAGGTTTGAGAAAAATGGGGAGAAAAAAGACTACAAAATATAACTATGTTATGGCAACTCCCTGTAAAAACGAAGAGGAATCTCTGCAGAAGTTTGCAGAATCTGTGATCAATCAAACAGTAACACCAGAACTCTGGGTTATAGTAGATGATAGCAGTACGGATAGATCTCCCGAAATTTTAAGTGACCTTGAAGCAAAACATAGCTGGATTCGTATAATTACAAATCAAGGAACTAAAAGGGACCTTGGTTTCCACTATGCAAGAGTCGTCAGCCAGGGATTGTCATCGGCTTTAGAGATAAGCTCTGTCGAGAATATTCCTTTTGAATATATAGGCTTAATTGACGCTGACATGATTTTAGAGAATGACTTTTTTGAAAAGATAATAAACAGGTTTGAAAAAGAACCTCGCCTGGGCATTGCCAGCGGAACTGCAGCATATTACGATAAAGAGAAACTGGTTAGTGAAACGGGCAGGGAAAATCTTCCAATCGGCGGCTTGAGAGTCTGGAGGAAGAAATGTTTTATAGAAACAGACGGTTTCCCAATAAGCTATTCCCCCGACTCCGTATCAAATGTCCAGGCGATTTTACGCGGATGGGAAACGAAAAGATTTGATGACATCGTGGGAATCCAAACGCGAAGAACCAGCAGCGCTGAAGGCTTATGGAAGGGATATAAAACTAAAGGGGAGTCTGATTATTACAGGGACTATCATCCTATATTTATTATTTTCAAATTCATGAAATACAGCTTAACCAGTCCCTCATATATCGGGCTTGCTTACTTAAAGGGATATATAAACGGAATTGTAAGAATTCGAAAGAAACTCGACATCCCGGAAGTAAGAAAATACTATCGGAATAAACATCTTGAAGTTGGAAGGTACTATGCAGGTAAATTCAAGTTCAAAATTTAATATCCAGTATGACCCGGATAGAAGAACCAGGGCTTTGCTTATCGGATTAATGGTAATACTGAATATTATAATCAGAATTCCCAGCATACCTCATGAAAAAGGTTACGATTCTTTTTTCATACATACTTTAGCAAATTCGCTATCAACATTTGGTTCCGCAAAATGGTGGATACACTGGCTATCCATGTTCGGACTTTACCCGGACTCTTACTCCAGCGCTGTACCTTTTACTCTTTCAGGAATGTCCCAGGTAATGGGAATTGAGATGGAAGAAACGATTTTAGTATTTTGTATAATGATAGGCCTTTTCGGAATGTGTACAGCATATCTCTTCGCTGGGCGCATTTACGATAACTTTCTATTTAAGTACGTAATGAGCCTGTTTTTTTCTCTGGCTCCAGGCTTTATGCTTTTTACTACATGGGAAGTAAGCACAAGAGGACAATTCATAGCCCTGCTCCCGTTATCATTATTTGTACTATTGAAGGAAGATATTAAAACTAAAAGATATATCCTTTATTTTGCATTTCTTGTATTTACTTTTTCGACTCATCACTATGCTTTTTTTATAGTACCAATTAGTATGATATACGTAGCACTTAAAACTGTTCAGAAAGCAAAACCGGACATTCTCGAAAAACCATACCTAAACTATATACTTATGTTAGCTCTGATTGGAGGTTTGATATATCCTTTCTTTTCCGGGTTATTTATAACATCTGGATCAAGGTATATGTGGGTGCTTAATTCAGTAACCACTAATATAAGACAAAGTGGACCATTAATGCTTCTCGTACCAGGTGGTTTAGCGTATCTATTTTTAAAAAAGAGAAGTTTTGAAGAGATGTTTATGTGCCTAACTGCAATTTTACTTGCACCAACATTTTATTCACAGATATACGGGACTTTCATTCTAATAATTGTTTTTATTTTTTTAATAAGTGTTTCATATAGTAATTTATTAAAGGCTCTCACAAATAACAATCATAAATTACTTACTCTGGGGGTTATAGCAGCCATTCTTGTTTTTGTATCGTTTTCAAGCTTTTTCAACCATTATCGAATGGGAGGCTCAGACACTCACTGGTACATGCAAGAAAGCACCTATGCTTCCGGGAAATGGGCTAAAAATCATATTCCAGAGAATACTCGTGGACTGGATTCAGGCTTCGAGACAGGAAGATTTTTTGCAATATCAGAAGGACATCCGATAACTATTTCTCAGGACCCTGCAAATCTGGCTTATGGCTGGATTGATGAAGATGATATTGTCATGGTAAATAATTCTGCTTTTAGCTTCACATACTATATGGATGGACCGTATTCTATTAAAGAAGGCACAACATTTATGGGGGGGGTAGAGTGGTTAAAGTATGTAGGAAGTAAGACAAGCGACCTAAAAGGCTTTGATTATTTCATACAGGATAAAGAACAGGAACTGCCAGTAGATAATGCCGTGGAGAGTGAATCCGATTTGATACTTGACGGGCCTCGCATTTCAATCTGGAAAATACCTGTAATAAAGGAAGTATAAAATGAGGTTAATTTATTATTATCCAGTGAGAGATGGTGCTCCTTCTAACGTAGGCAGAAATATTTTTGATAATTTATATACTAAACAAAAACATTTACCTTTTGAAGAGGTAATTATTTACACGGATTCAGAGCACAGAAATAATCTTAAAGAGAAATTTAAAGATATAGAAGTTTTCACTATTAAAGAAACCTTTAGGATTGGCAAGGAGGATGTAATCCATATTCCAGTCAGCCCTTTTGTATTTCCTAACGCGAAATTTATTCTCCATTCTTTTGCTAAATTGAAAAATAACAGGTTAATTTTAAATTATCACGGAGATTTACGTAATGAAGTTGATTTAAGGTATAAATCCGAGAGAAAAGTAGGGCTTACAAATATACCTACTTATTTACTAATTCCTTCTTTACTCAATAGTGCTAACAGGGTTGTAGTAAACTCGGATTCGTTAAAAAATCGCATTATAAGCCAATATGGGACCAGATCGATTGAAGTAATACCAAATGCTGTTGAAAGTTACTGGTTTTCGGAAAATCAAGAAAAGGTAAACAGAGCCGAAGATAAATGTGAAATATTCTATCACGGTAGACTGTCCCCTGAAAAAGGGGTTGAGCTGCTTATAAAGGGCCTTCATGAGTTTTTATCTGAAAAAAAAAATCCTGTTAGAATCACTTTATATATTGCAGGAGAAGGATCACAAAAAGAATATTTACAGCATTTGTCCAAAGCGTTGAAAGTAGACAATAACATAATTTTTTTAGGAAACATAGACAGAAAAGAGATTAAAGAATACTTAATGAAAGTTGATGGAGCAATCTACCCTTCAATCTGGGATAATTTCCCTCTTTCAATAATTGAAGCACTGGCATCGGCTAATTGCCCGGTATTTTTCTCAAGGAATATCGGAATTTATGATTTCGTAACTGAAAAAGATCTCCTTAACACGTTTGATCCGAATGTAAGGAATGTAGCTGATATCTTCCATTATATTTTTGAGAATAAAATCAACAGAAAAGTAATCCAAAGCCAGAAGAAATTTGCTGAGAAATATACCTGGGATAAGGTAATAAATCACTACATAAAACTGTATAGAGATATAATTGGAGATTAATTTACACAAACCGGTCAGGTAGATGTATGTCTCAAAAAAATACCAGTAAATGTATTCTTTCTGTCTGCGATATATCTCCAAATAAGCGTGGTTCGTTTGAAGAGTTCCTGATCTCATTAACTGAAAAGCTACGTGAAAATGAGATAAATCATGTTATTCTCTTTAGGGATAAACCTATTAAAAGTATAGAAGAAATTCTTTTAAAAAAAGGGGCAGAGATAGATATATTTAAGCCTTCAAAATTTTCTATTTTTAACTTTTTTTCTCTACATAAAATAATAAAAGAAATAAGACCTGAAATCGCCCACTTTCACTTCTATCCTGTATACAGTATTGTTAATTATTTAGCTTTTTTTTTAAGAATAAAATTAATATATACTGACCATATGGGACATAAAAAAGCAAATGCTTTTTCTAAAAAAGCTATTCGTAGAATTTACTATTACACAAACTCAAAGCTGTTTAATTATGGTATCAGTAGTATTATCTGCGTATCCAATTTTGTGAAAGATAAATATCGTAAAGAATATGGCATACATTCTGAGAAATTGAGTGTAATATACAACGGGATTAACACAGAAAGATTCCAAAAAGTGCCAGACATTGAAAAAGTAAAAGAAAAGTATAATATAAAAGATGAGTTTGTAGTAAGCTGCGTGAGTTTAAGAAGAGAGAAAGGTGTCCAATGTTTGATTAACGCAGCACCAGCAGTAATAAGGAATGCTCCAAAAACAAAATTCGTTTTAGTAGGTGAAGACGGGTCAAGAAGCTCTTTAGAAGAGCACATAAAAGAACTAAATCTGGAAAACAATTTTATTTTTACAGGCAATACAGACCGTATCGAAGAAATATACAGTATTTCCTCATGCGTTGTAATTCCAACTTTAGCGGATGAAGCTTTCTGTTTTGTTGCAGCAGAAGCAATGTCAACAGAAACGACTGTTATTGCATTTGATTCAGGAGCTCTCAAGGAGATACTTTACGACAAGTCAAACGTAATTTCAGAAAGCTCTCAGGCGTTGTCTGAAAAAATTGTAGAATGCTTGGAAAATAGTGACAGTTCCACAAAAGCTGCTAGAGAACATGTTACCAGAAATTTTTCAATTGATAAAAGCACGCACAGTTATACAGACCTGTATAAAGATTTGTTAAAATGAATTATCTGCGTATTCCAGAAATTTTTTATATTTAATTATTTATATATTTATACTATTTGATATGAGAAACATCACATATATCCATATAATTACATAATACCTAAATAGATTAATTGCTATTGTGACCTTATGCAAGATATTGAAGTAAGTGTTGTTATTCCAACTTACAACAGATCAAATTTATTAAGAGAAACTTTGGAGTCTCTTTTTGCACAAACATACTCAGCTAATAAGTTTGAGATAATAGTATGTGATGACAATAGCAGTGATGATACTGAAGAAGTAGTAAAGGGGTTAATGCAGAACTCACAGCATAATTTAAGGTATATTAAAGTAAAGAGCAAAATTAAAGGACCTGGTAAAGTACGAAATGCAGGTATTAATCATTCAGTAGGTAAGATGATAGGATTTACTGATGATGATTGTGTTGTTTCGAAAAACTGGATTGAAACTGCAGTAGATTGTTTCAAAAAACATAAAGAAATTTGTGGCGTATCCGGAACCGTTACAACAGTAGGAGATTGTAAAAACAAAAAATTTACGATAGCGCGTAGAGTAGATATTTTAAGTGACACTGGATCTTATGTGACATCAACTACATTTTATAAAAAAGATATATTACTAGAGGTTGGTTTATTCGATACAGATATGCGATACTGGGAAGATATTGAATTAGGTTGGAGAGTAAAAAAGAAAGGACCTATTCTATTTGAACCGTCTATTCATGTAAATCATAAAATTCACTGCGCATCAATAATTTCATATTTAAACCATCTTAAGCATATAGAATACTGGGTTTTAATGTATAGTAAACATCCAGAACATATGAAAGATGATAAGTTAATATTAGGCCATTTTTTCAATAAAAGCCCAATTTATATAATTTCCGCTTTTTTATGCTTTAGTGCTTTCCTGCTTGAATCTAAGTTATTTGTATTATTTTCAATAATTACTCTCATAACATATCTATGGGCACACGTCTTTGTAGACAAAAACTTAAAGAAATACCCACGTAGATTGATATTATTACCCCGCTATTCTATTACAGATATTGTAAAACTTACTTATTCGTTAAAAGCCAGTATTAAATATAAATGCCTAGTTTTATTCTGAGGAGAATTGAATGAACAAAGCTTATTGTTTAGAGCATGTACTTATGGAATTAGAATTTGAAGTGGAAAATAAATAAGATTAAATCTCAAAGTTAAACAGGACTTTATTATACCTTTTATATGATTTCTCTTCAATAGAGTTTACAAAATCTTGTATGAATAAATAACATAAGTTTTCAAGCTACTTAAAAGGTATTATCTCATAAGACTGTGTATTGATTTTAACCACTATCTGCTAAGGTTTGTTTAAAAATTAAAAGGTTAAAAAGTAATCTGGAAGCACAGATTATGATATAGGATTAGCAGTACTTGAGTATAAGTAAAAAAAATAGAGAGTGCTTAGTTTATTTTAAACACTTTGAGATCTAACGCTAGGTATTATGTTCAATCAGCAAACTCCATTTATGAAAAGGTTCATAAAATCAAGCACTTTTGGATTAATTATTGATTATCAACATGTACGAATGCAAAATCTATCAGTGAAAATTATGGATACTAATATAAAGACCATATTAATCTCCCCACATTCGGATGATATAGCATATTCACTTGGAGGCGCATTGCTAAAAAACTATTTTGAAAAACCTGTTGTTTTAGTAACTGTTTTTATGAGATCTAGTTTTTCACCTCGTCTTAAATTAATTGATCCTGAAGAGATTACAAGAATAAGACGTTTAGAAGATATTGAATTTACGAAAAAAATAGGAATCAGATACGAAAGCTTTCACTTCCCAGAAGCTCCTCTCAGAGGAAAGACATCTTATGAAGACATATTCGGAAACTCAGATCCATTCTCAGATCCTATATACGAAGATGTTTATCATAGCTTGTTAAAGCTCATAAAATCGTCTCCTGATGCTGTAGTTGTCTCTCCAATGTCCTTAGGAAATAATATTGACCACTTAATTATTTTTGAAGCCTGTTCCTCGATATGCCAGGAAAATAACATAAAGATCTCCTACTATGAAGATGTACCCTACGCTTCATTATTAACACTGGAGCAGATAAAAAATAAAGCTTTTAAAATAAGTCCTAGATTAAAACCCTGTAGTATTGATATAACCTCTATGTTGCATGGTAAATTAGCAAATTTAAAAATTTATAAAACTCAAATTGGTAGAAAAATACCAAAAGGAGTGTTTACGCATGCAGCGCGTATAGGTATTGATAGCAAGGGACTTATTGAAACTCACTGGAATAATAATTTATTAAGAAAGTGTTTTTACTATTATGTATGTATCCGAAAAAAACAGGTATATGAGAGGATTTGGGAGTAAACAAGGAAATTATCTTATACAGGCTGCTTAATAGCTGGAATCTCATAATTATTCAGCCTGAGAATGAGAGATCTATAAGGGTTTTCACTGCTTCTTGCAAGTTGAAAATCCAAATAGATAGTTTCGATTAATTGCGTGAGAAATCATACTGAGTTTGTAACTATTTTTTACACTGCTACTTTTAGAAAACGATTTTAAACTGTCACTTTGAATAACAAGAGCCTATACCAAGGATTACACATCATTTTGGGACCGGTTTCCAATGACTGAACAGGAGAAGATCAGCTATTGTCAAATGCGAAATCCATAATTTTTACCCCCAGAAAGGTAGAAATATCTTCGAGAAATAGTAAAAGAAGCGATTTTTCTACGATTAATAGAGTGTTATAATACCAACAATAAAACATATTCAAAAACTAATATATGTGTCGTCTTCTATTTAATAAATGGGGAGTTATTTTAAACCAGAATACTTCACTTTAAGGCCTAGAGCTTACACTATTCATAGAGAAGCCATAGCAATATGTTAAACTGTCTAGAGTTTATTCTTAAACTATAAGCATATTGCATTTAATTTTTTAAATCTCGTAAGTTCTTGTGCCGCTAACTTATTGAAGTAAATTAGCGAGGTAAATCTGCAAATTTACTGAACTTTAGGGACTCTCTTTACAAATTTTCAGGGCTAGCTTCTAAAATTTGTATAAAAATTATTTTCCGCGCTCTCTTGAGTGTTTTAGATTTATAAAAGTGGAAAAATATTAAGGATTTGCAGAATTCCTTAATACAGTATAAATATCAACGGGGGGGTATAGTGGCAAAATTTAGACTTTTAAGTGTAACTTTTTTAATAATTCTACTCTCAATTTGTCCAGTCAATGCTATTAGTCAAAACCTGACTGTATCTGAAGATGCCTACATAGACGAGACAAATCCAAATCTAAATTATGGTAGCGATACGCACCTGTACTCAATGTGGGGAAATGGAAACAATAAATATCCATTTTTAAAATTCAATGTTCCAGAATACGCCGGAGAAGCATATCTTCATATATATACTGACGGGGGGTATAAAAATGCTGGGTATGTTGAGGTTCGTAAAGCTACATCTGACTGGAGTGAAAATACAATTACATGGAGTAATCAACCAGGCCATGTGGATAAAGGCGATCCCATTGCTAGTGCATCTTTACCAATAAATAACCAGTGGATTATACTGAATGTAAGCTCAGTTGTAAAAGATCCTGCAAATTATACTTTCTGGCTCAGAGGTGGATGGGGATATAATGATGACTGGGTAGCGAAAGAAGGAAATTCAAACTATAGACCATACTTGGAAATTCGTACTTCAACACGTCCAACTGATATTAACTGGAATAATTATACAAATAACGACTCCAAAGCATTCCTAGTGAACACAGGAGATATTATAAAATTCAATATTTCTGCTCCAGATTCCGTAAATATTTCGAACTATTCCTGGTATGTAAACAAAACGGTGCAGCCAGAAAGTATTGATTCATTTAATTTTACTGTACCTTCTTTCGATGGATCCTACCCATCTACAGGAATTTGGGAAGTAAGAGTTGAAGGGAACTATATAAATGGTTCTAAAGTAACTCGCGAATGGCTAATATCTGGATTGACAATTGACCAAGCCCCTGATTTCCTCGATTCGTTTATT
Source organism: Methanosarcina sp. (assembly GCF_049706645.1). Classification (GTDB taxonomy): domain Archaea; phylum Halobacteriota; class Methanosarcinia; order Methanosarcinales; family Methanosarcinaceae; genus Methanosarcina. The sequence goes on along the minus strand of NZ_JBNAKP010000029.1, from coordinate 22,571 downwards.
GATATTGATAACAGATTTAGATCTGGTTATATTAAAGATCCATGGGGAAGAGAATTCCCATATTATTATTCCCCTACTCAAAATGTTATTTCAAATGGATATTTAAGCGGGACTGATTCAACAACCAAACTTCAAACCATACTCAATACGAGTTACGGCACATTTAAATATAAACTATATTATGGAGAATGGGCACAGAATCCAGAATTCAAATTGTGGGACGCAAAAGATCAGTACATAAATTGTGTGCTTCAGAACGATAACTGTCATGATTATTTTTCTGTAAATAGCTATTTGGCTACAAAAGGGATACATGGCACGCAGGCGCAATATATCCCGATATCAAGGCGGTGTATAGGTCAAGCACCTGGCGCTCACAGATTAAAAATGAACTGCTGGTACTCATTCACGATAGTCAGAACTCCTGACGATTGGATTTATCTCTATGAAAATGATTCACTTCTTCAAAAATCGACATTACATGCGCCGGATGCTCTTGAAGAGATTAACCGTCTTTATATGCAAGCAGATGGCAGGATAAGGATGGATAATGTTGAGATATATAAGAATAAGTATATCTACCCTGAAACTGAGATCAGATATGGGCAGTATCCTTATCTCTGGCAATGTAATACAACCATAACTAATACAGAAATTCCTCTATTGGATAATGGGGTAATCGTTTTTGGTAGAGGGTTAACGCTTAAACAGATTTCTGACGGAATAAACAACGCCTCTTTAATGACTTATGACGATAATACAAGAACAGCAACCCTAAAAACGAATCTATTTGTAAAAGCTGGAGCAGAGTTAAACATCACAAATGAGACGTTGATATTCGATACATCTACTGGATCAAAATTTATAAATTTATATCCTGCTGTAGTTTTTAGAGTTCAAAATTCTACGGTTACAACTAATGCCAATAATCCCCTAATTTGGGACATCACAAGTTCTGCAAACATGGCTGTAGATAATCCAGAACATGAGATGGAGGATCCCCGTCATAATTTCACGCAGGGAGGTGTACCCGCTTGGAGTTTTAGAGGACGTTTCATCATTGAAAATTCTACAATCAATAATACATGCAATTTATACATAGACGGAGCTCATGAAGTTCGCATAAACGATACAATATTTTCAAATATGAGCCGTTCTGAATTTGGAGATTATGCTTCATTTGCAGAAACTCATTTTCAGCAGAAGAAGATTCAGTCTGTAGGTAACAAGTCTTTCTGGTTTGTTCCTCGAGAGGACCTTGCAGCCTACTCAATTAGAAATATTTCGTTTGTAAACCCAAAAATTCCAATTGATCTAAAAGTTATAGGTGGAGAATTCCAGTTTAATGATACTATCATCAAAGATTGTGATTTCTCAAACGTTAATGTAACTGCTAAAAAGGCATATGCCTATTGGGAGTTTAATTGGTATAATGATCCTTGGGAGAATGTAAGCCTCTCATTGCTCAATTGTAAATTCAATGAATCAAATTTCACCGTGGAAACTGACAGAGCCAAAATAAAAACCAGGTATTATGCTGACATAGTAGTAAAGGATTCTTCTGAATATCCTGTAGAAGGTGCTTCAATCAATTTCATTGCATCAAATGAGACTTACAGGGCTGAAAACATATATAATTGGACTGCTGCAGTGAATGATGGTGATTATGGTCCAGGTATAGATGGTTCAGGTGCATATCCTGCCTACAATATAAAATACTCTGGAGGCGCATTTTACAGGTGGTTTAATGCTTATCCACTTGGAGCTGCTACAACAAATGCGGACGGGAGAACATCTTTACCTTCTGAAGATGTGAATAACACAATAGTTCTTACTGATAAAGTTTGGACTAATGAAGTGGGTGTACAGTCGAAGGAATCAATTCGATACAGTCTCAAAGTAAGTCCTCCTGACTCAGAACCATTCTATATTCAAGATGTGGACCCTGATTCAAATTGGTATAGAGAAAATCCTTTGTCAAGTGAGTATACCATCACAGCAATAATTCCTGACAATTCAACCGTCCCACATATAACCGGATTTGCACCTAGTGAAGATAACCCGTTCGAACCCGGAGAGGAGAAAATCTTCAGGGTCTGGACAGATGAGAATCTGACAGAAATTAACTGGACTGTTGATGGGGATCCTCTAGCTAGTGGGACTTTGAATTATACCTGGATTGTGACTGAAGGCTACCACGAAATTAGATTCAGCGGCAAAAATGAAGATGGAAATGTCAGCCAGGTCTGGGAGATCGGAAAAAAATTCGGTGGCAATGAATCAGATGATAATCAAACTCCTGATGATAACCAGACATCTATCACAGAATTCCTTCCTGAAAGTACTGCACTTACTAGAAACACCGGTGAACTAGTAATCTTTAATGTGATTTCGGATCAGCTTCTTGATTCAAACTGGTTCGTAGATGGAGAACTGGCCAGCAGTGGAAATGCGTCCATAACTCAGAACTGGAACACACCCGGAACATATAATGTTACTTTCAGCGGCTCCACAGGTGGAGAGCAAATTCTGCATGTCTGGATCGTGGATGTAACTGGCTCACCTGAGCCTCAGAATGAGTCCATCGTCAGAGTAGATCCCGAATATCAGGTAGTAAGCCCCGGAGAGCCATTTACACTCGAAATCCGGATTGAGCCAGGAACAACCATATCAGGGGCTCAGTTTGACCTGTCTTTCAAGGATTCGATGGTAAGAGTGGATGCGATTAACGAAGGTAACCTCTTAAGCCAGAACGGTGCCGGCATATATTTCATCAATGGGACGGTTTCCGGCAGTTACGGGCTTATCAGGCACGTTTACGGTTCAATCCTTGGCGAATTAAATGTTTCTGCGCCTGGCACACTGGCAGTACTCAATTTGACTGCAAGCAACAGTACCGGTGTTGCAGAATTCAACCTTTCGAATGTAATAATCAGTGATACTAATTCTAGCCGCGTGCCGAACTCTATAATGAATTCTACTTTTTTGATCGACACTGCGCCTGAGATGGACTTGATTGGTTCCAAATCAGTTAACGAGACTGAAAACCTTACTTTCAGGGTAAATGCAAACGATGAAGATGGGGATGTACTGGCTTTCTCAGCCTCAGGCCTTCCTGAAGGTGCTGATTTTGACCCGGAAACTGGCATATTCACCTGGATTCCATCGAAAGGGCAGGCAGGCACTTATACAGTTACCTTTGAGGTAAGTGACGGTTACCTGAACGATTCAGAAAATGCAGGAATTACTGTGATACCGTCAAATAATGCACCCTCCATTATATCCTTTAAGCCTGCGAATGGGTCTGTCTTTAATGAAGGGGAAAATATAACGATTGCAGTGAACGCATCCGATTCCGAGGATCAGGTTTTGAGTTATGTAATCAAAATCGATGGAACCGTATACAGTAGCTCCCCAGGCTGCGTCTGGAACACAAATTACTCAAGCAGTGGGAGCCACACGATAGAACTGATTGTAAGCGATGGGATTGAAGAGGTAAAGGAAATCAATACTATATTTATCACTGACAGCTATCCGCGCTGGGATGTTAATCAGGATGGGGTGGTAGATATCAGAGATGTAACAATGGTCTCCAGGAAGTTTGGAACCATTACAAAAGAACCCTATCCTAAATGGGATGTAAACCAGGATGGGATAGTTGATACCGCAGATCTTGATATAGTAAACTCTCACTTCGGTGAGATAGTAGTGTAAAAGACTAAAAGGTAAATCAAAGATAATGAAAAATAATGAAAATATACGTATACAAACTTAAAATTGACGCAGGCTAAAAACCTGCGTCAGAATTACTTTTTTGGCAGGTGATTGATACACAACAAGATAGAGAGGTCACTCCAGTAAGTAATGAGAACAAAAAATGCGCTCAACTGATAGAAATTAAAGAGAATTAGTTTATAGAAATACAAATATTGAATTTTACTAAAGAGTTATTGATTTTTTCCCAAGCTGAATAATTATAAAATATGTTCGATGAACTAATCTGAAGTACATTATTTTCTAATAACAGCTTTATATAGTATCGGAAAATTGCGTTTAACACTTGATGAAAGAATAACGCGAAGCAATTTTTTTTTGTAAGCTGGTTTTATATCATTTCTGACTAGAAGATTAAAAGCTAAGCTTTTATCACCAGCCTTTATATTGTGTTTTGCCGTGAACATTTCAATGTACTTTACATACTCGTCTAAATCGTAGATCATATCGTGTGGTACTTCACCAAGCTTCAGAGCTTCTTTTGCTGTTTTTACGAAAGGATGAGTTTCTACAGGCTTTCTTCTTTCGGTAGCACTGTTTACAACATTGTGATAATAAATAGAGCAGGCTTGACTGCTATAAGCAATCGGATATTTTAGAGCAATTCTACCCCACATATCAACATCTTCACCCCACCAGAAGCCAGCCTGAAACCCTCCAATCTCTGAAAATATCCTTCTAGGAATTGTTACTGAAGATGTGCCAAATAAAGAGTGCCCTTTCTTGTATACCTTAAAATAATTTAGTAATAATCCTTCGTCTGGAACTAGTCTTCTCAACTCTTCGTCCAGTTCCATCAAAATATTATCAGTGAATTCAGTCTTGACCGAGGTCGCATATAAGCCTGCTAAAGGATAATTTTTATTCAACATCAAAATTGTTTCAAGATAATTTGGCATCCATTCGTCATCCGCATCCAGGAAAGCTACGAGTTCTGATTTACTTGCATGTATCCCCTGATTACGAGCTTCTGAAACGCCTGTACCCTCTTGCTGAAGCAGTCTAAAACGTGGGTCCATGTTTGCAAAATTTTTCACAATAGCCGGACCCTTGTCATTAGACCCTCCATCAACTACGAGCACCTCAAAATCCTGAACTGTTTGGTTAAGAACAGAATCCAGCGTTCTCTTAACGTGTGGCTCTTTATTATAAAGGGGGATAACAACTGAAAATTTAACCAGAGTGTCACCTCTAAAAGATAATTAGATACATTTGAGCTTTATGCTACTGATTTTGCAGTCAATTACTGAGAATCCTAATTTTACTTAGCGTTCTAAGGAACAGCTGATATTTGTAATACTCAAATTTACTAAAGTGTCTAAAGAAAGCATCATTTCGCTCTTCTTTATGAAGTTCTGAGTGCTTTTCCGAGCAACCTATGCCTCCATCTCTAAATATTGCCATTACCTGAGGGACATATTTCTTTTTTATATCGTATTTATAAAAAGCCCTTAAATTAAATTCATAGTCCCCAACTATTTTGTATTTTTCATCAAATAGACCTACTTTATCAAAAAGAGACTTCCTATAAAAAATGGCTTGTTGACAAATGGCACTTTTAATGAAAAACGGTCTAGTCACATCTCCATAAGCCTGTAAAAAAGAAGCTTTTGTGTCAGGATTTATTATAATCACGGCACCGTAAATAAGTTCTACATTCATATCTTCTTGGAGTAATTTTACAGAATTTGCGACAACGTATTTATCGTGAAACACGTCATCTGAATTTAAGAAATAGAATATTTCACCTGAGGAAGCTTTTATTCCCTTATTCATTGCCTCATACATACCATTATCAGGTTCACTTAAAAAATAGTTAATCTTATCTTTGTATTTATTAACAATCGCAACAGTACTATCTGTAGAGGCCCCATCGATTACAATATATTCTAAATTTTTATATGTTTGTTCCAATACGCTATTTATTGCATTTTCGATAAATTCCTCGGCGTTATAACAAACCGTTATTACTGAAACTTTTGGATTCATGATCGTATCTCATTTAAGAGCGAATGTTATAAAATGACCATAATTCTAATTATTTATTATTAGAACTTTCGGCAATCCTGACCAATTTCTTATGAGATTCTCATACCACTCAAGGTATTTCTTCACCTGCATCTCAAGATCAAATTTTCTCTTAGCATCTTTATCTCTACTTGCGAGGTGACAATTATAGAATCCTTTTTGTCCAATTAATCTCAGGAGCTACTACGCCTGGTCTTCTTGATATCCAATAAGGTGAATCACTTAAATCGCCTTTTATTTCTAAATAAACAGTAGGAGCATCTACTCCAGCCTGACATATCCACCTGACGTAATGCAGACTGGCAAGTATTTCAAATCTGTATAATCCTTCGTTCAAAAACCGTTTTGGAATTTTACTTGTCAGTATATTTTCTCCCTTAGAAATTTCCGGCCATAAATCTTCTTTCTGATCTGTCTGCAAGGACCAGTATAGCAAAACATCTTCTTCATTAAATATAGAATATCCAACTGTAAGTGAATTGTCCAGTTCAGAGACATTAGCTTCTATAACTATCCATATATCCGTATTGCTACCCACAGATCCCGAAACTTTAGAACCGTTTTCATCGACAAAATAAACCTTTGTCGGCGTAAACCATATATTTTCAAGTTCATTTCCCTTGTTTATCCACTCAGATTTTTTTACTCCTGAATTACTATCACATAAATAATTCTGAACTGAAGAATGCACATCATCACTATTGTATATCAGAGAGCCTTTATCCAGAACCATACATCTTGTACACATTTTTTCCACAGCGTTCATATTGTGGCTTACAAATAGTACAGTCCTTCCGCCTTCGGCAACTTCACTCATTTTTCCAAGACATTTTTTCTGAAACGCTGCATCACCCACAGCAAGTACCTCGTCTACTACAAGAATCTCAGGATCCAGGTTTGCTGCAACAGAAAAAGCAAGTCTTACATTCATACCGCTTGAATAACGCTTAACAGGTGTATCGAGAAACTTCTCAACGCCTGAGAACTTCACAATTTCGTCAAACTTTTCATCGATTTCTTTTTTTTTCATCCCGAGAATAGCACCGTTAAAGTAGATGTTCTCCCGGCCAGAAAGCTCAGGATGAAATCCAGTGCCGACTTCAAGAAGACTCCCCACCCGACCACGCATCCTTACCTCTCCCTCTGTTGGGTAGGTGATACGTGAGAGAACTTTAAGGAGTGTGCTCTTACCCGCGCCGTTTCTCCCAATAACCCCAAGAACTTCTCCGCTCTCAACCTCGAAGTTCACATCTTTGAGCGCCCAGAAAATATTATTTGTTCTGTAACTATCCTTCAGCGTTTTTAACGGATTTTTCACAAAAGAAGTAAGACTACCACTGAGCGTCTTGTATGCCTTATCCACACCAATATCATATTTCTTGGAGAGGTGTTTCACTTCAATTATCGGTTCATTTTTCTTTGACGCTACCATTTTAGATCAAATCCGCAAAGTACTTCTCTGTACGTTTGATGTAAAATATTCCACTTAAAAATATTATTATCGTTAGCAGTGCCGAGATTGAAAGACCAGCAAAATCCACTGAAGCATGTCCAAGCAGGCATGCACGGTGAGCATTTATTAATCCTGTCATCGGATTCAGGTAGAGTAACCACTGTAGATTTTCACCCGCAATATTTGCAGGATAGATTACGGGGGATACAAACAGCAACAACTGAACGAAGAAAGGAAGAACGAACTTTACATCTCTGTACTTTACACAGACTGACGAGAGCCAGTAACCAATTCCTGCTGCCAGAAGAAATGTCAATAATACAATGAGCGGTAACAGGAGTATTGTGATCCCAGGCATAAATCGGTAGTAAATCATCATTAACACAAGGATGCTCATGGCAATCCCATAGTCAACGAGGCCTGAAAGGCATGGTGCAGTTGGTATAAATATTCTCGGCATGTAAACCTTTGAGAGAAGGGGGGCATTGTCAACAAGACTATTGCTTGATTGGGAAAGAGCATTTGAAAAATAAGTCCAGAGAAGGAGACCTGAGTATGAAAATATAGGGTAAGGAACTCCCTCTGAAGGCATCTGTGCAAGCCTGCCGAAAATCAAAGTGAAAACTATCATTGTAAAGAAGGGTTGAAGCACAGCCCATGAGGCCCCCATAATGGTCTGCTTGTATCTAATTTTGATTTCTCTGAGGGCAAGGAAGAAGAGAAGCTCTCTGTACTCCTTGAGTTCCTGCCAGTTAATATCCAGAAGGCCGTATTTTGGACGGATAATAAGCTCGTAATCGGTTGAATGCTCGGTCATAGAAAACACATTTTTCTTTTTTAGAGGCTTTGTTTTGCAAAATTACCAGAATTAAATACTTTCAAAACCTTTCATTTGAGCTGGTTTTGATACCATTCATAAGTTTCTCTGATTCCGTTTTTCAATGAAATTTTAGCCTTCCATCCAAGGTTATTCAGTTTAGTTACGTCCATCAATTTTCTAGGAGTTCCGTCGGGTTTCGAGGTATCATACCTGATCTCTCCTTCAAATCCAACAGTCTCTTTTATGATTTCCACAAGCTCGCTGATTGGGAGATCCTCTCCAACTCCGATGTTTACAAACTCTCCTATTTGAGAAAAGTCATAATTTTCCATCAAAAATACGCATGCATCTGCCATATCATCCACATGCATAAACTCCCTTAAAGGTTTTCCAGTACCCCATACAACTACTTCAGGTGCTTTATTTACCCTGGCTTCATGGAATTTTCTGATCAAAGCAGGCATCACATGTGAAGTTTCCAGATTGAAATTGTCGTTAGGCCCGTAGAGATTTGTAGGCATTACTGAAATGAAGTTGGTTCCATACTGCTGGTTATAGTGCTTGCAAAGCCTGATTCCTGCAATTTTTGCGATTGCATATGCTTCATTGGTTTCTTCGAGAGGCCCAGTTAGGAGATACTCTTCTTTAAGGGGTTGGGGAGCTAGTTTGGGGTAGATGCAGGAGGAGCCAAGGAAAAGCAACTTTTTAACTCCATATGTATAAGAGGCATGGATAATGTTTGCTTCTATCATCAGGTTTTCGTAAACAAATTGAGCCGGATAAGTACTATTGGCAAGGATTCCACCTACTTTTGCGGCTGCCAGGAAAACATATTCTGGCTTTTCGCTTTTAAAAAACTCATTAACCGTCTGCTGGTCAGTCAGATCCAGCTCCTTATGCGTACGAAATACAAGGTTATTGTAACCTTTTGAGATCAATTTCTTTGTTATGGCTGATCCCACCAGGCCACGATGGCCTGCTATATAAATTATGGATTCCTTCTCCATTTAAGCTACCTTCCACTTCATGACCCTGGACTTTAAATAAAGCTTCCTCATCACTTTTCATCATCATCTTTACAAGTTCTTCAAACTTCACTTTTGGCTTCCAGCCAAGTTTCTCTCTCGCTTTTGAAGAGTCTCCGATTAACAGTTCTACTTCCGTTGGCCTGTAATACCTTGGGTCCACTTCAATTAGAATTCTTCCAGTCTCGGCATTTATTCCAACTTCGCCCGGACCTTCTCCTTCCCACACAATATTGATTCCTATTTCTTTGAATGCAAGCTCTATGAACTCTCTTACAGAATGTGTTTCCCCTGTAGAGATTACAAAATCATCCGGACTATCTTGCTGAAGCATTAACCACATTAACTCAACATAATCTCCTGCAAATCCCCAGTCTCTTTTCGCATCCAGATTCCCGATATACAGTTTCTCCTGGATGCCGTATTTTATTTTTGCAGCAGCCATTGTGATCTTTCTGGTAACGAAAGTTTCACCCCGGATAGGAGATTCGTGATTAAAGAGAATTCCATTACATGCGAAAATTCCGTAGGCTTCACGGTAGTTAATCGTAATCCAGTAGGCATACAGTTTAGCGGCTGCATATGGGCTTCTGGGATAGAAAGGAGTTGTTTCTGTTTGGGGAATTTCTTGGACCTGCCCGTAAAGCTCACTTGTAGAAGCCTGGTAAAACTTTGTTTTTTTCTCCAGACCAAGAATTCGAATAGCTTCAAGAAGACGCAATGTTCCCAGACCATCGGAATTTGCTGTATATTCCGGAGTTTCAAAGGAAACCTGTACGTGGCTTTGAGCCGCCAGGTTATAAATCTCATCAGGCTGAACTTCTTGAATAATTCGTATCAAATTTGTAGAATCAGTTAGATCTCCATAGTGTAAATAAAAATTTACATTTCTCTCATGAGGGTCTCTATAAAGATGATCTATGCGCTGGGTGTTAAAAGAAGACGATCTTCTCTTTATGCCGTGAACGAGATAACCTTTATTCAATAAGAATTCAGCAAGATATGCGCCATCCTGGCCTGTAATCCCTGTAATTAACGCAACTTTTTCCAAGTTAATTCCCCTTTTTATGAATGTGAATAAATGTTACCAAGACGGTTATTTAATTAGTAATAAGTGGAAATTGAATAATAGGTTAAAACTATTTGTATTTAACTTTATTTTTAGATAGTAAAACTATAAAAATCTCAATAAGTTACTAGTAAAATCTTATTTTAGTGAACAAGTAGATTAAAAAGATAAAAAATTAAATAAAAATAATGGAAAATGATTGAAAATACGTGTAAAAGTTTAATAGTGAGGTTAAGGCTAAAAACCTGCATCAAAATCATTTTTTGAGAGGTAATTTTAGATTGAAATAATGCAACTGAACCAAGCCAAATTAAAGTAAACCACTATTCTTCCTGTGTTTTACTCTTTTACTCTGTTCTTTCATTTGCAAGAACCGAAGCTTTAGTTCTATACTATGTGCTCACATTTTTCTGCGCCCAATGACAACAACCAGGCCGAGTATGGTAGCTATGGGCAATACCATTGAGGGGAATTCGGGCACCTGGGGTCCATCAGGTTTAGCTATTATTTTACAAGTGACGTCTCCTGATTGCATTCCACTATCAGGGCAGTATGCCGAAAAACGAATACCACCAGTGACTGAGCTCTCAGCCCACTCAAGAGCATAATCCGGGACTATATAAACACCTGTGAATTTCCCATCGCTATCAGTGTACCCTTCAGCAAAATATCCTCCTAACTCGCTTTGAAGCTGAACGTAAACTCCAGCCTGAGCCGGTCCAACAGTAGTCGTTACTTGTACATGCTCACCAGGCCAGAACGGTGGTTGTGGAGAAAATGTGGGCATGCTTATACCGATCACATCCGAAGCATACGCATTTCCAGCGCAACAGCTGAAAATGAAGACCGTTAGCAATAAAAACATCTTTATATTAATTCTCATGAATACCTAACTCCGATACTCTACATTACTAGATTTCTAAATTTAGAATATAATTTAATTCAAAACTTATTAAGTAAATAATATAGATAAGTTTTTCTATTTTTTTATAATATCTTCGATATATTAGAAAACCAAATAATTTAGATTATAATTTAGCTTGTCCCAAACCATTCCAACCTCAGTCAGTGTAAATTCAGAATTAGCATATTTATTTAGGGTTTTGACGGCTCTTAATAATGCTAATGTACTCCCATTCATCTTCAACCATCGAGATTTATAAACGCGAATTAACAAATAACAGGCAGCAATTCCTTAGTCGTAGTTACCGAGATAAAGTTCCTTAAGAGTCAAAACTATTGAGCCATCTGAGCAAAAAAGAAGAAGATCTTAGTTTAAAAGCTATTTTTTTGTAAAATTTGTCAAAGTAGATCATGATAAAATATCCAGAACCAAAGTAAAAGGAATACCAAGAAATACAATAATGAAGTCATATACCATTTATGAGCTCATGTGGAATTAGAGGATCAAGAAGTAAGTTAAAAAATATCAAACCTGTGATTTATTTTTGTACAAGCGTAAAAAGAAGTTGACGAACAGCTAACTATAAATATTACAAATCAAAGTTTTTGTTTTTGAATTTCCTTTTGTTTTCGAATTTTTGAATGAACTTATTAATAGTGTATATGACAACCAGAGGTAGAAATACTCCGCATACTGAATATAATATCCACCATCCATTTGTTCCGTCTATGACCGGATACTTAGCCACCATATAAACAGGTAAATCATTTAATCTTACTTGAATTAAATTGATAAGTTTAAAAGAAATGTAGTGTAAAGCCATTATAGCAAATGTGTTTTTTCCTATGTATTCTAAAATTGTATAATTTATTTCCGTAGACACAATTCTTTTAGCCAGGTATATGTTTATATATGCTCCTGCAAGTGAATTAGCAATCAAAAATGAGGGGCTCAGATAACTGTTACTTGCCATATCTATGGGTCCATATAGAGAACTCATAATTAAAAACAGCAAAGATATAGTGAGAAAATGTGGATTAAAAGCGATTTTGTCTTCATATTTTCGGAACATATATCCAATATAATATATCAAGATGGCAACTAGGGAAGTATTCAGGACAAAATAAAAAGTAAGGCCATAATATGTAGTAAGGTTCCCAATTAAAAAGGCAAGAAATATTACAGAAAATCTGAAATATTCAGGATTTCCTTTCACATATTTTGTTGTAAGATAGCTAATGAACCCAAAAAATATAGTTACTGTGAATAAACTCAAAATGAACCAGAGTGGTCCTAACAATTCTTCCGTCCCGATGAAAGCCAGGATTTTCACAGCGTTTATAGCAAATTCCTGTGTTGTATATAAGTGGCTGACAGTATTCCCATACCCTGCCTTATCGCTGTATATATTTAATTCGAAGAATATATTATGTAACGCTAAAAAGAGTAGCTCGTATCCGACGAAGGGTAGATACAAAGTTTTTAACCTTTTCTTCAGCAAGAGAAAGGGTGCTTTTGAATAAGAATCATTGTAAAAGTAACCAGCTATGAAGAAAAATAAAGGCACATGATACATATATACAATCTGGGTAAGCGGAGATCCCGAGTGCCCGACTACCACAGCAATAATTGCAAAAGCTTTTACAATATCCATATACGCTATATGTGCTTTAACTTTCACAATTTCTCATCAGACTAGCTATATTTAAATATTTTTATTTTAACTTAAGAAACCGTCTTTGACTGCCCTTATCATTCTTTAAAGTTCCTGCAAATATGAAATAAATTATCATATTAGGAACACCCATTTTAAGAAAAGTAATTAATATAGTTATCGAAAGATTTCGCAATAGTACGGTTGGACTTTATAAGTTACGATCTGCGTTGTGTGATGAACGGAATCTTCCGAAAAATATGGTATCCATAACAGGTTTTAGTAAAAATGGTGAATATAAAAACGTTATAATAACCTGACGAGGACTTATCAAATATATTTAAATGATAATATTCAAAACAAATGTTTAAATCAGGTATTATCATAAACATTATAGATAAAATGTTAAAAGTAAAAAATTCCAGAGTTATTGTCCCGGCAACGGTCCTATATGCAGTCTTTGTTTTCTACCTGTCAGTAATATCAAACATAGGGGACCTCAAACATCTAATAGGTATAACTCTGGGTGATGCAACCGCAGAGAGCCTTACCGCAGCCCACGTATCCGTTTTCCTTAAGTTCCTTGTCGGTTCCTTAAATTTCGTTGAAAGGCAAACTCTGGATTTTGGACACATGGGGATTTACTTTGGATTTGGTATTTTAGTGTACTTTGCATTTTTAAGTTCCAGAAATCAGACCCTTGGAAAATATGCAGCAGCTTGCGCAGTACTCACTAGCGGGATTTATGACATTATGAATGAGTTCTTCCAGAATTATTTCCCCAACTTACGGCAAGCGTGGCAGATGCTTTCCCAAACCTGCCGGGGCTTGTCCCTGGGCAGATACGTGTAATCATTGTAAATTATATTCATGCTCTTACTGAGTACAGTTCAGAATAAGATTATGGAAAAAGCAGCAAATTAAAAGTTATAGAAAAAAGGCAGGTTGACTGAATTGAAAACAATAATTGTAGCGTTAATGCTTCTGTTTTCCCTATTCCCGGCTTCGGTTTTAGCTTACGAAGAGCCGAACAGTACTGAAAACTCCAACGCAACAGCACAGACTGTTCACAATGTCGTGACAGCACCTCTTAAGACCCCTACAATCACCTGGAGTAAACCTGATAATATAACCTATGGGACAATATTGAACAGTACTCAGTTAAATGCAGTGGCAACAGATCCGGTAACTAACGCTCCAGTAGCGGGAACTTTTACATATAATCCAGCAGATGGAACCGTTCTTAATGTAGGTACACAGACATTGCAGGTTGTGTTTACACCCGCTGATATTGCAAACTACAACACAACAACACAGAATGTTCAAATCAATGTCCTCAAAGCTACTCCTATAATCACCTGGAATAACCCTGCTGACATAGTCTACAAAACACCATTGAGCAGTACTCAGTTAAATGCAGTGGTAACAGATCCGGTAACTAACGCTCCAGTAGCGGGAACTTTTACATATACTCCAGCAGATGGAACTGTACTTAATACAGGTACACAGGCGTTGCAGGTTGTGTTTACACCCGCTGATACTGCAAACTACAATATGGCAACACAGACGGTTCAAATCAATATCGTAGCCTCATCAATTGATTCTTCATCAACTGAGCCTTCCTTAATTATTTCTTCCTCAACCGGTTCTTCATCAACTGAGTCTTCACCAATTGTTTCTTCCCCAACTAAATCTTCGCCAACTGAATCTTCACCAACTGAGTCTTCCCCAACTGAATCCTCATCAACTGAATCTTCATCAACTGAGTCTTCACCAATTGTTTCTTCCCCAACCAGTTCTCCATCAACTAGTTCTTCCCCAACTGAGTCCTCATCAACTAGTCCTTCACCAACTGAATCTTTACTAACTGAGTCCTCATCAGCTAGTCCTTCATCAACTGAATCTTTACCAACTGAATCCTCATCAGCTAGTCCTTCATCAATTGAGTCTTCTCCAATTGTTTCTTCCCCAACCAGTTCTCCATCAACTAGTTCACCACGAACAGGTTTTGTATCAACTAGTTCTTCCCCAACTGAGTCCTCATCAACTAGTCCTTCATCAACTGAATCTTTACTAACTGAGTCCTCATCAACTAGTCCTTCATTAACTGAATCTTTACCAACTGAATCCTCATCAACTAGTCCTTCACCAACTGAGTCTTCCCCATCTGAATCTTTCCCAATTAGTTTTGTATCAACTAGTTCTTCCCCAACTGAGTCCTCATCAACTGATTCTTTATCAGCTACTTCTTCCCCAACTGAATCTTCCTCAACTAGTTCTTCACGAGCTGGTTTTGTATCAACTGAATCTTCCACAACTGAGTCTTCATCAACTGATTCTTCCAAAACCGAATCTTCCCCTACTCCTACTGATTACTCATTATATGATCCTTCATTAGAAAGATATGATTCTCTTACAGGGGAGGTTCAACAAATACCAGAGTTTCCTTCAGTAGCTGTTCCAGTTGTGGCAATACTGGGATTGCTTTTCATTTCACAGCGTAGAAAAGAGAACTAACCAATCTCTTTTCTTTTTTGTTCGTTTTTAATTTTTTTGTATTTATTGTGTCTTATTACGTTTTTCAACTCAGTCCCGAGTTCGACTTTCTTACATAAAACCGCATCAATAGATACTTTATTATAAAGTTTAGTAAAATTGACTATGTTAATGGAATTCCAAAGTTTCTAATGTAAAGCAGTGACATATAGGGCTGACATAATGAAAGAAATCGAGCTAGGAGCGCTCGATTAAGATATAAAAATCTCAAGATATAATTAAAAAAATTTTAAAGTAGTCACTTGGATACAGCAGATAGAAATTATTGAAGGACTAATAAAGAAATGAATAAAGGAACTGAAAAAAGCGAGAAATAACCCGAATAAGGTATTTTGAGCTATGCAGCTAAACTACAGCCCGTAAAAGAATGATATTGACTTTCCCATCCTTCCTTTAATCTATTTACATCGTCCCCGGCATAAAAATCCCTACAAGACAGAAAAACGAAGTTAGCGCATACATTGCATAAGTTGCCTGTTTTTCAGTCACTTTATAGTAATAAGGCAGAACCCATTTCAGGGTAAAAGGGTTCGGGACCTCCAGAATACCGTCTTCCCTGACCTTTCCGAATTTTGCAGAGGGATATTTTTTAATTTTCCAGTAGGCGTACATCAAAAAATTGACTGTGTGCGGAATGAGCATAACAAACCCGCTTATGACAAATCCCTGGATCACAATAATAGTGCCTATAGCAGCCCCGACAGTCAGGGACCCGACGTTGCCCCAGAAAACCTTCGACGGATTTTTATCATAGATATAAAACCCGATAGTAGCGCCGGTTATGGCTGCAACAGAGATTATATTTTCAACATCATACGCAAGCACGGACTTTATAATCAGGGAAAGAAGGACAATTATGGATAGCCCCGACGCAAGCCCGTTGTATCCCGAATGCATATTGACAAGGTTCGACGCGACCAGCACATAGGTAGGGATAACAAATTGAAAATAAATTATCCCGAGATAGATATATCCAACATCCGGAATGGAAAGCGAAGTATGGCCTGTGTACTGGATCAGAGGATAAGAACAGTAATACATAATTAACAGCTTGGAAGTCCTGCCGATATTGACCATATCATCAAGGACCCCGAAAAGCCCGAAAAGTGCAATTACAATCATGGCCACGTAGTTTGTCGGCGTGAACTTGAAAAAAAGCGAGTTTAGCGACAGCGAAAGCATGGCTGTGAGCAGGATCGCGATTCCCCCTCGGTCGGCTACGAACGGAAAATCTTTTTTATAGTAATCCTTTGCTACAATGTTATTCCTATGCAATGCCCTGATAAATTGGGGCATGAATGCTGCAGTCACAAACAGGGGAAACAAGATGTTAATGGCGAGCATAAAATTTTCAAGTGCTGAGACCGAACTAGAGAATACCATTTTTCACTGTCCTTATTATTTTTTAAGCTACTTTCAGATCGAATATAAGTTTTTCATACCAACCACACCCATTTTAAAAAAAGTAATAAATATAGTTATCGAAAGATTTCGCAATAGT
This sequence comes from Methanosarcina sp., assembly GCF_049706645.1. Classification (GTDB taxonomy): domain Archaea; phylum Halobacteriota; class Methanosarcinia; order Methanosarcinales; family Methanosarcinaceae; genus Methanosarcina. The sequence continues at coordinate 5,787 of NZ_JBNAKP010000029.1, read as the reverse complement.
ATAGCCGGGCTCTGTAAGTCACGATCAGTGCATGATGAATGGGATCTCTCGGAAAATTTGGCATCCATATTGAGGTATCCATATTAGGTTTTAATAAAAAATAGTGGATATAAAACGTGATAAAAACTTGATGAACACTTATCAAATATATTAAATTACAATATTCAAACAAATACTTTAAATCAGGTATCGGTCATAAACCCCATAGATAAAATGCTGAGAGTAAAAAAGTCAAGAATTATTGTCCCGGCAACAATCTTATACGCAATCTTTGTTTTTTACCTGTCGGTAAGCTCAAATGTAGGAAATCTCAAACATCTAATAGATGATACCCTGGGTGCTGCAACCATAGAGATTCTTACCGCAGCCCACTTATCCATTATCCTGAAGTTTCTTGTCGGCTCCATACATTTCATTGAAAGGCAATCCCTGGATCCCGCACATGTAGGAATTTACTTCGGGCTTGGTGTTTTACTGTACTTTTTATTTTTAAGTTCGAGAAACAAAACCCTGGTAAAGTATTCAGCCGCCTTTGCCGTACTTACAGGCACCACTTACGGCATCCTGAATGAGTTCTTCCAGACCTTCCTCCCATACCGCACGGCAAGCGTAGAAGATGCCTTCTCAAACCTTTTTGGGCTCGTGCTTGCCCAAATCTGTGTAATTATATTTGTACTCGCATTAAGTGCAATTCAGGGCAAAACAGTGGAGGAAGAAGTAGATTGAAGTTAAAGAGACTTATAAATCTACAAAAGCCAGAAAAAAGAATTAAAAGTTAAAGAAAGTAGAAGTTAAAAAGCAGGCTTCTACCCTCAGTATGTTTTTTAACCTATTAGCTTTCCTCTACTTTTTGCCTTCCCGCCTCAAAAGCCCTGAGATTCACTTCGATAGTTTTCTGCGGCACAAGGGCTTTAACGCTTTCAAGCAGGGTTTCTTTCGGAATCGGCAGGTATCCTGAGACTGCCCCTACCATCACGACATTCATTGCAAGCCTGCTCCCGGCTTCAAACGCCAGCTCATCGGCATTGAAGGCTTTGACTATGTATTTTTCGGAAAGGGTGTCAAGGATATCCGAAACCTCAGGGTATTCCGCAAGGCCCGAGGTAACGGTTACAGGAAGCACGGGCTGCGTGTTTACTATAATGATTCCGCCGTCTTTCAGGAAATCCAGGTACCGGACTGCTTCCATCGGCTCAAGGGCAAGCATAAGGTCTGCACTTTTTTTCGGGATCATGGACCCGTAATCTTCCCCTACCCGGATATGGTTTACAACCGAGCCTCCGCGCTGGGCCATGCCGTGGGTTTCCGCAGCCCGGACGGGCAGCCCTGCTGCAACTGCAGCCTTTCCGATAATGTCCGAGGCAAGGATTGCACCCTGTCCTCCTACTCCCGTAATAAGGAGGTCAAATTTCTTTTGTTCAGCCTGGTTCATCGCTTCACCTCCTGGATAGCTTCAAACTTGCAGATCTGGGAACAGACTCCGCACCCGCTGCAAAGCGCCGTAATCACAGCACATTTGTTTTCCTCGTCAAACTCAATTGCAGGGCAGCCGAATTTCACACACTGCTTGCAGCCTTCGCATTTTTCAGGGTCAACAATATAAGGGACCCTGCGTACACCTGCCCTTTTTCCGGAAATCACGCAGGGCTGCCTGGCAATAACCACAGCTGCGCCTTCAAACGCTTTTGCGGCTTTGAAAGCTTCCTGGGTCTCTTCAAGCCTGTATGGGTCGACAACGGATACGAGTCCTGCACCCATTGCCGTACAGAGTTCGGCAAGCGAGACCTGGACAGTTGACTCTCCTGTTACCGTAAACCCGACGCCGGGATTTGGCTGGTGCCCGGTCATGGCTGTAATGCGGTTGTCAAGGATTGTAACCGTAATATTTGCCTTATTCACAATCGCATTCAGGAGCGAGTTCATGCCTGTGTGGAAAAAGGTCGAGTCCCCTATGGAACAGCAGATAGGGCGCTTTTCCCCTGCATGGTAAAGCCCTGAAGCGATGCTTATGCTTGAGCCCATACAGAGCGTGGTCTCGACCGTGCCGCTCTGGATCCCGAGGGTATAACAGCCAATATCGCTCGGGTAAATCGCATCCTTTCCAAAGACTTTTTTCATGGAGTAAAAGGTTGCCCTGTGAGAGCAGCCTGCACAGAGGGCAGGCGGGCGGGGAGCAAGCTCAAGAGCTGTGCCTGAAGGTTCGGACTCTATCTCGATGTCGAAGGTTTTCTTAAGCGCCTCAAGGAAGGCACTTACATCCAGTTCCCCTTCCCTCGGGACAAACCCGTTAGCTTTCCCGAGCACCGAAACCACAAGCCCGGCTTCCTGTGCGATCATCTTTACCTGTTCTTCCACTACAGGCTCAAGTTCCTCGAACACAAGCACGGCATCTACGGTTTCAAGCAGCTCAAGAACCAGCCTTCTCGGAACCGGATACGCTCCGATTTTAAGGAAAGAAACCTCAATTCCGAGCTCCACAAGTGCTTCTTTTGCATACACTGCAGCAATGCCTGCACCTATTACCCCTAACTTTGCCTCGGGTTTCAGCTCAAGGGTGTTCCAGGGGGATTCGGCAAGGGCATCCTCAATAGGCTGCTGGATAGAAAGGAGATGTGTATGGCGTGAGCGGGCGTTCTTTGGGAGCATTACCCAGCGGTCCAGAAGTTTTTCAAAATGCGGAACCGCTTTTTCTACAGGGATCTCTCCGAGTTCGATATCCGATTTCCCGTGTGAGATCCGGGTCGTGGGCCGAAAGATTACAGGAATTTCGAACTTTTCGGAGAACTCGAAGGCATAGGGCAGCATATCCTTGGCTTCCTGGGGGGTTGAAGGATCAAAACAGGGCACAAGGGCAAACTGGGCGTAACGCCGCGTATCCTGCTCATTCTGGGAGGAGTGGCACGACGGGTCGTCGGCAACAATTGCAATCAGCCCGCCTTTCGTCCCTGCATACGCAAGAGTCATAAAGGGATCGGCTGCAACATTTAGCCCGACATGCTTCATTGTCACCACAGAACGGACGCCTGCCCAGGCAGCTCCGACTGCAACTTCCATTGCAACCTTTTCGTTAACCGACCATTCTATGTGGTAATCCCGCTCTTCCCGGCCTGCAAGCGTATCTATAATCTCCGAGGACGGAGTTCCGGGATAGCCTGCAATAACCTGCACGCCACCTTCAAGAAGCCCACGGGCGATTGCCACGTTTCCAAGCATATACTCACGCATTGTCATAACTATTGTCTCCAGCATTTAAACAGGAAAAATCCCGCTATGATAACAGATAAAATATATTATCATTGATCAGCATCAGCAAATTTAAATATTTTTCTCGATTGGTGCCAGCAAATTTTAAGTTCAATAAGGGAAGCTCAGCAAACCGGATTCGCTGTTCGACACCAAGGTAAAACTTTTGCATAATTCAAATAACATGATCAATAATATACTTTCGGATAAGTGCCCTGAAGTTTTCCTCCTGCACGATCTGTTAACATGCAGAAAAAGACAAGATACAATCGAAGTCCGTACTTTTTGACAAAGATGAAAATAGAATTAAAAGTCGCCTTTTGGATGAAAATGCCTTTTCGAATGAAAAACTTCAGAATGAAGTTTTTCGAATAAAAACTTTCAAACGAAGTTTTTCGAATAAAAACTTCCAGATGAAGTTTTTTGAATAAAACAATTTTAAATTCTTTCGGAGAGTTATATACTAAAATAGGGGTTCCCATGTTGTTATATCAACCAGCGAAAATATCGTTGACTATAAAGCTATATGCCAGTACCATATAGATAATATATTACGGCGGCTTATACATCATATACGGCAATAAAAAATAGGTGTCAGGGCCTTGGATTCTAAAATACTTGTAAGAGAAACCAGAATATTAACGGAAGATGAAATTATTGATATTTCGATCACAAGAGTTAAAGAATCCCTGCAAATTCCTCACGGCATAAAATATAGCTTCAATTATAGAATAAGAGCTTCGTCTTCAAGGTGGAGATCTGTCATCAGAGTTGATAATGCCCATGTAATTAAAGGGCATAAAAAAAGAGACCATAAACACCTATTTGGCAGTCAGCCAGTTGAATTTGAATTCATATCTTTAAAGAAAATTTACGAGGAAATTCTAAATCTGATAAAACTAAACAGGGGACTTATAGATGAAATTAAAAGACATTGAAATCAAGGTTATGTCCGACAAGACATACGGGGCTCACCTTGACAAGCTCTTTGAAGAACTTAAAACCGGAAAAATAACCGAAAAGCAAAAACCAAATATCGTAGCCCGGACCCCTGAAGATATTGCAAAAATCCTGACAAACGAACGCATCCGCCTCCTTCAGGTGATCCGGGAAAAAAAACCAGAATCCATTAGCGAGCTTGCCCGCTTGCTGGACCGCAGCCAGTCCAATGTCTCAAATGACGTAAAGTATCTTAAGGAAATCGGGCTCCTTGAACTTGAGGAGAAAAAGGGCCCTATATTGCATAAGAAACCAATAGTTGATTATGATGTAGTTCGGATAACAGTGGATTTGAGCTGCTGAGAGAAGTAACAGAAGAATCGGGGCTCAATCCTGACCAGGAAAGAATTTTATAAAAACAAAAATTTACAAAAGAAAGGGGCATGGCGAAATCAAAGGGGTCGCTCACTGCCCAAACTCATGAGAAATACTCAATTTTTCCCCAGGAAAGCTGCAAGCTTTTTGATTTCATCCAGCTCGAAATTAAGTTCCTGGCCTTTAAGGGACGCTTTAAAAAGTTCCCTTTTTTCAGGGATTTCAGCCACGACATTCACGCAGTTCACCGAAGTCAGCATATCTTCCCTGATATCCGGTTCAACCTTATTAAGTACAAAATAAACCCTGCACCCGCACTGAGCGCCAAATTCATCAAACTTCTTTGAGAGCTTGAGGGATTCGTGGGAAGGATCGACAACCACGAGGATAAGGTCAAAGTCCTTATCGACCCCGCGTCCGAAATGTTCAGTGCCGGCTTCCGTATCCACGATTACGATATCATCCTTTTCCAGGTCAAGATTTTCGAGAAACTCCCTTGTCAGCACTCCCATTGGACAGGCGCAGCCTTCCCCGAAATCATGGATTTTGCCAACAGCCATCAGCCTGACTCCGTCCTTTTCCTCCATAAATTCCGGAGGGAGGTCGGAAAAACTCCACCTGCTTTTAAAAAACCGGGACTGCGGCTGCGCGGGCTGCCCTTCAGCACTTCCATTGGCTGCAAGCCCCCAGAACTGAGTGGTTTTCGGAGCTTTCTGTTTTTCTTTAAAGCCCTTCTTTCCCCCGAAATATTCCATAAGATCCCTTGGAGCTGCCATCCCTAACTGGCTGTGCAGCCCGTAATTGGACTCGTCAATATCAAGCACAAGCACGTTTTTTGTTTTTGCCATTTCCTTTGCCAGGAGAGCCGAAATCGTACTTTTTCCGCTTCCTCCTTTCCCGCACACTGCTATTCTCATATCCTGTTCACCTATCCCAGTAATTTATCCTGCTAAATTAAAAACACTTCCTTTAAGTGACTTCCTATTTAGACTGGCAAGAGAAGGCTTTTAGGAGCGTTTAGGCTAATCCCAATCACTTTAGTGGCGGGATACAGCCGTCATCTGTATCAACTTTCGTTATTTTCTAACGTTTTTCTACTTTTCAACCTGTACTCTATTGTCAAGTTTTGTTCTGGAAGCTGCGAATGCTACAGAAGTCGCTTGACTTTGCTATTGAACTCTGAGTATAGGGTTCTGTAGAGAAGTTCTACAGGTAAAACTTGGAACGGTA
>NZ_JBNAKP010000028.1:0-114434 GCF_049706645.1 Methanosarcina sp. | reverse complement strand
CACGTCCTAGTTCCATTTACATTACAAATGTAGTTGAAAATATAAATTGGTTATTTAACAACGGTTCTCGGGGAAGTTTTTCATCCCCGCAGCAAGCTGCGGGGTATTCGAATGAAAATCAATACTTGAACTCTGAATCATTTCCTTCTTTAATTCAACTTTTTTTTTGCAGGCAGCGAAGCCCTTTTTTAATTATGTCCTGTTCTTCAGGGCGGTATATTTCTTTTATAAAAGTTTCCTCTTCACAATAATGATCGAGCCCGCGAATAACAACCACAGGAATTCCGCCCGCACCTTCACCCATCAGAAGATTTGCCGCACCTGCAAGTTCATCGGCAACCGCTTCTTCTGTAATCTCGAGGATTTTTCCAAAGAGGTCTTTTTCCCCGATCCAGCGCTTTACAGGCTTTATTTTGTAAATTCCTATGGCAGCACCGGTCTGTCCTATCTTGAAAGCCCTCCCGTTTGTATCCGTGACAATGACACTTAACTTTTTCCCGCTTAACTTTTCGAGCTCCTGCCCGAGCCTTGAAGCACTTACATCCGGATTTTCCGGGGGATAGAGCAAAAATCCGTCTTCAATATTTGACTCATCAACTCCTGCGTTTACACAGGTATGTCCCGCGAGAGTTGTCACAAGCATAAATGGCTTTTCCACAAGTACTTCCTTGCTTCGGGAAAGTACAGCCTGGATAAATCTCGCATCTTTTCCGCTCCGGGCTGCAATCTCAAGTGCCATCTTTCCTGGGGTAATGTCCTCGAGCCTGAAGATCTCCCCCTCCGCTTTAGCAACAACGGTCGAGGCAGTGATAACAATATCCCTGTCCTGAAGTTCGATATTCTCACAGATGATCGAGGGCAGGTTGTCCCCAGTATGTATAAGGGGAATATTCTCAACGGCTATGGCTTCGAATTTCAAGTGTTTTCCTCAAAAGTCTTTGAAATAATAAATAACAGCAACTGATTTTGTTCCGTTAGATACAGGAAATTACAGGAAGTGATCATTAAATCAATAATTTGCAGCAGTAAAGGCAGTAACCATAAATAAGACCACCGATATACTGGATCTTGCGGCGATGATGAGAGTTACCCCAACTGAGCAAAAGATGATGAGAACAGTTTCCTGATGCCGCGCTTTTCACCTATTTTTCGATGCCTTATTTTTTCAGTTAATCCAGCTTACATTATTTCTCAACTTAATCGCGTCCTAGCTTACTTTTTTTAATCTATTTTATTTTCCGATTATATATGATTTTAATTTAGCTTTCAACTTATTACTTTATCAATTTATTTTCAATTTCGTTTTTAACTTACGTTGTCTTCTACCTACCTTATTTACTGATAGTATATTTTTCCGGAAAGATTTAAGAGCCTTTATCTGCTTGCAAACCAAATTTCATAGGGGTGTTAAACACGAGCCAGTATGACCTGAACGAAATTATGAGAAAAATAAAGGATAAACTCCCTTTTGAGTTAAAAGATAACGAACGAAGCAGAACCTGGAGTTTAAGAGTTATCATAAGCAAGCTGTATTACTCCCTGGACTATGAAAATGAGCCTCAAGCCACCAGGCAAAAAGTAACCCAGATTCTTCTTTATCACGAGCAATTTAGCAAAGAAGAAATTGATAAGGCCTTTCAATCATCAGCAAAGGAAACTACTGAATATTCAATAGAATTTCTAAAACTGCATCCCAAAATTGCACAGGCTGAAGCCCTTAAAAATAAAGAATTCCCTGAAGAATTCGAGGGGAAGGAAGGAGAGAGAATTAAGGAAATAAAATACAGATTCCCGCATTATAGCTGAAAGTTCACCGGAGACCTTTTCCAATAGGACGGAAAGCAAAGAAAATGACGAAAAATAGATAATGGGACCAAAAGATAACGAGAGCATTGAACAGGTTGACGGCATACGTCGATTGGCAGAGATCACAGGAGAGATCTACAGATGTAATTTTTCCGAAAGATAATAATACTTATGAAGGTCTGTAGAGAATTACCAGTTTGTAAAAAGAATACCGCTATTTTTATAATTACTATTTAATATTAGAGGCGACTTAGCCTGTAAAAGCAATATAGAGCCTTATAAACTCCTTAATCAATGAAAGATAACCTTATATCTAATGGCCGCTAATTTCTATGCTCTGGTCTAATAGTATAATAATATATATCGAAATATAATATCTCAAATCTGTTCAAATAATCAAGATGATATGAGAAATTATGGAAGGCGCTGGCGATATAAGTAAAGGGGCTCTTTTTGATTATGAGGAGAATGCGGACACCAGGTACTCCAGGGCAGCTCATGTAACAAAAATCTCGATGATCTTAAACTTTTTATTGACAAGTTTTAAGTTTGCGGCTGGGATCCTGGGCAACAGTTCGGCAATGATTGCTGATGCGGCTCATTCCCTATCAGACTTCATAACTGATATTGCTGTGATTGTAGGTTTAAAGATTGCTAGAAAACCAAGGGACAGCACACACAATTATGGACACGGGAAGATTGAGACTTTAGCTGCAGCGTTTATAGGGCTTGTACTTGTTGCGGCTGCGTTTGGAATTTTCTGGGGGGGTCTTCAGAAAGTTATTACTTTTTATCAGGGAGAGAGTCTGCCAGAACCAAGCAAAATCGCTCTTGTTGCAGCAATCATTTCAATTGTGTCAAAAGAGTGGCTGTACCGTTATACCATAGTATGTGGTCGAGAACTTAACAGTGATGCGGTAATTGCAAACGCCTGGGATCATCGTTCAGACGCCCTTTCTTCTATAGGAACCATGATAGGGATAGGAGGCGCGATCTTTCTTGGAGGTCATTGGGTAGTGCTTGACCCAATAGCTGCAATTGTATTGAGTTTCTTTATCTTTAAAGTGGCATTCGACATCTCTTATAAAAATCTCAATGAACTGCTGGAAGCTTCACTTGATTCGGAGACTTACAGAAACATTGAAGAGATTCTGATTTCTACTGAAGGCGTTTTAGGCTTCCATGAGCTAAAAACCCGAAAAATAGGGAACGCCATGGCTGCAGATGTCCATATTGAGGTTGACAGGGAGTTGAACATCGTGGACGCACATGAAATCTCAATGCAGATAGAAAACAGGTTAAAAGAAACCTGCGGCAAAAATGGTCACTTTTCAATTCATGTGGAGCCGTGTTCTGACTCCGAGAATTATAGCAGCGGCGTGTCGGGCAAATAACAGAATAAGAAATTGATTACCAGAATAACTGATTATCCGAGTATAAGAATCAAAAATTGAAGTTTGGATTGTAATAAATTCGGAAATTAACAAAAAAGATTCAAAAAAGAAAAGACTGCGGAAGAAAGTAGCAGTCTGACGTTGCATTCAGGGTTATCTTTCCGCTCTGGAAAGATTATTCGATAGCTATTTTCTTTGTCGGCTCTTCCAGTTGCATTTTCGGCAATGTTATTGTCAGGACACCGTTTTCCATTTTTGCAGTGCTTCCTTCTTCCTTAACGCTCGCAGGCAGGCGGACCGCCCTGTAAAATTGAGTGTATGCTCTCTCCCGGCGCAGGTATCCTTCTTCTTCGGTCTCTTTTTCCTTCCCGGTCTTTGCACTAATCTCAAGCATGTCTTCTTTGAGGTTAATTTGAACATCCTCTTTATCAATACCAGGCAGATCGGTAGTGACTACAAGCTTGTCTTCTTCTTCCTTAATATCAATGGCAGGCGTGTAAACCTTTCCGCCTCCCCACTCTTCCATTGGCATAAAGTCTTCAAACAGCTGGTTCAGGCGCTCCTGCGTCCTTCTGATCTCTTCAAAAGGGTCCCAGCGTGCAGGTCCTGAAAACGATTTTCTCATAGGCCATCTCATATTAAAATACCCCCTAAATTAAAACGATAACACAGGCTTTTATGTGCTATTCTGAATATATTGAGAAAGGATATATACATTTTCCTGAGCAATTTCACAAAAACGTAGTACAAAAAAGAACCTGAGTGTTAAAAAGAAAAACTTCCGAAAAGCCGAAGCAGAGGATTTCCGGGAAATTTAAAGGAAGCTGGACAGATAGGAGCATCAAAATAGAGAATGAAAGAAAGGTAGTTATTTAGCCTTCACAAGCATTCCTATAAGATCCGAAGCTTTTACAAGACCCAGAGAACCTTTTTTAGCCGATTCTTCATCAAAAGTCTTTGCTCCATCGGAATCCGTTCTGTCGGTTCTGTAGACTGCAAAAGGAACCGGGTCTCGAGTGTGGGTCTTTACGGAAATCGGAGTTGGATGATCAGGCAGTATGAGAAGTGTAAAAGGTTCATCTGAAGCTTCGCCATGTTTAAGGATAGGGGCTACTATTCGGTTATCGAAATCTTCGACAGCTTTCAACTTTTTGTCAATACTCCCTTCATGTCCGGCTTCGTCCGGAGCTTCCACATGAACAAAAACAAGATCCCTGGTTTTCAGGATCTCGATGGCAGCACTGACCTTTCCTTCATAATTGGTATCGAGATAACCGGTTGCTCCCTCAACTTCAATTACGTCCATGCCTGCATAAACTCCAATGCCTTTCAGAAGATCAACTGCCGAAATAATTGCCCCGGTTTTCCCGTACAGTTCTCGAAACGAAGTAAACTTTGGAGCATATCCCTGACCCCAGACCCAGATTGAGTTTGCAGGATTCTCACCTTCCTCAACCCTTTTCAGATTAACCGGATGGAGTTCAAGAACGACCCTGGATGCTTTGATAAGGCCGGAGAAGAAATCTCCATCTTTTCCTCCGGGCAGATATTCCTCAATTTTCTTTCCCGTGATATCATGCGGGGGGGTACACTCCGTTTCAGCCCCCAGGTTATTTCTGGCGACAATCAGGTGCCTGTAACTGATTCCCGGATAAAAGCTCAGCTCTTCGGTACTGAGTTCCGTATCAAGAGTTTCGATGAGAATTTTAGCTTCTTCACTGCTGATATGCCCTGCGCTGTAATCTTTTATTCTTCCGTGCTCGATAGTTATAAGGTTGCATCTGAAAGCCACATCGTCTGGTGCAAGAGCCACACCCATGCTGGCAGCTTCCAGAGGAGCCCGACCAGAGTAGTACACTGCCGGATCGTACCCGAGAATGGACATATTTGCGACATCACTTCCGGGGGGAAATCCGTCAGGTATAGTTTTTGCAAGCCCCATTTTTCCGCGGACTGCGATATAATCCATAGCAGGGGTTCGAGCTGCCTGGAGAATGGTCTTGCCACCCAGTTTCTCTATCGGGTAATCAGCCATTCCGTCTCCTATAAGTACAGCGTATTTCATTGCTTCACCTGTCTCCAACTATTTTAGTCATTCATCTTGGGAATTAAATATATTATTTTCTACCAGATACCGATCACCGGGATTTTATCGGGCATTTGCCAGCAGGTTTCTCTACTGATCCAGAGATCTATTTTTATATCCATTTTTACACAAACATTATAATATAGTATCCATATCCTATACAGAAAAAGTTCTCAGCATAAAATATATATAAATGGCAAAAGAGCCGGTATATAGCTTTCTCTACAAAGAATTATTTTGCTAAGAAATACTTTGCAAACCTGCAGAATTCCCGGATTATTATTATTTATTCTGATCCGGAATATTTAATGAGGATAACTAAAATTACACAAACCGTTAAAGTAAGTGGTGTGAGAATAACCAGTTAATGCCAAAACGTGATCCGATCATGAAAATTGTAATGAAATTTGGAGGAACTTCCATTGGGGACGGGAAAAAAATCCGTCATGTTGCCCAGCTTCTGAAAAGGTATCATGAAGAAGGCAACCAGATCGTGGTGGTAACCTCGGCGCTCGGTGGAGTGACCGATGGGCTTCTGGAAAATGCACTCTTTGCCTCAACAAAAGGTAAAGTTGCTCTTGTGAAGGAGTTTAAGACCGAAATCACAAACAAACACCATGAAGCCGTGAATGATGCCATTGACGATCCCACAGTTGCAAGAGAAGTTATCCAGACCCTTGACCTTCGCATTGACGAGCTCGAAAAAGCCCTGATCGGAATCTGCTATCTTGGTGAGCTTACCCCAAGGTCAATTGACTATATTTGCTCTTACGGAGAACGCCTGGCTGCTCCGATAGTGTCAGGAGCTGTTCGTTCCCTTGGAATTCCATCAACCGAATTTACAGGTGGAGAAGCAGGGATTATAACCTCATCGGATTACGGAAACGCTAGGCCTCTGGAAAAAACTTACGAACTTGTGAAAAAGAGACTCGGGTGCAGACTCGGGTCCCAGGTTCTCGTGGTCACGGGATTTATAGGAGAAAATGAGGATGGGATTATTACCACTCTGGGAAGAAGCGGCTCTGATTTCTCAGCTTCTATCCTGGGTGCAGCCCTGAAAGCCGATGAGATCTGGCTCTGGAAAGAAGTGAGCGGGATCATGACTACTGACCCGAGAATCGTGCCAGAAGCAAAGACTATCCCGCAAATCTCTTATGCCGAGGCCATGGAACTTTCTTATTTCGGAGCAAACGTGCTGCACCCACGCACAATTGAGCCTGCCATGCGCGAACACATTCCAGTACGTGTTAAAAATACTTTTGAGCCTGAGTTTCCTGGCACACTCGTGGTTGCGGAAAAGTTCCAGTGCAGGCATGTTGTAAAAGCCGTAAGCCTGATCAAAAATGTGGCTCTTATCAATATTGCAGGCGCAGAGATGGCAGGGGCTGTCGGGACTGTAGCCAGGCTCTTTACAGCGCTTGCGAAGGCAGGCGTTAATGTTGTTATGATCAGCCAGGGCTCTTCGGAATCCAATATCTCTTTCGTGGTTAGTGAGACACATATTGAGTCCGCTTTAAAAGCGCTCCATGAAGAATTCAACCGGGAAATCGTAAGAGAGATCACTTCGGACAGAAATGTTTGCGTAGTCGCAGTCGTGGGCGCAGGTATGGCCGGGACTCCAGGCGTGGCAAAACGAGTCTTTGGAGCGCTCGGAAACTCAATGATTAATATTATCATGATCAGTCAGGGCTCTTCCCAGTACAATATCTCTTTCGTAGTAAGGGAAGGTGATGCATTTGCCGCAGTCAAGACCCTGCATGATGAATTCGAATTATATAACGGAAACGGAATTGAAAAACAGCTATAAAGCAGGCAGGGAGGGGCAAAAATGAGTGAAAAACACTTAACATATGCGGATTCAGGCGTAGATATCGCAAAGGAAGAAAAAACTGTCAAAACCCTTATCGAAAAGCTTAGTTACGTTCGAAAAGGCATAGGAGCTCCCCTTACAGGAATAGGGCATTATGCAGGGCTTCTGGACTTCGGAGAATTTGCCCTTGCCCTGACAACGGATGGGGTAGGCTCAAAAGTTCTTATTGCGAACGAAATGCAGCGGTGGAACACAGTAGGCATAGACTGTATCGCAATGAACGTTAATGACCTTCTGGCAATAGGAGCCGAACCTGTAGCGTTTGTAGATTATCTTGCCGTGGAAAAGCACGAAGAAGGCTTTGCCGCCCAGATAGGCGAAGGGCTGGTAAAAGGCGCGGAAATATCCAGGATGTCCATTGTAGGTGGGGAAACCGCAACCCTGCCCGGGATAATTAAAGGCTTTGACCTTGCAGGGACATGCCTTGGGTTTGTCAGGAAAGATCAGATTGTCGAGGGAGGAAAAGTCAGGGTAGGTGATGTGATCGTAGGTATTCCAAGTACAGGCATTCATAGCAACGGGTACACCCTTGTAAGAAAAATCATTGAGGAATCCGGATACTCTTACCATGATCTCTGTCCCTATGACAGTTCAAAAACAATAGGAGATGAACTCCTTGCCCCAACAAGAATTTATATTGAGATTCTTGACGTCCTGAAGGCATGTGAAGTCCATGGGCTTGCCCATATAACAGGCAGCGGACTCTTGAAACTGAGAAGAGTGACAAAACTCGGCTTTGATTTTTACGATCCCCTTGAGCCCCAGGAAATTTTTAAATTCCTGCAGAAAGAAGGCGGAGTGGAAGAGCTTGAAATGTACAGAACCTTCAATATGGGTATGGGTTTTCTTGTCATCCTGCCTGAGGAAGACGCTGCAAAAGCTGCAGAAATTACCGGTGGAAAAATCGTAGGGAAAATCGTAGAAAGCGGTATCAGGGTTAGAGACCTGGTAATAGAGTAAGAAGTAACCTTTTTGGAAAAAGGTTGACCAAAAACTATTACAAAAGCCAGAGGAAAGTGAGAGAAAACTTTCCCCCTACATTTTCCTCTATATTGAAATTTTCTACTTATTTCTTCGTTGTTGAACTCTTTTACTCTTTTCTCTATTTAGAGATTCTTCCCGTGAGCTTAATAAGGGGTAGCCCTTCAAATTTATTTTTTCCACATGTCCTGGAAACTGATCCGGGGTTCTTTGGAGCTTTCAGGAGATTTGCCCTTTTTCGATGAGGCAGGGACCTTTTCCGTTCCCATCTCCCTGAGCCGGTTGATCTCATTTATGCTGTCCTCATTTTCTATGCGCAGGACAAAGCTTCCATGACAGGGTTTCGTATAAGGGAACATCAGAGCATTGCCTTTTGCTCCCACTGCAATGGGCGGTACCCCTATTATGTAGTAATCCTTAAAGATCTTGTAGCCCGGAGATACATAGTAAACCTCATCTGAGTTTTTCTCAATGTACTCTCTGGCTTCCTTGAAGCTTATCCTTTCCAGGAGGATTTCATACTTCATCTGCTCGATACAGCTCATTTAACTATCTCCTCCATTACCTTATCCAGCTTATTCTTGAGCCTGGTGGGATTATGAACATCTTTTGCAACTATTTTCACACAGTCGAACTCGATGGCTTCTTCCAGAGCTTCTGCGTTCTTGCCAAAAATTACAGAGTACATTTTGGCCTGAGAAATGGCGTTCATTGTCGCTGCAAAAGTCATTCCGGAATCATTATGCATAAAGGCGAAGCATATATCGAAATCTAATCTTTTCTCAATAATATCCTCCAGGGTTTTATCGAGATTAACCATTTTTTTTACATAATAACCGTCAAAATCAGAAACCTTTAAAAGCTTGATTACGGCATCATTCCCAGCAACAGTTACATCAAATCCTGCTTTATTCAGCTTATGGGAAAGATACAGGGCAATGCTGGTTTGAATTGGGACCTCGGGACATCCCATCATAAGAAGCACTTTTGCACCGGTCATAAAATTTCATCTCTAACGTATTTTATCTGTAAGAATGTAGGGTTAATCCTCATTTGAACCTTTGCAATTATCACTTCGGATCGCTCTGGTAGAAATTCTTGAAGTCCGGACAACGCTTTGATTCAACCATACTTAACATACCTTGGTCTCAACCTCTCTAAGATCTAACTTTAACGTTTTTTCAATATTCTGAAAATCTCTAACAGATTGAGTCTCAATCGTTCCATAATCTGATTTAAACTATTTCATTTATCAATAATTTATATATTAAATTGTTGATATCAGGCTTAAAGCTCTTTACCCTTCGAGTGGAGATTCACTCTCATTTTATTCTCATGCAGGTATTCCGGATAACATAAAAACTGGTAGAGAATTCGAATCAGGCTAATGCTTCCCACAAATCCTTCGGATCTTTTTTCAGAATGAAATATCTCATATATTATTTCCCTCATATTTTAATTTATAAATTAAATTGGCAGTCAATTGGGGATTAACGGTTTTAGAATATTTTGAAGTTGATATAAAGAAAAAACATAAAGGGTACGAAAATGGCGTGCTTAAGAGAATACCGGTATGAGATTCTCCTGAAAAATACCACTCTCAAGGAATGCGAAAATTATATTAAAGGGCATTCTGAGGAGGCATACCTGGTGCCTGGTGGGTATAAGGTAAAAGGCATCACCTTACTTGGTATGGCTTCTCCGGTTGGTTTTTCAGGGAACAACATTATATTTCAGTTCATAAAGCCCTGCTTCGGCTTCTTTGTGATCAAACTCGAAAACGAAACCGAGGAAGTAAAGAAACTCAGGGACCAGTATAAAAAGGATAAAAATATAAAAAAGATTAAGTGAGGATTAATAACCCGGTTGCGCCTGCAGGTATATATTGCCTGTAAACATCTATTTTTCCCTGAGAGTTATTTTTGTGCTTAGTTCTGATTTTTTGTCTCGTTTTATGATCACTTCTCGTTTTATGATCGCTTCTCGTTTTATGATCGCTTCTCGTCTTTGTCTCTTTTTCCTTTTCAGGCTTTTACTTTTTTCGTACATGCGACCCTGCACTCAAAGAACCCGGCTGCAGGAAGTTCATGTATTGTGGTTGCAACGATCATGCCTTCTCCCATCTCTTTTACGACCATTATAGGCCTGCCCCTGTCATCCTTGAGCACTACATCAGCATCGGTTTCTGCGAAGTAACCGTCACATCCTGCAGGAGGAACAAGGTTTTCCACAAGCTTCTGGGCGTCGTGCTTACCCACAGGCTGAGGTGTGCATGCGTTCTCTTCCATGATATACTTCAGGGAAAAAGGAAGCCACTCGTATTCGTATTCCGGGACAAGAGGGCTGAAAACAAGAAGAGTCCCCCCTTTTGTCACAAACTTTTCAAGGGAGCGCCTGCCGCGTTCAAGTCCTGCACCCGTTTTCGTATACTGTTTATTTGCAAAACCTGTCGGCAGGATCAGAACCTTGCAGGCAGGAAGATAAGGAGTACCCAGGGATGTTGAGAGTGCACGACTGCATTCAAGCCCGTATTCCACAAACAATTTCTCAAAAAGAAGGGGGCAGTCCCAGAGCAAAATTACGTCACTCATGAAAAAGGATAGGAAACTCCCACATATGAAGTTATCTATCTTACGGAATCTCAGGAATCGGCAAATTCAGGGTTCCAGATCCGTTATTCCAGAGAAATGTGAGTAGACCCGGATCTTTTCCCGAACTCGAATAGAATCATATGGGGGCTGGTAGTGACTGTAAAAGGGTAGCCAATTGACTTGAAAATATTTGAATAATATTTTGTTATAGATTCACAAACTTTTCTGTCAGAATAATCGTGAATAAGTTTTACATATTCCTTGTCCTTTTCCGTGCAAATTTCAATATCATTTCCTATGCTGTCCGTCAGGTAAACTTCTTTAAAAATCATGATGTGCTCAGCAAGAGTAAAAGCTGCAGGGGGCTTGCCTGTACTCAACTCGAAATTTCTTGTCACTTCAACTACGGATGGAAGATTTCCTGAAACAAAAGCCTCGAAAGTCTTTCTGTGCATACTGAGCCGCTGGTAATTCTGCTGCCTGTAGGTTTTGATAAGATTTTTCCAGAATTCCGGCTTTTTCTGAACTTCCCGGAAAGTACTCTCCATCGGCCCGAAGTGTTCCTCAAGCCCTTTAGGAACTTTTTGATAATCAAGAAATTCGAACCTTTTAAAATAGACTTTTGTTACATTTGATCTGCAGAAAAGACCCTGAACATCCAGTTTCATCTGTTTTGCCAGGTAAAGTGCCAGGCTGTGAGCCATAATTCCCCTGAAGCAGGAATTTCCGTTTGAGAGAGTAAGACTTGCAGTTTCCGGTTCCGGACCCGGACTGTACTCCGCATCAACTTTAATTTTCCAGCCCATTTTTTCATTGAGTGAATTTATATAACTGACAATATCAGGGATTCGTTTAACTTTATAAGGATTGATTATTTCATATACAATTGATTCGTCAATCAATAACCCTGAAGTCTTTATTATAAGCCACTCAAGCAGTGTGTGATGAACAAGCAGGAATTCTTCTTCTTCAATTAATTTACTACGAAATTCTGCATTCTGTGAGACCTTGCTTGAATCTTTTTCTCCATTTTCACCGGTGCTTCCAGCCAGAGCAAGAGAGGCAGTTTCGATAGCATCCCTTATTGCCGCACTTAAGTTTCCGTTATTTTTTTCCAGAAAGGGCTTTAATTTATCCACATAGCACTGGTCAATAGAGATATTTTTTCGGACTATCAAGGGTATTCCCTCTCCTGTTTTCTTGAGGCCACAGGCAGCTCAAATTTCCTGGCAGATGCACATTTTCATTCTAGTAAAACAGATAATAGATTGGCACTCATACTTCTTAATATTTTTGCTAGAATCGAGAGCAAAAAAGCTTATGATAAAAGAAAATAAATGAAGCAAGTTAAAAGGAAAAACAATGTCATCAGAACGGAAAGTAAATGTAGAAAGAGAAAGCCAGTATCCCCGAATGCGTGGATAATCTACTAAAAATATATATTATGTCAGCAAACCTGAGGCAAAGGTTTGCAGGAGAAACTTTGAGTAGTCGAAAGTATTTATTAACATGCCCCTGCAAACTCAAAGATGATAAGATTCGATATAGTCCTGACCTCGAATATGTAACCTGCTGCGTGGAACACTTTTGAAAAGAGCTCAACCAATTTGAGAATGACGGTTTCGTCAGAAAACTGATGTCTGATTTTTACATGCATTTTTCCGCCTTCGCTGGTCCTTTCAATCTCATTTACAAGCTGGGTGACTGAAACTACTTTTTTGCAGATAATAAACAGCTCGGAAAGAGGAATCTCCCGAATAGGTTTGCCTGCAAATGCTTCAAAAAAGCTTGTTATATCCGGAACTCCACCTGAGAGGAAAACCTCAAATACATTCCTGTTAAGGTTTACTCTCTCATATCTGTGCATCATATACCTTTCCACAAGTGTGGTCCAGAAATCTGGTCTGTTTTTGATTTCTTTAAACGTATAATCCAGGGTTCCAAAGTTTTTCCTGATTCCCGGAGGAACCTCAGCATCAGATTTGTATTCCTTAAGAAAAATCAGGATAGAATTGGATTTGCGATGGACAAAAGAAACATCAAGATTCAAATAGCGGCCAAGAAAAATTGAGAGTGCTTCAGCAAGGAAGGCCCTTAAACTGGGGTCCCCATGCTCGAGTACTATTACCTCGGTCCTGTCTTCCTCCCAGTTGATGAGGGAAGCTTCAATTCCCCAACCGTGGTTCATGCTGCGTTTATTCAGGTACTCCAGCAGGTAGGAGGTGCTCTTTATCTGATAGGGATTAAAAAGCTCACTTACGAGTTCATCAGCAACAAGAATCCCATCCGTATTTTCGATCAACCATCTGAAGGAAAGTTGACTTATGAGTATACATTCTCCACTTTCAATCAAATTATTTCGCATTTCGGGATACTTCGCAGAGCCTTCTGTGAAATATTCCAGAGCATCCTCTACGGACTCATGTCCCTCAAGAGCTGCATCTGCAAGCTCTATTGCATCTCGGATTGCAGCACTCAGGTTTCCGTTGTTTTTATCCAGGAAGGGCTGGAGTTTCTGGAGATGCGTATCTTCCATGGAGACGTTTTTACGAACCAAAAATTGTTCCCTCCTTTTCAATGCGGTTCATTTTTGAAAACAGCCTCACAATAAAGGAGGCACGGCTGAGCTAAAGAGTATATACGTGTTTAGTAAATTAATACTTATATATAAATTGCTATTTTAATTAAAGACCCTGATCTGAATAAACTCTTTCAGCTTCTCCGGCTGAAACTCCAGAGAAAGAAAAATCAAAGATTATAAGTTCCGATACCGAACTCAGGCTGAAATTATGCCAGCCAGCTTCAAACACACTGGAAAATAATTGTATCATTTTTGCAATGACTTTTTCATCGGAATAATCATGCCTGATTTTCATTTGTTCTTTTCCTTTTTCCGTACAGATTTCCACATCATTAACAAGCTGGGATGTCATCACAAGATACTTGAAAAGAGGGAGCAGTTCCGAAAGCGGGATTTCACGCAGGGAGCGGTCAGCTTTGAGCTCAAAATATTTTGTAATATCCGGAACTTCACCTGCTATCAGAGCTTTAAAAAGGTCCTTATCCAGATTTACTCTTTTATAATTGAACTTTTGATAAAGCTCAGCGAGTACAATCCAGAATTGAGGCTTTTTCTCAAGTTCTCTGTAAAGAAGGTCTCTGGAACCGAAATATTTCCTGACTCCAGGGGCTGCTTCCTCCGGATCATGCCTGACAAAAGTTTTCAGGTAGACGGTAATTGAATTGGACTTTCTATGCAGCGCCTCTACGTCCAGGCTCATCCAGCGCGAAAGGAAAATGCAAACTGCCTCTACAAGAAGCTCACGAAAATCCCGGTCCCCGCCAGTGAAATCCAGAATAGTTGGCCCGTTTTCAGATTCTTCGCTGCGCGGGCCGGAAACCTCAATTTTCCAGCCCATCTTTTTACTGCTGCGGTTAAGATGCTCTTCCAGTTCGGGAAGTGTGGTGACAATGTAAGGATTTATCAGCCCGTGAACAACATCTTCATCCATAAGCTTGCCAGCACAGCTTCTTACAAGCCACTTCATCATTTGCTGGTTCATAGTTACGGATTCTTCGCTCCCGAAAAGTTTTTCCTTTGCTCCTGAAGATTTTCTCTCTTTTTTCAGTTTCTCATCCATTTCCTCAGAAGTTCCATGCTTTTCAAGGCCAGGGCTAACCTGGTCAATAACTTCCCTTATTGCTGCGCTCAAATTCCCTTTATGTTTTTCCAGAAGGGGCTGAAGCTTCTGAAGGTGACTTTCATCAAGGGAAACGTTTTTTCGAATCAACACGACCCTCAATTTGTTTTTCCAAAATGCGATTCACTCAGGGAGGGATTTCAACCTGCCGGATTTAAGTAGCAGAAGTTTCTCCAGAGATTAATGAAATTCTCGATATTCAGTACGTTATCCCTGTTTATAATTGTGTTTGAACAGGTGCAATGCATTATGATTTTCTATACTAATTTTAAGTCTGGCACTTGTCTGACAGATATTGCTTAAAATGTATCAAATATAAATAGTTTATTATTTCTTTCGGAAAATATAAATTGGAAGAATTTTCCTGCAGTACGGCCCCTAAAGATCGAAATAACCGGAATGGCTTTAAGGTCTGCCTATATTACCTAGTCTCATGAATTATGACACCGACAGACTTACCAGAGTCCGCATGATTGCGGATTACCAGTTTGGGAGAGGAATTGGAAAAGAACTTTTCCCTGACGGCTCAACATTCCAGTTATCCAGGACAAAAAGGGTACGCCAGGTGCTTCATTCAGGAAAACGTATAGCTACGGCAAGGGCAAAGGATGGCTTTTTTACCCTTAGTATTGAAGGAGCTTCCATTGTTCACAGGCTCTTGCCAGGAAAAAAACTCAGGGTCATCGTCTCAGAAGAAGCTGCTCCTTTTGTGGAGAAAGGTAAAACCGCGTTTATAAAACACGTAGTTGAAATCGATCCTGAGCTGAGGGCCGGGGAAGAAGTACTCGTAACAGACGAGGCCGACAGACTGCTAGCAACAGGGCAACTGCTCCTATCTCCTGCAGAGATCCTGGCCCTTGACAGTGGCGCAGCCGTGGATGTAAGAACAGGAATTGCTTCGAAAAAAGAAAAATAAATCCGGAATCTCAGAGAAACTTGTGAAGAGATAAAAGAAACACAGGAAAAGGAAATAGCATTAAATTTTATGCTGAGAATTGAAGCTTTTTAAGTTTTACACAAATTTACATATAGTTAAATACAGCATATAAAATGCTACTTATATTTTTCAAATATTCTTATAATGAACGGATAAAATGAATAAGAATATATCATAGATAGTAATTTTTGAATGAATACCATTCAGAAAAAACGGATCTTTAAAAGAGCAGTTTCAACCCTGAATCCAGATATTAAAGAGATAACAGTTTCCCGGAGCGTGAGCACTATTTCAGAGCCAGAACAGATTCTAAAGCACTTCCTGGTTCCAGATAACACCAGAATCGAAGCAAACAGGATTACAGTCGAGGGAGACGTTATTGTCGGCAATCACTCTAATATTGAATACGGCATTCTCGGCGATACCGTCATTATGGGAGAAGGAGTGACCGTCTCCGGGGATATCGCGGCAAGTTCCGATGTCAGGATTGACATGTGGTCAAAACTGGGGAGCAGGGTAGAGGTTGGCAGAAATGCCTACCTGGGAGAATTTGTAACTATTGACGGAAAGCTGCTCGTAGAAGGGGACCTTGACGTAGGAAAAGAAGTTAAAATCCGGGGAGGGTTCGAAGCCAAGGGATGGATAGTGGTAAGGAATCCGGTCCCTGTAATTATATTTCTGTTTCTTTACATAAGGGAAATGATGCGTCTCGGCAAAGGCGAGGAAATCGAAAAAGCCGTAGAAGAACTTTTTGAAGATTCCGAGGAAAGCCTGGGCCCTGAAGGAAAAGAGCCCTGTGAAAACGTATTAATTATACCTGCCGGGGCAAAGCTTTCCCCTGAAGCTATTGAGGTTGCCGGGGAAGCCATTATAGGGAACAACTGCCTGTTGATAGGAAACATCCGGGCACAGGCTGTCGAGACCGGGAAAAACCTGACCTTTAAGGGGAGCATTTACTCAGAGAGCAAGATCAACATAGGAGAAAACGGCACTGTCTATGGCAATCTTTATTCAAAAGGACAGGTGCAGATTGGCCGGAACAGTAGAGTTTTCGGGGGAATAAAAGCCGACTCGGTCTTATTGCATGAAAACGCAAGGGTGGACGGTACAATAAAAGCACCTTCAGGAGTATCTTTCTTACGGGACTCTGCAGAAAAGCCCGTTCTTGCCGAAGTCAACGCTTTAGGGAAAGTAATTATGAGCGAAACTCATGAGTTGCCCGAAGATGCACCTCAGGACGAACCTGTAAAAGCCCTGAATGTGGTAGTAGATTCGCATATCAAGTCGAGTGCAAAAGCCAGGAATGTTTTTGTGCCTGGTAGAAAACGAAAAACTGCCAGAACCCGGGCTCTGGAAAGAACCAGACGCTTCACAGGAGCGAGGACTTACAGAAAGGAACAGAAGTCCGGAGAGTAACCCGAGAGTAAATAATCCGACTCGAGACAATTCGTAAGTTTTTGACGCCCCGAAGAATCCGGAGTTTCCCTTAACCAGAGAGCCGTTCTCTGAATTTTCGTTCCAGATATGGCAAATCTTACTTGCGGAAAAAAATTTCTTTTTTGAGAAGGAGCAGTAACATTCTTAGGGAATCAGGGAATTATCTGGATTCCGGTGAAGACAGATAATAATAAACAGTAAAATTCAACGGTAAAATTCAACAGTAAAATTCAACTGTGAAGTTTGACTGTAATATTTGACTGTGAAATTCAACTGCAAATTCTTTAATCTGCAGAAGAAATATTTTCAAAAATTTTAATAAATACTCATTTCGAGGTATTGAGGCTTCCGGATTGGGATATGAATTAAAAATAATCCAGACTTTATTCGTTAAACTTTCCAATCAGTCTAAAGGAACAAATTTCAGGAAGGAATTCAATTGACAGAGAACGTTACAGAGCCTGAGAATCTGCAGGCAAAATATGATTCGGTTATAGAAAAAGATTCAAAAAACGTAATGCAGACCTATGGGCGTCAGCCCCTTGTACTCTCGGAAGGGAAGGGGGCGGTTGTCCGGGATATTTACGGAAAAGAGTATATTGACTGTGTTGCAGGAATTGCAGTAAATAATGTAGGGCACTGCCACCCGACTGTCGTCAGGGCAATCCAGGCCCAGGCTGAGAAACTGCTGCACGTCTCCAACCTTTATTACACCGAAATTCAGGCAAAACTTGCAGAGACCCTGGCCCTGATTACAGGTATGGAACGTGTTTTTTTCTGTAACTCCGGAGCTGAAGCCGTGGAAGCTGCAATGAAACTGGCCCGTGTGGCTTCCGGAAAAACCGCTTTCGTAGCAGCTGAACATTCCTTTCACGGCAGGACTATAGGGGCACTCAGCGTAACCCACAAGAGCATGTACAGGGATCCTTTCATGCCTCCTGTGAGTTCTGAGACTGCTTTTGTCCCATACTCCGATGCTGATGCTATCAGGCAGGCTATTTCGGAAAACACGGCAGCCGTTATTCTTGAGCCCATTCAGGGAGAAGGCGGAGTAAATATCCCGGATCCCGAATACCTCAAAACAGTCAGGGAAATCTGTGATGAAACCGGAACTTTCCTTATCTTTGACGAAGTGCAGACAGGCTTCGGAAGGACAGGCACATGGTTCTGTAAAGAGCAGTTCGGAGTGGAACCCGATATCATGAGCATGGCAAAGGCAATAGGCGGAGGTTTTCCGATGGGTGCTATTGCGGCCAGGGAAGGGCTCAGCTTTGGGCGCGGGCAGCATGCTTCTACTTTCGGAGGCGGGCCGCTTGCCTGTGCAGCTGCACTCGCTTCGATTGAAGCAATCCGGGAGGAAGGACTCCTTAAGCGCTCAAAAGAGAATGGGGCTTATTTCATGGGAAAGCTCAGGAATATGGACAGGGAAGATATTGTAGAAGTCCGTGGGAAAGGGCTCATGATAGGAGTCGAGATAAAATATCCCTGCAGCAAGTTTGTGGACTTTGCAAGGGAATACGGCGTGCTCGTAAATTGCACCTCGGATTCGGTGCTCCGCCTGGTTCCCCCGCTTGTAATTACGAAAGAACAGATCGATACGGTAGTTGATGTTCTTGAGCAGGCCTGAACTGATAAAAAAAGAAATATTTGATATCGCAGAGTATGTTCCAGGAAAATCCATTGAAGAAATAGCTTCTGCTTACGGGCTTGACCCGGCTTCAATCATCAAACTCGGCTCAAATGAAAACCCACTCGGTCCCTCTTCAAAGGCTGTTCAGGCCCTGGTGGATATAGCTCCCTGCGCAAATATTTACCCCTCAGCAGACGCGATAGAACTCAGGGAAGCTCTCTCGAAATATACAGGCTTTCCGGTCTCAAACCTTATAGCTTCAGGGCCGGGAATGGACGGGCTTCTTGACGGGCTCTGCAGGCTGATTATTGAAAAAGGAGACGAGGTCATAGTCCCTACTCCGACTTTTGCCTATTATGAGCTTCCGGCAAAGGCATGCGGAGGAAAGCCGGTCTTTGTCAGGAGAAAACAGGACTTCTCGGTTGATCCTGAAAAGCTTCTGGAAGCCGAGTCCAGAAAGACAAAAATAATCTTTCTCTGCTCCCCGAATAATCCCTCGGGCAATCTCCTTCCAGAAAACGATTTGAGGAAAGTCCTTGAAAATACCAGGGCTCTCGTGTTCGTTGATGAGGCTTATGTCGAGTTCGCGGACAGGAACCTTGCAGGGCTTGTAAGGGAATACGATAATCTTGTTGTCGGCAGGACTTTTTCCAAGGTATTCGGGCTTGCAGGCCTGCGCCTGGGTTATGGGATCATGCCCGAATGGCTGGCAAAAGAGTACATAAGAGCAGCAACTCCGTTTTCAGTAAGCCTCCCGGCTTTAAAAGCAGGAATAACTGCCCTTTCGGATTCCGAACATCTGAGAAAAAGCATAGAAATCGCAAGAGAAGGCAGAGAATATCTGAAAGAGAAGATTCCTTTTACGGTTTATCCTTCCCAGGCAAATTTCGTACTTGTAGATGTTGCCCCTTTTAAAGCAAAAGCCGTTACACAAAACCTCATGAGAAGGGGAATTATTGTACGTTCCTGCGACTCCTTCAGGGAGGCGGGAGATACTTTTATCAGGGTAACCGTCGGGACTCCGGAACAGAACGAAAAAGTTGTCAGAGCTTTTGAGACTGTAAAGAATGAGGTTTAAAAGCCTCCATTCCCTTACTTTAAGTTGCATTCGTTATTTTATCTGTTTTAAGGTTTTTTTGCAGGGTCGCCTGTATCAAACATTTATCTATTTAATTTCTAAAATTTTCATCAGCGGATAATTCAGTTCAGGGTCATATTCCATTCCGACTTTTATCTTTGAAGAGCCGTATTTTACGGTTATTTTTACTTTAAGCATGGGCCCCTGAAGTTCAGAGTAACCGAATTCGTCGTTCAGCTTGCTTTTCAGCATATCTCTATCGATTTTTACGGAAATTTCTTCCACATAGGGCTGGACTGAAATGCTTTCCTGGATAGCCTGCTCAAGGCTTGAAGCCGTGTTCAAATTTACAGGAGAGCCCGTGAATTGATGGTAAAGGGCTCCGAGCTTTATTCCTGCTTCAAAGAGCGCGTTATCTCTGTCAGTTGCTTTTTCTTGAACCAAATAAATCTCTCCCTTTGGAAATTCGTTAATGAATGTCTAAAAATAAATTGATTTTACTGTTTTTCCTTCCTGGCTCTCAGCCCCTTGTTCCGATATTCCTTACTACCCAGATTAGTTAATAAAGGGATCTTGAAAAAGGGAGAAAAGATGTATGTCAACATCAGGATAAAGGGCAGAATCGAGAAAGTTCGCATATATTCGACATTATACAGGTAAAGAAGCATAGTTATCCCGAAAACGGAAGCTACAAAAGCGAGAATCCTGATGTTCCTGATCTTTGGATAGTTTACCGAACTGACCATAAGAATAGAGAGACCAAGGGTAAGCGCTAAAAGGAAGTCTATCCTGACAAGGCTTTCGCTCAGCAACATATATGTAACAAGCATAACGCAGCCTGCAGTTATGGGAAGACCTTCAAATCCCGTTTTGAGGGAAGCCACGGAGTTGAAGCGTGCGAGCCTGAGCACACCGCAAACCGCATAGAAAGCCGGAAATACCGCGACAAGGGGATCTGGTTCTCCGACAACAGGGTTTACCTGTCCGAATTGCAGGTATATGAGAAGAGCAGGAGCCACCCCGAAAGAAACTGCATCTGCCAGGGAGTCGAGTTGTTCCCCGAGTTCCCCTCCTTTGAATCGCCTGGCAATGTATCCATCCGCTCCGTCTGCAATTGCTGCAACAAGAAGTAAGATCAAAGCCAGGGTAAACCCGTCATGGGCCGCTGCAGTTTGAAATGTGGCAACCTGGACTGTAGCCTGGGCAGCTATTGCAATTGAACTAATCCCGCAGATAAGGTTCAAAAGAGAGACCAGGTCCGGGAGTCTTAACATCTGGAATACGTTCATGTTCAAAAATCCCTGTCATTTTTTATTGTTGCTATAACAGTCTTGCCTGCAAGTACCCGCTCTCCTTTCCGTACTATGATTTCAAAGTCATGAGGAATTGTTACGTCAACTCTTGATCCGAAGCGAATCATTCCGATGCGTTGTCCCTGCTCGATGATATCGTTTACTCGAGAATAAGGGACAATTCGCCTGGCGATTGTGCCTGCAATCTGCGTGACACTGACATCCCCATACTTGCTGTGAATAATAAACTCGTTTCTTTCGTTCCTTTCAGAGTCTTTACAAAAAGCAGGAAGATATCCACCTTTTTTGTAACTTATTTCCCTGATTTTTCCCGAAATAGGAGCTCGATTTACATGTACATTCTGGAGAAACATGAAAATACAGACTTTCCGGCCTCGAATGTCTATTATAGTGCCATCGGCCGGGGAAATCATATAAGTATCCGAAATTTCCACCTTTCTTTCGGGATCTCTGAAAAAAAGAACCATAAAGAAAGTCAGTGCCATTGCTATGTAAGCAGCGTGGTTTAGATGGGAGCTATCCATTGTCCTGGAGAGAACTGCAAACATTGCGGTTACAAGCGCAGCTGTAAAAAGCCAGGGTTCCGAGCCCTTTGCAAGCATTGGCCTCAATCCCCCCCGGACCTGTGCAGAAGGGATCTCAATTCTTGAGAAAGTATGACCCAGAGGCCATCAATCATTCCAAGTAGTTCGGGCAGAATCCGGAGTACTATATATGAAATTACAAAGAGGGCAATGCCTGAACCCGCCTTTGCAATATAATTATGCGCAATTATAAAGCTGTCAGCCCCAAACCATTGCTCTCCGTAAGCAACTACCACGAAAATATCCCTGATAAGATTAAGTATATAGATAACTGGCACCGACGCGATAAAAGCCATAGCCAGGCGGTTAAGGGGAGCTCTTACCGCACCTATAAGCCCCATAAAAAGAGCAATGCTTTCAATTGCCGTACAGGCGAGAATGATCTCCACTGTGTACCCGTTAAGTGTTATCATATTCCAGGCTTTCATGTATGCAGGAATCTCGAAATATTGGAGAACCCAGAGAACCTGGGAAGTAACCCCTCCTATAATCCAGGTATTTAGAGAGGAGAAATTCGCAAATGGGAAATAAACAAGAGCTCCAAGTGCACTGGCACTGGTAAGCATTGAGGTTATATCAAGGGAATCGGTTTCACCGTGAACAAATTCCGAGTGCAGCACTTCTCTATTATTTCTTATATGGAGAGGACCTTCCCTGTACTCCCGAAACATAATATACGCTACAAGTAGACAAAAAAGGGTTACTACTATTGTAAGGAGCACATTGGCATAGTCCAGGATCTCGAGATAATGGAGAGGCTGATAACTCCAGTGGATGGAAAATACACCCCATCCAATCCCTCCTACCAATTTACGAACCCTGAAGGTTCTGGGGATGGCGGATGACGCAACCATTAACCCGACTGCGAGCCAGAGTATATTTTCTATCATTTTTCACGCACCTTTTTTGCCAGAGGTAAAGCTTAGTTCTAGATTTTGTTTTCCTTGTTTCTGAGAGCTCAGAAAGGCCTCTGGCAAGTTATGAAGTTTCCGGAAAGTAACATATGAAATCATTTAAAATAATTAATAGATTTCCATAGAAGTTTCTAATAAGTTCAATAGTTTATATCCATTAGTATTAAGGAATTCAAAGCTTATGGATTTTACTTTATTTATCGGTAATATTTAGGGTTATTACCTCCATTAAAATACTTATACCGAATAATTGAGCCTGCAAATAAGATAATAGATTCCTATTATAGAAGAATAACGTTACAAACATGGCATTATTTATATAAAAATGTCGAGATGAAAAATTTCAGGAATATGAGTGAAATTCCTTGTTTTGATAAAAAAGAAACATTTAAGAGAAGCTACTGCATAAGGGATTTTTCTGCTTGACAGAAACTTGACTTACAATGTCAAAATTGAAATACGATGACGAGTTTCTACGTTATGCACAATAATAATATTATTTTACTCTGGCATCCCTGTCGGAAAAGCTAATTCAGAAAGGGATTGGCGGCGGAAAAATAGATCTCCCTGAAAGTAAATGCGAAGGCGTTTTATGAAACCCCAAACTCCTAGTTTAACCGTTGATACCGTAATCCTCTTTAAAAACAGGCTTGTGCTTGTAAAGAGAAAAAACCCCCCGTATCAGGGGAAATTTGCCCTTCCTGGCGGCTTCGTAGAAATCGGGGAAAGTACAGAGAAGGCAGCAGCTAGGGAAGCTTTTGAAGAAACAGGCCTTTCGGTAGAGATTATTAAACTGGTAGGTGTCTATTCCGATCCTCACCGTGACCCCAGAGGTCACACGGTTTCAGTGTGCTACCTTGCAACGGGATCCGGAGAGCTAAAATCAGGTTCTGATGCCGATTCCGTCGAGCTCTTTGAACTCAATTCCATTCCTGAACTGGCTTTTGACCACAATAAAATCATAAATGACGCAAAAAGTGATATTAATGCAATTCTGTACCAAATGTAAAAGTATGATGTTTCCTAAAAACGGCAATTTCGAGTGTAGAAAGTGTGGAAACATAATACCTATAAAAAGTGATGCAAAAAGTTTTGTCTCCAAAGCCAAGATCGATGATCATGAGGTAGTGGTTCTGGAAGGTGAACAGACTTCAGGTCTGCCAACAACAAACGCAAAATGTCCGGAGTGTGGGAATAATACTGCAGCCTGGTGGCTCAGACAGCTCAGGTCTGCTGACGAATCCGAAACTCGCTTCTTCAAATGTACGAAATGCGGATTTACCTGGAGAGAATACGACTGAGGTTTAATTGCTCTTCTATCCACCCTTGAAAAGCACATTTCCCGGAAAAGTGGATTTATCAGGCTACAGCTTCCTTTCTGCTTCAAGCAGAGCCTGAAGCAGTCCTGTTTTCTGACCAAGATTTATATAGTTGCCGGGAGTTTGAATCTAATGATTTTTCCGATTCCAGAAACCCATTTGACTTTATTCGGAGAGTTTACTCCTCATAATAGAGCGAGAACTTCCGAATCCGTAAAGAAATTTATATATCTCAAGGGTAATAAAGAGTTTAAGACTTAAATTATTTATTGGAGAAGAATTATGTTCAAGGCAGCAATTAATGCAGAGCTTCTGAAAGACGCAATTGCCGCACTGGCTGTAATTGTAGATGAGGTCAGATTCAAAATAAAACCGGAAGGTATTTCGGTAAAGGCAGTTGATCCTGCCAATGTTGCAATGGGAATTTTTGAGCTCGGATCATCCGCTTTCGATGAATATAGCGCTGATGAGTCTGAAATAGGAGTCGACCTGAACAAGATTATGGACCTGCTGGGGATTGCGGATAAGAACGACACAGTCCGGATGGAACTTGAAGAAGGGAATCATAAACTCCTGATTGATGTCGGAGGGCTGTCTTACACACTTTCTCTTCTCGATCCTTCCACAATTCGGGCAGAACCAAGAGTTCCTCAGCTCGAGTTGCCTGCAAGAGTTGTCCTGAACGGTGCAGACCTCAGGCGTGCTGTGAAGGCTGCAGAAAAAATAAGCGACCATCTGCTCATGGGAGTTTCTGACGACACATTCTATATGGAAGCAAAAGGCGATACCGATAAGGTTCGTCTGGAGATGGGCAGGGACCAGCTAATCGATCTGAAAGCAGGTGATGCCTGTTCTCTTTTCTCTCTGGACTATCTGACCGATATAGTCAAGCCCACAAATAAAGTCAATGAGGTTACGCTTTCCCTTGGAAAAGATTTCCCGATCTTCATAGATTTCGAAATTGCAAACGGTGCAGGAAAAATTTCTTACCTCCTGGCTCCGAGAATCGAGTCGGACTAATCCTATGCAGGCTGACGAACTTGCATATTACCCATTTATTTCAGAAGCATCTACCCATGTTGAGAATCTGGGTATCTCCCTGGATAGTCTACTTAACTCCCGGGCCTACCGGGCCGCAAGGGTAAGGGGAATAGAAAGGGTAAGAGAGGCTCTGGAAGGGGAAATTAAAAAACCCGCTGTTTCCGGGGAAGCCCAGGTTCTCTCGGAACTTCTTTCTTATCCTTTTGCGAGGATGCTGGTTGCCTGTGTGGATGACCAGCTCTTTACCAGACGCTATTCTCTTGCAGAAGCCAAAGCTGCCTATACTCTTCTGAAAAATGAAAACCCGGCTTTTTTGCTTAAATTCGGGGAAGATTTCGGAATTTCAGCCGACTTCAGAGATTCTTATTTCAGTATGCATTTTACGGATTATATTCGCTTTTCAAACTCCCTGAAAGATCCTGCCTGGAAACTGACAAACCGCCAGTTCAGGGCTGGAGAAGTAAAAATTACCAGGGAAGAATTTGCAAGGCTGCTTGAAGAAGCAGTCAGAGAACGTATTGAACAGTCCTTTCCAATTCCTGAAATCCCCCCTGAAGTTTCAAGTTTCTGTGCCCCTTATGTTGCCGAAATAAAGGACCAGTTTGAGGTCCAGAAGAAAAAATTCGGAGCAACGGACTTTGGGACTGTGGAACCGGAACTTTTTCCTCCCTGCATATCCCATGCCCTTGCAAGCGTACAGGGTGGAGTAAACCTTGCCCATTCCATGCGGTTTGCCATGACTTCCTTCCTGCTCAGCGTAGGAATGTCAGTGGACGAGATTCTTAACCTTTTCAATATCTCCCCTGATTTTAACGCCGAAAAGACCCTTTACCAGATAGAACATATTGCAGGCGCAACAGGAAATATATACAAGCCTCCGGCATGCGATACCATGAGAACCTATGGCAACTGCATAGGAAAAGATAGGTTATGCGAAAAAATCAATCATCCTCTGGCGTACTACGAAAAAAAAATATATCTGAAAAATAAAGAAAATGAAAAGGGAAAAGAGAAGGAGACTGAAAAAGCGAAGGAAAAAGAAAAGGGAAAGGAAAAAGAGCAGGAGAAGTAAAGTTCGGAATAAATCGAAAAGCGGTAATTTTTCAATCTCGGATTTATGCACCTGCATATAGAAGGAAGCACGGAAAAAATAATATTAAAAAGTTGTGTATTCTCCAGCTTCCATCATACATACTTTTTGTCTATAGATGGGCCTGTCTCTATCTATAAATCTTTATGTTAAACACTGTCCAGCTTTATCTACATATACTGTCTGACAAATTCCTCTGGCATTAAGGTGCGCTTTACGGTTTCTTCAATTGATAAGCCTTCATTTAAGAACCTTTTTACCACGCTCTCCATGGGTTCGCCAACCTCAACAATGTGCATATCAGGATCGTAAAATCTTATAACCCGCTGTCCCCAGGGCTGTTCTCTTAGTTCGTGCACATATTCAACGGAGTCCATACCTTTTAACTTTTGGAGGAAACTTTCTAAGTCATCTTCTTCAAAATACAGTTCAGAGTTATTTGATTTTTGAACGATATCATCTGTGGTTATGCTTATCAAATTTGAGAAATGTGATTTCAAGTGTATAGCAAAACCGCCCTCAAATGATACGTTCTCACCGAAATCGCATTGTACCTTTTGATTAAGGACGTTTTCGTAAAAATTTCTGGAAACCTCTATATTATTAACAACAATAAGTGGACATATGAATCTCATCTTATTCCCTCTTTTATAAGTAAATATGATATTGAATGCGAGTTGTTGTTCCAGATTGTTCATTTCTGGAATAAGAGTACTGAACTCATTCAACAAACCCCGTTACTCAGTTAAAACTTCAGTTAACTCCAAAACAATCTCAGTATAAATATAAAAATGAAAAGTTGATCAGAGAGCAAGCAACTGCACTGATCCTGAACCTTTACTTCCTACTGAATCTTTACTTAATCCTGATTACCTTCTTCTGTATTCCCTGCATTTTTCCACGAATTTTTCTACCGGGAAGGTGGCAGGGTGAGAATGCATATAACCTGCCAGGGTATTGTGCTCGACAAGGCCGTCAAAACCGCCCTGTATACCTTTTCCGCGCAACATTTCGTATGCGAACTTTGCATCGTGGTCACATTCTGTGAGAGAGTAATGGAATTCGTGACCTCTGATATTGTGAGAAGAGAAGTTTTTGTCCAGAGAACGAGCTTCGGTATACCCAAGGGCTTTAAGCCGGTTTGTCATGCGAGTGTTTGCAGGTACGACGTCTGCAAGTTTATAGATTCTGTTTTCTATCTCATATGTCCCGCAGAGGTAAAGCAACCCGCCACATTCCGCATAAATGGGTAAACCATCAGCTGCAAGGCCCTTAAGTTTCCGGGTTGTTTCTGACTTCTCAAGAATTTCTGCGTAAAGTTCGGGATAACCCCCTCCGAGGTAAATCCCATCGACCTCCGGAACCTCTCCTGCCATCGGGCTAAAAAATTCGACTTCAGCCCCGTAATCCCTGAAGGCGTCGAACATATCCTGATAATAGAAACAGAAAGCCGGGTCCATGGCAATTCCTATTCTGAGATCTGCTTCGGGTCTCCGGATACGCCTGATCTCCGGAACCGAATAGGGTTCGGCAAGTTCAAGCACTGCATCAAGGTCAACATTTTCCTCAATAAAAGCTGCCATTTCCTCAGTATTGTAGTCCTTTTCATGGGCCATATACAGCCCGAGATGTCTGGAGGGAACTTCGATATCTTTCCTTCTTGGGATCGTGCCTACAATAGGGATATTGCCCGGAAGAGAATTTCTTACAAGCTCTACATGCCTTGGGCTGCCTACCTGGTTAAGGATAATGCCTGCAATCCTGACTTCAGGATCGAACTCAGAGTACCCTTTCAGGAGGGCTGCGGTGCTTCTGGACATGCCGTGCACATTAATTACCAGAATTACCGGCAGGTCGAGGGTTTTTGCAACGTGTGCGGAACTTGCAATTTCCGTTGAGTCGATTCCGTCAAAGAGACCCATAACTCCTTCTACTACCACGATATCCGCATCTGCAGCCGTCCGGGCTACCGTCTGCCCAATTCCATCGGTGCCCATCAGATATGTGTCCAGATTCCTTGAGGGGCGCCCGCAAATTGCAGTGTGATGAGAAGGATCGATATAGTCAGGCCCTACCTTGTAAGGCTGGACTTTTAGCTGCCTGTGTTTAAGGGCAGCCATAATACCCATGGAGACTGTCGTTTTTCCGACCCCGCTGTGGGTTCCTGCAATAAGTATTCCTTTTGTCATCTGCTGGATATTGTTGCCGTTAAAATATATTAAAGCTATTAATCCGGCTGCTTTAAGCAGTTTGTAATTGTTTTCAAGAAAAAAGAGTGCAATAAAAAAATTTAGTAGAATCTAAACAAATAATATAGAGATAATATAGAGATGTTAGATTTTTGAGGGCAAATCTGGTTAAAACAGAACAAAACAATATTAATACTTAATATCGACGCTTACAGCAAATTAGTCAATCTTTATTTTAATACTTTAGAAATAATTATAAAATTGAATAAAGCGTTATAAAGCTTTAAATCTGTTTTTATGGCTTTATCTGGGTTTATAATGTTTTAAATACATTTTTAGAATTTTTATTTCACACTGTTAATGTAAGTATTGTTATATATATAATTGAATGGATAGTTTTTAGTTCCAGGTCTTCTCAAGTTAAATGAGCAAGATCAGATAAATCAGTGGAACAATCGGAGGAATAAGATGAACTCAAATGGAAAATCAATTGCAAAAATTCTGGGATCTATTTTCACTATATTAATGATCTCAACTTTAATCACTGCAGGAGCAGCTTCCTGTGATACTCTTACAAAGTCTGCAGAAGCCTCTGCAACCCCCTGTGATGCCCCTGTAAATTGTGATCAGGAATGTACCTCATGTGATTGCGAATCTGTTACAGACTGTGAGCAAGCAAACTGTGACTGTGAACTATGCGACTGCAGTTCTATTATAGACAGTGAACAGGACAACTCCGAACAGGAGGGTTCTGAAAACCTTGCAGGTTGCAACGAAGGAAATTGTGATTCATGCGACTGCGAATCTATTGTAGAATGCGACCAGGCAAGCTGTGACTGTGAATCATGCAACTGTAAATCCATTGTAGACTGTGAAGAAGACGACTCCGAAGTTGCTGAAGAAGTTCCAAGTGAATGTGAAGACGTTGTAGCCACTCCATCAGACAATGAATGTGAAGAAGAAGTAAGCACTCCAGAAGAATGTGATGTTGAAGAAGTACCAAATGAGTGTGATGCTGAAGAAGTACTAAGTGAGTGTGATGTTGAAGAAGTATCAAGTGAATGTGATGTTGAAGAAGTTCCAAGTGAATGTGATAATGTTGTAGACATTCTGGAAGAAGAATGTGAAGAAGAAGTAAGCGTTCCGGAAGAAGAATGTGAAGACGAAGAAGAAGTAAGCGCTCCAGAAGAATGTGAAGATGAAGAAGAAGTAAGCATTCCGGAAGAAGAATGTGAAGATGAAGAAGAAGTAAGTACTCCAGAAGAATGTGAAGATGAAGAAGAAGTAAGCATTCCGGAAGAAGAATGTGAAGATGAAGAAGAAGTAAGCATTCCGGAAGAAGAATGTGAAGACGAAGAAGAAGTAAGTACTCCTGCTGAAGATGTTGTGAGCGCTCCAGAAGAATGTGAAGATGAAGAAGAAGTAAGCGCTCCAGAAGAATGTGAAGATGAAGATGTTGTAAGCACTCCTGCAGATGGATGCATGGAAGTTGTTGAAGAAGCCCCAGCAGAAGACTGTGGAGAGGAAACCTCTGAAGAAGCCACAGTAGAATGCGAATAAATTAAGCTAGGAAAATAACATATGTGTTGGAGAGTGTACTCAACTCTCCACACAGAATGTTAAATTCATTAATGTGACTAATTTCAAAATGCCTTTTCAGGCTTTATTACCTTTAAATTCTATTTTTGCCCAGATTTTTATAAAATTATATTGAAAATTGATTCCTATTTTTGTCTCCAGAAAAAAGAAGGCAAGAACTGGATCTTAATAAGAGTTCTCAGTTTACTCCCAGGAGTTTGTATCCAGAGACTTCTGATTTTTTAACCGGATTTCTACATCCCACGACACCTTTTCTACCGCAGCCGCAGGCTTCAATAAAAAACGAGAAGGAAATTATAGAAGGAGATTATAGAAGGAAATTATTTGTGAAAAATTATAGAAATAATATGAACAAATCATATTTCTAAGGATGAAACTCAATTGGCACAGGATTAATAAATACTAACATTTATTATACATTAATTAATTTTTAATTAATATTTTTTGGTTCCTGATCTTCTCGAACTAGAAGAGTAAGATCAAAAAAACACGGAGGAACAAAATGAACTTAAATGGAAAGTCAATTATAAAAATTCTGGCGTTTGTTTCTATTGTACTTATGCTATCAACTTTAATTACGGCAGGAGCAATTGCCTGTGATGCTCTTGTCAATTCTGTAGAAACAAGTTCCGAACAGGTGGATTCAGATAATCCTATAGATCCTGAGCAAGAGACTGAACAGGCAAGTTGCGACTCATATGCAGATTCTGATTTTGCAGAGTGTGACTTATCTTCAGGCTATGGTCAATCAAGCTGTAATTCCTTTGGGGGTTCGGACTCATTTGCAGGTTATGGACAGGAAAATTCTGAGCAGGCAGATGAAAGTATTATAGACTACGGCCAGGCAGACTGTACTATAAACTGTGAGGGGACAAACTGCACAGGAGCGTGCAATCAGACAAATTTTGTTACAAATTGTGCGCAGATAAACTGTACAGGAAACTATAGTGGGACAGGATGCACTGGAGACTACGCAGGAACAAATTGTACTGCAGATTGTAACCAGACAGGCTGCACGGAATACTGTGGACAGACAGGATATACTGGAGGTTTTGATCAGGAAACTTGTACTTCAGGCTGTGAGCAGACCGGCTGTACCGAAGACTGTGGACTAACAGGTTGTAGCAGCGCGTCTTATGACAGTTGTGCTGAAGGATGCGACAATGAAGGTTGTGGTAGTCCTGCGGACTCCGAACAGGCAGGTTCTGAAGAAACAGGTTGTGACTTATCTACAGGCTGTGCACAGGATAGTTCTGAACAGACAACACCTGAAAATTTCGAAGGTTCTATCCAGGAAAGCTCTACTGGAAACTTCGAAGATAAAGGCTGTACCGGAGGCTGCGGCTTAACTGACTGTAACGGTGACTGCGAAAAAACAGGCTCTGAGGAAGTAAATTGTGAGTTATCTTCAGGCTGCGTACAGGATAGTTCTGAACAGACAGCTTCTGGCAATTTTGAAGGCTGCACACAGGAAAGCTCTATTGAGAACTGTGAAGGGGCAGGCTGTACCGGAGACTGCGGCTTAACTGACTGTGACGGTGACTGTTATGATGACTATGCCGAAGAATGTGACCAGCCAGACTCTGAAAAGGAAAATGCTGAACAAACAAATCCTGGACAGAGAGATCAGGAGCAGATATATCAGGAGCAGATATATCAGGAACAGATAAATCCTGAACAGGAAAACCAGGAGCAGGTGAACTCTGAACAGATAGACTCTAAACAGGTAAACCCTGAACAGGTAAATCCTGAACAGACAGAACCTCAGCAAACAAGCCCTCAACAGACAACAATAGAGCAGGTAAACCCTGTACAGGCAAATCCAGAACAAGCGAAGCCTGTAAACCTTACAGAACTTGAAAAAGTAAACTCTGGAAAGGTAGAGCCTGAACAGACTAACTCTGAAAAGGCAAGCGTTCAAAAGACAAATTCCAAACAGACAGAATCAGAACAGGTAAACACTGATCAAACAAAAACCGAACAGGTAAGCACAGATCAAACAAAAACAGAGCAGATAAATGCTGAACAGACTGAGTCGCAACAGACAAACTCTGAAAAAGCAAACCCAGGTCAGGGAAACCTTGAAGAGACAGAATCTCAGCAGACAGGACTTGAGCAGGCAAGCCCTGAGAAAACGAGTTCTGAACAGACAGAATCTCAACAGACAGAACTTGAACAGACAAACTCTGAGAAGGCAAGTCCTGAGCAGATAGAATCTCAACAAACAAACTCTGAACCGACAGAGCCTGAGAAAACAAGCTCTGAAAAAGTGAATTCTGAAAACCTTACAGAATCGGAATAAGTATTACCAGGCCCGTTTGAGTGGCAGAATTAAAGGCCAAAAAAGTATAGTCGAGGTGTCGGAGAGTTATATCTACTCTCCGACAAAATATTAAAATTAATCATTTTTAACATCTGTTTTCTAG
Organism: Methanosarcina sp.; assembly: GCF_049706645.1. Classification (GTDB taxonomy): domain Archaea; phylum Halobacteriota; class Methanosarcinia; order Methanosarcinales; family Methanosarcinaceae; genus Methanosarcina. The sequence continues at coordinate 82,448 of NZ_JBNAKP010000028.1, read as the reverse complement.
TTTTTAAAGAGAGAATTTAAAGGCATTATATTTTTATTTAAGACTTATATGCCGAAGGACCAGCTTTATGCCGAATGATTGCTTTTTTAAAAGATTCGGAAGCCCTGGTATCTGCGTCCGTGCACATTAGCCTTAAGTAAAAGTTTATACCTACTCTGAGATAAGAATAGCTCGAATTTCAGGAAGATATCGAAAAATGAGGCTTCTGCTTCATAAGCAAAGGAAACCTTTATTTCTTTACATTATTTGATTATATAATAAATTTTGATTATATAATTAGTTCCGGATTTCAGTAATCATATATTCATATCAGTATACATATTCATATCAGTACACATTCGATTCGCATCATTATAAGTATCTAACTAGTATCAGTATACGTTCAATTCATATCACTATAAACTTTCAATTCATATCGCTATAAACTTTCAATTCATATAATTATAAACGTTCACTCCATATTGGTATACTTCTTCAGTTCAAACCAGTAACAAATTTCGGGCTTTTTCTGAGAAGTGCCAATTCATTTGAAGTCAGGATTAGTATGGACAGATCTTTTCCGACATGAAATATTTGTCCCGTAAATGACTCAAAGGGGCCAGCCCCAGAATATCAATTAAGAGTGCCAATTCATAAAGAATTGCGTGCCAAATATTTAACAGGGGATTTTAGTCAGCCATGAAGCAGAGAAATCCAGGAAAAGCTCCTGAAGTTGCACAAGAAGGCCCAAAAAGAATTCTTGAGGACCCTTACGGGCGAAGGGTGACAGGACTTCGAATATCCATAACTGAGAGGTGTAACCTTTCATGCATATACTGCCATAATGAAGGTGCAGACTGCTGCACCTGCGGCCCGGTAGGAAGCGAAATGAGACCTGAATTAGTTTGCGGAATTGTCAGGGAAGCTGCAAAATTCGGGATCAACAAAGTGAAGTTTTCAGGAGGCGAGCCGCTATTCCGAAAAGATTTCGAGGAGATCCTTTCCCGCCTTCCTCCGTTAAAAGAAGTCTCTGCGACCACAAATGGCATCCTGCTTGAAAAACGTGCAAAAGCTCTAAAAGCTGCGGGTCTTGACAGGGTAAACATAAGCCTGGATTCCCTCGTGCCGGGGAAATATGAATCGATTACCGGAGCTCCTCCGGGCTCGCTTGAAAAGGTTATCAGGGGTATTGACAGTGCAGTTGAAGCTGGACTGATTCCTGTGAAGCTGAATATGGTACTCCTGAAAGGTATAAACGATAATGAAATCGATTCTATGATGGATTTTGTCCGGCAGTATAAAGGAAAGGTTATCCTGCAACTCATTGAACTTATGGACATTGACCCCGGGCTTTCGAAGTACATGATTGACTCAAAAGCTCTCGAAAAAAGTCTGGCTGAGAGAGCAAGCGAAATCAGGGTGCGGCACCTGCACCACCGAAAAAAGTATATTATTGATGGGGTGGAAGTTGAGTTCGTTCGTCCTATGGACAACTCGGAGTTCTGTGCCCACTGCAGCAGGCTCAGGGTTACAGCCGACGGAAAATTCAAGCCCTGCCTGCTGGTAAACGACAACCTTGTGGATGTCAGGGAAGCAAAAAGCTCCGAAGAGATCGAAAAGTTGCTCAAGCTTGCCGTAAGCCGAAGGAAACCGTACTGTATTCCTGTCAATGTTCCTGAACAAGGAAAAAAGGTTTAAAGAGAAAAACGGGTGCACAAGTTGATACGACAATAAGGAGGGAAAAAATGAAGATTGAACTTTCAGTAGACGGGAGAAAAATCCCGATGAATGACTTTGTCCAGAAAATCGTGGTAAATGTTATTAAAGCCATGGTAGAAACGTTGCATACTATCGATAATGGGTGGAAGGAAATTTCCATTCATATTGAAAAAGATGAAGTGAAAGAATAAAGAGAAAAGGACTTTTTCGGACAAGAAGAAGATCAGAATTCTCAGGTACTGAAATCTTTTATTTTCAAATAATTTTAGGTTTTCAGTAATTTCGGAATTCTTTGTATTTTTAGAACTCTCAGTAGTTTTGAAACTCAAAGTAATTTTACACTTCTGAGTAACTTTGCAGTTTCCAGTAACTTTACAATTCCCGGTAGCATTGCAGTTCTCGGAAACTTTTCGATCCAGAGATATCTGGAGATTTTAGAGGTACTTTTCAATTTCCGAAAATTCTATCCTGGCAGTTGAGTCCAGGGAAATCGGCGTTATTGAGACGTGCCCTTTCTGCATGATAGCGTGCACATCGGTCCCCTCTTCTTCTTCCCGGATCAGGTCACCTGCAATCCAGTAATAGGACCTGCCCCTGGGGTCACGCCTTTCCTCGACATCCGTTTTAAAGACTTTTCGTGCAAGGCGAGTTATCTCGACAGGGGTATCCTCTTCAGCGTGATAGGGAATATTTATGTTCAGAAGATCCACGTTTTCCGGCATGCCATGCCTGAGGACATTTCTAGCGATCCTGTTTACCACTTTTATCCCGACTTCGAAACGCTCTCTATGGTAGTCCCTGGGATCATCGAATTTCTGGCCTTCATCAAGCACCTGCATGGAGGCGGCAATTGCAGGTACACCATAGCTTGCAGCTTCAAGGGCTCCTCCGATGGTCCCCGAGGTGGTGATAGTATCCGTGCTTATATTCTCTCCGATGTTAAAGCCGGAAAGCACCAGGTCGGGCATTTCCTTGAGGATCGTGAAGATACCCAGAATTACGGCATCGGTAGGGGTTCCTCCCACAGAGTAAGCAGGTATGCCTCCGGCATTCGTTTTCGTTATTCGTAGAGGCTCAAAGATAGAAATCGAACGCCCTACTCCGCTCTGCTGGACAGCAGGAGCTGAAATCGTAACTTCCCCGAGGTCCGAAACACTGTCAAAAGCGGCTTTCAAACCTGTGGAGTAAACACCATCATCATTGGTAACAAGAATTTTTGGGACCATCAGCTTTCCCATAAGTTGTCGGATAATTTAAAATTAATGGAAAGGCCGCATGGAATAAAAATCCACAAGAGACAATTCAATTCAAACATTAATATACGAACAAGAATAATAAATAAGAAGCAATATAATTACTGATAAAAATCATCTCAGGAGGTGGAAATAAACCGAAAGGCTTCAACACACGAAGAGTAACTGCGGGCACTGCCTCGAATTGTTTTTGTTTTCGTATTATTTGTGAAAATATTTAGAGAATTCCGTAACAAGGTCTTTTCGAACCTGTTAGTAATGCTGATGATTGTTATACTAAGATAAGTCAATCACCGCTAAAAATTAGCAACTGCATTCGGAATTAGCCCTTAAAACTAGAGTAAAAATAAACGAGGATCAAAAACTAGAGTGGAAATCGACTTTATAAAAAATTGATTTAAAATCAGGGGAGTGGTATTAATGGCGGAAACACAAGAAATAGTAACGGATGTGCATGTAACGGACAGGACAGCAAACCCTACACCTCTGGGATTTACTGGTCTTGGCCTGTCAGCAGTTCTCCTGAGTCTGAGCTATATAGGCATTTACCCTGTGGACTCGATGATCGTTTCCATGGCAATATTCCTTGGGGGCTTTGCCCAGGTATTCGCAGGCCTTATGGCCTGGAAAAAAGGGAGCGTTTTTGGAGGCACGGCATTTTGTGCATTTGGGCTTTTCTGGTTCTCCCTTGCAGGCCTTCTTCTTCTACCGGCAGCGGGCCTGATTGAAGCCCCAAATCCGATATCTACTGCAGCCTACCTTTTCCTCTGGGGAGTGTACACTTTCGTAATGCTTATAGCAACACTGAAGCTGGGCACTAAATCAATAATGTTCATATTCCTGACATTATTTCTGTTATTCATACTTCTGGCTGTCGTAAACGCCACGGGAAATACCGACCTGCTTGTTATAGCCGGCTATGTTGGCCTTATCATGGGTCTCTCAGCTCTGTACACCGCCCTTGCGATAGTACTGAATGATGCATTCGGAAGGACAGTCGCTCCTATCTGAGAAAAAGGCGAAAATGAAAGGTTAAAAAATAAACAGAAATAACAAACACAAATGACAAACAAACATAAACGAACACAAATAATAAACTGTAAAAAATAAAGTGGAAAAAATAAAGTGGAAAAAATAAACTGTAAAAAATAAAGTGGCAAAAATAAAGAAAAAATGCCACAAAAAGAAAAGTCAATTTAAGGGCTGCTTTCTAGCGTTTCCGAGCCCTACTTTTTTAATTTGAAAAGAATTCCCTTTAACGTGTTTTGTCTGCAGACGATATTATTAAAGGATTCCTTTATGCTCTCAGACCAACTTTTTTAACCCAATGGCTTTTGAAACCGGTGAGGTATCAGATAAGGGCACTGAAGAGGTCATCAGGTATTTGATGGAACTTTAGGATCTGTGAAACCAATCCTACTTCTTTCAGGATATAATTATGCAGCTAAGAAGCAGACCGGATAATCCGAATTTCCCGAGTTTCGAAGAAGCGCACTATGTCTTCACGATCTGGGGCCTCGGTTTACGGTTTCTCGGTTCGATTGCATAAAGCCTGCATAAATCCTGATCTTATTGGATGCTGGCAATCTTCCTCCCGATTTTAAACCAATCTCTGCAATCCCCTACCGGGTTCCCCCTGGTTTTGACCCGGATTTTTGGTGGCAAAGGGTTTTTCTTATCGGGAAGGAGACGAATCTACCTGTGCAGCTGAGCTCAGATTAAGACTCATAAAACTCAGAACACTGTTTTTATGGTATACACATAGAGGTGGTGAACACCTATGGCAAACATCATCAATCTCACGACCAGAAACTCCAGATTATGAAGCCAGTGTGTCGTCTCTATAAGCTTCTCCGAATGTAAAATTCTTTTTCCTTTCACGGTTCTTACGATTTCTTTTAAACTCTTTAACAGCATTTTATCAAAACCCCACTCATAATGTATTCTATCTGGTATTGTCTCAGAGCATTCCCTGTTAGAAAGTGCTCCGAATACGTACCCTATAAATCCAACGGTATCTCAAACAGGCATTTTATGTTCGAAAATGCCCTGCATAGCATACACTATCCGACGTGATCTCAAAGAGGCATCTTCTTATCGAAAATGCATTATGTACCCCACCGACTCTAGCTTTAGAAGCTTGTGATATTAAAAGCTGTTGACCCTGTATGAGAGAATTTTATATGAGCGCGTAGATAATATACAGACATCGCGATTAACGCTTTAGTCGCTGATAGTGAGAAAGGGCCTGAACATTAATAGCAAAAAGTAGCAAACCATAAGTTCAGGTTAGAATGTATAAGCAATAGGTTGAAGGAAGATGGAAATAAAAAGTATTCTTCAGTTAATTTCCTGTGCCCTGCAAAAAGAACAGAGCGGAAAAATCCCATCAGGCAAATAAAAGGATCGAACTATCTGATAAATAATCTCGGAATTCTGCTTTTTCATTCATACTGCTATAACTTCCTCAAGGATATGCTTCCCAATAGCAGGTTTCAGGGCAGATTTCATCACCAGATCCACTTTCACACCAAGAATTTCACTTAGGTAATCCTCAAGTTGAATGTATTCAAAAAAACCGGGAGCTTCCTCAAACTCAACCAGAATATCAAGATCGCTCTCAGGTTTTTGTTCCCCGCGAACATAAGAACCAAAAATCCCGAGATAACTAACTTTATATTTCCTGGAAATCTCAGGCAGATGATGACGCAAAATAGCCATGAATCGAGCAGCATCTCTGGAAGAGGCAACAGAACTGTCTTCTGCCATAATAAGTATTCGGCTTCAATCTTTAAATATTTGTCTTGAAACCGGAATAGGGTATAAAAGATTAAGAAATCAAAAACAGGGCAGCACTAATAGTCGTCTTAAACCTGTCCTATCCCGCGCCAGACGCGGCTGGAACATAAAAGCCCGGATAAATCGAAAAGAAAATTCAACGGCAACTTTCAGAGCTGAAGCGAATTTCAGCCTGTTTTTACAACTTCATTTTTATTTTTCTGCCAGCCAGTGCCGGAAATCCAACTCAACCTTTTCAATAACCCGCCTGCAAACTTCGTCCAGAAGTTTCCAGTAATCTGCAACTGACGCAGAGCAGTGCAAATTTAATATAATGATTCCCTTTATCCATCTAGTATTTCCTATAGATCAAAATTTACAATTATCTAATGTCCCCCAATCAATTTCATGAGGATTTATAAAATGGACAAATACGAGAAGGTATTCGAGCTGGCTAAACGCCGGGGGTTTTTGTGGAACTCCTTTGAGCTGTATGGCGGAAGCCGGGGATTTTATGATTACGGGCCTCTTGGGAGCACGCTGAAGAGGCGGATCGAGCAGACCTGGAGAGAGTTTTATGTTATCCAGGAAGGGTTTATGGAGATAGAGTGCCCGACAATCGGGATCGAAGAAGTATTTGTTGCGTCCGGGCACGTCGGAGGCTTTTCTGACCCGCTGTGCGAGTGCATGAACTGTAAAGAGGCATTCCGGGCTGACCACCTTGTACAGGATGTAACGGATGCGGCCGGAACCCTGAGCGCAGAAGACCTTACAAAGGTAATAAGGGAAAAAGGAATCACCTGCCCGGAATGCGGCGGCAAGTTCGGGGAAGCTTACGAATTTAACCTGATGTTCAAAACCACAATCGGGCCCGGTACAGGAAGGCAGGGGTACCTCAGGCCGGAAACGGCTCAGGGGATGTTTGTAGATTTCCAGAGGTTGTCCCGCTTTTACAGGGATAAACTGCCTTTCGGAGCAGTGCAGATCGGGAAGTCCTACAGGAACGAGATTGCGCCCAGGCAGGGTGTAATCAGGCTCAGGGAATTCACGCAGGCCGAATGTGAGATTTTCGTTGACCCCCGGAACAAGAAGCATCCCAACTTCGAGCGCTTTGCGGATAAAGAACTTGTACTTTATTCCCAGAGGGGACAGGAAAAGGGCGAATCGTTCAGGATGACGGTCCGGGAGGCTGTAGAAGCCGGAGTTATTGCACACGAGGTTCTGGGCTACAATATCGCACTTACCAACGAGTTCCTGACAAAGGTTGGGATGGATCCTGCAAAACTCAGGTTCAGGCAGCATCTTACCGATGAGATGGCGCATTACGCAATCGATTGCTGGGATGCCGAGATCGAGACCGACAGGTTTGGCTGGGTCGAGATCGTGGGAATTGCCGACAGGACGGATTACGACCTCAAAGCCCATGCAAGAGTCAGCAAGACCGAACTTTACGTGTATGTAGAATACGATGAGCCGAAGATGGTGACTCGCTTTGCTGTAAAGCCGAACATGGGCAAGCTCGGACCCGTCTTTAAGGGCAAGGCAAAAGCCGTCGCAGATGCCTTAAAGCAGCTTTCCGAAGAAGAGCTCTCGAAAGATGAGATCAAAGTTACCGTGGATGGGGAAGAATTGACAGTCAGTTCGGATGTGGTAGACTTTGCGGAAGAGACTGTGAAGGTCAGTGGAGAAAATGTCATTCCTCACGTAATCGAGCCCTCCTACGGGATCGACAGGATCTTCTATGGCATCATGGAGCATGCCTATGACGAAGAAAATGTGGCCCAGAAGGCCGCCGAATCCGGGCTTAAAGGCACAGAAGAGGCTGGGAAGGAATTCGAAACCGGAAAGGATGAGAGTGAAGCCGAGGGAGAAGAGGAAGCCAGGCTTGTTATGCACTTCGCAAGCGCAGTTGCTCCGGTACAGGTTGCAGTTCTCCCGCTCCTGACCCGTAAAGAACTTGCAGATCCTGCAAAAACGATTATTTCCGAACTCAGGGAAAAGACCCTGCTTGCCAGCTATGACGATTCCGGAACCATCGGGCGCCGTTACAGGAGAAACGACGAGATAGGAACACCTTACTGCGTTACTGTAGATTACGATACCCTCGAAGACGGGACTGTTACTATCAGGGACAGGGATTCCATGCGCCAGATCCGGGCTCCGATCAAAGGGATTGAAAACTTGCTCTACGAACTCATTTACAGAGGCAGGGCTTTCGAATCCGCAGGCAAGCCCTTTAATTTCTAAAACCAAAAAACTGGTAGTTTCTGGACTGTGGGCTAAAAAGCCTGCAGCAAAATTTTTAATTATTTATATTTTTTAGAGTTGAATTAAGACTCTGAGATAAAATAGGCTTGAAATAATTAATCTGAAATATATTAATCTGAGAGAAATTACTTGAAATAAGTTAATTTGTAAGAAATTCCTGAGATAAATTAATCTGAAATAAATTAATCTGAAATAGACTACCTGAGATAAATTAATCCGAAATAAATGATCCTGAAGCAGAATGAACGAAAGTTTTTTTCCTGAGAAGCCAGCCTGCATGAAGCACCCGCTGATAAAGCCCGATACCGTTGAGCAGAGGCTCTATCAGTTGAATCTTGCAGGAAAGGCCCTTGAAGGATCAAGCCTTGTTGTGCTTCCTACTGGACTTGGAAAAACCATTATAGCGCTTTTCGTAATTGCCTCGCGGCTTCAGCGTTTCGGGGGGAAAGCCCTGATTCTGTCCCCAACAAAGCCGCTTGTTGAGCAGCACGCGGCCTTTTTCAAAAAGGTAATGGCTCTTCCCGAAGAAGAGGTTCTGGCCTTTACGGGCAGTATTGCCCCAGCGGAGCGGGAAAAGCTCTGGGCCCAGGGAAAACTGATAGTATCCACCCCTCAGGTTATTGAAAATGACCTTCTTACGAAAAGAATCAGCCTTGAGGATGTAAGCCACATAACCTTTGATGAAGCCCACAGGGCAGTCGGAAATTACGCTTATACTTTTATTGCGGAAAAGTATTTCGAGAGCGCAAGAAATCCCCATGTGCTCGGAATTACTGCAAGCCCGGGCAGTTCGGACGAGAAAATCTCTGAGGTCTGTCAGGCTTTGCACGTTGAGAACGTCTCGGTGAGGACTGAGAAAGACAGGGATGTTCGCCCTTATGTGCAGGAAAAGGAGATAGAGTGGCTTCAGGCTCAGCTTCCTGTCGAAATGGCCGAAATCCGGGGCTATCTGGAAAAAATCTTTGATGATCGGCTCGGGATTATAAGAAGCCTGGGTTTTTCGGCAGGCAGCGGGAAATATGTCTCCAAAAAAGATCTCCTGCTCCTCCAGAAGAAACTCCAGGGCGAAATCCGAATGGGGGGCGATCCTGCAATTTTTACCGCCATGTCCGTGCTTGCGGAAATGATGAAGGTGAACCATGCTGTGGAAATGGTTGAGACCCAGGGGCTTGAGACCCTCAGAAAGTACCTGGAGAAACTGGATGCAGAAGCCTCTTCAAATAGTGCGAGCAAGGCTGCAAAAAGACTGATGGATGATCTCTTTATGAGAAAAGCCTTTCACAGGGTAAAAGAATGCGAGGTCGAACACCCTAAACTCGAGCTTGCGCGGAAAATTGTATCCGAGCAGCTAAAAGGAAGCCCTGATTCCAGGGCAATTGTTTTTACGAATTACAGGGACACGGCAGAGATAGTGGCAAATGCCCTGTCGGGAGTTCCGGGGATTGTACCTATCCGTTTTGTGGGACAGGCTTCGCACCGTAAGGACAAAGGGCTTACACAAAAACAGCAGGTGGAAATCCTCAATAAATTCAGGGAAGGAGAATACAACGTACTTGTAGCCACCTCAGTTGCTGAAGAAGGGCTTGATATCCCTTCCACGGACCTGGTACTATTTTATGAACCCATTCCCTCGGAAATTCGGAGCATCCAGCGTAAGGGCAGGACAGGCAGGCAGCATAAAGGCAGGGTCATTGTACTGGTAACAAAGGGTACACGCGACGAAGCCTATTACTGGAGCAGCAAGAATAAGGAAAAAAGAATGCTAAGCAGCATGCAGGGGCTTGAAGCCCGGTTGGCCCCAAAAGACTCAAAGCAAGGTTTGAAACTATCGGATTTTGAATCAGAGACTTTTATTTCAGACACGAGGGAAAAAGGAATTAAAAATGAAGTAGAAAATGAAGTAGAAAATGAAGTAGGAAATGAAGTAGGAAATGAAGTAGAAAATGAAGTAGGAAATGAAGTAGGAAATGAAGTAGGAAATGAAGTAGGAAATGAAGTAGGAAATGAAGTAGGAAATGAAGTAGAAAATGAGCAGGAAAGCATAGATTTAATGATAGGTATCAGGGATAAATTTGTAGATTCAGATTGCGGCAGGATAAATAAAGAAAGGGAAGAGGAAGATAACGAGAAAGGTGAAGAAAGACAAAAAACCCTTGTAGATTTTGAAGCCCTTCCCAGGGAGGAATCCCTATATAAAGCAAAAATGCCCGGAATAGGATCTTCCGAGGTAGAACCCGGAATCGTGCCTCTCAGAATAGTGATCGACCATAGGGAAACAAAGAGTGGAGTTGCAAAGGCCCTGGACAGGCTCGGAATGGAACTCAGTTTTGCAGCTCTTGAGGTAGGGGATTACGTTGTAAGCGACCGGCTGGCTGTAGAGAGAAAGCGGACTGACGATTTTACGAGTTCTCTTATTGATGGAAAACGTAATCTTTTTGCGCAATTATCGAATCTTGCAAGAGTGTATGAAAAACCTGTCCTTATCATTGAAGGAGCAGAACTTTTCACATCAAGACAAATCAATCCGAATGCCATCTACGGCTCCCTGGTATCCATCGCAATTGATTTTGGGGTGTCACTGCTATATTCAAGAGATGAAGAAGAGACCGCTGCAATTTTAAAAATACTTGCAAAACGTGAGCAGACCGAAAATAAACGTGAAATAAATCCTCATGGGAAAAAGTCAGCCAGTACCCTTGCTGAACAACAGGAATACCTGATTTCTTCGATCTCTAACATAGGGCCAAAAGCCGCAAGAAACCTGCTCCTCTACTTCGGCTCAGTAGAAGCTGTTATGAAAGCTGACCCTGCAGAACTCAGAAAGGTGAAACTAATAGGACCAAAGACAGCAGCCAGAATAAGGGAAATCCTTGAGAGCCCTTATAAAGGGTAAAGAAAGACAATGTAAAAACTGTTTAAGCAAACTTTTTTATTCTTTCCTTTTCCCTTTTGCCTCTTTTCCCTGATTCGTTTCTCTATTTTTCTTATTTTCCCAATATTTCCCCTATTTTTCCCATGTTTCCTTATATTTCTCTATTTTCAGCTATTTTTTCCTTATTTTTCTTCACTTTTCCTCTTCTATTTCCTGCCTTCTCTTCTACTTTTTTCTTTATATCTATACTTTCTTTGATCTTTTGTTTGCCCTTTCTCTTAAATCTGCCTCAGGCGCTCTATAAGCCCAAGCCCTTTTTCAATTAATTCTAAATCCTCAGCAACACTGCGCGGATCTGCTTCATCCTGAAGGGAATCTGCAATATTGACCATCTTTTTAAAGAGGAGGTCTTCCAGTACTTTCCGGTCTCCGTGAATTCCGGACATTTTCGATGCCGAGACGGCTGGCTTTTCGACTCTCCCTGTAGGTGCGGCCTGAATTGCAGGGGTTGCAAAAACTGCAGGGACTGCCCTTCCTGTTTTTTCTTTTTCGGGAGATATTCCGGGAATTTCCTCTTCTACCGGCTCGATAGCTTTTTCTTCTTCTTCGGCAGCTTCAGAGCTTTTCAGCCCGAACCGTGGTTTTTGCCTGTGTGCCTGGACTCTCTTTTTAGTGTCAAAAGAGGGCCTGTCTTTTTCCGTGTACGGCCTGGGCTCAGGAGCCTGAACTTCTTCGGCTGGTTCCTTAGATTCTTCCTCTTCCCGGACATCACATATAGGGCAAATTACTGTACCCTGATAACGGAATTTTGGGGCTCCGCAGACTTTACAATGCTCGGCAAGCATAGTGCCCCCTAATTCAAGAAAACGTGCTATTCGCTTTACTTTTTTATCTTTCTCAGAATCCATATACCTGACCTTCCTTTATTCACAGCTTCTCATGCATTTGCTTCTCATTTATTTTATAAAATTTTTCCTGTAGCTCGCTGTATACGAGGTAATTTCATCCTGTGTAACTCGAAAAAGCAGTAAATCCGGAATCACAAAGGGCAGACCCTGAAGCAGGCAACCTTAAAAATCACCGATAATATTTTATATACCAAGCCTGTCTTAGACTAATCTATTAGCTCTAATTTTTACATCATAATTGACTGCGAAAGGTGATTCGAGTGTCATCAAATGATTCAGCAGAAGTTATAAGACAATGTCTCCAGGTCCTAGACAGTATAACCAGCGACTCTTCAGTTCCAAGAAATATCAGGCGTTCCGTAAATGAAATTATGAACATACTGAACAACGAATCCGAACCTCTCTTTCTTAGAGCAGCATCAAGCATTTCCATTCTCGAAGATGTAAGCAACGATCCTAACCTTCCTTTGCACACAAGAACTTTGATATGGAACCTCTCAAGCCAGCTCGAGACCATTCCCGTAGACGAATAATAACACAAAGATAGATTCCTTAAACCATATAAAAACGGAATTTGCCCGGGAGCACAGGCTGAAAACAGATAAGCTCCAGGAAGTAAGCAAGCTCAGGTACGTTTCTTGAGACGACCCTGCTAAAAAATCCCAAACTTCAACTAATTCTAAAAAGAGCCGGAAGGAAATAACCTTATTATTTACCAGCCATTTCAAGCTGGTCTTAAAATTATTTGTGGAAGTTAGGATACCGACAAGGAAAAAACCTTTTTTCTCTTTTTTATACCTTTTTCCGGGAATTGTGTTAAAACCCTGGATCTTAAAACCGGAGTGAATTAACTCAGGAATTTAACTCAGGAATCTATTCAGGAATTTAACAGGATCAAAGCTGGAAAAGACTGTAACAGGATAAAACGGAAAAAAAATGGTAGAAAGCAGGATAAGAATTTAGAGAACTTTAAATTAAGTTTATACAAAGGGGAAATTTGAGAAATTTTAATTCGGGAAATACAGAGAAAAAATTTTACCGATAGACGTAATATGATAGACGTAATATATTTGAAGAGAATTTCATAGATGAAATTCCGAAATTCTGGAAAACAAGTATAAAGTATATAAAGGGCATTCAGCTTTTAAGGAGAAAAGCTAAACTGGGTAAAGGCTCAGAAGCATTAAAGGGGGTATGAAAACCATGCTTGAAGAAATTTCGGCCCGAATAAGGGAAAATTTTGAGGCTAAAGATAGTATAAGGGAAGAAGGATTGAAAATTTCCCGGGAAGTTGTCAGGGAGTGCAGGACAGCATCATTCGCCCTGCATGGTCAGGACTTTGAAAAGGCAGACAAAAGCATCAAAACCGCTGGAAAAGCACTTGAAAAACTTGAAGTTCTTTTCAAAGGGCATGCTGACATTTATCATGCAGGTTTTGTAGAACATGCCCAGCAGGAATACTCGGAGGTTTCGGTCCTCAGCAGCCTGCTGAAGGAAGAAAAAAAAATTCCCTCTCCGGAAGAGTTGAGAGTCGAATATGCGGCTTACCTTAACGGACTCGGGGACGTTGTCGGAGAACTTAGAAGACATGTCCTGGATCTTGTAAGGAATGAATCCTTTGAAAAAGCCGAAGTGTTTTTAGGTATCATGGAAAATATTCATGCAATTCTTATGGACTTTGACTACCCTGATGCCATAACGAGAGGATTGAGAAGAAAAACCGATGTGTCCCGCTCCCTGATAGAAAAGACACGCGGCGACGTTGTCAATGCAATCGGTCAGAAAAGACTTGAAGCCGCAATGCGGAATCTGGAATCCAGACTTTAGATAGCTTTACAGGCTTAGATAGTTTTAGATAGAAGAATGTTTAAACATTGAGCAGTTCACCGTTTTTTGAACCGTGAAAGTTCGAACCTGGCATTAAACTGCAACTCACTAAATACAGCTATACAGTTTACCCGATAACTATTAAACCACTTGTTATTTTAACAATTATCTAGCCGTTTGACAGTTAAACTGTTTAAATTTTATTAATTAGAGTTTCAAAGTTAGTTTCCAAGTTAATCATTTAGAATTTCAGTAGACCAATGTAGAACTTCAGAAGACCAATTTAGGACTTCAGGAGATCAATTTAGGAATTCAGCAGGTCAATTTAGAATTTCAGTAAGATATAGAATTCCAATAATCTGTTACAAGAGGATATGCATGAAATTTGATCCGGAAAAAATAAAAAGGGACGCAAGAGAGAACTTCGACCTGACCTGGAACGAGGGTAAGAAGCTGGTCAGGACACCTACCCTGAACGAACGTTATCCAAGGACCACTCTGAGATATGGAAAAGCACATCCTGTTTACGATACTATTCAGAAACTCAGAGAAGCCTATCTAAGGATGGGTTTTGAAGAGATGATGAATCCTCTGATAGTGGACGATAAAGAAGTGCACAAACAGTTCGGAAGCGAAGCGCTTGCAGTCCTGGACCGCTGTTTCTATCTTGCAGGCCTGCCAAGGCCGAACGTTGGAATTTCTGATGAGCGCATTGCACAGGTAAAAGAGATTCTCGGGGATATAGGCGATGGAGGGATAGATAAAATCAGGCAGGTACTCCATTCGTATAAAAAAGGAAAGATTGAAGGAGATGACCTTGTGCCCGAGATTTCAGCAGTGCTTGGAGTTTCGGACGCCCTTGTTGCCGATATGATTGACAGGGTTTTCCCGGAGTTTAAAGAGCTTGTGCCCCAGGCAAGCACAAAGACACTCCGCAGCCACATGACCAGCGGCTGGTTCATTTCCCTCGGTGCCCTCCTTGAAAGGCAGGAGCCTCCTTTCCACTTTTTCTCCATAGATCGCTGCTTCAGGCGAGAACAGCAGGAGGATGCCTCAAGACTCATGACCTATTATTCGGCTTCCTGCGTAATCATGGATGAAGAGGTGACTGTTGACCACGGGAAAGCTGTTGCAGAGGGACTGCTTTCCCAGTTTGGCTTTGAAAAATTCCTTTTCAGGCCCGATGAAAAACGCAGCAAATATTACATTCCTGACACCCAGACCGAGGTATTTGCCTTCCATCCGAAACTCGTGGGTTCTAACTCAAAGTATTCGGACGGCTGGATCGAGGTTGCAACTTTCGGAATTTATTCCCCGACAGCCCTTGCAGAGTATGATATCCCATATCCTGTCATGAATCTCGGGCTTGGAGTAGAAAGGCTGGCAATGATCCTGCACGATGCTCCAGATGTCCGCTCTCTGACCTACCCGCAGATTCCGCAGTATACTGAATGGGAAATGTCAGATGGCGAACTTGCAAAACAGGTATTTGTAGATAAGATGCCTGAGACTCCTGAAGGGCTTGCGATTGCAGCCGCAATTGTTTCTCAGTGCGAGCTGCACGGGGAAGAACTAAGTCCCTGTGAATTCCCTGCCTGGGAGGGAGAAATCTGCGGCAGGAAAGTAAAAGTTTCCGTAATCGAGCCCGAAGAAAATACAAAGCTTTGCGGGCCTGCAGCTTTCAACGAGGTTGTAGCCTATCAGGGAGATCTCGTAGGAATTCCGAATACCAAGAAATGGCAAAAAGCTTTTGAAAACCATTCAGCAAGGGCAGGAATTCGTTTCATAGAAGCATTTGCAGCCCAGGCTGCCAGGGAAATCGAAGAGGCTGCAATGTCAGAAGCAACCGAGCATATAGTAAGGGTAAGAATTACAAAAGTTCCGTCGGAAATAAACCTGAGAATCGGCCCTATGGCCCAGCGTTATATTACGGGCAAAAAGAAGAAAATAGATATGAGAGGCCCGGTTTTTACGTCCGTAAAAGCGGAATTCATTTGAAGGCCAGGAAAAAACAGGAGCATGCTACATGTACCCCGCGCAGAGCCCTTTCTCAAGATACCCTGAACTCGGCAGGATGATGGAAACCGGCGAGCCCGTATGCGTAACCTTCGAAACAGGAAACGAAGTCGGAGATGAAGTTGAGAATGAAGCCAGGTATGAAATCGGGCACGAAATCGAAAAAAGTCCCGACGGAAAAGCCGGGGAAAGAGTAGCCAACGCAGGAGATGAAAAGTTTCCTGAAAAATCCGGCCTTCTTTTTTGCGAACTTGTGCAAAAAGCCCGCATGGGAGAAGAGTTCCTTGTCTCAGGGCAGAGCTGCTCTCCGGGAAACTATGTGCTGGGCTTTTCAGAGGAGAGTCCTGCTGCATACTACCTGAACTCCGGAAGATATAAGGACTCGAAGGCTGCGGAAAATGCAGCCTTATCGCTCCCGAGATTGAAAAAAAGGTTTTGCTTTATAAGAGTCGAGCCCCTGTCCCTGAATAAAGGCAGTTTTGACGTGCTGATTCTTTTCCTGAAGCCCGAAAAAGCTATGCGCATTGTGCAGGCCAGTGCTTATCCGGAAGGAAAAAGGGCAGTACTGGATACAATGGGCGCAGCTTCAATCTGTGGGGACTGTACCGTACTTGTATACAGGCAGGGCATGGGCCTATCATTCGGGTGCAAGGGATCGAGAAAGCATAGCGGATATGGGGATTTTGAGGTTCCCCTTGGGCTCTCTTTTGAGAAAGCGAACGAAATAGAAAAAGTTCTTTCAAAACTTCCGGAAACAGGAGAGTAAGAAGTTAACTGAGGCACTGCTGTTTTCCGAAAGAAAGTGAAGAATTAAAACAGATATATATGAGCTTTTAGATGCATTTTTACCCATATTTCTATGCACGTTCTTAGACTCGACAGCCTTCCCTAAATTAGAAGGAGGCTGCGTTCCGGAACTGGCAGGTAACCCATTTTTTGGAACTCATATTTTTTGGAAAATCTGCAACCGAAGGCGTGCGCTTTTTTCCGTGAAAAGCCCTAGACAAGATTGAGTTATCCCGCCTCTTGTTTGAGAGAAGCAGGTAAGCAAAATCCCTATTATCCAGAGCTACCAGCGGGATGAGTTTATATAGAAGTACAAACATGTAAAATGCGATTTTAATTCCAGAAATATTTCAAACTCACACTAATGGAGGATTAAATTATGGCAGGACAGCCAATATTCATTTTAAAAGAAGGAAGTAAGCGAACCAGAGGCAGAGATGCCCAGAGTAACAATATTATGGCCGCAAAGGCAGTAGCCGAAGCCGTCAGAACAACCCTTGGGCCCAAGGGCATGGACAAAATGCTCGTGGACTCCATGGGTGATGTGGTTATTACAAACGACGGGGCAACCATTCTCAAAGAGATGGATATCGAACACCCTGCAGCAAAGATGGTAGTGGAAGTAGCCAAGACCCAGGACGAAGAAGTCGGAGATGGCACCACCAGTGCAGCTGTAGTCGCAGGCCAGCTTTTAAGCAAAGCTGAGGATTTAATCGAGCAGGAAATCCACCCGACAGTTATCGCATCAGGGTACAGGCTTGCAGCCGAAAAAGCCATAGAAGTCCTGAACTCCCTGGCAATGACAGTAGAAATGTCTGACCGGAATCTGTTAGTCAGCATCGCTGAAACCGCAATGACCGGAAAGGGTGCAGAGTCCTCCAAAAAACTTCTCTCGGGGATCGCCGTAGATGCCGTCACAAGCGTTGTAGACACAAACGGAAAGGCGAGTGTTGACAGGGACAATATCAATGTTGTGAAGAAAGTAGGCGGCAGGGTAGAGGATTCCGAGCTCATCCGGGGCATGATCATTGATAAGGAAAGAATTCACCCCAACATGCCTGAAAAAGTCAAGGATGCAAAAATCATTCTCCTCAATAGCGCAATCGAACTCAAGGATACTGAAGTCGATGCGGAAATCTCCATAACCTCTCCTGACCAGCTCCAGTCCTTCCTTGACCAGGAAGAGCAGATGCTCAAGAAGATCGTCCAGAAGGTTATCGGCAGCGGAGCAAATGTTGTCTTCTGCCAGAAGGGAATTGAAGAGCTTGCCCAGCACTATCTTGCAAAAGCAGGTATCTTTGCCGTGCGCAGAGTTAAAAAGAGCGACATGGAAAAGCTTGCCAGAGCAACAGGCGGCAAACTCATTACCAACATGGATGAGATCACTTCCGAAGACCTCGGATATGCAGGGCTCGTGGAAGAGAAGAGAGTTGGCGGCGACAACATGACCTTTGTCACAGGTTGCGACAACCCGAAAGCCGTAACCATCCTGCTGCGCGGCGGCACAGAGCATGTTGTTGATAGCATTACCAGTGCTCTTGAAGATGCCCTGCGTGTGGTTGGAGTTGCAATCGAGGATGAAAAGCTCGTTGCAGGCGGCGGTTCCCCAGAAGTTGAGGTTTCACTCAGGCTTCAGGAATATGCAGCAACCCTCGAAGGCAGAGAACAGCTTGCAGTCAAAGCCTATGCCGAAGCTCTCGAAATCATTCCGAGAACTCTTGCAGAAAACGCAGGACTCGACCCCATTGATATGCTCATGGAGCTGCGCTCCCAGCACGAGAAAGGCGTAAAAACCGCAGGACTCAATGTTTTCGAAGGCAAGGTTGTTGACATGTGGAAAGAGTTTGTAGTTGAGCCTCTGAGAGTCAAGACCCAGGTTATCAATGCAGCCACTGAGTCTGCAGTTATGATCCTCAGGATCGATGATATCATAGCTTCCACCCGTGCACCAAGCCCCGAAGAGATGGGCGGAATGCCACCAGGAATGGGTGGAATGCCACCAGGAATGGGCGGAATGCCACCAGGAATGATGTAATTTAAGAAAAAAAATATAAAGCCAATTCGGGCAAAAGAGAAAGGGCACAGCTTTCGAGCTGTGTCTACTTAGCTTTTTAGCCCGGAAAATTCAAGCCTGAAAAATCTTTTCCGGCCTCTCACCGGAAGTCCATGTGAATCTCTTTTTTCAGGCCTTTTTTAATTTTACAAAATCCGGAAGTTCATAATTATTTTTTTTCAAGGCAATTTAGAATATCTTCAGCCCCGAATTTTGTTTTTATAATTCTGGTCCTGCCTCTCTGGCCCTTGCCGGTAAAGTCGGCATCTATATAATTAAGCACCTGGAGCCTGTTGACAATCCCGTAAAAGCGAGTATACCCGAGCTGGGTTAATTCATGGAAGGACTTGTAAAGCTCACCTGCCTGAATTTCTCCTTTTCTGGCTATTAGCTCAAGCAGGCGTTTTTCAGGGTCAGACAGGAGGTTTATACCCCTGCAGAGGTGAAGCAGTTTGGATGCTTCGTAAGCTTTTTCCACATCTTCAGAAGAGATTGTGCGGCTTCCTCTGCGTTCGGCATTAAAGCCGGAACGTTTAAGAAGGTCAATTCCAACTCTGAGGTCTCCAGTCCTTTCTACATACGAGACAATAAGTTCCAGTAACTCGTCAGAAATTACCTTCGGATAAAAACCGTATTTTACCCGGTCTTTGAGAATATCGAGAATTTCAGCGCTTCCATATCTTGGAAAAGGGATATCTTCAGGCAGGAAGACCGAATTCACCCTGGAGTCCAGGCAGTAAAGGTCCGAGGCATCATTTACAATCCCGATTATCCCGATCTTTGCTCCAGGGTACTGCTCATGCGCCCTTAAAAGCGAATACATCACTTCATTGGCGTGCCCTTCATAGCAGAGGTAATTCAGATCATCCAGAGCAACAAGCAGAACTTTCTCAGAAGAGACAAGGAAATTAACAACGGTTTCAAAGATCTTCCTGAACGCGATTCCCGAATTGGGAGGAGAAATTCCAAAAAGCTTCCTGTAAACTCTGGACATCACCGCAAAGCGTGTGGAATCAAGCTGGCAGTTGACCTTGACGGTAACGACACCGGACGCATGGGCTTCAACTTCCCTGAAGACCTTCATAACTGCACTGGTCTTTCCTGTTCCGGGAGGACCTACCAGCAAACAATTTAAAGGCCGCATACCGCGCAGGGCTGGCTTGAGTGCGAATTTGAGCGCATTCAACTGTGATTCCCTGTGAGGAAAATATTCAGGGAGATAGTCAGGCTCAAGCACGGAAGGGTCCTTAAATAGGGTCTCATCCCAGAGTAGTATGTCGTCACCTGTCAAGGAAGTTACTCCATAGATTAATCGGTTATTAATAATATTGAAAGCTCGGCAATATTGAAATTCGGGCTGTAAAGGTATTTTTGAGTGGAACGGAGTCTAATAGATTATAGAGGCAGGAAACAGGATAACTCCGCTTATTGAATTGAATAATCTCTACTAATGTCGAATGTAATAGACCCTAAGCATTAGTAGTCTCTAAGTGTTAGTGTTTAAATACTCAAGCCGGATTTAACACGGATAAAATTTATTAATTTGAGCAGTTTAAGTTTACTATAAGCCAGCCTAATTCTTGAGCAACTGAAATTTGATAAATAGGTCTATAGCCGTTTTTAAATTTTTAATAGATATGTTTTACTGCATTTAGCTTTTTTGAATTGTCACTCAGTATAACTGTTCAGCCGCAAAAACAACCTGGGGTTTAATCAATTGAAAAACGCCGAGAATTGATTAATTCCAGCAAATAAAAAGAATGACAGCAGATTTATTTATAAGGACTTGAGCAGTAGTTACAGAAAAATAACTCAGAAAACAACTTAGAAAAAATAGTTCTGTAGCAATGCTGAAATTTATATTACCTCAACCAATATAACTGTAGTTTAAACGTATATCTATAAATTTAATCATTTTAAACGTACATATACATTTAATTTAATCATTTTAAACGTACATCTATACATTTAATTTAATCATGATATTGTAATCACGGAAAATGCCGAGGGGCCGGAAAATACTAATCAGACAATTTACAACCGCGAAAACTCGGAATAAAACTGCACTCGAATTTATAAACCAGCCCTCTTAATCGCATCACAGCATCTTTATTTATAAATTACTCCGCTTGAGTGAGAAAAGCGAGCTAAACTGACAGCGTACTGCAGAGCCGCAACTCTGCCGAAACGGACCCGTGCTGTTGTGATTGCATCGCAACTCTCAGAAAATCAGAGATTTTCTGTGATCCCGAAGCGGAACTCGGGCGGGAGAGAAGGAGTATGGAGATAGAATCTAAATTTCTAGTAACGGAAGAAGCGGATTTTCAGGCCCTCGAAAGTCTTTCAGGGCTTGCTTCATACGCTCTCTCTGAGGCGAAAACCCAGTTAAATGAAGATATTTTCTTTGATACTGAGAACCGAGCTATTATGGCCTCGGGATACTACCTGCGGGTCAGGAAAGATTATGGGGAAGAAGGGAGCTGGCTAACCGTTAAAAGCCTGGGAGGTTTCGAAGGCGGAACTCACAGGCGAGAGGAATATGTAAGTTTCCTGCCTGAAAGAGCCTCTGTGCTCGAATGTCCCGATTCCCGTATCAGAGACATGATTTTCGAATTTACGGCAGGACTTGATCTTTTTCCGCTTCTATCCCTCAAACAGAAAAGGGTGATACGCCAGGTAAAAATGGGAAAAAGAGTTATAGCCGAAATTTATCTGGATAGAGTAAACCTGAAGAGTGGAGACAGGGAAAAGCAATACAATGAGTTTGAAGTTGAGCTTAAAAGCGGAGGAAGCTCTAAAGATCTGGAGACTATCCGGAGCTTCCTGCTCAAGCGTTATAGCCTGGCAGAAAGCCCCTTTTCCAAGTTCGAAAGAGCCTTTCTTTTCATGGAAAAACTTCCTGAGAAAACCTTCCTTAGCCTGAGAGAAAGAGCTTTTTGCGCACAGCTTGCAGACCAGAAAAACGTGTATGGAAAGCAGGCTCAAATTTTAATAGGACTTGACAGGGGACAGGCCTGTGAAGAGCTCAGCCTGCTTCTGAAAGTTCCCCAGGTCCAAGTAAAAGCCCTGCGCTCGGAATTTAAAGAAAAAAGGCTTTCTATTTTTCCTTTTACAACGTATAAGGAAAAAGATAGTGAATTCCATCTCCAGTCCGGAAAAAACTGTATTTTGAAAAAGGAAAAGAAAGCGATAGAATTTAAGCAATGGGACCCTGAAATCCTGCTTGAGTATTACGGAGCAAATAAAAGCAGGGCCGAAAAAAGCAGGGAATATGCTTTTATGCTTTTTGATGGGCTGTTCATATATCACGGATTGGGGAAGGAAGAGAGAAAACTCCTCGGGCTTGCAGCCTTCCTGAAGGATACGGGAAATTCTATCTTTCCTGAGGAGAGAGCCCGTATGAGCAGGGAAATCCTTCTGACGCATTTTATAAAGGGAATCAGGCTTCACGAAATTTTAATGCTAGCTCTGATTACTGAACTTCAGGACCCGTGTGTAAGCGAAAAAAGTTTAATCTCAACTTTTAAAAATTTCCACACGAAGCTGCCTCCCGGTTTCCAGAATAAAGCCCTGATGCTTGCAGCCATTATGTCGATTGCAGACCTTTTCGAAACATCCGAAACCAGGCCGGGAAAGATAAGGGAACTTGAAAACGCCCTGGAAATAGAAATAATAGGAACTGTAACCGAAAAAGCTGCAAAAAGGTTTGAGACAAAAGCTAAACTCTGGAAATCTCTTTCTGGAAGCAAACTTCTGTTTTCTCAGGTTGCTGAAGACGAAAAAGTCCGAAGCGAAGAAGAATCCGAAATAAAGGAAACAGGAACAAAGGAAACAGGAGAGAAACAGGCAGAAAAGGAGAAACAGGCGGAAAAAGAGAAAAAGCCAGAAAAAAAAGAAACCGCAGAGGAGAAAAAATCAGAGAAGAGGCGAGCCGGAGAGGAGAAAAAGCCAGAAAAGAAAAAGTGCAGGCCTCACACTGAAATAACTGTCAAACCGACTAACTCTATGGCCTGGCTTGCCTGCAGGATATTTTCCTATCAATTTTCCTGTATGCTCTCCCATGAAAAAGGAACCGTAAAAGGAGAAGAAATCGAAGAACTTCATGAAATGCGGGTTGCAGTCCGCAGGATGAGAGCGGCAGCGAAGGTTTTTGAGACTTATCTTGATACCGAGCAGCTTGAGCCTCACCTTAAAGGGCTAAGGAGAACACTTGGCTCACTTGGGGACGTCAGGGATCTGGATGTTTTCCGCGAAAAAGCCGATAAGTACCTGAAAACCCTGCCTCCAGGACATGAGCATGATCTTGATCCGCTTTTTACAGTGCTAATGGAAGAACGAGAAAAAGTCAGGAAAGCTATGATTGATTATCTGGAAAGCGAAAAATACCGGGCATTCAAAAAAGATTTTTTGGATGTGCTTGCCTCTCCCGAAACCCTGACCCTTCCTGCAATTAACAGGAAACATGATGCTTTGCCCCACAGGGTAAGAGAAGTTCTCCCTTCAATCCTTTACGCACGCTTAGCAGATATCAGCGCTTACTCCGAATGGGTAGAGGGGCCTTATCTTCCTGTTGAACGCCTGCACAGGCTCAGGATTGCAGCAAAGGGAATGCGTTATACCCTTGAGTTCTTTGAGAGCGTGCTTGGAGAAGATGCAAAAGCCCTGATCAAAGAACTCAAGGCCCTTCAGGATCACCTTGGGAATCTGCATGATGCTGTGATTGCAGTTGACCTGCTGGGTTCTTACCTGAGAACCGGGGAATGGGGCTCTGCCGAAAGTGGAAAAGTTTCCGGGAAAAAGAAGTTTTCCGAAGGTGCTGAAGGAATTGAAGCCTATCTCGCGTACAGGGAAGAAGAACTCCAGACACTGCTCAATACCTTTCCCGAGGCCTGGGAAAAGATACGGAATGGGAATTTCAGGGAAAGGATTGAAAGCGCAATAAAAACCCTGTACTAATTTAATAAAAAACCTTTAAATTTAGCTTTTTGAGGACATTTCAACCCCTGAGATTTCCTCAAGCTCAGCACTTCCTTCAAGTACCAGGGGAACTCCAACGCCCTGTTCTATAAGAACTTTGGACTGGAGATTGTATCCAAACATTTTCTTGAAGTATTTTTTCTGCTTCTCTACTTCCCAGATTTCAAGCTGACACTCCCGCTGAGCGTGCATTTCAAGCACCAGACTGTCGGTAGAGGCGATATAAAACCGGACATGGGAAATAATTCCATTATGGGAGCGGTCCAGTCCTTCGGCAATGCGGAGCAGGGCGGTCAGGACCCTGATGCTTTTTACGGCTTCTTTATTAACCCCGATCAGATTAGGGTGTCTCTTTTTAGGCGTGTTCTTCCTATGGAAATAAGCAAGGTTTGCTATGATCTCGATTTCCTCAGGCTGGAAACCCGGAAGACTGCTCTCCCGTATGAGGTGATAGGCATAGGCCTGATGGGTATCATATGACAGAAAAGTCCCTATGTCATGCAGGGTTGAGCCGTACTCAAGAAGTTCCCTTTCCCCTTCCCTGAACTCGTAAATTCCAAGCGCCTGAATACTGTCAAAGAGTTCAAGGGCAAGCCTGGTAACGGTATGGGCATGTTCTTCATCGAAATTGCAGGTAAGTCCAAGCTGCATAATGCTGCGCTTTCTTACCGACATCTGCGTAATCATGTAGGAGAACTCGCTCTTTGAGATATAATCTACAAGCAGCCCTTCTCGAAGCCCGCGTTTACTTACACTGATTTCGGAAAGCCCAAGTTCTTCCATGAAGGTCTCAATAATTGCAGCCCCTGAGATGATGATATCTGCTCTTTGCGCGTTGATTCCAGGGAACTTGCGCCGCTCTTCAAGAGGTATGGCACACATTGCCCTGACTATACTCTTAAGGTCTTCGTACTCCAGTTTCTCAAAGCTTTCATGGGCTGTTTTGTGCAGGTAGACAAAAGCGATCTTGGCAAGGTTTTCAATTGTCCCCGAACTCCCAATCGAACAGTTTACGCTGTACCTGGAAAGGTCTTTTGTTATATCCGCAATCTTGCGCCGGATATGCTCTTTAATCTGTTCATATCGTTCCTCGGAAACAGGCCCTGTCTCGTCCGGTAAAAACATGTTTGTCAGCCTGATGGACCCGAGATTGAGGGAATAAAGATAATAACACTGGGTCTGGTCCCCTACTGAGACTTCAGTGCTTCCACCTCCGATATCTATGAACAGAGCTTTTGAGCTTCCGAGCCGGAGCCCGCTTGAAACCCCAAGGTAAATGAGGCGAGCCTCTTCGGTTCCGGAAATTGTACAGACTTCCAGGTTTGCCTCCTTTTTCAGCATTTCGAGAAGCTGAACCTTATTGCTCGCGTCCCGCGTTGCCGAGGTAGCCACAGCTATAACCTCTTCTGCCCTGTAAGCCCTGGCAAGTTCCATGAATTTTTTACAGACAACAACCGCGCGTTCTATCGCTTTAGGCTGCAGAATCCTGTCTATGAATTCCTTCTCCCCAAGCCGGACTGTTTCCTTCTGCTTGGTCAGGGGCAGGTAAGACCCATTCGGATTGATCCGGACCAGAAGCAGCCGGACCGAGTTAGTACCTATATCGATAAACGCAACAACTCTGCCTTCGGAAGTTTTCTCGGGTTCCATTATTACCACCTGAAAGCCCTGTCTTTCGTTTTTCTCGAAGGAGTCGAGAAACTCAAAATAAGCTTCACACTACTAGTTCATATTTTTATTCTATTTGAGATTATTTGGCAGCGTATTGAAAGTTTGTAATCGTTATTATTTCCGCACATATCCTATCTATGTATTGGATAGATTGCTTGTTTATGCACTGAATAAAGAAAGGGTATTAAGAAAGCTCTTCTTTCAGGGTTCTTTCTTTATGCTCGTTAAGGGAAAATCAAGCTGCTTGTCATTGAAAAACGTGTATCTGTGTGTATCTAAAATGTTTTTTGTGTTTCATGTTGCGGTAATCGGCAGGAAATCTTCTATTCACTATTCTATGGAATAACCGAGTTCAGAGAAACATACCCTATGAGTTAAAAACTTAGAATAGGAAATTCAGGCAGTAACCTGCCTACTCCCGCTTACATATTTTTATTGTATAGGAAGTCTCAGATTTTTTATTGTATAGGAAGTCTCAGATTAAGCCTTCAGGGAGAGGGGGGTATAATTCCCCTTCGAAGCTCCCATTTTTTTGATTACAGAGCCTCTAATGCGGCCACTTTCGTAATACTTTCCAGATTGAGCCGGATGTGTCGACATTAAGACCAGAGTTAAGGTCTGAGTTGAAATCGAATATTTGACAGAGTTTGAATTATAATTAGTATTTAAAATATTGTTTGATAAAATAACATTTTACATGTGAATATTATTTGTTCAGAACCAATTTTTCATATAATTTATTTTAAATAAGTTTGGGAATTATTATAGATTACAACCCCACGAGAATAAGAGAGTAGACCCAAACGAACGGATTAAAGCGAATGCAAAGACCGCTAAGAAAAAAAGGGGATCAACACAAATGAGAAAGTGACCGGTAGGGTATGTGAATAAAGGATTGCCTGGAAGACGTTCTAATCTAAAAAATATATCGAGGGAATATTTTTTGGGTTACTCTATCGAGGGACAGGTAACAGGAACAACAAGTCCTCCGGGCTTTCTCTAACCTTTTCGAAGTTGTGTATATATTTTCAAATTTGGTTCAATTGATGTTTTATTAGTAAAAAGGAGGGATGGAAAAAAACTACTAATCTAATATATCTAAGAATAGAATCTTTGGGACTCAAAGATTTATCATTGCAAAATAAAAGAACCAAGCAGAATACTATTTGCTAACTGCTAAAGGATATGAATCCTTTTTTAGTCCCAGAAAAAAGAGAGGTTGGCAGAAGTAATCTGAACATAACGTAAAAATTAGGAATCCTTTGAAGGTTATAGGATATTTGAACAAAAGAAAAAATCTAGGAAAATTGTTTAAAAATGTAATTGATTTAGGAGTTGAATCTATGACCCACCATAACGAAGAAAAGAAGGAAGAACCGAAGGAAGAAGAAGCTAAAGTTGAACCAATACACCCCTCTGAAAGCAGGGGCGGTAAAAAGAAAGGTCTTCTTGACACCTGCAAGTAAGTAAGCTCTTATCTGCTATTGGGGTGAGTCTTTGATAAAGTAAGAAAATAAGCACACTCAATGTTTAAGAAAAAAACATAAAAAGACATTAGTGCTTAGTTTTTCGATAACTTTTCTACAACAAATATATTTTAAGGTCTCATCCCATTGCGAAATTAATCTCTTACCATTAAGAATTTTCAGAAAAAAGACACCGCTGTGGAAAAAAGACACCGCTGTGAAATCTATGGTAATAAAGTTATCTTAGAAAAAGTGGAAGGCGGAACTCTTATTTGTCGCGGAGAAGAGATGACTCTTGTAAAAGAATAATCAAGTATCTGCAGAACCTTGATTTCAAAGTATTTCAAAGTATACGTACTGCATGTTGGATCGTGAAATGCTTGGACAAAGAGGCACTTTCTGATTCTGGAAGAAAACCGATGAAATGCTATAATAATTGAGAATAATTAAATCAATAGAGTTCTTCTATAAGCTAAAAACAGCTACCTTTTAATATTTTGTAGCCATAAGCGCTTTTATGAGGAATTTGCTGTAAATTTGAAGTCAAATTTTTGTGTACTATGGGGAAAATTGATCTCCCAATATGAAATTTCCCATTCGAAAACTTCTTGAGATTTGCAATTCTACAAAAAAATCGGCACATTGTCTGGATAAGAGAAAGAGAAGAAAAAAAGTGAGGAAAGAGAAGAAAAAAAAGTGAGGAAAGGGAAGAAAAAGAATTTCTTTTTTCAGCCTTTCTTAGAGTCCAGATCCCAGCTTCTGCTATTCTCAAGCATCCACAGTTGAGAATCCAGTTCTTCTTCCTGGGGCTGTGGGTAAATTCTTTCAGTCCTGCCGTTAGGGAGCAGCAGGCGGGCTTTTATATTATCTTTGAGGTGAGTTCCAAGGATTACATCTCTCAGGATAGAGATGTATTCGGCAGATGCCGGAAAGAGTACTTCTACCCTGTTGTCCAGGTTGCGTGGCATAAGGTCGGCGCTTCCCATAAAAACCTCTTCTTTTCCGCCGTTCCTGAAATAGTAGATCCTGGAATGTTCAAGGAAGCGGCCAACTATCGAAGTAACCCTGATATTTTCGCTGAGCCCGAAAATGCCCGGTCTCAGGCAGCAAATTCCCCGGATAATAAGGTCTACTTTTACTCCGGCCCGGGAAGCCCTGTAAAGTTCCCGGGTGCACTGGTAGTCCACAAGGGAATTCATCTTGAAGATCAGGTGCCCGTTCCCATACTTTTCATGCAGGTCGATTTCACGCCTGATGCGTTCCAGGATCTGATGCCTGAGGGTCTGGGGGGCTACGAGGAGTTTGATATAATGGTCCTTTCTCGAATACCCGGTAAGGGCATTGAAAAGGTCAGAAATGTCCTTGCCTATGAATGAGTCGCTTGTCAGGTAACCAAAATCGGTATAGAGCCTTCCTGTGACAGCGTTATAGTTTCCCGTGCTCATATGCACATAGTACCTGATGCCTTCTTTTTCAGCCCTGACCACAAGGCACATCTTGGCGTGGGTTTTACGCCCTGGAAAGCCGTAAGCTACATGAACCCCTTTGCGTTCGAGTTCTTTTGCCCAGCCTATATTGTTCTCTTCATCAAAGCGGGCTTTAAGTTCCACCAGAACCGCTACCTGTTTTTTCCGGTCCGCAGCCTTCATAAGGGCCTGGATAATCCTGGAATTATCGTCCACCCTGTACAGGGTCATTTTAATTGCCAGAACATCGGAATCGTCGGCAGCCTCTTCCACGAAATCAATTACCGATTCGAAACTGTCATAAGGATGGTGGAGAAGAATATCTCTCTTTTTCAGAACCGCAAAAATTTTCTCCTTGTTCGCCAGCTGAGAATGTTTTTTCGGCTCGAAGGGCTCGTATTTAAGATCAGGGCGATTGATCTGTGCAAGTTTAATAAGACTTGAAAGTCCCAGAGGAGCTGCAGACCTGAACATCAGGGAAGCGGTAAGTTCCAGATTCTTGAGAAGGATATCCGAGACTCTTGGAGGCATTGTATAATCGGTCTCAAGCCTGACAACCGACCCGAAATAGTTCCTGCCGACTCTTTGTTTTACAGCGGTCAGGAGGTCTTTGTCCCCATCCTCATCAAATCCGAGATCTGCATCACGTGTGATCCTGAAAGGGTAAGCTCCGAGAATGCGCTGTCCGGGAAACAGGAGGTCAAGATTTGCAGCAATAAGCTGTTCCAGCCAGACAAAACGCCCTGTTTTCAGCTCCTCCAGACTGGAAGTTATTCTCTCCTGGTCATCTTCAGGAACAACTATGAGTCTCGTGAACATCGGAGGGATCTTGACCCTTGCAAAGCGTTCCCCGTAATCCGGATCATCAATTAATACTGCAAGGTTAAGGCTGAGATTGGAAATGTGAGGGAAAGGATGCCCTGAATCAAAACCCAGAGGAGTCAGTAAAGGGAAAATGTTTCTCTCGAAATAATCTCTTAACTTTCTTCTTTCCTTCCCGGAAAGCTCAAAATAATTAAGAACTTTAATTCCTTTTTCCCGTAGAGCAGGTTCAAGGCTTTCGTTCCAGCAGCTGTCATTGAGAGGAAGCTGCCTGAGAAGCTCGTCCCGAATGATACGAAGCTGTTCCTGCGCCAGTTCATCTGTCCGGTCGTCTTTTAGAGCTTCCGCTATTCTTCTCTGGACGCCTGAAACCCTGACCATGAAAAACTCATCAAGATTGCTTCCAAAAATCGAAAGGAACTTGACTCTTTCAAGCAGAGGGTTGCGCTCGTCAAAAGCTTCTTCGAGTACCCTGTCATTGAACTGAAGCCAGCTATATTCCCGGTCCGTATATAAACATGGATCACTGAGATCAGGCATACCGGAAACTTCTACCCGAGCTCCATCAACATTATCCATAACCAGCCTATCAAAATCTGCACACTGAATGGGGAAGTTCCGCTCCATTACTATCACGCGTGGCCTGGGTTTTGCACTTCTTCAGATCCGCCTTTGAAAAATCATAAAAGATCGGAAGATAGAATCTCTGCATTTCATAATTCAATTTCATTACCTGATCGTCACCCGGTTTACTGGGTTGAAAAGAAGGTAGCCCCCGGGTCTACTTAAACGACCTGAGATAGTCAGCCTCAGGGAAATGTTCCCTTAATTACACCAACCCTTTTAGCCGATTACAGTTTTGTATTCACTGCATAGGGGGAAAGGCAATCTCCATATTAAGTTATCGGAGATGCATTGACACCAACGCCTATATAAACTTTTGTATTGACCGGATTTTCAGGACTCTACGGAATCTCCGCCAACTCATTACTATTTATTAATATATAGAACTAAAGATTTATAACGTTATCTCTTAAAGGCGATTATTGACAAAAGCAAAAAAAAGGTGCTCTGGGTTAAAAGGAAAAAAAAGTACTGAAAGATTACCAGAAAAGATCGGGATATCCAGGGTAGGTTCTGTATTAATATATTTTAAAATACTTGCCTAAGTTTTTAAGATTCTGCTTTTGAGCCAGTTTTAAATTTATCTTTTAAATGTGAATAAAACTCCTGCTCTTTTCCC
Organism: Methanosarcina sp.; assembly: GCF_049706645.1. Classification (GTDB taxonomy): domain Archaea; phylum Halobacteriota; class Methanosarcinia; order Methanosarcinales; family Methanosarcinaceae; genus Methanosarcina. Next base: position 52,344 of record NZ_JBNAKP010000028.1, on the reverse strand, counting down.
GTGGTTTTCCTGAGCAACCGTTCAACAATCAGCTCGGGAGTGCTTCGAGCAATACGATTGTACACAGGATTCCGGTTTACGATCAGTTCCAGATGAGAATCCAGGCCTTCTGCTTCAATTCCATCTACTCTTATCTCTGCTCCGGTATTTTCAAGAATCAGTTCCGAAAGGTGGGAAACAAAAATCCCAAGACTCTGTTCATTTCTGGACAAATATTCAAGGATTCCTGCTATAATCCGCGCAGAAGCTCCAGGCTCGGTGATCGATTCGAGTTCGTCGGCAAGCACCAGTTTTCCCGAGGCTTCGGAGAGCACTGAGAATTGCCTCAGGGTGGTTTCAAAAGCTCCTGCATCCAGGGTTCCTTTTGATTTCCCGAAGTAGTAGAATTCCTCAATAGGCCCGAGTTCAAGCTCTTTTGCAGGAACCGGAAAGCCCATATATCCAAGGATTACGCATTGGGCAAGGAGTTCGAGCAGGGAAGTCTTGCCCCCTGAGTTTACTCCGCTCAAAAGTACAACCCTGCTTTCCAGGCCTGCAGGGGAAAAACCGGTTTTTCCGATGGAATAACTGACAGGATCGATTTCTCCGTGGCGGGCTTTTAAAAAAAGGTTTTCTCCGGCTTTAAAACCTATTCCGGTTTCAGGAATTAGTTCCGGGAGTTTCAGCTGGAATTTTGCCGAAAAGCAGGCCAGTGAAAAGCCCAGGTCAAAATCCAGGACTTCCCTGACAAGTTTTTCTACAGGCTGGTGAAACGCTGAGAGCGTTTTTGCAAGCTCCCTTTTTCGGGCAAGCCTTGCTTTTTCAAGGGTATTATTCAACTTTTGCCTGAGAAGCTGCAGCTGGGATTGGTCTGCACTCAGAGGATAGGAAATCTCATCAGGAAAAAGGGAATCAAGCATTAATTTTTCCTGCCTCTGAAGCCCTAGCTTTTCAGCAAGTTCTTCTTTTACGGCTTCAATCTCAGCTTTATAGATCCTATTGAGTTCCTTTGCAAGCAGGTCTTTAATCTCCATTCCCCCGGTCACAAGCTTGATGAGTTCCTGCCCGCTCAGGGTAAGCGAACTTGCTTCAAGGGTCCGGTTCATGCGCCGGTTAGCCTCATTCAGGACCGAAGTCAGTACAGGGTCAAGGTTTTGCAGAGCTGCTCCGAGCCTGTCAAGTTCAGGATCAAACCCTTCAACAGGCTTTCCATCCTCTCCGAGTTTTGAAAGAGCTGCATCGAGTATATCGAGCTTCTCTTCCGGGAGCGCCTCAAAGAACCCGAATTCTTCGGAGCGCAGAGCCGATACTATATTCAGGCAGGCGCGGACGCAATCCAGGTTCCGTGCAAAAAAAGCCAGTTCTTTTTCAGGCAAAACCTGGTAGAGTTCAGCTCTGGAAAGGTCCTGGAAATATTCGGGTTCAAGGTCTTCAGGCAGGTCAAACCCAAGATAGGTGTCGTCAAAAACAATCACGCTGGAATAACCTCTTGCAAGGTCCACAAATTCCGAGAGGTTTTCTACGCCCTGGACAGGCAAAAAGGCCTGGAATTTTTCTCTGGCTGCTTTCAGGATTTTTGAGTCTCCGCAGAGGATTATCCGGTCTCTGACTCTCAGGTTAGCTGGCACTGGCCTGAGCTTCCTGACCCTGGTAAGCAGTTGCAGAAACTCAGAATTTTCGGAAAAGGCATCTCCCAGTTCAAGATACTCTCCTACGAAAGCCTGCCTCTCCTGAATGAGATCCATGCGTGAAGCAGGTAAAGGGTAAAAAAGGTTCAGCTTATCCCTGGCGTGCGTGGTATGGGCAAAACTTTTTATCAGTTCAAGCAGGCGGGAATAAAGCTCCAGAGCTTCCTTTGTTTTGAGAAAATCGGAAATCGAACAGCCCTCAGCTCTGGATCTGGCATCCCTGGCAAGGGAAAGGGCAAAATTGTGGCTGATACCGTTGATTTCGGAAAGCGAAGCTATATCTCCCTCGCAAATAGCCTGAAGAGCTGCAGCTTCAGTTCCGAAGTGCTCAATCAGCCTGTCAGCTACCCGTTCACCGATTCCATGAATTTCCCGCAGGCTTGAGAGAGGCTGAGAAGTTTTCATACGCAAAATGATTTTCATATACAGGATATTTCTGTTTCAATAAATTCAGCTGGGGATTAAGCCCATATTCTTTACTTTCAAAAGAAGAGCGAGTTCCTTTTCAAGATAAGGGCGCATTGAGGCCGTATATCCGTGTGTTGCCTCAGTGACGTTATACATCGCTTTCGGCTCTTTCGCAAGGGCAAAGGTTCGGAGTGCCAGGTCGTGGGAGATTACGGTATCATTAAAGGAATGAATCTGCACGAATTTCGCAGGCAGTAAGGTGGAGAGATAGGTGTCAGGATCGATTTCCGGCTGGGCCGCAAGCACGTCTGAGGCTTTGAGGGCGTCGTAAACCATGCTATATTCCAGGGGCTCAAGGCCGGCCCTGAAAAGTTCAAGGTCTCTTTCCATGTTTATGCCGCCGAGATTGCGCTGGTCAAGAGTGAGAGTTGCATACTCCATCTTAGAGAGTTCCACAGCCAGTCCCTGCTCGGCTTCCTTGTTAACCCCTGCTCCAGGCAGCAGAACCAGGCCCAGAGGAGAAGAGGATTTTGCAGGAAGCCTTAAGAGAGCCTGAAGATTTTCCCCCCGGCTTTCAAAAGACAGTAATTTTAAAGTATCGGAGTCTTCAGGGGCGTATAGATCTTCGATTTTCTGAGCTGTAAATGCTGGCTCTTCTCTTTCTGGAAAAGTTAGAGTGCCTGCTTCCGAAACCTCCCAGGGAGCCGCAGCGTCTGCAGAACCGGAAGGATTGTACAGGACCCTAAAAATACCTACAAGTATGAGGAGAAAACCCAGGAGAAAAACTGCGGGTTTAGAGGTTCTGGTCCCTGAAAAAGCCCTGTGTTTGCTTTCTTTTTTTCCTGAACTACGCCTGCTCAAGGGAACCCTGCCAAAAGAATTGTGGTTACGGCCAGAAACCGTTTGCAGCACTTAAGAATAATACTGCTATGCCAGTAATGGCGCCGATAATCAGCACTGTCTTGGGCTGGATGTGAACTGCATTTTTATCTGCTTCATAATAGCGCATGAGCCCTGCAGAGGACTGGAGCCCGGTACCTGATTTTTTAGCCATGTGTTAACACCTGTGAATATTTAATTAGAATATAATTAGAATATGAATTTCATTATTATATCTGCCTGTAATAGATTGTTCTGGCATGTGATAAAATAATTATCTGGGAATTGATAGTTTATCTGGAGATTGACAGTTAAAATCTAGGAAATTTAACCTAACTGTTTAATTTCCTATTAACTTTGGTGATTATCACATAATTTACAGTTCTGATATATAAATCCAGCAGAGAAATTTCTTAACAGCCAGAGTTCAGAAGGGTTGATTGGAGTCCATCCCCTTTAAGCGGGCAATCTCAAACAAGTACCTCGTCCAGCAGGAAGGGCGGGTAGAATATTCCTTTCTCAGTAAATACCACAGTTACGTTTTCCATGGGAGTTGCGTCAAAAGCAGGATTGTAAACCTCCACGTCTTCCGGGGCAAGCTGCTCAGAACCGAAAAAGCGAAGTTCATCCGGATTTCGCATCTCGATTTTTACGCTGCCTTCCCAGCCATTGAAATCAAAAGTAGAGATAGGGGCTGCTACGTAGAAGGGAATTTCATGCTCTTTTGCAAGAATGGAAAGGGAATATGTGCCTATTTTGTTGAAAATTACATCCTGGGTAATCCTGTCAGCTCCTACAAGCACGCTGTCTACAAGTCCCTGCCGCATTACCCAGCCAGCCATGGAGTCCGAGATAAGGGTTACTGGAATTTTATCCTGCATCAGCTCCCATACAGTGATCCTGCTTCCCTGGTTAAGAGGCCTGGTCTCACAGGCAACGACCTTGATATCTTTACCTTCAGCAATAGCCGAACGCACAACCCCAAGGGCTGTACCCCAGTCTACACAGGCGAGCCTGCCTGCGTTACAGTGTGTGAGTACGGTATCTCCATCCTTCAGGAATTTTGCCCCGGATTTGCCTATTAACCTGTTAATGGCTACATCTTCTTCCGCAATATCCCTGGCTTCCTGAAGGGCAATGTCCCGGACTCCCTGAACATCAAAGGCATCCGAAATCGCTCTCAGGACTCGGTCTACACCCCAGCTAAGATTTACCGCCGTGGGGCGAGTTGACTTAAGGGTTTTTCCCGCAACTTCAAGGTCTCTTGTTATTGTATCGATATCTCTGGCTCCGCTCAGGAAAGCTGCAAGGGCAATCCCGAAACCTCCTGCTGCACCGAGAGCAGGTGCACCTCTTATCCTGAGAGCCTTTATAGCCTCGCAGAGAGAACTCAGGGTTTTGCATTCTATGATCCTGTACTCTTTCGGGAGCAGGGTCTGGTCTACCAGCACTACGGAGTTGGACTCTTCCTTCCAGTCAATTGTCCTCATTAGATCACTTTCCGATGTAAGCATCAGGTTCTGCCGGAGAAATTTCCGGTTTTCTTTTCAAGCTTCCCATCAGATAAAAACTTATTCAACTCACAGGGCTAATCACATTCTTCTCTTGTTGCCCTCTCTTCTTTGTTTCTCCGCGCAACCTGACAAATTTAAAATTAAATGTGTTAATTAAAATGAAATTAATTACAGATACCTATCCTTAAACTTAAGAATGGCTGGAAAAATTCTAGCAGGTGAAGCTCCCTGCGGCCAGCTCTCAGAATAAAAATTTTGTTTAAAAAATAAATAACACGTATTAGGTATATATAAATAAACATGCCATCTTTTCCCAGAGAGGCAAACTTAGATATAATAGATTTATAGAGTAACAGAGCAAATAAGACAAGGTTTAAAATCCATAGCTGAGATACAGGAAGTCATATTCTCAGAAATACAAATTCTTAAATTTCAGGGACCTTGAATCCGTAAATCCTTGAATCTGTAGATTTCAGAAATCGTAAAAGATCTGTCATTTCATTAATGTGGTTATTTCATTAATGCGGTTTATGAGAATCTGGATATTCATCGGAGAGTAAGCGCTTATGACAAAAATAAAAATAGCAATTGCAGGGATCGGGAACTGTGCAAGCTCTTTGATACAGGGCATTGAGTACTACAAAGTAGAAGGTAAAGAGCCCATAGGACTTATGCACAGGGAAATTGGAGGGTATAAGCCCGGCGATATCGAAGTCGTTGCTGCCTTTGATATCGATGCCAGGAAGGTAGGAAAAGATGTTTCCGAGGCTATCTTTGCCCCCCCGAACTGCACAGCGGTTTTTTGTCCTGATGTTCCGGCCACAGGTGTGAAGGTTAAGATGGGCAGGGTCCTTGACGGGGTCTCTGAGCATATGAAGAATTATGAGGAGAGTTATACCTTTGTTGTCAGCAAGGAACAGGAAGCCACAAAAGCAGATATTGTGAACGAACTTAAGAATTCGGGTGCCGAGATGCTTCTCAATTACCTGCCTGTAGGTTCTGAAGAAGCAGTCCGTTTTTACACCGAGTGTGCCCTTGAAGCAGGTGTGGCTTTTATAAACAATATGCCTGTTTTTATCGCAAGCAATCCTGAATGGGCAAAGAAGTTTGAAGAAAAGAATATTCCGATTATTGGCGATGATATCAAAGCCCAGCTCGGAGCTACTATCACGCACAGGGTTCTTGCAAGCCTTTTCGAAAAACGAGGCGTAAAGCTCGAAAGGACATACCAGCTCAATACCGGAGGGAATACGGATTTCCTTAACATGCTCAACAGGAACAGGCTTGCTTCCAAAAGGGAATCAAAAACCGAAGCCGTTCAGTCCGTGCTCTCCCGGAAGCTTGCAGACGATAACATTCACATAGGACCTAGCGACTACGTAGCCTGGCAAAAGGACAATAAAGTATGTTTTCTGAGAATGGAAGGCAAGCTTTTTGGAGATGTGCCCATGAACCTTGAACTCAGGCTTTCGGTAGAAGACTCTCCTAATTCCGGAGGTGTGGTAATCGATGCCATTCGCTGCTGTAAGCTGGCTCTTGACCGTGGAATCGGTGGAGTGCTATATTCTCCGGCTTCATATTTTATGAAACATCCGGCCATCCAGTACCCTGACGATGAGGCTTACAGGCGGACTGAAGAGTTTATCGCCGGAACCCGGGAACGTTAAACCGGGACAAATTCCTGTAAAAAGTAGATTTCGAAGAATCCCGGGAGTGCCCGGGAATTTCAGGTTTTTATCCAGAATTAAACTTTTAAATCAGAGTTTAAGTTTTATTCCACTCAGAAATTAAGTTTTTCTGTGTGGAATCGTTTTTAGAAAGCTTTTTCAAGAACTCCTTTCCGATTTCTTTTATCCGGTTTAGCGAATTCCTTCAGCCGTAATTCTAAACTCCGCACTCGAACCTTCCGGACGGGAGCGGTGTTTGTACAGAATGGCGCGCCTGGTTCCTTCACCTGTTTTTTCCAGCCGGATGATCATCTTTGAGATATGTTCCAGGGAACTGCCGCCAAGCGGGCGCACCCCTCCTGAAGTAATATCGGAATATACCTGGTTGGTTATGACGGCAACAAAACCGTGTTTGCGGGCAAGAGCATGTAAAAATCCTATCTGGCTGGCAAGTTCTCTGCGGCTTTTGATGCCTGTCTCATCGTCTTCAAGCTCGTACCTGTAGTATGAGGTTGCAGAATCCAGTATCACTAGACCGATATTCTCGCCTGCTATTTTCTCCACTTCCCTTACGGCCGCATACTGCTCTTCAAAGTTCAGGGGTTCGTAGATAATGATACTCCTGGCTATCTCTTTCGCATTTTCTCCTGCAATCTGCTTGAAGCGGGCAGGGGAAAGCCCTTCGGTATCTATGAAGATGACCCTCTGCCCTTGATTTACGCATTCCACTGCAAGCTGGATACAGATATTTGTTTTCCCGGTTCCTGCAGGTCCGAAGATTTGATTTACGATGCCTTTCTCGAAACCTCCTCCCAGAAGTTCGTCAAGGGGCTTGCAGCCGGAAGATAATAATTTCTCTATGAAGTGACACCTCTTTTTCTGCTTGATAAATATAACTGACCCATGATATAACGTTTTTTTGTAATTTTCAACCTTTTCAGGAAGATTAAAGATTTTCTAAAAGGAATAAAAACTGTAAAGCGGATATAAAAGAAATGCTCAGCTATCAATTTCCAGCCCTGAGTCGAAGAAAAAAAGATTTCACAACAGTACGCTGAAAATGGGGACAATCTCTCAGTATTATCTTCCAGAGTTTCAAGGAATAATGCCTTATATATGTTAGCCGTACCTGTATCCGGCAAAGCGACTTCATATGTCTTTTAAAGCCTCCTGTGCTTGAAATTGTCTTTTTAAAGAGAGCCGTTTTTCAAAAACAGGAATCCTTAAATCTATTACCAGATCTGATAACAAAGAGAGGATCATTGTATACAAAATAAAGGTGTTATTGTATCCAGACCTGAGGTGAAAAACCATTATTAAGTCATACGGCATTCAGAATATTTACCTGAAAATAAAGGCCGTCTCCATTCAATAGAATGGACAAACTATATCCAGAGGGGTATTTTTTAGAAGCTGCACCCTGTTCCGATATTACTGACTGACACTTGAGAATACACATTTATAGGGATTATAAGGGTTAGCTGAGGAATGGTAACCCATGTGGGGTTTTGTTTTACTGGTGTAATGCGCCCTGTACCTGCGCGCTCACTCTGTAAACAATGGAAATAAACACAATATGTAAGAAGGGAACAAATCCCGCGCAAAAAACGGCAACTAAAAATCAGATTAAGAATTAGAGTAAAAATCAGAGGGACATAAAGCATGGCAAAAATAATAGTGTATACAACGGAACGCTGTCCGAAATGCAATAAATTAAAAAATTTCCTGGAAGCACACTCAGTTGCTTTCGAGATAGCAGATATGTCTACTCCCGAGGCTCTAACGGAACTGCGTTTCAACGGCGTCTTCACAGTGACAGCACCTGTTTTACAGATTAATGATACTTTCCTTACGCACGAGGAACTCTTCCGTGGGGGAGAAGTAAACCCTGAGAAAATCCAGGGAATCCTGTGATGAAAGCGATCTGAAAATTAGAAATAACTTGAATAATTCTGCAAATTCCTTTCTTAAAACAGTTACTGAAGATGAGAAAATGACAGCCGAGATCCTCTTACCCGATGACCAGTTATCTGACAACCAATCAGCGCAGAAGCCGCTTGAAGAGTTGTCCGTCTCTCCTCTCCCCAATGATGACGAGTTGTCTGACAACCAGCCAGTGCAAAAGACCCTTGACGGGCTGTCCGTCTCCCCACTCCCGAAGGTAAGGACAACCGATGGTTTCATTCTTAACTGGGATAGGAACATCATTGTAAACCAGCTCCTGAAAGAAACAAAACTAAGCGAAATTTTCTATAATAAACCTTCAATCACAAAAGAAGAAGCCCTTGAGATTGCAAAGGAAGCTGAAAAGATTATTCGAAAGATGAATATCAAGTTCCTATCAGGTCCTCTTATCCGGGAAATCGTAAACAATATCCTGCTTGACAGGGGTCATGTCGAGTGGAGAAATATCATGACCAGGGTCGGGGCTTCGGTCTACGATGCATATGAAATCGATTCCGGATACGGCTTTGAGGCAAACGATAACGCAAACCAGCTAAATAACGCCGAAACCTCACATAAAAGAAAAGCCGACAAGATGTCCAAGGAACAGAATCTCCTTCTGATGCCAAAAGAGCTTGCAGACTTACACCTGAATGGGGATTTTCATATACATGACCTTGAGTACATGGGCACCAGGCCTTTTTGCCAGGATTGGGATCTTCGATACTTTTTTTACTATGGGCTTATGCCTGACGGGGTAGGAACCCAATCAAGCGTGGCAAAGCCTGCAAAGAATGCCGAGGTAGCTTTCCTTCATGCCGTAAAAGCTATGGGTTCGGCTCAGACCAATTTCGCAGGTGGGCAGGGTTTTTACAATTTCCTGACTTTTATGGCTCCCTATCTGGAAGGCAAGTCCGAAACCGAGATCAGACAGCTTATGCAGATGTTCGTCTATGAAATGATGCAGATGATGTGCGCAAGAGGCGGACAGACGGTCTTTTCATCCGTACAGCTTTCCCCCGGCGTTCCAAAGCTCTGGAGAAACATTCCGATTGTTGCTATGGGTAAGGTCTGGGACGGCAAACAGGCTCCGCTCAGAACCTATGGAGAATTCGAAAAAGAAGTTCGCCTTGGATTTAAGGCTCTCATGGATGTCATGCTTGAAGGAGACGCCTGGGGCAAACCTTTCAGTTTCCCCAAGCCCGAGATTTCCATTGAGCCTGACTTTATGGAAGAAAATGAGGAATTCAACAGGACACATCCCGAGCTTCCGACTTACAGAGGGCTGTACAGAATGACCTTTGAGCTGGCTGCTAAATTCGGGACTCCCTATTTTGATAACCAGCTTCCGGAATACAGGGGCGCAGGAGAGGGAATTTCATGTTATCAATGCTGTGCCTATCAGTTTTCTGCAAACCCTACGGATGATAAAGAATTCAATGACAAACTTCATTTCAAGAACGGAAAACACTTTTCAATGGGCTCATGGATGGTCCTGTCTTTAAACTGTCCCAGGGCCGCATACAGGGCTGAACATGATGACGAAAAACTTTTCAATGAGCTCAAGACCCTGATGAACAGGGGTGTGGAAATCTTCAAAATCAAGCGAAAATGGATGAACAGCCTGATCAAGAAAAACAGGATTCCGTTTGCAGCGCAGTGTCCCAAAGATCCGAATACCGAGGAAAAAGGGGCAATGGCTGTGGATTTCGAAAGCCTGGTGTATACTATAGGAATAGTAGGGATTAATGAAATGGTTCAGTACCATACAGGCCGCCAGATCCACGAGTCTCCAGATGCATATAAGCTTGCAATCAGGGCTATGTTTGAGATGAAGATGCATGCTCAAAAGCTTTCACAGGAAACCGGTATGGAAATTGCTCTTGCAAGAACGCCTGCGGAAACGACAGCCCAGCGTTTTGCAGTTTCGGACCTCCTGCATAAGCAATATGCTGACAAAGCCGAGCTCACAATTAAAGGGGATGTGAAGGCTGCAAAAAGAGAGCTAAGCCAGACTCATGATCTGCCAATCTACTATACCAACGGGACTCATGTCCCGCCTGGTGCAAATGTGTCTCTGCCTGAAAGAATAAGGTATGAACACACTTTCTTCCCGATTGTAGACGGCGGAAATATCATGCATATCTGGCTTGGGGAAGGAAAGCCAGATCCTGATGGCTTGCAGGAGCTTGCCATGAATATAGCAAAGAATACCCAGACCGGTTACTTTGCCTTTACCCGGGATATGACTGTGTGCACTGACGAGGGTTATGTAGCCGACGGCCTGCTGGACAGATGCCCGAAGTGTAAGTCTGAAAACGTGCAGCACCTCTCAAGGATTACAGGATACCTTCAGTCCGTAGAAGGCTGGAACAAAGGCAAGCGCCAGGAACTCCTGGACAGAAAACGATACAGTACGGAGGAACTCAGGTAAGAGTTCCTTAACCCTTTTTACATAAAAGTGTGAGAAACGGTAAGTCATGAAAGTAAACTACGCAGGTGCTGTCCCGCTTTCAACCCTGGACTGGAGAGGGAAAGCGGTGATCACTATCTTTTTTCGGGGATGCCCCCTTCGTTGCCCCTACTGCCAGAACCATCCCTACCTGCAGGGGTGGGAATCCGTAGAACTGGACTTTGTGAAAGAACAGATTAAAAAATCTAAACCCTTTGTGAGTGCAGTCGTATTTTCAGGAGGGGAACCCCTGATGCAGGACGCGATTGTGCCTCTTGCAGAGTTTGCAAAAGAAATGGGGCTTGCGATTGGGATTCACACAAACGGCTGCTATCCTGAAATGGCCAGGCAACTGGTTAAACAAAAACTGATTGATAAATTTTTTATTGATATAAAAGCTCCTCCGGATGATCCCGAACTTTACGGGAAAGTTACGGGCTGTGGACAATCTGAAGCCGTGAAAAAGACTTCTGAACAGATTACTGCATCTGTAATAGAAACGCTCGAAATTGTAAATTCCTGCGTCCTGGAACTGGAACTCAGGACAACACTAATCAGGGATTTTATCGGAAGCAGGGACGAAATTGCCAGCATAGCTGCCTGGATCTCGGAACATATTAAAAACAGGGAAGTTACGTATGTATTGCAGCAGGGGATTCCGGAATACAGCTTGCAGGAAAATTTAAGAGAAATACGGGCTCTGAAAAGGAAAGAACTATACGAACTTGGGGGAATCGCAAAAAGCTTTCTGGGAAATGTGAGAATAAGAACAAAAGAAGGCGGAGAGGAAATCATTTCCGATTCGAGATGATATTTCCAATTCTTCTTTTTTAAATTTATATTTTTCAGTTATTTTTCTTCAGTTATTTTTCTTCGTAACTTTTTATTTAATTCTTTTTCTTCAGTTACTCTTTATTTCCCTTTTCAAACTCTAGCACTTTCTCTTTTCAAACTTTTCTTTCAGACCTTTTATGGAAAACCAGATTTTAAGTTCAAATGAATTTGAAGTTTACAAAAGTCTTATACATCCCAAAAGATAAAAGGCAAAATGAAGCACTTGGGAAATTTATTCGAGAAATTTATTCAAGAAAATTTATTTGTTCGATGCTTGCGGAGAGGTGTTAGAACTTCTGGAATAATATCTCGCTGAATACCGAAAATTTCTGTGTTAATACTACTAAATTTTTGTGTAACGCGCAAAATTACACAAATTAGATAAAGGAGAGAAACTCAGTGCATTTTGCTCACAGAGGGCACATGTTTATAAAAATGAATGCAAAACTTATCCTTTTCAAAAAAGACCATGAAAGACACAAGAGTATCTTCAATCGGAGAGCGCGCTTTAATCTCCATCTTATCTGAGATTTTTAAAGCCCCTGATGGCAAGAAGAAAGGACAGGAAGGAATCCTTATAGGTGCAGGTTCGGATGACTGCGCCGTCCTTGACCTGAAAGGCGAAGACTGCCTGGTTGTTACTACTGATATGCTGCATAGGACCACGGATTTTCCGGAAGAGATAAGCCCCTGGCAAATGGGCTGGATGTCAGCGGCCGTAAACCTCAGTGACGTTGCAGCCATGGGTGCAGAACCAGTAGGACTTGTTATGGCAATTGGAATGCCTGCAGATACTGAAATTGCTTTTGTTGAAGAACTTGCAAAAGGTATGCAGGCGTGTGCCGAATTCTGCGGAACTGCGATTATTGGAGGCGATCTTGACACCCACGCAGAACTGACAATGACAGGGACGGCACTGGGCAGGGTAAAGAAAAGCCAGCTCCTTCTCCGGCGCGGAGCAAGGCCAGGGGACCTTGTCTGCGTCACGGGATATACAGGAGCAGCAGGAGCAGCTCTGAAAGCTCTCCAGTCGAGAAAGCCAGTAAGTGAAACCATCCTGAAGGCGCTTTTTGAGCCCATTCCGCGCACGAAAGAAGCCGGACAACTGGCCGGGTCCGGAGCAGTCACATCCATGATGGACACGAGTGACGGCCTTGCAATGTCCCTTTACGACCTTGCCAGGCAGAGCCGGGTGGGTTTCAGGATTCGGGAAAATGCCCTTCCTATCCTCAGGGAGGTCCGGGAATTTGCTTCAGATTCGGACGAGCTAAGAGAACTTGCCCTTTACACGGGCGGAGATTTCGAACTTCTTATTACAATTGACCCTCAAAAGCTGAAAAAAGTACAAAATATATGTAACTTAACTGTTATAGGAGAATGCACGAAGTATGAAACGGGCATCGTACTTGAATCCCCCGAATGCGAGCTTACAACTATAGCACAGCGAGGATACCAGCAGCTAAAAGCCGAAACAATTGATAGATCCTCCTGATTAGAAATTAACCAAGACCTCAGATCCCCCAGATCAAAACTTAGAGTTATAGAGAAAAGCAAAAGTTATTGATTTAATTTCACAGAGATCATAAAAACAAAATAAATTTGAAAATTTCTAACATAAAAGTTAACAAGTATAATTTATGCACAAGGTTCAGAAGGATAAAAACATGAACAAAGCTATTTTACAGATATTTACAGCACTTCTGGTGTTAGGATTATTTTGCGGAGCTGCAACTGCAGCACCCATCGCAGATTTTACCGCTAACATAACAGAAGGATACCTGCCTCTGAGTGTGGCTTTCCAGAATCAATCCGAAAACGCAACCTCGTGGCAATGGGACTTCGGAGATGGAAACACCAGCATCGACCAGAACCCTACAAATACCTATACCAGCGCAGGGAAGCACCAGGTAAGCCTGACCGTAACCGATGCCAATGGGACATCTAATACGAAAAATGATGTCTACATAAACGTTTTACCTCCAGAGTCAGCTGCTGCTTTTGAAGCAAATGTTACGGAAGGAATAATTCCTTTAACTGTTGCCTTTACTGACAAATCAACAAATACTGTATCACGGCAATGGAGTTTTGGAGATGGGAACAGCAGTCAGGAACAGAATGCTACAAATACCTATACCAGCGCAGGGAAGTACCAGGTAAGCCTGACCGTAACCGATGCCAATGGGACATCTAATACGAAAAATGATGTTTACATTACCGCATTAGCTCCAACAGAGTCGGCTGCTGCTTTTGAAACAAGCGTTACCGAAGGAATAATTCCTTTAACTGTTACCTTTAATGATAAATCAACCGATGCTAAATCCTGGGAATGGAATTTCGGAGAAGGAAGTTCAAACAGCACAGAACAGAACCCTACATATACCTACACCAGTGCAGGCACATACAAGGTGACCTTAACTATAACCGATACCAGTGGGAACCAGCGAACATCGAGTAAAGATATCAAAGTAAGTTCCGCAAACAGCGGATACAGAATCTGGGAAGAGGGAATGCCCGAAACTTACACATGGACTGCCCAGAGTTATTCAGGCTTCTATTATGATCTTGACTCTGGAGTATCTTCAGAAAACATGACTATTAAAGATATAAAAGACAGAAGCATAGATTCAGGGAATATTGAGTACGTCACAAAACCTACTGAAACCGATTTTGAATACGGTAATTGGGGCTCGTACCAGATAATAGGATTCATGGCTGAGAAATACTTCGCAGGCTATACTACAGATGGTTCCAAAGTTATAGGGGATGATGTCAGCCCTATTTCCAACGGTGTCCTTTCCAAGATTCTAATCGACAGCGACGATAAAAACTCCGCATATTCTGGAGATTCTTTTACCCTCGAAGAAGGATATTCCCTGAATATCGTGGAGGTCGATGTTAATGGAGAATCTGTCTGGGTCCAGCTCGAAAAGGACGGAGATGTAGTAGACGAAGCCTTTGTCACCTCAGGTGATAACTATGCTTATGAAACCGATCTTGGAGAAGCAGAAGAAGTACCCATAATAATTGTCCATTTCGGCACAGTATTTGCAGGAGCCGAGACCTCTGCTGTCTTCGTACAGGGTCTCTTCCAGATTTCGGATAATTATGTCGAACTTGAAAACGGAGACACCTTTGGAGAAATGGAAGTAACCTCCCTTAGCAGCAGTGAAATAAAAATGAAGAATGATGATAACGTCGGACTTGATCAGGGAGAAACAATAGACCTTATGGGTAAAATACAGATTCAGGTCGCTGATGACAGCAAACTGCGCTTTGCCCCGGTCCTTGACACCTCGGAAGCCGGTATTTACGAGCTGCGCGGGACTGTCTATGACGAGAAGATTAACAACAAACCTCCTAGCTGGACGCCCTTTAATTTTGAAGGTTTCTATTACAACATAGATGAAGGAATTGGGACTGAAAACCTGACAGTAGAAGAGTTTGGGAACGGGGATATACCTCCAGGCAAACTTCTCTACAAATCCGAACCTCAGGCTGTTGATTTTGAACACAAAGAATGGGGCAACTTCACAGTTGTTGGTTTCATGGCAGAGAAGTACTTTGCCGGATATACTGATGGTTCCGTTAAAGGAGCTGTTGATGATGTGAGCCTCCTTTCGGACAGTATCCTTTGTAAAGTTCTTACAGACAGTGATGACAAAGAGTCCATGAATTCAGGTTCTGCCCTTACCCTTGAAGAGGGTTATTCCCTGAATATCAACGAAGTTGATGTTAATGGAGAATCTGTCTGGGTCCAGCTCGAAAAGGATGGAGATGTAGTAGATGAAGCCTTTGTCACCTCAGGTGATAACTATGTCTATGAGACTGATCTTGGAGAAGCAACAGACGTACCCCTCATCATAATCCATTTCGGCACAGTTTTCTCAGGCACTGAGACCTCTGCTGTTTTCGTACAGGGTGTTTTCCAGCTCTCGGACGATTATACTGAAATCAACAATGGAGATACCTTTGGCGAGATGGAGGTTAGCAGTGTCTCAGAAAGCGGCATTATAATGAAAAACGATGATGATATCGGACTTGGCCAGGATGAAACCATCGAGATTATGGGCAATGTCAGTTTCAAGACTGCTGATGACAGTACCCTCAGGTTCTATCCCTTTGTGGAGGTTGAAACCGGCGGTGAAGGAAACAGCAGTAACTCATTGAAAATAACCGTACCAGATGAAGTCTATGCCAATGACAAATTTAATATCGAAGTGACTGCAGGTGGAGAAGCAGTAGAAGGTGCCACAGTATCGGTCAACGAAAGTAGTGTAGGCGAAACCAAGGATGACGGAATCGTTGAGTATACTGCTGAAGAGGTAGGACCCCTCAAGATAACTGCAGAAAAAGACGATTACAAAACTGCAAACAAGAATATCAACGTCATTCCTCCGAGAGAGAAGATGACATTTAGCATTTCACCTGAGACAGTTTATGTCGGCGACACCCTGAAAATTGAGATTGTCGAGGCAATCGGTGGCGATCCTATTGAAGATGCAAACATCTCAATTAATGGTAATGTCGTTAACAAAACAGGGTCCGACGGAAAAGCTGTCTATACGACAGATAGAAGCGGTACTCTTAAACTGGAAATAACAAAGGAAGGATTCCTGAACCAGGAAGCAAATGTAAAAGTAAGAGACTTTGAAGCTATCTTCGAATTCTCAAACCTGGTAGTTGAGCCTTTGGAAGTAAGTGCAGGAAAAGATGCGACAATCTCGGTTGATGTCGGAAACACAGGCAATGCTGCAGGGAATAAGAGTGTAGAATTGCTTGTTAACGGAAACGTAACCGACTCAAAAGAAATTTCCCTGGATATAGGGAAAAATGACACTGTAACCTTTGAACACGTAGAAGAGGTGCCAGGAACCTACAGGGTAGAAGTTGGAGGAGAAACCGCAACCTACACCGTAAAAGAAAAGTCTTCCTTACTGCTCTATGCTCTTGGAGCCATTGTCCTGTTAATAGTCGGCGGAGCTGCTTATTTCTTCACAAAAGGCGGCGGAGATATTGGAATGGTTCAGGAAAAGATACGTGAACTTACCAGGAAATAAATCAGGAAAGATAAAAAAGCAGGAAAATAAAGTTCAAAGACAAAGAAACAAAACCTGAAGAAACACAGTTTAAAGAAACAAAACCTGAAGAAATAGAATTTAAAGAAACGAAACTCGAAGAAATAAAAATTCAAATGAATAGAAATTAGAATTCCCGCGTTTCAAATTAACACGGGTCTTTTCAATTTTTAAAAACAATTCATTATTTGATCAGACCTTATTCAGGTTTGATTCAGATTTGACTCAGACTTGATTCAAATTTGACCCAGACTTAGTCAGATTTGACTCAGACCTGATTCGGGTTTGGTTTAATTTAGCAGTTTCTGAAGCTTTTGTCTGTAGAAATTTAAGTATTTTTATTCCAGGCTGTGAAGTATTTTTCAGTTTTTATTTATCCAAACATTATCCTGGCTTTTTCTAACGATTACTCCATCTTCTTGAGCGCAAGTTCAATAGCGTCTATGAGGCTGCTCTTCGGGATAATTGTTGTCACAGGAATATTCAGGATCTTTTCCACGGTCGGGCTCACTATGGGAGCGCAGACCAGGGCTTTTGCTCCATCCCTTTCGGCATTAACGGCTGCAATTATGGCTTCTTCCATTGAGGTTGCCGAGTATTCCCTGATTGTGACCAGCCTGCCAGCTATCTTTTTCTTTGTTTCTACAATATTGTCAAGTACCGAGCGAGCTGCAATTACAGCGATAAAATCTCCACTGTCTGATTCTTTAATATCGCGGATGGTTTTCACGATCTGGCGAAGGGTTTTAATGTTGGGGTCCCGGTTCCCTGACAGGATCTTGTAAAGGGTACTTGGCGGGATATTTGCTTTTTTGGCGAAATCCACAGCAGTGAGGTTAAGATCCTCTTTAATCACAGTGGAAAGCGTTTTTTGAAAAACCTCATCGGATTCGAATGCGGATTTGATAACCTTGTCTGCAACATTCATAAAATTCAACCTTTTAAATCACGTAAAGAGTTTTTAATGTTGGTAAATAATTTACGTTTCACAGAAGATTTAGTCCTTAATGAGAAATATGCCCAGATATATTAATACATTTGGGTCATAATCAAGACGGCTTTGAGAAGTTATATATAGGAAGTGTAAAAAAATATTAATATCCCATCCGGGAATTTACTTTTTATTTTTACTGGAATTCTTATCTGGAGAAATATAAACTCTTCGCAAAAGAGTTTATGGAAGGCTGACAAAAGAAAGATGGAGAGCCTGTTAAGTTTTCCTTAAGAAGGCCTGATTTCAAAAAATGTTATTTAGAGAATGAAGTTTATCATTTATATGGATTATTATCAGTTTGTAAGGATTATCGAGGTGAAGCTTTGAAAAAACTAGGCATACTCACACTTACTTTATTGCTGCTCGCATCGATCTTCGTATCCGGCTGCGCATCCGATGGTGAAAACGCATCCGAAAACGAAAACGGAGCTGAAGAAGCCGCTGCAATTACCGAACTGAATATTGGCTATCAGCCAAGTACCCATCAGATCGCATATATGACTGCAGCTGGAAAAGGGTGGTGGCAAGCAGACCTTGCACCATATGGAATTACAAAGATCAATGAATACCAGTTCCCGACAGGAGCACCTGAAATGCAGGCTATGCTGGCTGGAGACCTGGATGTCGCCTATGTCGGCGCAGCCCCTGTAATTACAGCTCTCAGCCAGGGACTTGACGCAAAGATTGTTACGCCTGTACAGATAAACGGTTCAAGTCTTGTTCTTCGGCCCGAGCACGAATATGAAAACCCTGAAGACTTAAGAGGTCTAAAAATCGCTACTTTCCCTCCAGGGACGATTCAGGACACCCTGATCAGGAATTGGCTTAAGGAAAACGGGCTTGACCCTGATAAAGATGTAACGATCCTTGGGATGACCCCAGGAGATGCTGTCACTGCTATTTCAGCCAAACAGGTTGATGCTGTCTTCCTGCCCCACCCCTCCCCAACAGTTGTAGAAAGAGAAGGTAACGGGCGTACCATAGTGCAATCTGGAGAGATGGAAGCAAACCATTCCTGCTGTGTACTTGTCGTAAGCGGAGAACTTATCAGGGAACATCCGGATATTGTAGAGCAGATTGTGAAGACCCATATTAAGGCAACTGAGTATAACCAGGCAAATGTGGACGAAGCTGCCCAGATATATTCAAATAAGATTAACGAAGATATTGAGACCGTAAAGAAATCTCTTAACGAATGGGATGGGGCCTGGATCACAGATCCCGCACTGATTGAAAACTCAGCTGTCAATTACTCAAATGTTCAGTATGAACTTGGGTACATTCCGAAATCTCTGACACAGGAAGAAATCTTTGATACAAGCTTCTATGAGAATGTTACCAGTGAGGGACAAACCCAGGAATAATAAAGAATGAAGTTAAAATAAAGATCGGTTGTCTCTGTCTTATAAGAGGCAACCTCAACTTTTCTTTTTTCTGAAAAATGAAGTCTGCCGGAAAGGTAAAAAAGTAAGAATTCTTTTAATTAGACATGAAAAGTAATTTCATAAAAACAATAGAAGAAAATGGTATTGAAGCATTGTCTCTCATAGTCGCAATCGCGATATGGCAGTTTGTAGCGGATAGAATTGTACAGAATAAATTTCTTCTGCCTAGTTTTTATGATGTAACTGCCTCTTTCCTTGCAATCATCGAAAGCGGGCTAATTTTCACGGATACATTGACAAGTCTGGTTCATTTCTCAATCGGTATTATTGCTGCGTTTTTTATAGGAATTCCACTCGGAATAGCTATGGGATGGTTCAGGAAAGCAAATCGGGCAATCGACCCTATAATCGAAATCCTGCGCCCGATTCCTCCCCTTGCCTGGATTCCCTTTGCAATCGTATGGTTTGGACTTACTCGCCAGGCTGCAGGTTTCGTAGTGTTTGTGGGAATGGTCTTTCCTATTATTATCAATACCTATACAGGTTTTAAAAATATACCGAAAGTTTATGTCGAAGCAGCAAAGGTTCTTGGCTGTACCCGAAATCTGGATCTTATACGTTATATTGCAATCCCCTCAGCTATGCCCTCAATTGTTGCAGGAATCAGGATTGCCATGGGAGTAGGCTGGATGTGCCTTGTAGCCGCGGAAATGTTCGGAGTTAGTGCCAGTGGGCTTGGGTATCAGATCTGGCACAATTACTACCTGCATAAGATGGATTTCGTGCTAGTTTATATGCTCCTGCTCGGGTTCGTGGGCCTTTTAATTGACCGCTTCTTCAGGTATTATGTAGACGCAAAGCTACTTAGATGGACATCAGGAACTGTGGTATGACATGGGCAGAGTAAGTGTAAAAAATGTTTCACGTGTCTTTACTAAAAGAGAAGAAAATGGTGGTACGGAAGCTCTACACGCTGTGAGCTTCGATGTTGAGGATGGAGAGTTTATCTGCCTTCTGGGACCTTCTGGCTGTGGGAAAACCACTCTGCTACGTATCACTGCTGGACTCGAAACCCAGACTTCAGGAGAAATTACACTCAATGGAGTCCCTATAACTGGCCCTGACCCCAAAAGGGGCATGGTCTTTCAGCAATATTCTCTATTTCCCTGGAGAACCGTCATCGATAACGTTACTTTTGGGCTTGAAATGCAGGGAATGAATGAAGCTGAGGCCCGGAGGCATGTGGAGAAATATATAGATCTTGTCGGCCTGGAACAATTCAAAAATAGCTATCCGTATGAGCTCTCCGGGGGCATGCAGCAGCGGGCCGCCATTGCAAGAGCTCTTGCCAATGAGCCCGAAGTCCTACTTATGGACGAGCCTTTTGGAGCCCTGGACGCCCAGACTCGAAATATTCTCCAGGATGAACTCCTGAAGATATGGGAACAAAAACACGTGACCTTCATTTTCGTGACCCATAGCGTGGATGAGGCGGTTGTTCTCTCGGACAGGATAGTGGTAATGACCGCAAGGCCGGGAAGGATAAAAGAGATCGTAGAAGTGGATCTGCCTCGCCCGCGATCCAGAACAAGTCCTGAGGTTAATCGTCTAAGGGATCGAGTCCTGAGACTTCTGGAAGAAGAGAGGTTCCACAGGTAAACTTTTACGGCTTTGACGGAGAGAATAGTAAACCGCAGTACGAAAATGTAAAGAGAATGAAAAGAGGGAAAGAAGAGAAAAAGTTAAGAACCTGTTGGAAACTCCCGGTTATTCTTCAGCCCGGATAATCACTTTCGTTAACGGCTCTACTTTCCTGACAATAACTTTTCCAATGAGTTCGAGCGTGCCTTCTGCTTTTACGGAGTTGAGAGTGCACCCGGGCCTGACGCGGATATCTCCCTGGCAGGCTGCGGCATTTATTTTAGCTCTATCAAGGAGGACAAGCTCAGAAGCCGTTTCGATATTGCCCAGAATTTTTGCTTCCGAACAGACAAGAGCACTTCTGGCTTTTACATTGCCCTGAACAATCGAACCTTTTCCGAGTTCAAGCCTGCCAGTTACCGTAAGGTTCTTCCAGAATTTCACTTCCTGCCCGACAATTACATTGCCGTCCAGAGTAAGGTCCTCCTCAAGAAAAGCTCGTTTTTCAATCACGTAAGTATTGGACCTGGGGTGGTACTTGATAAAACGAATCATTAGAAATCACTCCGGGCTACTTTCCCCGGCTATAGATGTAAGGTAAATATTTATTCTGTAAAGCATTTGCAAAAATTTTTTCAATTGGGTTCCCAAAATATGATTGAATATCTATTATATAATAGCATCGAATGTTCACTATCAGATGCCACGAATAAACAATTGAAGCATAAACAATGTTCTGAAAAGTAAATAAGAAACTTAATCCGACCAAAATAAGCTGAAAAGAATATGATTTGATCAAAATAAAGAACAGATTAAAGAAAAGTAATTCCGGCAAGAAAGATCCGGAGATTAATTAATGTATTTGGATGGAAAAGAAGCTGAAGAATTATATAGATATGATTCATATAGATATGATTCTTCAGTCTTGCTTTTTTCATTTGAAATATCCTGTTTATTCAACGACGCTGGCAAAACCGTATTTGGGAAGAACCCTTTCGATTTTAATCCGGACTTCATCGCCAACTTTGGTGCCCGGGACAAAGACTACAAAACCTTCGATACGGGCAATGCCGTCTCCCTGGCGGGCGAGATCCTGGATTGTTACATCGTAGACTTCGCCTTCTTCAACAGGAACAGAGCTGCTTTCGTCTCTGAACATGAAAACCATTCCCAATAACTTAATTAAAGTTAATATGGTTTATTTCCCTGCATTTACTCGACAACGCTTGCAAATGCGAACTTGGGAAGTACTCTTTCGACTTTAATCCGGACTTCATCGCCAACTTTGGTGCCCGGGACAAAGATAACAAAACCTTCAATACGAGCGATGCCGTCTCCCTGACGAGCAATGTCCTGAATTGTTACATCGTAAACTTCGCCCTCTTCGACAGGGACTGAGCGACTTTCTTCTCTGAACATGAAAACCATTCCTTTAATTTACTTAATTTAACGTGATTATTTTATTTCCCTGCATTTACTCGACAATGCTTGCAAATGCAAATTTGGGAAGTACTCTTTCGATCTTAATCTGGACTTCATCGCCAACACTCGTATTCGGGACAAAAACTACAAAACCTTCGATACGGGCAATGCCGTCTCCCTGGCGAGCAATATCCTGAATTGTTACATCGTAAGTTTCGCCCTCTTCAATGGGCACAGAAGTACGTTCGTCTCTAAACATTACATTCATTCCTTTAACTTCTATTAATCAGCTTAGGAAAGCTCTATCGACAGAAAAGAGTAAAAACAGTACTTGACAAGCCAAACTTGAGAACCCAAATTCAGGAAGTACACATTCTACTTAATCTATTTGATTAATTGATCCCCAACAGAGCTTCGGATAAGTCAATTAATTGGTCATACTCATATTCGCTTGTATATAACGTTTTGCTTTAAGATCTCTAAAAAAAGAAAAATAATGAAGTTAGGAAAATATCCAATTCCTGGTTTTCAGTCTTCTGATTTCTAATTTCAAAGATACTCAAATAAGGTCAACTCATCTAAAAAATAAAATTGATCCGAATAAAATATATTTATCTTTAAAGGTAAAATTTTCTGAGAAGCACCTTTCCTGAGAAAACCTGAGCAAATTCCATAAAGTTCTAATTCAATTTCGGAAAGATTCGAAGGACAAACGCCTGTGCCGAAACCTATAAATATTTAAAGTTACATTGTGAGAGTCGCTCATTCAATGAGAATAACAATGCGTGGGCCCGTAGCTTAGTCAGGCAGAGCGATGGACTCTTAATCCATAGGCCGGGGGTTCAAATCCCTTCGGGCCCGCTACCGTTATCTATTTTTACTGAACTTTATCTGTTCTTGTGGAGTTTTTTATTTGTTTGCTAATTCGTTTGCTAATTGCATTTATTCGATAATTCGATTTATTTGAAATCGATTTATTCAAGAATGTGGTTTATCTGGTAACTGGATTTATTCGAGAATTTTGGTTTTATGCAATAAATTACGGGTTTTAAGGCTTGAATACGGTATCGTTCAGCTTTTTTTATCAATATCTCATTATCTCCTTCTTTTCTGAGCCCGATAATATCCATCCCACTGGTTACAGCTTTACTGTTCGTTGTTTCTCTAATTATTGTGATAATAATGCAGAAAATACCTTTGATCAGGAAAATTGTGCCTTGATTTATCCTGAATTTTCTGGATTTCTTGATTCGTTTCGGATTCTTTCCGGATTTTGTCCTGAACTTTATCCTAATTCATCTTGAGTTTTGCCCTGAATTTTTAAATTTATATTTCCCAACATAGCTTTGCAAAATTCACAGATAAAAATAGAATGTAGAGAAGTTCTGCAAAGTCCGTTTTTTTCGATAGATCGAACTCTTAACCCAGCAGTTTATTCTACAGGTTTATTCCTTAACCTTATCTTGCTAAAAGAGCAGTAATATATTTGGAAACGGCTAATTGCTAGAATTGTCAAATATAAAATATCTTAACGGGTGCAGGTCTAATGCCAAAAGTAAGCGTTGAAATCCCCCAGGAGCTTCTGGATGACCTTAACAGGCATGTGGGAGATAACAAAAAATTTGTCAGTCAGTCGGATGCTATCCGAACTGCCATTCGAAAGATGCTGGATATGATGGATGATATAGATAGAAGGCATGGAAGACTCGATAAATGATTAGGAAAAATAAGTAAAAAACGAATAAAAACTCAAGACAGAACAATTATAAAAATAAATAATAAAAATTACCCCTTTGTTTCCACTGTGCTTTGACATCTGTCGGCTATTTTTTAAGAGATTTGACACTGTTGTATAGCTTCCACTGGAACGAAAAATGAAGCCTGAGAAATCAGGCTATGGAACTTTCAGGTTATGAATTTTCGATATAATTTCATATAAAAGCTAATTAAAAAGTTCAGGGTCAGAGAGATTCCCTGAAATCCCTTATACCCTGAGCCACATTGGAAAGCAGGATGAATGCTATCCTTTGGTTAGGCCAGGAGCCCAGCCCGCAGTCAGGACCTACGTACTTTATCAGGTTGCCAAAGCGCCTGTAATAAACCCTGAGTCTCTTGGTTATAGTAGCCGGGGTTTCAAGTCCGCTAACAATTTCCGGAAGATATTGCTGGTCTTTCCAGACGTTGGTGCAATATCTTTCATTAAGGATTCCTGCCAGTGTGAAAATATCAGTTCTTGCAATCCCGACCCTCAGGAAAGAATCCGTGTCTTCCAGTATTTTCCTGTCTATCAATTCCAGATAGGAAGGCGTGCCTGCGGATTCTACTCCTATAACGTTTATAGTAGGAGCCTCACAGGCAAGATTATAGTAAAGAGGAGAGTGAAGGTGAATCTCTACATCGGCTCCCCACTTACTGGCCGCTTTTGAAGCGTCGGTAAGGGCAGAGATAATATCGTTTTCATCAAAAGTAATCTCAGGATTCAGCCCTATACTGGGCTCATCAATAGAAACCGTTGCAATCTTGAAGTTTTTTGCAGATCTCATGGAGTTTCTAACAAAATTATTTACGCTTTTTGCAAAAAGAGAATAGATGTCCGTATACCGCGTACCCCCAAACTCTTTCAAATAAAGTTCGGTCGGACCGGTTACACAGATTCGGACCTTGAGAGTTTCCCCGAATTGTTCCTTATAGGCTTTTGCAACCTTCTCTATAGCCTCAAGCTCCTCAATCCTGGCACACTCAAGTTTTACCTCAAAAGGGTTGTCACAGCAGTTAGAATCCCGGATAACCTTTAAAAACTGTTCATTCATATCCTGATACTGGGGATAAGTAGGAACATCCACACCCGCATCTATCTTCTGCTGAAAGGCATCATTGATTACCGTAAAGAGTTTCTCATCTTCTGCTCTCGTTTTAAAGGCATTTTGGACCCACTCCTTACTTATTCCGTCAGGAAGGGGATAACTTCCAATATCGTCAAAGATGATTTCTTCCATATCCTCTTAGTATACCTTTGAGGATTTAGCGTTATTGGAAGACAGGAAAAATATAAAAAAATAGAAAAATATAAAAAAATGTTTGAAAAACTTAATTTCATCCGGCTATCCAGCTCATAGGAAAAAATTACTCTTCCTGTCTCTTCTTTTCTGCATTGAATTCATTAATGCCTTTTGCGG
Organism: Methanosarcina sp.; assembly: GCF_049706645.1. Classification (GTDB taxonomy): domain Archaea; phylum Halobacteriota; class Methanosarcinia; order Methanosarcinales; family Methanosarcinaceae; genus Methanosarcina. The sequence goes on along the minus strand of NZ_JBNAKP010000028.1, from coordinate 27,286 downwards.
TATTCCCAAGCAATTGGAAAGCAAGTTCCTGATCCGGCCAGAAAGCCAGCCCGCAATCCGGGCTTGCATACTTTATCCGGTCTCCAAGCGCGGAGTAAGCTGTTTCAAGCCTCTTTTTTACGACCTCAGGGGTCTCCAGGTCGGTTACGATTTTCTGCATGTACTCCCTGTCTTTCCAGGCATTGACCCCGTATGTTTCGTTGACAACGCCTATAAGACTGGAAATGTCAGTTCTCGAAACTCCGACCCTGACGAAGGTATTTGAGTCTTCGAGCACTTTTTTATCCAGGAGGCTCAGGTGGGAAGGAGTTGCAGCATATTCAAAACCTATAACATTGATAGGTGTCTCGCAAATGAGCTTGTATTTTAACGGGGAATGCAGGTGAATTTCCACATCTGCCCCCTGTTTCCTTGCATAGGCAGAAGCGACTGTGAGAGCAGAGACAATATCAGCATCGGAAAACTGGATTTTGTCATTTATCCCGAGGCTTGGCTCATCAAGGGCTATGACTTTTATTTTGAAATTTTTGGCAGCTACAAAAGCCTGCTTTATGAAGTCCTCAATGTCCAGAGCAAGGACATGATAAGCATCGACATAACCCGTTGCACCGAATGCCTGAAGGTATAGATCTGTCGGGCCTGCAATACAAACCCTGACTTCAAGTGTTTTTCCTGTTTCTTCCCTGTACTGTTTTGCAACCTCGTCAATTATCTCCAGCTCAAGGATTTTTGCATTTTCCTCTTTGAGTATGTAAGGCTCATAACAGTTCTTTTCATCTTTAATGATGTCCAGAAATTGCCCGATCATATCTCTAAATTGAGGATAAGTGGGCACATGTACTCCCACACCGATTTTCTTCCGGAAAGCCTCCCTTACCACAGAAAAAAGTTTCTCATCTTCGTTCCGGTTTTCAGCCGCAGTCTTTACCCATTCCCTCGTAATACCTTCAGGCGTGGGAAGGCTGCCTCCATCAATAAAAATAATGTCCTGCATACCTGTTATGTAAGACAGTATCAAGTATTATAATTATTGGAATTAATTTGAATAAAAAATGCCAAAGTGAAGGTGGAAAGCAGATTTTATTTATAAACATCCTTTCGATGCCAATTTTAAGACACTCAATACCTTTTTTTGTATCTCCGGAGAATCTCGCTATTTACTTCAAAGGCTTTCTCATCAATGTAACCTTTTTCCTGGGCCCATTCAAAGAATTTTTCAAGGACTTTAACAGCTGTACCCGTGAACTTCTTGCCCCCTCCGACCTCAACTACGTAATCATCGAGAAAGTCCTTAATTCCGGATGGGGTGAGGTGCTCAGGGCCGAAAATATCGCAGTAACTCTTATTTTCGTGTTCTTGCCGGGCATTGTAAAGTTCTCTATCCTCCTCAGAAAAAGAATCTTCGGCACTGAATTCCAGGAATTCCTCGTAGAGAAGGATCACGTCTTCAAGGTCCAGAAAGGCATCAGGTTTCAAGCTGGCTTCCTGCTCATTCAAAAACGTCCTAAAAGCTTCATTTATCGTGGTCATAATATCCTGCAGCAGTACTTGTAAACTATAATTTTGTAAACTATCATTTTGTAAACTATCATTTTTGCTGCAAAAGATTTTATATTTTTCTCAAAGCTTTCTGTACGGAAATGGGCAGGTGATTTTCACCAGCCAGTATCTTAAGAGAGCGCCCGGGCAGCGCCTGGATAATATCTAAACGGTAAATAGAGAATAAATTAAGAAAGAATAAGAAAAGAAGAGAGAAAAGGCAGGAAAAGAAAAAGATAACGGGGAAGATTATCGATTATCTTCTATCTTTTATCTTCAACTTCTTCTCTTTCTATACGGATTTATCCTTTACATGGATTCGGGAGCTGCAATTCCAAGCGTATCAAGCGAGTTTGCAAGCACGATCCTTGCACAATCCACAAGGGCAAGTCTTGCAGCCCTGACTTTTTCGTCCTCGGCAGCAATTACAGGGACGAAGCGGTAGAACTGGTTAAAGGCATCGGCGAGCTCGCGGGCATAGATCGCAAGCACATGTGGTTTCAGTTCGCGGGCTCCAAGGTCAATTATGCTGTCAAACATTGCCATCTTCTTGATAAGATCGATTTCAGTGTCCTCGACCAGCAGAGCAGGCTCGATTTCTGCGGAGGGGTCCCAGGCTGCTTCTTCTTTTGCTTTCTCGAGAATACTGCAGGCGCGGGCGTGGGAGTACTGGATATAGGGGGCGCCCTGCTTCTCAAAGTCAAGAGCCTCTCTCCAGTTGAAAACCGTGGATTTCTCAGGGGAAACCCGTACTATATCGTATCTTACTGCACCCATTCCTACCATTTCCGCAACCTGTTTCTTGAACTCGTAAGAGGTTTCAGGACGACGGGTTTCGACCTGTTCAAAGGCAGCTTCCGTAACCCTGTCAAAGAGCTCATCTGCACTTATGAACTGCCCGCGGCGGGTGCTCATTGAGCCTTCGGGAAGGGAAACAAACTCGAAGATAACGACCTCAGGCTCTTTGATTCCGATTGCGTTCAGGGTAGCCCTGAGCTGGCCTGAAATCAACTTGTGGTCAGCTCCGAAAACATCGATTATGCGATCCGCTTGCTCGGCTTTCCATTCATGGTAGGCAAGGTCTCGGGTAGTGTAAAGAGAGGTGCCATTTGAGCGCTGGATAACAAGAGTTTTTTCAAACCCGTAATCCGAAAGGTCTACTACGAGGGCCCCTTTGTCCATTTTTGTCCTTCCTGTCGCCTTTATCCGCTCGACAATGTCGTGTACTGCACCGGATTTGAGGAAACTGGATTCACTGACAAACCTGTCGTGGGCAACGTTCAAGCGAAGCAGGGTCTCCTTGATTCCGGAAATCGCCAGGGAAACGGCTTTATCAAAACTATCGATTGTCCTGACATCCCCGGTTTCCACCTTTTCCATAAGGGCGTCGATTTCCTTTACGTAGTCCGGGTTTTTGTCCAGTTCGACATTGGCTTTGATATACACATCAGCAATGGCAGCATCAGGCTTTCTTGAAAGGTCAAGCTCGAAGCGTTCACATGCCCAGGAAACTACTGCGATCTGACGGCCCATATCATTGACATAATACTGTACCTCGACATCGTATCCTGCTCGCCTGAGAATGCGGGCAAGCGTATCTCCGATAATGGAATTTCGGATATGTCCTACATGCAGGGGACCGTTTGGGTTTGCTGAGGTGTGCTCAAGTAAGATTTTATCTTTTGGGGCTCCGCAGCCAAATTTTTCCTTCTCTTCCAGAACTGTGGTAACTGTTCTGTCCAGGTAGTGCCTGCCTGCATGGAAGTTAATATAAGGGCCTGAAGCACTCACTTCTCCTATGTATGAACCGCCCGGAATTTCGATTGCAGAAACGATACGGGTTGCAAGCTCCTTCGGGTTTTGCCTGTACAGGCTTGCCAGCCTGAAAGCGGCCCTGCTTGCAAGGTCAGCATGAGAAGAGGTTTCGAAATAAAGTTCGGAACCTTCGATTTCAAGTCCGACCTTTCGGATAGCGTCTTTTAAGATTGATATAGCCTGAGCTTTAAATTCCAGGAACAAGATAAATCACCTGTAAAAACTATGAAAACAATGTGATAATTTCGATTTACCGATTCTGATTTACAGTTTTAATCTACAGTTTTAATCTACTAATTTGATCAGTGATCTAAGGACGGTCTAATTAAAAAAGTATTGGATAAAAAGTATTGGTAGGAGTCTGGAGGAGATCAGACCCCGGTACTGTACCTGAGAATTGCAGCAATGCCACCGAAAGCATTCATGAGCTGCGAACCTTCATCAAAGTCCGTGGATACGAAAGTGACTTTTGCATTGCTCTTGTCGGCAAGTGCTGAGAGTTCGTCCACAACATCGGTAATATCCGTAACCTCAAGGGAAGCTCCACAATTCGGACAGTTCCCGACTGTAGGAGCATGTTCGCCTGGCTTCCAACGCCGTGTCCATCTATTTTCATACCCACAAACGCTGCATTTCGTGGTTACTCTTTCAGCCCGCAGGTCTTCGGAAAGCAGGAGCACATCCACAGCATTGATTTCAAGGTTTGCCCGTACCTGGGTTTCGCCATAGGCGACTTTGCCTGAGTCGGCAATCAGTTCTTTGAAGAAAGCCCTGACAGCGTTCTTCTGCCCCATGAGCTCAAGATCTTGAAGCTTATCTCCGGCATTATTTACCAGTTCTGAAAGCCCGGATTCGTCCGTATAGGCCGCATCAAAGAGCCCAAGGATTTTCTTCATAAGCTCGTGGTGTAAAAACTCTCCGGCGTAGAACTCCTCTTTCGTAGGGGAAGGCCCTCCTATCAGGATACCTTTGAGATCTTTAGGATCAACAGCAAGGAAAATCTCACTTGCAGCATCTCCTATTCTCTTGTAGAAATCATGGATAGCAATGAGCCTGAGTTGCTGGAAACGATGAGCACTCTGACCACCTTTTCTCTGCTTGCCCGGAACTGTTGAGGTCAGGTTGCGGAAAGCCTGGATTCGCTTTCCAACCAGAAGCCCTACTGTAGCTTCCCTGCGGTCAAGGACAAGAAGCCCGAAGGTACCTTTGTCCTTGAGCATATCCTCAAGAGGTTCAAGATAGAAAGAGGAGTCGCAATGATATTTATAAACAGTAATGGGTTCCGGAGGGACAATTACTTCGCTCTCCATGCTCGTCTTGTTGGCCCCGATATCCACGGCTCCTGTGAAATAAACGATTCCGTTTTCAGGAACCTTGTCAAGGTATCTGAGCCTTGAAAGGAGGGACTCAATGGCTCCCTGTACATTCGTCCTGGTAAGCTTGGACTTGATGTTTGCAGCCTGACCATGTTCATCTTTCAACTGGTTTGTAACGTCAAAAATCTGCTTGTCAGCAGGAATATAAAGAGAGATTAGCTCGGTACTTCTTCCCTTCTTATCCCTCAGGCTTTCAAGCTTCTTTTTAAATTCGTATTTTTCGTGTGCAGATTGTTCAGTCATTTTAAAAGTTCCCCGTAAAGAAAGTACAAAATTTTGATATTTCTGGTGAATTTGAGGTTGAATCCGTTATTGAGTTTGAAATTACATCTTTTCGATTGAAATTGATAAATTTAAGGCGAATTAAGCTAGCTATCGAATTATTTGAATTATGAATTATTTGAACTATGGATCAATTTAAGTTATCGAACTAACTTAAACTGTTGAACCTGTTTGAAGTTGTCAATGGGATTATTGAACCTTCCTGAGATTCCCGGATTTGAAAGCATATTTGAGAGTTTCAACCTTGACATTTTCGAGGTGAGATCTTAATAAGTTTTGTTGTTCAGTCCACCATTCGTTTAGCTTTTCGGTTAGCTTAACAAGGGTTAACAGAGGATTTGAAACAACAAATCACACAGCGAGTTCCTGTCTCAACCGAAAGCTGAATGTAAAAACCGTTCCGAACACGAAAAACCGAAAGTAAGAGTACGCCTGCCAGAAAAGCCGACACCGCGAAACTCCGGTAAAAAGCCAGCTCTCGTAATGCGTAACCTAATCTGTTTCGTGCTCTGTTGATATCACTAGATATGAGACATAATTTTACTCAAACTGTATCTAATTGATTTAAAATGAATTAATCTCTAATGGAATTATATGCTAATTGAAACCTGAGTTTATATTTGTTTCCATTCCCTAACTCATTTTATATATTCACACACATATAAAAATCTTCCTGTATTTTCCTCATTAAAGTTGCCAGTTGTCAATGTAGAAGGTTTGGGTAAGTCAAGGCTGGATTAGTCATTACTGAATAAGTAAAGATTGGGTGTATTAAGGCTGGGTAGGCCATCATTGGACATATCAAGGCTTTATTGGCCATTATTGGGCATATTAAGACTGAAAACGTCAAAGTTGAGCAAATAAGAGTTGAATTCGTCAAGGAAGGATTAATCAGGGCAGGAAAGCTTTTTAACAGGAGATTTCTTTCCATCCTTTGAGAGCAGGACTACCCTGCTGATTTCAGACTCATCTGCGATTTCATACCCAAGGTGTTTTGCAAGTCCCTGTGAGAATTTCAGGACTTCTTCGTGAGTCGGCATCGCAGATCGGTCAAGTCGGAGCCGTGAGAAACCCAGATGCATATATGCTTTTATCTCCACAAAGTCAGGAGAGGCTTTTTCGATAAGCCTGGCATAAGCCTCTGGCTTGAACATATTTTTACCCTTGACCAGAGTGGTCCGGATGACTGTCCTTGATTTCTTCTGCTTCATTATGGACAGGGATTCATTGATTTTTTCCCAGAGTGCAGGTGATCTGGGCTGGCAGACCTTCAGGTAAGTCTCAATATCCGGGGCATCAAGACTCATGTAGAGCTGGGAAGGGGAAATTTTTGCAAGCATCTCCGGGACTGTGCCGTTTGTAACAAGAAAAGTCGTAAAACCTCTTTTTTCGTACTCCTCGATAAGCTCCGGGAGATAAGGGTAAAAGGTCGGCTCTCCGGATAGGGAGATTGCAACATTGTTCGGCTCATTGCCTTCAAGCCAGCGTTCCTTAAGTGCATTCGGAGAACCGCCAAAACCCGTGATTAACTTACGCTGGCAGGTAATGCTTTCTTCCACTATCTTCTCAGGCGAATCCCACTCCTCGGGCGCCGGAACAGGAACTTCAGTCGGGCGCCAGCAGAAAAGGCAGCGCTGATTGCACATAAGCGTCGGAGTCATCTGAAGGCAGCGATGGGACTGAACTCCGTAGAACTTCGATTTATAGCAAAAGCCCTGACCATTCATAGCGTGCCTGAGCCAGAGACAGGTCTTAACAGCCGAGTGGCGGCCTGCCAGAGCATAGCCCTGTTTTTTCAGGAGGGTTTTGAAATCAGGGATGTCAAAGGGAAGAAAATTAGACTCTTCATCCCGATTTCCGTCCTGAATCTCCGGAAAATTTTCTCCGGCATTTTCCTTTATTTCTTCCAGCGGCATCTTCCGCATATTAAATCTTTGTGGTATATATAAGGATCGGAAAATAATTTTGGAGAGGGCTTCAGCAGTCCCATATAATCGGCTATAACCTGTAGTAGTCTAATCTTACCAGTAGCCCGAACAATTCGGCTCTCCATTAAAGTTCAGTCAAATCCAATGAAGTTCGATCAAAATTATCAAATTCAATCAAAGTTCGATCAGAGTTCGATCAAAGTTCAGTCAAAATCGATTAAAATTCAATCAAAATTCAATAAAAGTTCAGTCAAACGCAAGAATCTTTACATCAAAATCCCCAAGATCCACAATCGGGACTTTAGCAGGGACAGGCACCAGATTTACACGTTTCTGGAACTCGGTCTGGTCCTGCCAGGTTCCGGAATTGACCAGAAGGACATTTTTATAGCGCTGGACTCCCAGGGTGTGGACGTGGCCTGTATGGATAATATCAGGCACAGGATCGATGATAAAATAATCTTTTTTCTCAGGGGATATGGAAACCCTGCTCCCATAGGTTGGAGCAAGGTGCCTGCGTTTCAGCATCTCAAGGACTGCCCCTGCAGGTTCCTGATACGAAACCCCGGGGATACTTGCCACAAGATCATCAATCGATCTGCCGTGATAGATAAGAACGCGGATACCGTCAAGCTCCACTAGAGCAGGATTGCCAACGAAAATTACATTCTGAGGAAAATCCGCCTGAATACTTTCCGGCAGGGCAGGCTGGGGTTCTGCCTGGCGAACCGCATCGTGGTTGCCAGGACTTATGATTACACGAATGTGTTCGGGAATTTCCCTAAAATACTCGGCAGCCTTCCTGTACTGTTCGTAGACGTTCAGTATGTCCAGTTCTATTTCCTGGTCAGGATAGATCCCTATCCCATCAACAAGGTCTCCTGCAACAACAAGATAACGGATACTGGCCGCAAGTTCCCGCATACTCTCAGAGTCCGATTCTCCTTTTAAAAAATCCAGGAAATCAAGCCAGGCATCTTCCAGAAACTGGGAACTGCCCACATGTACATCCGAAATCAGTACGGCCTTTCCGTGACTTCCGGTTCTGCGCTGGACATTATTCGGGACATCAGGTTGTATTAGCTTTGTAACAAGCATAAGGCTTCCATCATTGGTTACCGAACCCGCTACCCCTATGACCTCATCGAGGAGAATTCTTGATGCCAGTTCAAAGAGTTCTTTATCGGAATTCCGAATGAGGACTGGAAAAGAGCCTGTCGGATCCTCCAGAGAAAGAATTTTGTGGCCGTTTGTTGTGTTGCTGATATCCGAAACCATGCCTATAATCGAGATTTCTTCAGAACCTCCATCGCTTCCCCGGCGGAAACTTCTCCTTTTTAAACTTTCGATTGGGCGTGCGTTAGTCCTTCCCCGGATAATTTCCGAAAGCCTGCTGTACCTATCCCTGAAATACTGCACAAATTGCATATATTCTCCAACGCAGGTGGAACGTCCTGTTATATCCGAAATTACGGTGACAGGATTTCTGCCCGGGTAGTGTTTGTACTCATCCCTGGAGCCGGAGAATAACCCGTTGCCAGAACCGGAAGAAGACGGGTCTGCCCTGAAAATCCGATTTGAGGGAGAGGGGGGAAGAGAGTTTCCCTGTCCGAAAAAAGAAGAGGCTGACCTGTTTACAGCCTGGGAGGAATGAGAGGAAAAAGCCTGAGGCGATGCCTTTACTGAAGAAAGGGAGTGCGGGGCAGGATAAAGGGCCGAAACTTCCTCAGAGGAAACAGTACCTTGCCGGGTATCCGAAACTGGTTCATAAGCCATATCAGGAACTATCTTATCCGAAGCCATATTGTCCGGTACAATATCCGGAACTGAAAAAGCATCAGAAGCAGGGTCTTGAGACGATTTTATAATCCAGTCAGAGACCGAAATAACAGCATCGGGTTCTGAGGAAAGAGCCGATTCGGGAGGGAGATAAAGCTCGGAAGAAGGATCAGTCTTTAAAAAGAGATCCGGCTCGGGAGACGGGTTGCCTGACCTGGAAGAGAGTACGGAGGCCCCGGAAAGAATTTTCCTTTCTTCTAGATAGGGGGCCTGTATTTTATTAGAAGGTAACTCTCCTGAAGAAGTTTCGAAACCTGGATTTTTTCCATTTTCCGTGTAAATCAGCTTTGAAGGCTTTCCGGAGGTGGCAAAACCTTCAAGATCTATGTCTTCGATCCCTATGACAATAACAGAGTCATTTATAGTTGAGAGGACATATTTGAGCAGTTCTTCGGGAGAGTTACTGGAATGGATAAGCTCCACGGCTTCAGGGCTGATCTGGTACTCTTTTTCCATAACAGCCCTTATAATATTATTTTTTTCCATAATTCCGACCTGACCTTTCTGAACTGATCTGAGCTCTTCCAGGTCTTTCGTCCCTGGTCTGGCACCAGAACCAATCTTACTCCTGACCTGGAAAGGCTAAATCAAAAGCCTGCTTAAAATATAAAAATTAATAAGATACGAGTAAATATGTTTAATAAGACACGAAATTAATGTATTAAATTAACTTGTTACCATAAAAAAATCTCAGGAAACTTTTGTATGTTTCGATAGAATACTTATAGTTATTAACTCCTATCTATTGTAGACGGATCTCAATTTCTACTCTGATAGAAGCTCTTGATCCTATCTGTTGCAGAAAGAACTTCAATTCTTTCTGTTAATGAACGGATTTTAACTCCGATCTATTGCAGAACAGATTTTAATTCCTGTCTAATGTGGAATTGGTCTTATTTCCTGTCTAGTGTGGAATTGGTCTTATTTTCTGTTTAACATAGAATGAATGAGTTTGCTTATGGTTTATCAAAAAATTACAAACTATTATAATAAACAATAATATTGAATAATAAATTAGTTAATTGAAAATTAATATAGAATAAAAACAAATCTTCAGTAAATCTACTGAGAGGACCCAATAAACTAATTTTTCGACTAACTTTATATAAGTCAAAACAGTAGAATGTAGCGCTGTATAATAATAGTTCTGCAGCTGCATTATATCCTGAGGATTGTGCTATTAATCTGAAGTCGCAATAAGTTCAATTAAATAACTCCTTTAAATCAAATAACTCCGTTAAATTAAATAACTCAATTAAATCAAAACTCGGTTAAATTTAAACTCCGTTAAGTTATAACTGAGTTAAATCGAATAAATTTCGGCCAAAAAGACCGGACGAAATGTAATGCAGCACCCTAAAAGAATAAAATCAAAAGAATAAAGGCTGATTATGAGCGAAATTAATAAGGAAATCAGTGTCCAGGAACAGGAAAACCCCTGGGTTTCCCTTGGAAAGGATTTGCTGTCTGTTGTGGCTGTCCTGATTATTTTCATGGTTCTTTCCAAGCTGGCATTCGGACTCTGGACTCCTATGGTTGCGGTGGAGTCGGGGAGTATGGAACCGCATATGCAGGTAGGAGATATTATTTTCATCAAAAGCGTCGATCGAGTGAATATTATCACGAATGAGGAAGGAAAAAATACAGGTTATACATCTTTTGAAAATTATGGAGATGTAATTCTTTACCGCCCGTATGGCGAGCAAGGGGTAACCCCGATAATTCATAGGGCTATGTATAGAGTAGAAACCGGAGAGCGTATGTGGGAGAACGGTCCCATTGCTCCGTACTCCGGCTATATTACCAAAGGAGACAATGTTATAACCAACACGCACTTTGACCAGGAAGGGCAGATAAGCTACGAGATGCCCGTAAAAGACGAATGGATTATAGGGACTGCACAGTACAGGATTCCTTATCTGGGGTATATCAGGCTGTTCTTCTCATGAGCCAGGTCTTTATGACCGCTCAACCTATTTTTTAAGCCCCTGAACCATTTTTCTTTACTAATTGGTTCAAGCATCTTATTTTTTATTTTTTGCAGCATCAGATTCGTATTTAGATTCGTGTTTAGATTCGTGTTCAAACTAGTGATTAGATTCGCTTTCAAACTAGTGATTTGTATTTTATCTTACTCTTATAATTTCTCAATAATTAGGCTTTAACCAATTATGCGAATTTTTTGCAAAAAATTGTTTGGACTTTTGGATTTCAGCAGATCAGAGTAAAACCCTTGAAAAATCACATCGGGTTTCAATAAATTACATCGAGTCTTGATAATTGATAAATTACGCCAAGTCTTGATAATTGCACCAAATATTAATAAATCACATAGGGTCTCAATAAATGAGAAAAAGTTTGAAAAGTCGGAAGATCCTTAATAAACCGTAAAAAAACCTCTAAAAATTACAGAAAAACTAGAGGCTGCAATTTCTGGAAAAGGGAATAATTCCAAAACAGATAAATAAAGGAAAGGAATGAGAAAGCAGTCGAAGGATAATAATTAGAAAAACGGTTAAAACGCAATCAAAAAACAGTTTAAAACAGTCAGAAAAATGAAACTTAATAAATTGAAAATCGGCAAGACCGAGACTCCTGGAAACCTTCTTCTTGCGCCTATGGCAGACGTGACAAACCTGGCTTTCAGGCTGCTCTGCAGGCAAAATGGAGCTGACATTACTTACACTGAAATGATCAGTGCAGATGCCTTGCTCAACGAAAACCGAAAATCACTTCTCAAAGGACTCTCTTCCCCTGAAGACCGACCTTTTGGGGTTCAGCTTGTAGGAAGTTCCCCTGAAAAGCTGAGGGAAACTGCGCTCTTTATTGAGGACGAATGCAGTCCTGAACTTATCGACGTGAATATGGGCTGTCCTGCGCCGCGCATTACAGGCACCGGATGCGGCTCGGCTCTTCTCAATTCCGAGAAGCTTGTATATGAAATAATCTCAGAGCTGACCGGTGTTCTGAAAACTCCTGTAACTGCAAAGATCCGCATTCTCGAAAGGGACGAAAAAACCCTTGAGATTGCGCGCCTGATCGAGAAGGCTGGGGCTTCGGCCCTGACCGTACATGGCAGGAAGGCAGAGCAGATGTACTCCGGAAATTCGGACCTTACAACGATCAGAGCGGTCAAACGTGAACTCTCCATTCCGGTTATTGCAAATGGTGACATAAGGGACGAAGAGTCCGCCGAAGTTGCCATCGATTTCACAGGCTGTGACGGGCTTATGATAGGGCGCGCAGCAATGGGAAATCCCTTTGTTTTTAAAAGAATAAGGCACTATCTGGAAACCGGGGAAAAGCTGAAAATTGACAGGCAGGTCCAGCAACTGGAGGACTTCAAGAGTTATATCGCCCTACTTGAAGAATACAGTCTTTACTCATCCACAAATCTGAGAATGCATGCCCACTGGTTTACAAAAGGGCTGCATGGCTCGCGGCAGATAAGGGAAAAGATTAATAATCTGAAAGATGGAAAGGCGTTGATTGAGCTAATAAAGAATTCCTTTGAGGAAATATATTAAATATTCCATATTTTTTTAAGGGATATTCGTTTACAGCTGTAAAGCGATAAAACAGGGGCACAAGGCAGGTTAACCTGAAAATAACAAATATAACACGCTTAAAAAATAATTATAGATTAGAAATATATATAAAAAATTTCTTTCATTTCACCGAAAACCTAATAATATTCTACATTATTATCCATGAACTATGAGGCACAAAACGGCGTGAACTCAGAATTGGAAATATACGCTTTCAATATTAACAATAATTCAATGGATGGAAGAGATCCAGGTTAACATTAGCCATCCAGGATTTTGAATTCCTGAGCCTGTATGTGCATATTACAGTAGTATATTACAGTAGTGCCTGAAGAAAGAGTCAGATGCTGGTTGTGTCTGCCAAATTAATAAATTGAATAACATCAGGTTAAATTGTATATTATCAGGTTAATTCAATTAATATTCGATTACTAGCAGTGTGCCAGACAGCTAATTAAGACTTGCCAAACAGACTGCCGAGAACAGCAAAATACAGAAAACATTAGAAAAACGATAGATAAAACCGCATTAAAAAGGAGAATTCAGATGAAGGAAATCAGAATACACGGTCGAGGAGGCCAGGGTTCTGTTACCGCGGCTGAACTGCTTTCCGTTGCAGCTTTTGAAGATGGAAAGTTCAGCCAGGCCTTCCCCGCTTTTGGGGTAGAGCGTAGAGGTGCCCCAGTGCAGGCATTCACGAGGATTAGCAATAGTCCTATCAGGCTTCGAAGCCAGATTTACACTCCGGATTATGTTATTGTCCAGGATGCAACCCTGCTTGAAACTGTTGACGTTGCAAGCGGAATAAAGGACGACGGTATAATTATTGTCAACACAACCGAGAAGCCGGAAAGCCTGAAACTCAATACAAAAGCCAGGGTCATGACCGTGGACGCTACGAAGGTGGCAATGGACGTTATAGGTGTCCCCATTGTAAACACCGTCCTCCTTGGTGCTTTTGCGGGTGCAACCGGAGAAATCAATGTCGGATCCATCCAGCATGCAATAAAGGCTCGTTTTCCAGGAAAGGTCGGAGAAAAGAATGCAAATGCAATCCAGAAGGCCTACAAGCTTATCAGGGGGGAAGAAGCGTGAGTAACGGATCTGAGCAAGACCGCAAGATACGTCCCGAAGTTCTGAAAACCGAAAAGGAAGAAGAAGGTTTAAATATTACACACTGCAGAGTCTGTAAACCTGGTTCGACCCTTAAAAACAAAACCGGTGGCTGGAGAAATTTCCGTCCGGTTTATATTTATGAAAAATGTACCAAGTGCGGGATCTGCGAAATCGTCTGCCCTGATATGTCTGTCAAACCCAGAGAAGACGGCTTTTTTGAATACGATTATGATTATTGCAAAGGTTGCGGCATCTGTGCAAATGAGTGCCCTGCGGATGCAATTGAAATGATTCTGGAGGAGAAATAATGATTGACCCGGCTTACAAGAAAAAAATGGTAGTTGTGGAAGGTTCCTATGCTGTGGCCCATTCAGCAAAGATCTGCCGCCCAAACGTGATTTCAGCCTACCCGATTACTCCCCAGACCCATATTGTTGAAGACCTGTCCCAGTTCATAGCAGATGGGGAAATTCCCAACTGTGAGTATATTAATGTGGAGTCCGAGTTCTCGGCAATCTCTGCCCTGATAGGTGCATCGGCAGTCGGCGCAAGAACCTATTCAGCCACCACTTCACAGGGGCTTTTGCTCATGCATGAGGCGCTTTTTAACACTTCAGGCATGAGGCTTCCGATTATAATGACTGTGGCAAACAGGGCGGTTGGTGCTCCAATCAATATCTGGAATGACCACCAGGATGCAATTGCCCAGCGGGATACAGGCTGGATCCAGCTCTATGTGGAAGATGTTCAGGAAGCATCTGACACCCTGCCCCAGCTTTACAAGATTGCAGAAGACCATGAGATCATGCTTCCGGGTATGGTTTGCATGGACGGCTTTATCCTGTCTCATGTTTATGAGCCTGTTATCCTGCTCGAACAGGAACTGACCGACAATTTCCTTCCAGCTTTCCAGCCCGAAAATATTCTTGACCCTGAAGATCCCAAGACCTTCGGAGCCTTTGCAGCCCCGGACACATATGAAGAGTTCAGATATCTTCAGGAACAGGCAATGCAGAAAGCTCTTCCGAAGATCGAGGCTGTTGCAAAAGAATTCGAGGAAGTCTTTGGCAGGTTCCACGGTGGACTTATTGAGGAGTACATGCTGGATGATGCTGAAATTGTCGTCATGTCAATGGGCTCTATTCTTGGAACTGTTAAAGATGTTGTTGATGAGTACAGGGCAAGAGGAGAAAAGATCGGCGTCTTAAAAGTCAGATCCTTCAGGCCCTTCCCGAAAGAGCAGGTTAGAGATGCCATCAAGAACGCACACGCTGTTGTCGTACTTGACAAAAACATCTCCATAGGCACAAATGAAGGAGCTCTCTTCACCGAAACCAAGTCTTGCCTCTATAACAGTAAGATCCGTGTGCCTCTGATGGGTTACACCGTGGGTCACGGAGGCCGTGATATTCGCGCAGAAAGCATTGAAAAGGTTATTGAAGAAACCAAAAAAGCTGCAAAGTCCGGAATTGCAGTTGAAAGCCAGTTCCTGGACCTCAAGGAGGAGTTGCTATGAGTAAAGCTGCACCTAAAACATATCTTGCCTCTGGACATAGCGGCTGTGCAGGCTGCTGTGATGCCTTTGCTGCAAAGTTTACACTTATGGGCGCAGGCCCTAACTGTATTGTAGTCAACCCTACAGGCTGCCTTGAAGTGATGACCACTCCTTTTCCGAATTCCTCCTGGCAGGTTCCCTGGATCCACTCGCTCTTTGAAAACGCAGGGGCAGTGGCTTCAGGTGTGGAAGCTGCTTTAAAAGCCCTTGGCAAAAAGAATGACATCAAAATCATATCAATAGGAGGCGACGGCTCTACCATGGATATAGGAATCGGTGCCCTTTCAGGTGCTTTTGAGCGTGGGCACGACTTTACCTATGTGTGTATGGACAACGAAGCTTACATGAATACTGGAATCCAGCGCAGCAGTGGGACTCCTTTTGATGCCAGCACCACAACAAGTCCAGCCGGAAAAGTTTCCTTCGGAAACCCGCGCCCCAAAAAGGATATGCCTGCCATAATGGCGGCCCACGGCTCCCCCTATGTGGCCACAACCTCTATAGGTTTCCCAAGGGATATGATGCGTAAGGTCAAGAAAGCCACTGAAATCGTGGGCCCGACCTACATCCATGCCCACGCCCCCTGTACAACTGGCTGGGGCTTTGATACCTCCCAGACTCTGGAGATCGCCAAACTCGCAGTCGAAACCTGTCTCTGGCCCCTGTACGAAATGGAAAACGGGGAAATTACCCATGTCAGAAAGGTTAAAGATCCCATACCTGTCGAGGAGTACCTGAAGGCCCAGAAAAGGTTCAGACACCTCTTCACCATGGAAGGCGGAGAAGAAGAAATAAAGAAAATTCAGGCCAGTGCAGACTGGAACATAAAACATTTCGGACTTCAGTGAAAACTGAAGTTCTGCTTTTTAAATCCTCTTTTTATTTTGCTATTCTCACAGGTTATTTCTTTACTTTCGATGTTACTGGATTATGGAACTCGATAGCTTAATTTTTCGGCAATCTCGCGGGGATCCTCAGGAAAAAGAGTTTGAAAACCTCTTTTTATGTAGCGGTTTAATTCGCTTGAACGCATGAGCGACCTGGACTCTATTTCTATTTTGAGGTCATCTATTTTGGCTTCCAGATTTTTTATTTCAGTTTCAACTTTATTACATTCAGTCGGATACTTCAGTATATACTGGTTTTTAAGATGTTCTTCTTTAGATATATCATCAAAACATCCAAACTAAAATCCGAATTGTCTGATAATTTTGATTAAACTTTTTTCAGCACCTGAATACTCTAAAATCTAAACGATTAAAACCCCCACCTTGCAATATCCGTATAGAATAGATTTTTAAATCTATTCTATATATACTTAAGATTCTTCCTTTTTAAGGAAGAGCATTATATAAGAATAGCATTTCTGGATTAAAAATCGGAAATAAATTAACCTGTATCAGTATTTAATATCGAGAATATATAGAAAAGATAATTCCAGAATACAGTTAAAAATAAACTTGAAGTTGAAACTTGAAAATATTAATACTAAAATAGAGAAATGTAGAATAAAGAAGGAGAAGAATTATTAAGACAAATGGGAAAGGTCTGATAACTTTTGAAGCATATAAGAAGAAGCCCCAGTATTAAATAAGATAGGCATCTGTTTTTAAATGCTGTTTTTTAGTACCGTTTTTCGAGAATCCGTTTTTTAACTGCCACTTTTAAAAAATACCGTTTTTCGAAGACCGTTTTTCAAAGAATCCGTTTTTCTTATGCCGTTTTTTAAGATACCGTTTTTCAAGGACACCGTTTTTTACAGATGCCTTGAATGCCAGATATCTTTTAATAATATAAAACTACGGATGTACTGAAAATTAAATATAAGATTCCGGAAGTACCGTAAAATATAGTAGGAGTTCGGGCATAAACAGGAAAGAAATCTTCTTTCTGCATTCAATTGGAATTTGGGCCTCGAAGCGCCTTTAATTGTTAAAATATTAGAATTATTGAGTTATCAGAATTATGGAATTATTGAGTTATTAGAATTCTCAGGATTATTGGAGTTATTAAAGTTGTTAGAATTATTGAAATTCTCAGGGGCTTTTACGATACTCAGAGCATTTTAAAAATAGAATGAAATCAGCTCTGCATCTTAATAAAAAATAGGTTTTTATAAAAAAGGAAGTTACCGGATGATTACAGATCAATTAACGGTAACTGCCTTCTCAGGTCAGGCAAATAGCCTTCTCTGTGCAGGGCGATTTTATAATCGCTTATTGTTCTGCATAATTTGTGTGTATATTTTATGCAATTGGTACCAACATTCCCCTTGAACAGCAATTTTTCGGTTTTTTCTATAAACTCGGGGTAGGTAAATATCAGTTCTTCTTTAGTGTGCAGGAACAGGGCTGTAAAGTCCCTGTGAATGCCCATGCTTCTTTTAAGAAGTTCAACGTTCAGGTGATCCTCAGACAGATAGGGGTTGAATTTCACAAAGGTGTGAAAATCTGCGATATTCTGGTTTAAGGAGTTGAGGATTGAATACAGCACGTTATCGGTCTCCGGAAGGGGAATATCCGGAAGGTCAAGGTATTCTCCATCGAAAGTTTCGTTTTCTTTTATATTTTGATCCCGGGTTGTATCACGGTCCATTTTATCACCCTGGTGTGACATTTTGTTTAATAAATAGTCTGGTGGTTCCCGTCTTATATAACGGGTTCGTCACTTGCTTTGAGGTGGCTTCAGGTACACTTACTGGATTGGCTTAGGGTGGCTCCAAGTACATCCAGTGTGTCTAACTTGCCGGCGTATCCGTCGCTTCCCCACTCGAAGCGGTTGTACGCACATGGGTTAGATGCTTCAGATTCCGTTTTTTCTTTACGAACCCAGCCTGAAAGTTTAATCCTGGGATTCTATAAAATAAAATCAATTAAACGTTTAGGCTCTTGCATCTCACCATATATAAAATTTTGTCTTAATAAAACTGAATAAATATAATTAAAGAAGATTATTGCTCAATTCCGCTTAAATTCCCATTTTATAATATATCAAAAATAATTCAAGAATAATTCAAGAATAATTCAAGAATAATCTCGGATGATTAGGGATGATAGAGTATGTACCTGAACCTAGTATGACAGAGCTCAGGATTCTTTTAAATCCCCTGAACTTCTTCTGTTCTCGAGCATTTCCATCCCGAAGGCCGCAAGTCCGTATACAAAGCTCAGTACAAGAATTATCGTGGCACCGGATGGAACATCCAGAGCATATGAAAGGCCTATTCCAGTAACGCTGATTACAGTTCCGAAGGTTATGGAGATCAACATCATCTGCTTCAGGTTGTGCGTGAATTTACGGCTCAGGGAAGCAGGAATGGTAAGAAGGGCAATCACAAGTATAATACCCACGACTTTAATAAGGACTACAATTGTCAGGGCAATAATGCAGAGCAGGAAAAGGTAAAGTTTCTCTGTAGGAAGGCCCTGTACGGTTGTGAATTCTTCATCAAAACAGAGGGCGAGAAATTCCTTATAAAATAAGTAAACCGCACCTACTATCACGATATCAAGAGCCAGCATGAAGTAGAGGTCAAAGCGAGGCACTGTCAAAATGCTTCCGAATAGGTAGGTCATAAGATCAGGAGCATAGCCAGGAGTCAGGTAGACAAAAATTATCCCAAGCGCCATTCCAAGAGACCAGAGTATACCTATAGCACTGTCTTCCGGGATTTTAGATTTCTTGCTCACTGTTCCCATGACAAGAGCCGAAACCAGGCTGAAGGGAAGAACGCCGAACATAGGATTGACTCCCAGGTAGTAGCCCAGCCCGACACCTCCAAAGGAAGCATGCGCTATCCCGCCGCTAATGAAGACTATTTTTTTGACGACAACGTAGACCCCAATAATCCCGCAGGCTATGCTTGCAAGAATTGCGGCTGCAAGGGCGTTCTGGATAAAGCTGTATTGCAGGAGCTCAAACATTTTTATTTCTCCGTCTGTTTTTCGAACCAATTTCAATCTTCATTGGTTTCCCTCATGATTATTCAATACCCTGTGAGGTATTCCATGGGCAATGAGTTCGACAGGGCACTGGTAAGTGGCTTCCAGGTCTTTAACCGAGATTTCCCTGGAGTTGTGGTAATAGAGGGTGCGGTTTAGGCAGGCTATCTTATCGACATAAATCGAAACTGCACTGAGGTCGTGAGTAACCATGATAATTGCCATTTCGTGCTTGAGCCTATCCAGCAGGCGGTAGAGTTCATCCTGCATATGAGGATCTAACCCGGCGTTGGGTTCGTCCAGAAGCAGGAGTTTGGGGTTTGTGGCAAGAGCTCGTGCAATAAAGACCCTTTGCCGCTGCCCGCCCGAAAGCTGCCCAATCTGCCTGTTCCTGTACTGGAACATTTCTACCGTCTTCAGGGCCTCTTCGGCAGCCTTTTTGTCTTCTTCCCGATATTTTTTCAGAAAACCCGTATGGCTCATCCTGCCTGTAAGCACAACTTCCCAGACACTGATAGGAAAGTCAAAATCAAAACCTCTGTATTGAGGGACATACCCTACAAGCTCTTTGCTCTTCTCGGGTGGTTTCCCAAAGAGTTTAACACTGCCCCTGTAAGGCTTCAAAAGCCCGAGCAGCACTTTGAGAAACGTAGTCTTTCCTCCCCCATTAGGTCCGATTATCCCAAGCAGTCCACTGGAATCTTTAAGTTCCAGATTTATTGCCTCAAGAATTATCTGGTTTCCGTAACGAACCCAGACGTCCTTCAGTTCTATAACTTTCTCCATAGCCTTCCCTTCAGAATATCGTTTTTATTTACCGGATTACGTGCTTTTATATTCGGATACAGGACATGCATGCTGCCTTTACCTGGCCTGATGCTAATTTTACTGACTTCACACAAGGTTTCTGGCAAAAACATCGGATACATTGTCCATATTTGCAATGTAATCCTTTGCAAGAGGGTCAACAGCTATAACCTCCCCGCCTATTTCTTCAGCTACAGCTTGAGCACTTCGCGTACTGAACTGGGATTGAACAAAAATCACTTTAACCTGCTTTTCCTTTGCCAGATCTACGAGTTCGGCCAGGTCCTGAGCACTCGGCTCTTTTCCTTCAATCTCAACTGGAATCATGGTAAGGTTGTAGTCCGCTGCAAAATAGCCCCAGGAAGGGTGATAAACCATGAAGTTTCTTTCCTTTTTTCCCTCAAGCTTTTCTCGGATCCTTGCATCCAGGGCGTCCAGTTCCTTAAGATAGGCATCTCTATTCTGAGCATAGTAAGTTTCGTTCCCGGGATCTATTTTGGCAAGCCCCTCATAAACGTTCTCAACCATTATCTTTGCATTTGCAGGCGATGTCCAGATGTGGGGGTCCAGTCCAGTTTCTTCGTGATCAGCTTCAAGTTCTCCTGCATGTTCCTCTGCTCCCTCCCCTTCATCATGCTCGTGGGCAGCAAGTTCCTTGAGTTTGATCCCATTAGAAGAGTTTATGATCAGAGTTTCACTATTGATAGATTCGAACCTGTCGATCCAGACTTTCTCAAAGGGCATATCGACTCCGACCGTAACATACATACGGGCTTGACTCACTTCTCCGAGTTCTCTTGGAGAAGGCTCATAGGTGTGAGGGTCTGCTCCCGGAGGAATAACGACAACGGTTTTTATTTTATCTCCACCCACTTTTTCTACAAACTCAGCCTGAGGAAGTACGCTTACAGCTACGACTATAGGCTCACCTGACTCTGTTACTTTTACTTCCTGTCCTGTACTTTCATTAACCCGGGAATCACCTGGGCCTGTACAGCCGCTGGCAAAAAGGCTCAGACCAACAGTCAAGAGCACTAATAAAGGTAGAATTTTCAGATTCATACTTGAGATCCCGCCTTCTTCACTTTCATTTTTTACTTGACTCATGAATTTACTTCCGGATGAGATAAAATCAACATCAGAGGAATAAATGACATATTTCCAAAGTTTAGTGTATTTCCAAAGCTTAGCATATTTCCAAAATTTAGTATATTTCCATAGTCTGAATCTTCAAATTCTGTAATATCCAAAGTTTGGCATATACCCAAATTTTTGAGTTATCAGGAAATTTTTTTGGTGTACGCCCAAATTTGTCTCGAAGCTCATTAGGGCTTTATATAGTGTTGATTTTCATTTGGCACATCACTTTTTTCATTTGGCACATCACTTAGCTCTTCACTTGCACTTTTTTAGCACTTCACTAGCCCTTCGCCAGCACCTTATTTTAGCATTTCATTAACTTTCATTAATATTCCAGTAATAACTCAGTAACATTTTATTAGCACTTTAGCATTTCATTTAGCATTTCGTTTAAAGCTTTATTTATTCCGGGAATTCCTGTATTCAATGATGATTTTCCTCATGCAAGCATTTTTCATGACTTATTTCTCCGCATACTCCGAACATCGGATGACCCATTGAGCTGCAGATTTTATTTACAGCATGCCTAGAAACAAAAGCCTCAAAGCGCGAGACCTCATCACATGCTTCCTCCGACGAAAGACCGTAGTGGGTTAAAAGAAGACTGAGAATCCTGTGTCTTCGGACAAGAAATTGCGTATATGCCTTCCCCAGTTCCGTCAGGTCCACACCCCTGTAAGGAACGTGGTTCAGGTAGCCTGCACTTGCAAGCTCGTTTAAGGTCTTGCTTGTAGTTGAAGGGTCAACCTGCAGGCCTGATGAAATCTCTGTGGTTTTTACAGTGCCTCCTTTTTCAAGAATGAACTTAAGATAATCTACCTTTCTCGGGGAGATTTCAAGGCCTGTAAATTCAGGATAACTTTGCTCATTCATATAGAGAAATATAAAAAACCGGTATTTATTGTTTGCCACACACCAAATTATAAAGTTATAATTGTGCTATAGCAAAATCAGATGAGCTGGAAAAATCTCGGAAGAATAGCGATTAAAAGCCCAGGTAAAAGAAAAAAATCAGTAAAAGGAGACATACGCAGCAGATACCAGCAGGAAACTCACAATGCCCATCAGGGCACCTCCAAGGGTATTTGACCTGAAAACCTCAGAAGGTTCCAGTTCTGCAAGCTCTCCAAAAATCCAGAAGAAAGGGTCGTTGACATGGGAAATTACAAAAGTGCCAGAAGCCATTGAAAGAATCAGGATTTCCGGAGGAAGCCCGAGTTCAGGCACCAGAGGCAGTAAGAGGGAAGGTGCAATGAGCATGGTCACGACCCTTGATCCCTGTACTGTTTGAAGGGCTGCGGCAACGAGAAAAGGTATCAGGATATGAGGAAGGCTCAACTGCAGGAAAAGCTGACCCAGGGCTTCTCCTGCCCCTGTCATGGCAAGGGTTGCACCGAGTGCTCCTCCTCCACAGAGATCAAGAAGGACGACTCCGCTTCTCCTTACAGCTTTTTCGACAAGTTCCCTCAGTGCGAAAGACCCTAATCTTCTGCCGGAAAAAATGGAGAGAATAACTCCTGTAAGGAGCGCAATATTCGGGTTTCCCAGAAAAGTGAGCACAGGATAAGAGTGTCCAAAACCTGCCTGAAGGAAAATAAGAAGCAAAGGAAAGAAGATAGGAGAGTAAGCTTCAAGTCGGGGGGGGTTTTCGGCAGTGTTTCTATATATTTCTACGTTTTTCTCCTGAATTTCGGATCTCCTTTGATTTACCCTATTGGAAACGCCTTCGGGTTCAGTCCTTCCCAGCCATCTGGCATAAAGGTAGCCTGCAATGGAAGTCGGAATCGCTATAAGAAATCCCAGGATAAAAAGCCTGTCCGTATTCGCTGAAAGTTCTTCTGCTGCCGAAATCACTACAGGTGAAGGATAAACCAGATTAAATGAGGCAACAGCTCCGAGTGCAAGGGCTGTTGCAGTGGAAATTGGGGGGTTATCGAGCCTGGCAGCCAACTCTTTAGCTATTGGAATAAAGATAACATAGGCAAGAATGTAACACATAAGAGGCACGGAAAAGAGAAAACCAAGGAAATTCAGCGCAAGTAGAGGATTTCTGGAAAAACGTATAATGTCAGAGGCTATTAGGGACGTTCCTCCCGTTCTCTGCAGCAAAAGCCCGATAACACTTCCGCACGTAATAATAATGGCAAAACGGGAAAAAACACTGCCTAATCCCCCGGTTATTGCTTCGACCGTGGCCAGAGGTTCTCCTGCAAGGACGCCTGTAAGAACGGACACAAGGACAAGGCTAAGAAAAGGGTGCAATCTCAGTTTGGCTGTAAAAAGCAGGATGCAGAGAAGAGCGAAAAGGAAGATGACCACAGGATGCATGTTTAAAACCGGCTCGTGAATTTTTAAATATTCACTTCAACAGAAGGCAGCTCACTGATTTAAAATATTTTTTAATTAAACATTCTTTTATTATTCTTTTATTATTCTTATTATTCTTTTATTATTCTTTTTGTGAGAAGACAGTTCAGCGAGTTTAAACATGCTCTCTGGTAGGGGACATTTCACTCAGTTTAAACCTCCTCTTCAGGAGAAGACATCTGACCGAGTTCTTCAAGCTCTTCTTCCCCAAGTACCCTTGCAAGGTTCAGGAGAATAAGAAGCTTGTTCCCCATTTTTCCGACACCTGTCAGATATTCTGCATTAATTTTCGATTTGATCATCTCTGGGGGCGGTTCGATTGAGGAGAGAGGCAGGCGCAGGACTTCCTTTACAGAATTTACAAGCATTCCAATGACTGTATCTTTGATTTCCACTATGATAATTCTGGACAGGCTGTCAGTCTCTTTCGACTTGAAGCCAAGCCGTTTATTAAGATCTATCACGACGAGGATTTTTCCCCGCAGGTTAATCAGTCCTCTTATGCATTCCGGAGCCTGAGGGATGCGGGTAATTCTCGGGACCGGAACAACTTCGGAAACCTGCATGATATCTACTCCGAACTCTTCGCCTGAAAGTTCAAAGGTCACTAAATGGAGAGTTTCTTCCGAGAACCCTGAATCCTCTTCTAATGTTTCTTCAAACATTTGAATTCCTCAAAATAATTCCGGGATTTTAACTAGTTGTATTTTCTGATACTTCTTTTGAGTTACCAAGCCTGAATTTTTCAGTAGCTTTTCTCATCTTTTCCCCGAGCAGGGAAAGATCACTGGCCATATTGGCAAGTTCTGACATTGAAGCACTCTGTTCTTCGAGAGCTGCAGCAGTTTCCTGCGTTCCTGCGGCGGACTGTTCCGAGATTGAGGAAATATCCTCCAGGGTGGAAGTAATCTCTTCAATGGATGCGGACTGCTCTTCTGTAGCAGCTGCAACATCTTCGATCATATTTGTGATTTCATTGATTGTAGAAACTATCCCTGCAACCATTTCAACCGCGTTGTTAACGGATAGTGAACCGACCTGCACATCTTTTTTACTGGCTTCTATACTTTCCACCGTTTCACCGATACTGCTTCTTATTTCATCGATTAGCTTGGAAATGTTATTAGCAGCACGGCCGGATTCATCAGCAAGTTTTCGAACCTCATCGGCTACAACAGAGAAACCCCGTCCGTGTTCGCCAGCTCGGGCAGCCTCAATTGCAGCATTCAGTGCAAGCATATTTGTCTGGTCCGCGATCCTGGTAATAAGAGTTATAATCTCATTAATTTGTTGAGATTTGGAGTCCAGCTCCATTATCACTTCCTCAGTCTCATCAACAGAGGAGCGAATAAGGTCCATTTTTGACAGGATTTCTCTTGAAGCATTTCCTATATTACTGACAGTGTTATTGACAAGATTTGTGTTTTTAGAAACTTTCTGGGTATTTTCGGCAATTTCCTGGATATTATGTGTCATATCCTGCATTGCATGAGTTATATCCACTATTTTTGTACTCTGCACTTCTGTCCCGTTTGAAATCTCAGCTGCGGTATCGGAAATTTTTCTTGATGCCGACGCTACCTCCTCGGAAGAAGCAGACATTTCTTCCGAAAGTGTGGAAAGGTGAAGCGAACTTTCCTGAATTTCTTTAATTAGACTACGAAGGTTTTCAACCATCGATTTAAAGGCTTGTGAGAGCTGAGAGATTTCACTTCTGGAGTTTCCTTTAATCTCAATACTCAGGTCTCCTTCCGAAATCCTGTCGGACGCTTCAAGTAGTTCGTAAATGGGTTTCCTGTAAAGGTTCAGAATTATAAAAACGAGTAGAGCCCCGATAAGCATCGAAAGAAGAGTAACGAGAAAGATCTTATTTATAGAATCCGTTATCAGGGCGTCAAGTCGCTCTTTCTGATCGGTACTGGCAGCTTGAGCAATTCCTTCAACCTGTCCAGCTATGGTTGCCATATTTTCCACTTCAACCGCCTTTCTCTCTTTAAGAACTTTCAGGCGATCAAAATCAGTCCGGATCTCTGTGGCACTGGCAATTATTGTGTTTCCACGCTCAAGATTTTCAGGTCTCGCCATCTGTTCATCCAGATTCTCGGTAACTTCAATTATATTCCCCATTAGCCGATCAAAATTTTCCGCATATTGAGCTTCGGGATCAATTATATAGTTCTGATATTCGTTTCGAGCTTCCATCGCAAGTATACTGATTTTCTGGGCTTCCTGAGCATTGGATAATTTTTGCTGGAGGACTTCACTCGAAGAGCCGTTCTCCACATACTGCTGATATTGAAGCATCTGGTCCTGATAAAGCTCGTCTGCTTTCTGCAAAATAAGCTCGCCATTTGAGACAATATCGGTTCTCAGGGCTATCTCTTCATCATTTGCTTCAACATAGCTGTCAAAAGTTTCCCTGAATTCGCCGGAAGTTTCCAGAATAGAATCCATCCGTTCCTGATTTACAGGATCAAGATAGTCAAGATATATTTCTTTAGATATAGCTGCCTGCGTGGGCACAAGATCAAGACGTTTATAAGTCTCTTCTTTATAAGCAGGATCACCATAAATAACATATCTTTCCTGGGCTTCCAGGGCACCCTGCATATTATTCATGATAAAGGTCATGTTTTGAATGGCTCGAGTCTTCTTTTCAACATCGTCCATACCCTGATAGCCTGTGTACCCAACAAAAAAAATCAAAACTAGAAGAAGAGCAAAGCCTATCACTACATGCCCTATTTTTGTGTTTTTATACATCTTTCTCACCCGTGGCTACAGCTTCTCCGCCTCTCTGCCCGCAATCGGGCTATTAACCTGTCAGCGGTACCTGCTGAGGAAGGTAAACGGGCGGAATATCCCTACAGGAAATTGCCTGATCTTCCCAACCAGTTATTCGATACAGACTATTTGAGAATTGATAAATTTTCTGATTCATTAAAGAGTAGAGACCAGATAAAAACTTTGGCTCAGTAATTTTTTTGATCATTGGTCTTTCATCGGATAATTTTTCACTGAGTAATCGTGATCAGTAACTCTTGAGGCGTCTACCCTTTTGTCTTCGTGCCTACCCTTTTGTTTTCAAGAATCTGCCGTTGTAAGAAATATTTCGACCTGTGAACCAAAATCGCCAAAATTTATGGGTTTGGCAAGAACGGCATGACATCCGGCCTTAAGGAACTTTTCTTTACTTTCGGGATCCGAGTGACCTGTAACTGCAATTACCTTTATATTCCGGGTTTCAGGATTAAGTTTGATTCTTTGAAGCAGTTCAAGACCGTGCATTTTCGGAAGTTCCATATCAAGCAATATCAGATCAATTTTCATATTATTGAGGATATCGAGGGCTTCAAAACCGTTTTTGGCCTTTTTCGACCCATATCCAAGGGACTTAAGTAAGTCTGCTTCGATCGTCAGATTAAGTAAATCATCTTCAACAATCAAGATTTCAGGCACTAAAACCTACTCCTGGGAGGCAGCTTGAAGATTTTCTAAAGGGAAATTTTGTAAGAGGAAATTTTTATAAATGGGTTTTTGTAAGAGGAAATTTTTTATAAACAAGGCTTTTATAAACGAGATTTTTGTAAACAAGATTCTTTTAAAGAAGTGTTTATAACAAATTTTCCTTGAAAGATCTGATGCAGTTAAATATTAAATAAAATTTCTCGTTCATATTTTTAATAGGTATATTTTATACCTGCAATTGCGTCAGGTTTAATATCTCAATTTACTGAATAATATATGAAGTTCGAGAGGATATAAATTTATTTGCTAACTTTAGAGTCATTTTTTCAATATATAAACAGCGATAAAAATAATCTATTTAAATTATGGTATCATTTTTGGTATTATTATTTGAGGAAAAAGATTTGAGGTTAATACAGATTAAGTTTAAAACAAATATAGTAGTGTTTTATTTTAGTAGTGCTTTTATTTTAGTAGTGCTTTTATTTTAGTAATGCTTTTATTTTAGTAGTGCTTTTATTTTAGTAGTGCTTTTATTTTAGTAGTGCTTTTATTTTAGTAGTGC
>NZ_JBNAKP010000027.1:0-1998 GCF_049706645.1 Methanosarcina sp. | reverse complement strand
GGAGTAATCCCCTACAACTTCTACAGCACCAATTATGAGTCCGTGCTTGCGAACGCTTATTTTGCAGGAAAAGTGCTCTATCCGGACAGGTTTGAAGACGTCGATCCGGAAGCAAAAGCCGACGAAATTTATACCTTCTTCCTTGGCAAGCCTGTATATTCTGATCTTAACGGACAGTACGACAACCTCGGATTCAAACAGATCCCATTATGATAGAGATGTAAAGAAAGGCATTTTCCAATGGAGCAGTTTCGGAAGATTACATAGATTCCGTGAATAGAAAATACTCAGGGGTTATGGGGGGCTTCTGCTCCTCTTTATAATGCATATATACTCGATCTAAGCAGAAGAAGTGATAATACCACCTATGAAATGCTGCAAACTATTTTTGAAAAACAAATTTATCCTCTAGTTACCCATTTTAAGGGAAAAACTGAAAAAAGCTGAGAAAAAGTATTATCATCCAGTTTTTATCTAACTTTCATCTAATAGTTATATTGCTTTTATCTAACTTTTATCTAACTTTTGTCTAACTTTTATCTAACTTTTATCTAACTTTTATTTAATAGTTATATTACTTTCATATTATTTTTGTCTTATTATTATCTAATTTTTATCTTAGTTTTAATTTGTTTTTCAATAACATCCATCTTTTAGCTGATACTTTACCCGATCGGACTTCACGGAGTTAACTTTCTACAGATTCAATCTACCTAAAAACAGCCACAAGCATAGGCAATCAGTTTCAGTAACTAAAAATAAGCCGGTTTCAGGTTATGCTGCGAATTTATCTTCATCTGGCCTAAAAAGTCACAACAACTCATCATTTTTAGAAATTCGTTGAGATTTTGAGAATAAACAGGTAAATTTAGTTAATTTTATGTAATACTTTTACTCTCTAGCCATAGAGGAAAGTAACATGAAAATAAATTATAGTAATAAATTAAATAAAATTATTTTAATAGGAGTACTCATTGCTGCCCTGGTGATGACTTCAGGATGCGCTGACAACTCCGCATCTGATGAAGATTCGGAAGTATCGGCTCCGGCTTCAGGAGTTACAGACGCTAATGAGGCGGCAGAATCTGCAGAGCTTACGATCACGGATGGGTTCGGCAGGGAAGTTACCGTACCCGGGAATGCGGAAAGACTTGTTTGCTCAGGGTCCGGATGCCTGCGCTACCTTGTATACCTCCAGGCCGAAGACTACGTCGTAGGCGTTGACAGTATGGAGACAAAGGTAAATGAAATCGAGGGGCGACCCTATGCCCTTGCAAACCCGCAACTTAAAGATTATCCCCTTATTGGAGAGGCCCGGGGAGAAGACGACCCTGAAAAGATAATTGAGATTAACCCCCAGATTATCCTGAAGAGCAGTACAGTTGGCCAGGCATCGGCAACAACCGCTGCTGATGCCGACGCACTTCAGGACAAAACCGGCATCCCTGTAGTCTCATTCCCTTACGGGTCTTTAAATAATGAGGAGCAGAAAACCGAAATGTACAGCTCCCTCAGAATCATGGGCGAGGCCATAGGCAAACAGGAAAGAGCAGAAGAGGTAATCGCTTATATCGAAGCTACGATGCAGGATCTGGAAAGCAGGACTGCAGACATTCCGGAGTCCGAAAGAAAGACTGTCTATGTTGGAGGGGTGAGTTATTCCGGAGCTCATGGAATAATCTCTACGGAACCGGCTTACGCGCCATTCCTCTGGGTGAATGCAAAGAATGTTGCAGCCGGAATGGGCGCAGACCATGCTGATATTGCCAAAGAAGCACTCGTAGACTGGGATCCCGAGTATATATTTATTGATGTCGGAACCCTCCAGCTTGGTAATGAAGGAGCGATCGGAGAACTTAAGAATGACGCGTCCCTTGCAGGCCTTTCGGCTGTAAAGAATGGTAAGGTCTATGGAGTAATCCCCTACAACTTCTACAGCACCAATTATGAGTCCGTGCTTGCGAACGCTTATTTTGCAGGAAAAGTGCTCTATCCGGA
>NZ_JBNAKP010000026.1:0-108283 GCF_049706645.1 Methanosarcina sp. | reverse complement strand
CAATTTTGATTTTGGTAAAAAATAAGATGTACTTTTTTTGGGAAAACTACCAGTATCCTTAATTAATGGAATAAAAGAGAAATAGCCTTCAGTTTGATGATGAATTTAAGAGGACCCTATATCTTCATCATCGTTGCGAAGATCTTCCCATACTTTTCTATCTCCATAAAAAGATAAAGAAGAACAGATTATATTTTTAGAAAAGTTGACAACGATATATGGATAGTACGCTTCTGGACTAACAATAAGCTTTCATAAATTAATCTTTCAAAAAAATAAAAAATTTTATCTATACTACACAGGCATACTCATTTGTATAATCGGATTATAAATGTTCATGCAGAGTTAGTAATGGAACTTAGCAAATTTATTGACCTACAGAGCCACTTTAAAGTAGGTCAATAATAAATCTGAGTTTTATAAATGAATATTTATCATAGCCTCAATTACGTCGACCCATTTTTTAGAAAAATTAAACAGGTTTTTAAATAATTTATAATTTTAGCGAGATATATACAATATATAAAAATTGGAGAGTGTTTATTCTTCTCCCATTTCTTTTCTAAATTCGACGTAATCTCTTTCGACGTCTTCGAGCTCGTATTCCATTTTTATCCCCCTCATTTTATGATTCTTCATTTAGACTTCTCATCCGTAAATCATTATTGAATCGAGTCTTGCAGTACCTACTTTTGTCCAGTAACTGCAAATACTACAATACTGTGTCTCGCCATCTGAGCGCAATTTAAGGTTAGCATTGCATTTTGGACATATTTTTAGATGCTTCATGAATAAAACCTCTTGAAATTTGAAATCAGCAATCTCTGGGAAATTCTTTTTTTATCCCAACTCTAGCACATAGTAATAATCATAAATTATATTAAATAAATGACATCAAAAATTGTATTCAAGCAAAAAATTATTTGACGTAAAAAATTTCAGGTTCATTATAGACTAAGACTTACTTGAACTTAAGAAACAAGATGTCGGACTAAAAACATGTTGAAGTAAGCCAAAGTAGAAGGAAAAAAGCAAAAAATATAAAAGAAGCAAAGATAAAAAAATGTAGGATCATCTGGAATATAATTAACATAAGTGTCCATACGTCTTTTTGAGGAAACAAATTCATCATAAATGTTTTTTATCGCCATCAAATTTGTTTTCAAGATTTTGAGTAAATGGAAAGCAAAATTAAGAACAGTAAAACAATTATCAATAGGCTTATTTTCAGAATACACTATTTATAAAGAGAATCAGAGAGTGTTTTTCAAGATTATTAAATCTTAAAAACGTATTAATTCCAATTTTAGCATTTTTTGGTCTACTGACATTAAAATATTAGAAAATTATACAGCTAGATAGATATTTATAATATTAAATCAGAAAAAGGAAATGGGCTTCCGAAAGTGTAAATACTTGATGCGCCCCAGCTATACTTACTGAAAATTTAACCTGGCCTTTAAACTACACAGAACCATCAACTATATTCATATATAAAATTCAATAAATGAAATTAACTTACTGATGAAATAAGGAGTGAAAAACCATGGTAGCAAAAATTAATGCCGACTACTGCGCTGGTTGCGGAAGCTGTATAGGCCAATGCCCTGCACGTGCAATTTCCTTCAATGACAATGATGTTTCATTTGTGATTGAAGAAAAATGCAATGACTGCGGCTCATGTTTAGATACATGCGCACATGGGGCAATTACCATCGTATAAGGCTCTAAAAAACTTTTTATTTAGAAGTAAACGAATCAAGTTCAAGGATTACCCAGCCCGATCAAAGGCGCCGGACTTAAGATCCGGTTCGAAAGATTTCGTGGGTTCGAATCCCATCCCTCGCACTAACTTTTTGGGATGTATACAACTCTAAAAAAGTGTACGCTTTTGGAGAGATGATGCACAACCCTAGTTTTTTAAAGTGCCCTAAATAAAATAACAAAAAACGCTTATTTTATAAAGAATGCTTAATAGAAAGCCTCATTCATTTCTGATGAATAAATAAAACCAGAAATAAATAAAACCAGAAATTAACGTTGATATTTAAGATGCTGTCATAAATCATTAATAAATTCCTTATCATACGCCTTATCAAAGAGCTTTTGATCCGGCTGAAACTGATATTTCCTGAAAGTACATTGTAGATTTTTTTGAGTTTCCGTTCCATAGAAGACTACTCATCGTTAATATAGATGCTTTGATAATTTAACTACAGGCATTCCGGGCGCTAAAATGATATACGACCCGGTAGATAGGATAAAAAAGCTTTCAAATTAAGGGGAATATGTATGAGTTCTAAGGATAATCTTAAAGCTGCATTTACCGGCGAATCGATGGCAAACAGAACATACCTGGCCTTTGCAAAAAAGGCCGATGCAGAAGGGTATCATCAGATAGCCAAGCTCTTTAGAGCCGCAGCCGCTGCGGAAACGGTCCATGCTTTCAATCATTTCCAGCGTATGGGCGGAGTCGGAACTACAATGGAAAACCTGAAAGATGCCATTAGTGGCGAAACATATGAATTTACGAAAATGTACCCGGAATTCATAGAAGAAGCAAAGAAAGAAGAGGATAAGAGGGCCCTCTGGAGCTTTGAGGTGGCAAATCAGGTGGAGAGAATCCATGCCGCACTATACGAAAAAGCCCTGAATGAAATCGGCCAGAATGAAGAGGTTGATTACCATGTCTGTAGCGTCTGCGGATATACTATGGAAGGCGAACCTCATGATAAATGCCCTATTTGTGGGGCAGCCCCATCCAGATTCGAGAAAATTGACTGAAAAACAATTAAGAGAATAACGTTTCTGACGGTCAGTGGGACATATCGAGAGCTAACAAATTAGAAAGAGTAGAAAGAGCTCTCCATTTACTTTTTTACTATCTCATATCTCATCTGATACAGTATCTCTAAAGAGCCGAAAATCTTTTTCAAGATACTCCGCTTATATAGAGTAAATTTATGAAGATTAAAACAAATACAACTTTTATGAACCTGCCTTTTACACCTGAACAATTTTTTGGAGTTTTTGAGCAGTACAATGAGGCGGTATGGCCAGCTCAGGTGGCTATCTACATTGCCGCTGGTACTGCCTTTTACCTGATGCTCAGGCCCGGGAAGTATTCTAATAAAGTTGTTTCCGGTATTCTTGCCTTATTCTGGTTATGGATGGGCATAGTCTACCAATGGTCATTCTTTGCATCCATTAACCCGGCTGCCCGCGTCTTTGGCGCCCTTTTCGTGCTCCAGGGATTGATCTTCGTTTTTGAAGGACTTGTCAGAAACAGCCTGGCCTTTTCATTCAGCAAAAACTGGCGTTCGGCTGCCGGTATAACCCTGATGCTTTTTGGTCCTATCGTATACCCTATTCTGGGGCATTTCCTGGGCCATACTTACCCCAGCTCTCCGACTTTTGGTCTCCCTTGCCCGACAACCATCTTTACTATCGGGGCCCTCTTGCTTGTCAACAGACCCCTCAGGTATATAGCGGTAATTCCTCTGCTATGGTCAGCTATCGGCTTTTCGGCCGCAATATCCTTAGGTGTAGCAGAAGACGTATCTTTGCTTATAGCCGGTTTGATTGGAATGGTTGCCATTATGTTTAAACGTGCGAAGGTGAATAAGAAAACTGAAGCTGGAGTTTCGGGCTTGGTTTGAAGAAACTCTATTTGTAGATTTACTCAAGTGAATCTCTTTACAAAAGTCAGAAAAATTTTTACATTACCGAATCCCCAAATTTCTTTCAGGCAGACATGAAATCTTATATAGTTTAAATAGTCCTGGCGAAAACAATATAAAATTTCCGATAATGCTTGAGAAAATATTTCTATAAAGCCGAGAAATATATAACCCGGATAATCATTTCACTCCTTTTTCTTCTGGTTTCAAACGGGGGAAGCTTAATGAAAGCAGAGCAGGGGAGTTTAAAACAGGATGAGAAAATTAACCGATCGGGTGCAGATACTGGATAATATGGAAAAATTATCGGTCAACCTTTTTCGGATGTCAAACCAAAATCTCTTGCATAAGAGGTTATAGCCCGTCGGGAAGTGTCCGCCGAAAGAGCAGGGATCCAGGCCTTGAAATCGAAAAAGAGCGTATAGGGCTGTAGAGGCTTTTATACGACAATTAATTCTAAGTAACTGGTGGGGAAAATGAAAAGATCAAAGATAATATTTGGGTTTTTTTCTGTGATTGTACTTATTTTCGTGGCTTATGCCGCCCTGATAACCGTTTCTATTAATGACTGCGGGGAAAATGGTACAGGAATTGCATGTATTGAGCTTCCGCCCGGCTTTTCCATTGATTATTACGCTGAAGATGTTGAATGGGCAAGATCTATGACCCTAAGTCCAAACGGAACACTTTTTGTAGGGAGTCGGAATGCAGGAAAAGTTTATGCGATCCTTGACCGGAACCATGACAATAAAGCCGATGATGTGCTTGTACTTGACGAGGAACTGGATTTGCCAAGTGGGGTGGCGTTCAGGAACGGCTCTCTATATGTTGCTGAGGTTTCCAGAGTGATTCGCTATGATGATATAGAAGCAAGGCTTGAAGATCCGCCCGAACCTGTTGTGGTTAACGATAATTTCCCAATTTTATCCGACCGTATTCACGCTTGGAAATACATTAAATTCGGTCCAGACGGGAAGCTGTATGTGCCTGTCGGAATGCCATGCAACATTTGTAATAAGGAAGGGGAGGACGAGCGTTATGGAACGATCATGAGGATGCAGCCCGATGGAAGCCAGTTTGAGATTTTCGCAAAGGGAATAAGGAATACTGTTGGTTTTGACTGGGATCCCAATACCAAAGAATTGTGGTTTACTGACAACGGAAGAGATATGCTCGGAGATGACCTTCCTCCGGACGAACTTAACCGGGCACCTGTACAGGGAATGCATTTCGGTTTTCCCTACTGTCACGGGGGAGATATTCCTGATCCTGAATTCGGGAAACTAAGGAACTGCTCGGAATTCACGCCTCCTGAAATTAAGCTGGGTCCACACGTAGCTGCCCTTGGAATGACCTTTTACACAGGCACAATGTTTCCTGATGAGTACAGGAACCAGATCTTTATCGCCGAGCACGGTTCATGGAACCGGAAAATCCCAATCGGATACCGGGTCTCCCTTGTCAGGACAGAGAACGGAAAGCCTGTAAGTTACGAACCTTTTGCCGATGGCTGGCTCCAGGGACTTGCAGCCTGGGGAAGGCCTGTGGATGTCCTTGTAATGCCTGACGGAGCCTTGCTTGTTTCAGATGATAAGAATAACGTAATTTATAGAATCAGCTATAGCTGATTCGAATACTTTGCAAGTATAATTAGAGCTAGAGCAATTAAAAAAACGATTAAAGAACAAAATAATTAAAAACTTTCCGGATTTAGTAAAAACATTTCTGATTGATTACGCCTGCATATTACAGTAAGCAGGGGTGGTCGTTTGTTATCCAGAATGCCTGTAGATATTAAAAACGTCTAAGGAAAAATTGAAGAGATTCTCAGAGCCGGAATAATTGTCGAGCTTGATGCCGTAAACCTTTATGAGCATATGGCAAACTTAACGAAAACTGGTATAATCGCAGACAAAAAAGCAATGAGAACTGGAATTAATAACTGTGAATATATATTTAACGAATTGTCGATAATCGTTTCCAACCTATACCACATTGTTCATTAAGAACGTGAAAAAAACATGTTTTTTAATTTTTTACTAAATTTAAACAACGAGATTTATCAAAACTTCCATCAAGATTTATTTTCTCGGTGATTTCTGAGAGCTTAATGTTTTACTTACTATTCTCCTGAATCAGCATTTGAATGTCGTTTAACTCAAAACCCTTAGGGTAATCAGCTCTCTTAATGCATTCTTTATTTATAGGAAAAAACTATTTCTTTTTAAAAATTCTCTTTTTAAAATAAATGTTATCCATGAATTCCTAAAACTAAATTCTTCCATGCTTTAACCCTCTGCAAAACATGGCTATCAGGATGAAGAGCTCACTACTTCTGGCATTTTGCTTCACATAATGCAAAGCCTTCTTAAAAAACCCCAGTTCTTTCCAATCAGAATAAGAAATGCTGAGAATTTTTTGTCTAATTTCTTTAATTAATCCTCAAAACCCTAAATTCAGGGCTAAGAAAATCCAGCTTTCCGGCTTGAATTTTGCAGCAACGCCAGGGTAAAAACCTCAGGGTAAAAACGTTAATATATGCCAAACTTCATTATAGAATATTAAAATTACCAGGCAGACTTGCTACTTTTTAAAATGTCAAACATTACTTTGTATAATAGAATGAGAATTTCAGATAAGTTTTCTTGCCTCAAAAATAAAAAAATCACTCACATAGAATTAAACTGATCTCTAAAATTAATCCACATAAATTATATTTAATAGTCAGAGAAAAAGCTAGCTGAATCTAAATTGAGAAGTCTGTAATTCTGGTATCGATATTACTGGATGTGCTCTGGGGAACACATTTTTGTTAATTCCACCGGAAAAAAGAAGATTTGATGGACGTATTTCTCCTTACTCCAGATCAGGACTGAAAAATAACGGGTTTTTACCTGAACGACACAAATTTCGGAAGAAAATGAGTCAAAATTGCTCTCAAAAGTCTCTCTTAAAAGGTTCAATCAAAAGTCTTCCTCAAAAGGCTATTCCTGAAATTGATGTTTACCTGGGAAAGGGGCAAATCAAAACACTTTCTATATTAATTAGTATCTAAAAGGATGAAAGAGAAGGTTCAATTCAATTTGCTAAGAATCGGTTTAGAGAATTGGATAGATAATTTGGGTAAATAATTTGGTAAATAATTTGGTAAATAATTGGATAAATAATCTGGATGAATAATTGGATGAGAAAGTTGGATGAGAAAATTTGAGCATAAATAAAAGTGCAGTCAATTTCTGAGCTGAGGAGCATTAAATGACTGAAGAGAAAAACACGGCTTTAAAAGAAAAAAGCCTTGAAAAAACCCCCACAGGCATAAAAGGTCTGGACGAAATTACCTTTGGCGGACTGCCAAAGGGTCGCCCAACCCTGGTAACCGGAAGTGCAGGGTCGGGAAAAACCCTTTTTTCCATGGAATTCCTGATAGAAGGAGCCAGAAAGTACGGCGAGCCTGGCGTTTTCATGGCATTTGAGGAAACCGAAGAAGAGCTGGTTAAGAATTTCGCCTCCCTGGGATTTGATCTGGACAGCCTGGAGGCAGAGAACAAGCTTACAGTTGATTATGTCCACATTGATAAAAGCGAGTATGAGGAGACAGGTGACTACGACCTTGAAGGTCTGTTCATAAGGCTCGGGCTGGCCATAGATTCCATAGGTGCCAAACGTGTGGCTCTGGACACGTTAGAGGTTCTGTTCTCAGGATTCCAGAACGAAACCATATTGCGTTCTGAACTTCGCAGGCTCTTTCGCTGGCTGAAGGATAAAGGTGTAACTGCTATCGTTACCGGCGAACGGGGAGAATCGTCCCTTACTCGATACGGGCTTGAGGAATACGTTGCAGATGCTGTCATCCTTCTTGACAACAGGATGGAAGAGCAGATAGCTACCAGGCGCTTACGAATCATTAAGTACAGAGGCTCGAAGCACGGCACCAATGAATACCCCTTCCTGATAGAAGAAGACGGTATATCGGTCCTGCCCATTACTTCACTGAGCCTGGAACACGAAGCATCTGCAGAGAGGGTATCGACGGGCATAAAGCGCCTGGATAAAATGCTCGGGGGCAAGGGCTACTACCGTGGAAGCTCTATCCTGATCTCAGGAACTGCAGGCACAGGCAAGACCAGCTTTGCAGCCGAGTTTGCGAGAGCTGTCTGCGAAAGGGGAGAACGCTGCCTGTATTTCGCCTTCGAAGAATCACCAGGCCAGATCATAAGGAATATGAAATCCATAGGCGTAGATCTCCAGCCTTATATTGACACTGGACTTCTGCAAATCAACGCCTCACGGCCCATGGCCTACGGCCTGGAGATGCATCTGATATCCATGCGCAGGCTCATAGACAGGTTCGAGCCAAGTGCCGTAATTATAGACCCCATATCCAACATGACCAACGTTGGTACTCAGACCGATGTCAAGTTCACACTCACCAAGCTCGTCGACTATTTAAAGCTCAAGAATATCACAGCCGTGTGCACAAGCCTTGTAGAACAGGAGAGTATCGAGGGTGTTAATGCCCAGGGCGTATCTTCCATCATAGATACCTGGATCAACCTCCGCTTCTTTGAGAATGACAACGAGCGCAATCGCGGCATCTCGGTAGTCAAGTCAAGGGGCATGGCGCACTCCAACCAGATCAGGGAATACCTGCTGACTGATCATGGCGCGGAAATTCAGGATGTATACCTGGGACCTTCAGGAGGCCTGCTTATGGGCTCTTCAAGAATTGCCCAGGAAGCTAAGGAAATGACCGAGGCTGTAGCTGAAAGTCAGAATATGGCACGGAAGAAAAGAGATCTGGAGAGCAAGCTCAAAGCCCTGGATGCCCAGATGGCAACATTGAGCTCGGAGTTTGAGATGCAGAAAGAGGAACTCAATAAGCTAATTTCCGAGGATGAACTTAGAACCAGGTCACTCGCAAATAGCAAAAACAGGATGGCTTGTATAAGAAAGGCTGATGAGCCTGAATGAGCAGTACGATTTCAGGGCTATGAAGGAAACAAGCCGGCCTTATCAAAAATCAAAGATAAAGGCTAGATAAATGGGCATTTTTGTCCCATAGCCTGTATAGTTATAATCTATGGATTCCAAGAGTTGTATGGAAAGAGCCTGTTCAGGAAAGGGGTAGCCTTCTCAGGCTCAAGTGGTGGGTATTTGATGAAAGAAGCAACGCAAAATTGTGACGGACCTCAAGCTATTGAGTCCGATACCGTGCCTGAAGATGACATTTACATCCTGAGACTTTATGTGGCCGGGCAGACCAAGAAAAGCCTGGCAGCCTTTGCCAACTTAAAGAAAATCTGCGAGGAACATCTGGGCGGCAGGTACAGGATCGAGATTATAGATCTTGTGGAAAATCCTCAGCTAGCCAAGGGCGATCAGATACTCGCTGTCCCAACGCTGGTCAGGAGGCTCCCTCCACCGATAAAGAAGATCATAGGAGACCTCTCGAATACTGAGCGTGTGCTGGTTGGACTGGATTTGCTTCCCGAAAGGTGTACGCAATGACCCGGACTGAAAAGAGGACTGAAGAGATCATCTTGTCGGACGTCAAAGATGCTATAACGGACTTTGAGGAAGCTCTAACCAGAACTGAAGGCGGAAAATACGTTCTGCACCTCTATGTTGCGGGCATGGGCCCCAAATCCGTGCAGGCGATTGAGAATATCAAACGCATATGTGAAGAATACCTTCCAGGCAAGTACGAGCTGGAGGTCATCGATATTTATCAGTATCCGATCCTGGCCAAAGATGGTCAGATAGTGGCAGCTCCCACTCTCATAAAAGAGCTTCCGCCACCCTTAAGAAAGCTAATAGGAAGCATGGCGGATACAAGGAGAGTTCTGGTTGGAATGGACCTGAAACTCAAAACCGATAAAGAATAATCGATCTCTGGAAGGACAGTGTGATATGAGTTCTAAAGCGGAAAAAGGCCAGGAGCCCGTACCATACAAGGCATTGTTAGATGAGAACGACGCCTTACGAGACGAGGTAGAGACCCTGAAAGCAAGTCTGGCAGAAGCTGAAGAACTGAGGCGCGCCATCAGTGAGGGGGATCTGGATGCCCTGGTAATACCCGGGCCCCAGGGAAAAATGATTTTCACCCTGGATAGTGCGGATTATGCGTACCGCGTCCTGGTTGAGACAATGAATGAGGGCACTGCCACCCTGGCCTGCGATGGCACCATCCTTTACTGTAACCGCCACTTTGCAGAACTCCTGAGGATACCTCTACCTGCCATAGTAGGCACATCTATCTATCAATTCATTGCGCCTGAGAGCACGAAAATCTTTAAGGCGCTTCTGGAGAATGAGAAGAGCAGGGGGGAGATCAATCTCCAGGCTGATGGAGGCAAATTTTTGCCCGTGCATCTGTCCATCAGCTTATTGCAGACCAGGGGATTTGCGAATGCCTGGTGCCTCGTGGTCACAGACCTGACCGAACAGAAAAAGAATGAAGAGATACTCGCAAATATTGAGACCGCCCGTAAAAAGGAAATTCACCACAGGATCAAGAATAACCTTCAGGTAATTTCTTCCCTGCTGGATCTCCAGGCTGAAAAATTCAATAACAAAGGATGCATCAAGGATTCGGAAGTCCTTGAAGCCTTCAGGGTGAGCCAGGACCGGGTCATATCCATGGCGCTTATCCATGAGGAACTGCATGAAGGCGGAGAGATCGATACCCTGAGTTTTTCACCATATCTGGAGAGACTGGTTGAGAACCTTTTCCATACTTATAGACTTGGAGATTCCAGTATTAGCTTAAATACGGATCTTGAAGAGGACATTTTCTTTGATATGGATACTGCAGTGCCTTTAGGGCTGATTGTCAATGAGCTTGTTTCCAATTCTTTAAAATACGCATTTCCAGGCAGGCAAAAGGGAGAGGTTCAAATCAAGCTCTTTAGCCAGGAGGCTGGAAATGGGCTGAATGATAAAAAGGACCCTGGCGGAAAAGCTGGCAGGTATACTCTCATAGTCTCAGATAATGGAACTGGCATTCCCGAAAATATCGATCTTGAAAATCCGGATACTCTTGGTCTGCAGCTAGTATCCATTCTTGTTGATCAACTGGACGGTGAAATCGAGCTAAAACGAGATAATGGGACGAAATTTATTATAAAAATCAGTACAGCAGAAAAATTAACAGATAAATTCTAATTCTTTGCTTACTTTCTTTATATCCTGAATAAGTTTTTTAGTTTTCTCTTTTTCGATAAAGGCTTTTACTCTTCTTACAGGATATATAAAGGCATAGCCAACGATTTATAATGGCATAGCTAGCGATTATTTATAAAGGCGTAACAAGGACACGATCCAGAAGAGCCGGGTTTAAAAACTCCCCAACTTTTTTTAATCAGAGTAAGAAATATTTTAAGAAAAATCTAAGAGATAAGCAGGACTATACCCTATTTTTGGAAATGCCAGCTATCCGGGTTCCGTAAACATAAATAGAGCATAATTTAACATAAATATAGGAAATGCTATGAAATAGGTTTAAGTGAAATCAGCAGCTTGATGAAAGGTTTATGATAAAAGCAGGCGGTATTTTTTTCTATAAGGGAAAACGCTGTATTGTCGGCGCTGTTGTCTCACTCAAAGGGTTACCTTACATGGTCACGGTTTCTCATATATTTCGTGGGGCAGGAGACCATTTGTTAGTGGACGGAATGGAAGTCGCTGTTACAAGCGTTTTGAAAGCTCACGATTTGGCCCTGATAGAGCTTCCTCCTGACAGCGCGGTTAAAATTACCGAGCTTGGCAGTGCAGCTGAGCTGGAGGAAGCTTTTCTTGCCAATGATATCCATACTATCCGATGCAGGGTAGTTAATGCCGGAGCTTCGTTGCTTTATCTGGGTTTTCGGTGCCTCGATATGCCGGAACCGGGGGATAGTGGATCCCCTATCCTGCAGGCAGGGAAGGTAATAGGGCTTATATCCTCGGTAATGCTGGACAATTGCATGGGAATTGCAATAAGTACTGCACAGTTCCCGCATTTGTTTGACTATGCTTTAAAATAGACTTATTATTTTAATAAAATATATAATGTGTTTAGTGGAGACCGTGATACTATACATATTAAGGATAATAGCTAGTCTCTCGGGATGGTAAGAGTGATCCTTGGTGGATCAGTCTACCGCATCCAAAAGTATTCATGTTCTGGAACTTTACTGTATTTTAGGGAGAAAAATAGAGGGGCGCTATGCCTGGAGGAACTTTTATGATCTCTTCGTCTGAAAGGGGTTCATCAGGGGGAGACCATTACTTCCGCAACTAAAGGGCTGCGGTTTCAAGTCCCGAACAGTCTACTTAAAAACATTTAATAGTCCTGGATATTTAATAGTCTAGATATATTACTATGTATTCAAGTCTCTTTTACTCTTATCAACACTTTGCAAAAGCAGATAGTAGCTAGAAACTTTCCTTTCCCCCAGAATATCCTTTTCGCTTAATGACAGAACATTTTTAAAGAATTGAAGCAAAAAAGCTGAAGGCTCCAAACCCACTCTCGTACGCTACAGGGAATGCATAGTAGACAACGGATTCCGATGCAGATTACCTTCCTTCCAGACATTAGGCGCAACAAAGCTCGATATGATTACCTATTGAGGGCTATGCATCCAATCTTTGCTTTTTCTTCCTAATAGAGGAGCTTGCAGGCATCATTCGTTGCCTGTCCTACATTCGAGGATTCTGAACACTGAAATATCCAGGGGGGCTGTTTCTGTACTTCCTGCTTTTGTATTTCGTTATTTTCTTGCATATCTATTATCTTTACTTGTTTTGATTCAGGATTATTCATTTAGCACACAGAGTCGTGTAGAGAAATTCCGGTATCTGTAAGTCGGTACATCCCGTCTTCGAATTTCAGGAATTTTTCTTTAAGCAGGAAATCCATATGGAACTTAAAAAAGAAATCATTTAATTCTGACTCTTCCTTTAACTCTTTTTCAGTCTTCCCGAAGATTCCGACTATCCTAAGAAGTTTCCTTCTTTCGGGATTTACAGAAGCTTTTTCCATAGCCCAATGTCCATATTTAACGTTTTCAGCTTCAGTAGGTTCGCCTTTTTTGTCAAAATATGCATCAATTTCATCAACGTTTTCTGTCATATTAAAACTCCATCTTTTTGAGAATTCAAATGGATTTTTTAAAATTCCAAAAAAGACTAGGTGTAATTATATTATGAGCTGATCCCAAAACTCAAAATTGAGTCCCCGAATTTCAAATTCCCAATAACCAACCAAGTTTCCGGTTACGAAATTTGTTCTGAGATTCTTATTGATGTGAGAAATAAACTTGGTTTTGGGATGGACTCTATTACTTCTTTATTTAAACTATACATTTTAATTCTCTATAAGCTATAGGCAAAATTCTTTTTAATTTATATTCAAATTTCATTGTACTCCACAAATTAAAATTTCTTCTAACCTTTAAGCTGTAAAATTACTTAAAAACTTTTGTTTTATAGTTATATGACAATTCATATGATTTATCAGCTTTGATCCTAATAGAAAATAGAGGTAGTAAACGATTTAACATATTAAACACCAGTATTTTATAGAGAATATGCAACCGGATATGGCCGGAACAGCATAAAATTTGCTGATAGGGCTATAAGCGAGATAACCGCACATGCTAGAGGAGTTTATCACCTGTGCCCGGATGTTAATGGGATAATCGATATAGGCGGCCAGGACAGCAAGGTTATCTCAGTGAATGGCGGAAAGGTAACTGATTTTTTAATGAAAGGTAACTGATTTTTTAATGAACGACAAATGTGCAGCTGGCACAGGCAAATTCTTGGAGTACACGGCAAGGGCCCTTGAAGTAGCAATAGAGGAGCTGGGGAGTCTGGCGCTTGCTTCAAAAAAGCCCACATGCATAACGAGCACGTGTACTGTTTTTGCAGAGTCCGAGGTTATATCCCTTCGTGCAAGAGGATTTAAGAAAGAAGATATCGCAGCTGGACTCATTGAAAGTATTGCCAGGCGAGTTGCTGTCATGGCCAGGCAATTAGGGCTAAGTCAAAATGTTGCCTTCGTGGGAGGTGTGGCTAAAAACGCTGGCATTAAAGCAGCGCTGGAAAAAGAGCTGGGCATCTCACTCTATGTGCTGCCAGAGCCGCAAATTACTGGAGCACTGGGAGCAGCACTGTATGGCGTTAGTTGAAACATTATCTCTAAATTTAGAAGGAAGTAAATCAGATAATAAGAGGAGGTATTGATATTACTGAGTCACAATTCCGTGTGGAAAAGGACGTCATTAATAAGCAGCAACCTCACTGGGAGAAGATCTTTGAAAGTACCTGTTCCAGGTTTGGGGATGAA
Organism: Methanosarcina sp.; assembly: GCF_049706645.1. GTDB lineage: Archaea > Halobacteriota > Methanosarcinia > Methanosarcinales > Methanosarcinaceae > Methanosarcina. Next base: position 94,270 of record NZ_JBNAKP010000026.1, on the reverse strand, counting down.
CCGAGTTATCCTGCCAGAAAAGCAGCAGCTATTTTTGAAAAAGAAAGAAAGAATGATATCCTTGAGTTGGGAAGTGGTCAGGGGAGAGATACTTGTTTTTTTGCCAGTAAAGGCTTTCAAGTACATGCGCTTGATTACACCGAAAGCGGGGTAAAAGCCGTAAAAGAAAAACTCTGGAGTATGGGTCTCTCGGATTCGATAGTTGCCCTGAAGCATGATGTCCGGAAACCTCTTCCCTTCGAAAACGAATCGTTTGATGCTTGCTATTCTCATATGCTCTACTGCATGGCACTGACGACATCAGAACTGGAATTCCTAAGTAGTGAAATCAAAAGAGTACTCAAGCCAGGTGGACTCAATATTTACACAGCCAGGCACACTGGAGACGCTCAATATGGGACAGGAATTCACAGAGGAGAAGACATGTACGAGATTGCAGGCAGTTTTATAGTACATTTCTTCAGCAAAGAAAAAGTTGAGCACCTGGCAGAAGGATATGAAAGTTTCGAAGTAGAAGAATTTGAAGAAGGGGAGCTTCCAAGGAAACTATACCTGGTAATGATGCGAAAATAAGAACAAAAATACAGGCTCAAGTTTAATTTTTACTGCAACAAAAAGCCGCAGTGAAGATAACAGTCGGCTTAAAACCTTTACAGCAACCGTGCAGTTATCTTCTTTTGCGTTTATTTAATTTTGCCATATATTTACCTTATATTTTAGTCCACGCTATCTGTGACCCTGCACTAATGCACATTGCAACTGCAAGAGCTTCTGATATTTCTTCCCTTGTGCATCCGACCTCATATGCTCTTGGTAAATGGATATCTATACAAGGCTGACAGCGTACGAGCACGCCAGCTACAATGGCAATCAACTCTTTTGTTTTAGGGTCAAGAAAATTATCCTCGCGTAAAACGACATCTGTCATATGTTCATAAGCTTCAGCAGCTTTAGGCAACGTTTCATTTAAAATTGACATCTAAGACCCTCCTGATCCGAATTTAATTGATATCTATATTTAACTGATTTCCAACTTGCTCATAGCTTTGCTTTTTGTCAAAAGCAGAATTATATTGAATTTCAGGGTTACTTCTCCTCCTTCTTTTCATCCTTTTTTGAAGGACTATAACGAATGTCGGTACCGCTTTTGCCAAAAGCAGCGTTAATTATAAAGCCGGCGGCCATGCTCCTTGGTGGTGGCGGATGGGTATCCAGAAGATCTTCTTCATCATCTATATTGTTTTTAGAATCGCTTTCTTCTGATGCTTTTTTATCCTTCGACTCTTTATCTGACAACCTTCTCACCTCCTCTTTTTCTCATTTTTTAAGGGATCCCACGTTTTTTATTTAATCCCATTTAATTATTAGAATGTAAGTTTAAAAGGATAATGATATTATGTCAAAAAACTGACCCCATAATGATCTCAATAAAACGTATACGGGTAGCTTTTATCTAAAGTGGATAACTGGAGCCAGACTTAATGTTTGGCAATAGATTCCTTTTTTGGTAAGCAGAAATTAAAAAATTTTATGATACGCTTGACATTTCTCTAAAGTGGAGGCGTGAAAAAAGAACTATCCTGAAAGTGCCTCTTATCTTAAATTCTTATTATGATTAAATACTTATTTATACTATTGATTACAAAAAATATTTTGTCTTTTTTAGTATAATCTTTGCTTATATTTTAGTACTCAACTTTTATTTTCTACTCCTCCACTTTAGAGAAATACAAAGAACTCTTCTTTATTAATTTCTTTTCGTTAATTTCACAATCAGTCCACTGCATTTCAATTACGAACGCTTAAATAATCTAAAGTAATTACAACTCTTCTATAAGTTTATATACTTCACTTAAAATGGAAGTTTTATTATGGATTCTGCACCTAAACAAAAGAAGCTCTTTAACTTCACTAAACCTAGAATCTATAAAGAAAGGTTTGTTCTGGAAAGTGATTATGTGCCTGAATCTCTATTTAGGAGAGACGAACAAATACAAAGTGTCGCAGAAATCTATTATCCTTTAGGTGATAAAGGAAAACCTAAAAATACCCTGATTTACGGACCTCCTGGAAGCGGGAAAACCGTTACTATAAGGCATGTTCTAAACCGGTTATATTCAGAGCTTCCCGATGTGAATATAAAAGACATTACTATCCCTTGTGGTAAACATAATACGGTTGTGAAAATTCTTACTTTTTTAATTAAAAGTTTAGACTATGAGAAAGACTTGCCGTTACGAGGGGTTGCATCCAGCTTTTTCTATGATCTTTTTTATGAGCTTCTTCGACAGAAAAGGTATTCTTTGACAGTGATTTTCGACGAAATTGACAAGATACAGGATTATAATATTATTTACAACTTCAGTAGAGCAGAGGAATTTAAAGAGCTAAATGAAAGGCAGTATATTCACATAATCGGCATTTCGAATAAAGATCAGTTTATCAGTTCTCTTTATCGTAGAGCAGTCTCTTCTTTCCAGCAAGATACAATAGTATTCCCACCATACAATGAAGAGCAGATTATAGACATCCTGAATAGTCGTGTTCCTTTTGCGTTCTGTCCTAAGGTAGTAGGTAAAAACGTTATAAAATTATGCGCTCAATTAGCAGCAGAAGATGAAGGAGACGCTCGGAGAGCAATACTCCTGTTACAAGTAGCCGGTGATATAGCAATTAAAACAGAGTGTAACAGGGTGCAGCCTGGGCATGTACTAATGGCTATGGATAAAATAAATAAGGACATCAGCTATCAGTTCGTATCTAACATGTCCTATGGAGAAAAACTAGTAATTTTGGCATTAATCAAGACCGAGAAATACTTAAAACCCGGTAAATTTGTAATAACAGGTAATGTTTATAGAGTCTATGTTGATATGTGCAAAAAAGCAAACATAGAGCCTACTTCTCTGGGGGCATTATCTCAGAAAATAACCAAATTCAATATGATGGGGATTCTAAATGCTACGGTTACAAGCAGGGGCAGGGGCGGGCAAACAAGTGAAATAGTATTCATAAGCGCCCCTGACTCTTTAGAGGAAGCAATTTATCAAGACTGTAAATTCGTTAAGTTTTATAATTATGTTCCCAATGTAAAATGATTACTATCAACCAAGCTATGGTGATAACCAAGCTATGGTGATTACATGAAGTTGACCCTTAGCAGTAATTCACGAGAGAGTAAATTTAAGCGATTTATAGGTTTTCCGGTAGTGTTTCTCATAGTATCGCTTTTTAAATATTCGTCGCTTATCTGTCAGGTTTATAAACTAATATATACTTTTAAAGGATATAATTTTTTCAAGTTCTTGATTATTGGATATTAAAGTTCGCAAAATGCTTATCAGCACGCTGCAAACTCTCATTCATATGAAGTTAAAAATTAGGAGTTAAGTCAGAGAGTAAGTTGCTGAAAACAGGAAGCAAAAGAATAACTCTGAAAATTTGTCAAAAAGCAATGTATCCATTTTGTAAATTTGATCTGTAACTCATCACTCAACTTAACATCGTTTTTAAGTTTAAGCTGCTTCGACATCTACTTCTTCAAAGTCATCGAAAATTATAGTAACCCGTGGACTTTTTCCAACGCCTCTAACAGTAGTAATCATGACAAGGCTCTCTAAGCCATTTAATGCTTTTGTGAACGACCTTGGGCTCATTCCGAACATTTCCTTGCCGTTACCGCTAGAGACGATAATATCTTTTTTAGTCCGACTCAATCCAGATAGAAACCATATATAAAGCTTGTTTTGTTGCATTTACGCTATTCCCAAGAAGTAGCGCTTTTTAATCCAGTTATGAGGTATTGCCGGGATGAAATAACCCTTTATTTTACTTTTTACTACCATATTATCCCTTTAACAAGTTTCATGATCCTGTTTATAATGAAAACGGTTTTGTCAATAATGAAAAGCAGAATCTGATAAACTCCAGTTCAAAATATAGCAATAATTAAAATTTCCACTGATGTGTGAACCCAGGCAATGAGAATAAAAAAGGAAATTAATGAGATAGATAATGCTGTTGCTTCTGGAAGATGTTCCTTAGAAATCATAAGAACGTATATGCTATACATAGCCAAATATCTTACTTAGTTGCATTGTCAGGATCTCGACTATCTCTTTTTACTACCGCGGTCTCAGTTGCCTTCCAATTTACAGGAACTTTTGAATAAAGGTTATGAATTTAAGAAAATAGACCTTTCTCCTTGCTTTACTGATATGAAACTTATTAACATTTTCACATCTGCACATTGTTATTTACTTTAAAACCCTAAATATTTATTGCTAAAATGCGGGAAAAATTGTGAGTGGTAGCTTAAAAAATAAAGACGACTACTGTAAGCTTTTTTCTCATCAATCCCACATTTCACAGATGTACGCCAATGTAGAATTTATTTGCTTATTTATCCAGTGTAATTCGTTAAGGGCAGGAGTAATTCGTTAAGGGTAGGACAAGTTTTTAAGCCACTGCCGTATGAGAAAAGAGGCGGTATTTTTGTAAACTCTGAGGAAAGTGGGATAAGTAATAGGATTGGAGGGTTATAGTGAAAGAAATTACATGTGGTAAAGCATACAGAGGGCATGCCTTCATAAAAGTTTTAGGAATCACGGTGCTGGCGCTTTTAATGCTGGTGAGTCTAGCAGGCTCGACACCGTTTGCATATATTACGCATCAAGGCAACACTGTTTCCATAATTGACACTGCAACAGACACTGTTACAGCCACGGTGCCTGTAGAATCGTTTCCCTATGGAGTTGCAGTCACCCCTGACGGATCAAAGGTATATATCGTGAACATAGAAGGCGACGGTACGATCCAGGCAACTGGCACGGTCTCTGTAATTGACACTGCAACAAATAAGGTTACAGCCACGATTGATTTAGGAACATATCCTGAAGGAGTTGCAGCCAGTCCGGATGGAACAAAAGTGTATCTGGCAGCCTACTACTATAGCGGCATGGTCTCTATAATTGACACTGCAACAAACACGGTTACAGCCTCAGTAAATGTAGATGGTTATCCCAGGGGAGTTGCGGTCTCTCCGGATGGAACGAAGGTGTATGTGACCCACTGGGTAAGCGACACGGTTTCGGTAATTGACACTGCAACAAACACGGTTACAGCCTCGGTGAATGTAGGAAACTCTCCCTGGGGAATTGCAGTCAGTTCCGATGGAACAAAGGTATATGCGGCAAACTATTACAGCGACACGGTTTCCGTAATTAATACTGCAACAAATACGATTACAGCCAATGTGTCCGTAGGAAGATGGCCTTTTGGAGTTGCAGTCACTCCGGACGGAACAGGGGTATATGTGACAAACGCGGGCAGCGGCACTGCCTCTGTGATTGATACAGTCACCAACAATGTTATAGCGACTGTGGGTGTAGGATCGACCCCTCAAGGAGTTGCAGTCACTCCGGACGGAACAGAGGCATATGTAGCGAACTACGGCAGCGGCACAGTGTCTGTAATTGATACAACTCTAAACACTGTTACAACCACAGTGCCTGTAGAAGAACATCCTGTCGCTTTCGGGAAGTTTATAGGAACTCCTCCGGCGCAACCAGTGCTTCCTGTAGCAAATTTCACCAGCAATGTTACCTCTGGAATCGTACCGTTGACGGTCTCGTTTACTGATACGAGCACCGGATTCCCGACAACCTGGAACTGGGATTTTGAGGATGGGGACACTTCAAATGAACAGAGTCCTGTGCATACGTATTGTGCAGCAGGGACCTATATTGTTAACCTTACAGTGAGCAACTCAAATGGTATAGATTCAAAACTTGTCACAATCAATGTCCTGACTCCAGAGCAGAATGTCCAGCAAATGATCACTACTGTACAGGACTTTGTCACTTCAGGTACGTTGAATAAGGGACAGGGCAACGCACTAACTGTCAAACTCGATGCTGCGACAAAAAATATGGAAGCAGGGAATATAAATCCCGCAATTAATCAACTTAATGCCTTCATTAATAAGATAGAAAATTACATTGACAATGGAACACTTTCTTCAGCAGAAGGACAGCCTTTGATAGATGCAGCAAATGCTGTAATTAATGCAATCAAGTAAATTAAGCAAACATAAAGATTAAGTAAACGTAAAAATTAACTAAACATAAACTATTGGGACTAGAGGTACAACATATCGAAAGCATCTAAAAAGTGAGGAGCTAAATAACTCCTCTTTATTTTACAAATAACTCCTCTATATTTTACAGATAACCCAGATTTTTTGGTGGTGGTAATACTCATCCCGAGGGATTAACTTGACGAGGGTTTCGGAAGCGTCTTTCGAAAGTTTCGGCTCAAACCCTATTGGTCTTATCGCTCCGGTTGACTCATTGCAAAAGATAGCAACTGTCCCGTTTGCTATTTTTGATTCTGTAAGCCCTTCTAAGACCATTTCGGTAAGATCAACCATTCCACAATTTCTTCAGTGGCTGAGTTTTCTCCTGTTTCTACAGGCACAAAAATAAATTAGTAAATGAGCTAATCCCAAAACTCAAAATTGAGTCCCCGAATTTCAAATTCCCAATAACCAACCGAATTTCCGGTTACGAAATTTGTTCTGAGATTCTTATTGATGTGAGAAATAAACTTGGTTTTGGGATGGACTCAATAATTAATAATTCTTGCAGTTTCTGAAAAATGTCTCAGCTTTCAGTATTGCTTCATGGTTTATAAGGGGCATAATTGAGGCAAAATCCGGGAAAGATGGTGGGGAGATATCTATTTTTGGATTTTACAATGCCACTAACCTTAATTTTCGCTCTTGAAGCTGATTTCGCGGCCCTGGATGGTTTTACTGTTTCGGCTGGTTATGTTATTCTGGCTGGTTATGTTACTCTGGCTGGTTTCACGATCCTGGTTAGTTTCGCTACTCTGACTGGTTACGTTATTCTGGCTGGTTTCAGAAACCTGGCTAAGTTCATGCTCCTGACTGGCTGCACGTGCCTGGCTAATCTCCCGGTCTAATTGACCGTCGGGGTACCCTTCATCATAGCCGTGTGTGTAGCCGTCATCGTAGCTTCGGTTCTCAACCAGGCCGGCTTTGACATTATAATACTCGCCATCGAAAGCGGTCTGGTAGCTGGCCCGGTAGCCATCTTTGTAGCCCTGCTGGTAGCCGGGGGTTTTCATTCCCCATAAGTTTGCTGCTGCTAGTGTCAAAGCTACTATGGAAAAAACTATCAACAAAATAGTCAGAATCTTTTTCAATCTGTCAAATGGCCGTCTACTCTCCAAACTTTCACCTAATTTCATCCAGTTTTTATACGGTTGATTTATCAATTAACTTCCCCTCGGCAGATTATTACTCGTTACGCGTCCGCATTATTTTTTAAATAGTATAATTTGTAATTACCGGTATTGCTGTGATTACTGGTATTGCTGTAATTACCGGTATTGCTGTGATTACTGGTATTGCTTGCAGTTACTGGTAAATTCTCTTCATATCATATGCAGATTATTTATACATTTTTCAAGGCTATACTTGTCCTGTGTTACTTCTTAAAGTGTATATTTCTTTTGATTTGATTCTCTGAACCAGATCACTTATTTCCGGTTTACATTTAACTTTTAGACATGAGTTTAGACGCCAAAAATGCTACTGGAATTTTGATTGGAAAATTCCAGGCCCCCGGATAAAGTTTTCACTTCTGCCTATAAGCTTCTGATACCGGGTAGTAGATCCTTACCTGGAATGATCTGTCAAATCTCTTTCAGGTACTTTTATCCTGCACAGCGCAAAAGGCACATATTCAGGAAATGTCACCCGAAAATTCCGAATTCTGGAATCAACTCATGAAACCGTTTCATGAAATCCAGTTAAACCGTCGTGGATATGAGTTTTTATTTTTATACTAAAAGTTATGATAAAAGCCGCTTTTCGCAAGTGCTTTCGAGAGTATCTAGAATAATATCTACTGTATATTATAGGCCCTTCAGTTACTGTATATTGTGTGCCTTCCGAAAATTTTAAGCATCCGAATATAAAGAATAAGTAAAAAATCCTATTTTTGGACGAAAAGATATTATGTCAGTACAGCAGGACTGTATGCCAGAATTCCATGTCAGTAAAGCAGGACTCAGGACGAAAGAGATGAAGTATAGTACTATTATTTTCGATTTTGATTATACGCTGGCTGATGCAACGAATGGCATCGTATCAAGTTTTAACTACGCCTTCAACAGGCTGGATATTCCCGAATGTGACCGTGAAAGCATAAAAAAGACTGTCGGATTACCGCTTGATAAATCATTTATCCATCTGACAAACAATAAAAACGAAGTTTTGATCAATCGTTTTTTAAGTTTTTTCCGGGAAAAAGCCAATGAAGTAATGTCTAAAGATACCGTATTATATGCCGACACGGTAAACACATTACAGCGATTAAAGCGGAATGGGCTCAATACAGGCATCGTAACCACAAAATACCATTTTAGAATAGTTGAGACCTTAAACCTGCATGGCGTCCTGGATTTAATAGATGTTATTGTTGGGGGAGAGGATGTTAAGGTACCCAAGCCTTCTCCTGAAGGATTATTGCTTGCAATTGACAGCCTTAACGAACAGCTGAATAATGTGCTGTATATTGGAGATAGTCTGATAGATGCCAGAACAGCCTTAGCAGCAAATATTGACTTTGCGGCAGTGACTACAGGAACAACAAAAGAAACCGAGTTTTCACAATATCCGTATATAAAGATAGTAAAGAATTTGTCAGAGCTTTTTAGCGAGTAAAAACGGAAAACTTTCTTTTCCCTCAACCTGCTTGCCTTAAACCTGACCCTTTTTAAAACCTTACCTTCTTGAAGTCAATTTTCCCCACGCCTTAGCCTTCCGGATCGTGACCGTTAAGGGTAAAAGGCTTACTACTTCTGATGTTTTGCTTCATGTAATGCAGCTCCCGCAACAAGTCCCGATTTCAATAGAAAACGCTGGATATAATTTGAAACCCTTAGATAAAGTTCTGCAACAAATATATAGATTCAAGTAGTTTTTATAAAAGTAGCTATTATAAAATAGCTATTATGAACTTATTCTAATAGAGGCTCCTCTGCACTTTAAGGACAATTATAAATAAGCCGGTTATAAAAATTCGGTTATAAAAGGAGGCAGAGAAACTTCATTGGGTTGTGGGGTAGTATTATGAGAGCTATTGTTTATAAAGGACCGAACAAGGTTGCTGTGGAAGAGGTAGACGATCCAAAGCTGGAGCATCCCGGAGATGCTATAATCAGGCTTACCTCGAGTGCAATTTGCGGAAGCGACCTTCATATGTATCAGGGAAGGACAGTTGAAAAACCGGGTAAAGTGCTTGGACATGAGCCTGTTGGGGTTATAGAAAAGGTTGGAGACGCCGTGACTTCTTTTAAGAAAGGAGATCGAGTAGTTGTTACCTTCAATGTCGCCTGTGGGCACTGTATGAATTGTATCCGGGGCTTCTCCAGTGCCTGTCTGACCGTCAATCCCGAGATGGCGGGTGGAGCTTTCGGATACGCCAAAATGGGGCCGTATAAAGGGGCTCAGGCTGAGTTGCTTCGAGTACCTTTTGCCGATTTTAACTGCACTAAACTCCCGGGATCGCCCGGAGATCAATGGGAGGACGATTTTATCATGCTGGCTGATGTCTTCCCCACCGGCTTCTTCGGCACGATGCTTGCCATGGTAATGCCTGGACTGCCTGTAGCAGTTTTCGGTGCAGGCCCGGTAGGTTTGCTTTCGGCTTATTCTGCATTATTGCAGGGAGCAGGCCAGGTATTTGTGGTTGATTATATTCCGGAAAGACTGGAACTTGCCAGGGGTATAGGGGCTATTCCTATTGATTTTACCATGAGCGACCCGGTAGCCCAGATAGAGGCATTAAGGTCTCAGCACCCAGCTATGAATACGCTGCTTCCAGGAGAGAAGAAAATACAGGGAATTGTGTCCGGCGTACAAAACCTGGCTGAGCATGCAGGTATTCCTATTGAAGTTACCAGGAGTGATCCTGTAACCATGATCGAGATAATGAGGGCCATGAACCCGGCAATTGTGCAGTCGCTCCTGCCAGGGGAGGAAAAAATGAAGGGCGTGATGTCTGGCATAGATGCAGTCGGCTATCAGGCAAAAGACAGGGATGATCCTTCAAAAGAGAACCCGACCCAGGTGATAAGTGACCTGGTAAGGCTAGTCAATCCCACAGGTCATCTTGGAATTATAGGGGTTTATACGGCGGATGATCCAAGGGGAGTTAACGAGCACGCAAAAAAAGGAGAATATCTCTTGCCCTTTGGACAGCTGTGGGAAAAAGGCTTAACCATTGGAACAGGCCAGACCCCGGTGAAGAAGACCATTATAATGCTGAGGGATATGATAATTGCAGGCGTGGCAAAACCAGGCTTTATAGTAAGTCACAGGATCTCTATTGAGGACGCGCCTTCCGCATACAGGGAATTTTCTCAACGCGCAGATGGCTTTACAAAGGTAATAATCAAATTTTAACGGTGCCCTTTTTAAATTTATATTTTTCTCACTGAGTTTATTAATTTATATTTTCTTTTTTCCGGGCTAATGAGGGCAAAGGTCCCTCCTGATGGTTTCTAGACCTATTATGGAATTAACACTTGCTGGATCAAATTGCCTGTCAGGAGGATGGCCTTACCTTTTCTTTCTTTCAATTCTCACAAATAATAAATATGATGCGATATTATTTGTATAGTTATATGTCTTAATCTTATAACCAGTTTTAAATAACGATTGTCTTTATACTGAATAATCTGTCTGGAACAGATTGTCTGAAACCGAACCGAGCAAAATAAATATATTAGTGAAGTTACAACTTATTGATTATATTATGCCAGTTAAAAGCCTAAATGAGACTGTGTGCCCAAACCCCAAATGTGAGTACTATCTCAGGGTGGAAGGGAAAGCCATTATAAAACGGGGAAAGTATAAGACCGGACACCAGAGATACTATTGTAAACACTGCGGAAAGTTTTTCATGGATACCATAGGTACCGCTGTTTATCGCAAACATCTTTCCGGAGATGAGATCAGGCTGATATACCGGCTTTTTCTCGAAAAAAATGGAATACGTAGCATTGAACGGATAACAGGGCATCACAGGGATACGATAAGCCATCTGATAAAAGATACTGTAAAGAACCAGAAAACGGAAGAATACCTGATTAAGCAGATCGGGCTGACTGCCGGTGAATGCGAAAAATTATGGGCACTTCTGGAAAAAAAGAGAGAAACTTCCAGAAAATAATCCTGAAAAGAGCAGGCTCAGGCTTATTTTCCTGAGACGAGTAAGCAGGTGCACAGTATCCGAAAGTATATACCCTTGCAAAAAAGAAGTGTCCTGAAGACAGAATAAAATTATATATTATTATGCAATAAATACGTATTTTATACAACGACAAACATCTAATTTAAGAAAATAACTATTGTATACCGATTTTTATCTCTTCAATAAACGAATTTGTACCTGAGGAAACCGTTTATATACTGCGACACTTTTTTAAAATATTTAAAGGTTTCTAAAGATAATTCCTGGATTTATTTTTCTGACTTTAGATCCGGAGAATTATTTTATTGCACAGCGATGCTTTATTTTCACAGTATTTTCCAGATTATTGAATCAAACACTTTTTAATTTATTAAGTTGTAATAATTTTTCAGCCCATCTTATATAATTTTAACAGGCGGCTTTTACTTAAAAGCGAGCTCTCATTGCTGATCGAGCTTTACTGCAATCTTCAGAAATATTGTAAGCTTCATAAGTATTTTATAGAAGGACATATAATCAACTTATGCACATTGTAAAAAAATATCCACCCTTTGCTCTCTGTTAAAATATAGTTTATTTAAATAAAGACCTTACACTGATAATCTTGCAGGGGTTTGGAGATCCTGAGTGTGTCGATTCGAAGATTATAATTCCTTACTAAAAGAAAGGAGCCAGAAATATGAGTAAAAGTATAGCATTGAAGTCAGTATCCCAGTTTTTAAGTGTATTGCTTTGCCTGGTATTGATACCGGCTGCATTTGCTCAGCCCGAAGAGCTTAGCGGAAGTATATTTTATGAAAACGAAACTTACGAAAATTGTACGATTCCTGAACCTGAAATAATTGATGAGGATTATACTGTACACTTTATAGACCCAAGTTATTATTACGTATATCTCATGCCGGGAGACAGTGAAACTTTTAATGCCAGTTTCAGGAACGATGGCAGTGAAACACTCGATATAACCCCGAAAGTTGTGGCTTCACCTTACGGTTATTATAATTTAGACGAAAGCTGGATCAAGATTTCCCCGGCAAACATGACCGTAAGCCCTGGTATAAACCAGGACTTTGCCATTGAAGTAAGTGTTCCTGAGGATGCGGAAAGTGGGGAATACCAGACCCAGATAGTTTTTACAGATGACATTTATCCTGTATACTCTGATCCTGTATATATTCAAGAAGATACAGATCCCCAGTATGTCAATGTAATAAACCTTGGGATCTCAGTGCCTGTCCGTCCGAAACTTGAGCTCCAGACAAGTTATATTTCTGATACCATTGAGCCTGAAAAAGAATATGTATACGGGATAAAGATCAAAAATGTGGCAGGCAAAGATGTTACTATAGATCCCAAAATAGTAAATTATGACGAGTATTCTAACCAGCCTGCTTTTAGTGATGATATAATAGAAATTTCTGCACCTTCTACTATAAAAGCCGGGGAAATCGATGATATGACCTTCCGGGTCCCTGTTCCGAAAAATGCAAGTGGAAGCTATAACGCTTTCATAGAAATGAATGCCGATGGGAAAGAGAATGACGGATCCGTCCCGCAAATAACCCTGAGCTTTACGGTTGATAAACAGCCTTCTGTTCCTTACGTAAAAACCTTTAAGACGGTGAACGCCAACCCGATAACTATTGAAGTTTCAACTGCAACTTATGATCCGGATACGCCACGTATCTCCCCTGAAAAAGAAATGCCGGCTTTTGAAATGAACCTGAAATGCGATTCCAGTCCTGTTAATCTGACTCTTGTAAAAGCTACTGAAAGCGGCACAGTATACGCTCAGGGGTACAGTTTCCCAATCTGGTCTCTGGAAGACGGCTCAGGCTATCAGAGCTACAACACGCAATATATCGAAACCTATAAAGTACCCGGAGCAATCGGAGCCTGGGAACTTACAATTCTTCCAAAGAATACGAACAGTTTCGACTACTCAATAACTGTCGGGGATTCCGAAAAAAAACCGAAATGAAGTTGATATGAAAAAGGTTGATATGAAAAAGTTATGAGAAGCTGACAGGATTGGTCTTCATTTATTCCAGGGTTCTGTCTTGGTCTTTAATTTTTTTATTTCCCTTTTTTACTAATTTTTTACTAATATATTATATAATTCTACTTTCTTTTATTGCTATAACTTTACTTTCTTTTACCATTATAGTTCTACTTTCTCTTGACTATTATTTGACTATTATACTATATTTTTTCTTGACTATTATAACTGTATTTTATCTTACTATTGTAATTCCACCTTATGAATCGCGATCTGGAAAGTGCGATTTTCATAAAAAATATGAGGTATGCGGTTATATACATAGCTAGAGAGAAATCTGCAACAGGTAGAAAGTTATCATATAAAGCATAGAGTATAGCTAAAGGGGAGTTTAGTTTGAAATTCGAACGCATTAAATCTGAAGGTCTGGCTCATCTTTCTTATTTCATTGGCTCGAAAGACGAAGCCATAGTCATCGACCCGCGCAGGGACTGTCAGGTCTATGTCGATCTTGCCAGACGAGAGGGTATGAATATAAAATATATTTTTGAAACCCATAGAAATGAGGACTATGTAATCGGTTCCCTGGAACTGAAGAAACTTACCGATGCAGAGATTTATCACGGTCAGGGTGTAGATTTCCAGTACGGAAACTATTTGAGTGAAGGCCAGGAATTCGATTTTGGTTCATTGAGACTGACTGCTTTACATACTCCGGGCCATACCGACGAAAGCATGTCCTATACCCTGACAGACCTTGAGACAGGAAAAGAGCCGGTAATGGTTTTTACAGGAGATGCCCTGTTCATAGGCGATGCAGGAAGAACCGATCTCTATGGTCCTGAGGAAGCTCCAAGGCTGGCAGCAAACCTGTACGACAGCATTTTTAATAAAATCCTTCCCCTCGGAGACGGAGTAATACTATGTCCTGCACATGGTGCAGGCTCGGTTTGCGGGGGTGCTATTGCCAAACGGGACTACAGTACTCTCGGACTGGAACGCCTACAGAATCCTGCTCTGCAGAAGACCGACAGGGAAGAATTCATTAAGTTCAAACTTGAAGAACAGCTTGAATTTCCTCCTTACTTCAAGAAAATGGAGCAGTATAACCGGCAGGGCCCTTCCCTGCTGCAGGGTCTGCCCGTTCCGAAGCTGCTTTCACCCGGGGAGTTCAGGGCAGAAATAGAAAAAGGGGCAGTGGTCATGGATACGCGCATGCCCCATTCTTTTGGAGCGGCGCATATAAAAGATAGCTACAGCATCTGGCTCGGAGGAGTCCCTTCCTTTGCCGGGTGGGTGCTTCCCTATGATAAACCCATACTTCTTGTGCTGGAAGAAAAAGAGCAGCTGGAAACTGCTGTAAGGTATCTGGTGCGCCTGGGTTATGATAATATAGCAGGTTTTTTAAACGGCGGAATTGCAGCCTGGTACATGAAAGCTTTACCCGTAGACGGATTTAATTTCATATCCGTCCAGAATCTGAAAACTAGACTGGAGAAAAACGAAGAAATGACCCTTCTGGATGTGAGGAAGAAAAAAGAATGGGACGGAGGACATATTGAAGGAGCTGAGCATATATACGTTGGCGAACTTGAGAAAAACCTGGATAAAGTTCCTAAGGAGGCTCCGATAATTGTTTATTGCGATAGTTCCCGGCGTTCCAGTATAGCTGCTTCCGTTTTGAAAAAGCACGGCTACAATAACGTATATAATGTCCTTGGTAGCATGACTGCATGGAAAAGTGCCGGATATAGTGTAGTAAAATAATCTTATTTTTTAGCTTGTACACTCGGAAAAGGAGTTTAGAAATCTTTATATTCTCTCTCTTTTTTTAACTTAGCATGGTTTTACATGTTCCTCGCATCCTTCTTCCAAAGGATAATTGGGAAAAGTGGGCAGTAATTGCCTGTGATCAGCATACTCAGGATCTGGAATACTGGAAAAGAGTTGAAGAATTTGTTGGAGATGCCCCTTCTACTTTTAATCTTATTTATCCAGAGATATATCTTCCTTTAGATGAAAATAGAGTAAATAAGATTCACAAAACCCTAAGTGACTACAAAAAAATTCTTGTTGACCATGGCCCGTGCTTCGTTCTTGTAAGGCGTTCGATTTCAGGCAAGGAAAGAACCGGGCTTGTTGTTGCAGTCGACCTGGAAGAATACCAGTTCAACGGGTCGGATTCGTTTATCAAACCAACGGAAGGCACTATTAAAGAAAGGCTTCCTGCAAGAGTCAGGATAAGAGAAAATGCGGAACTGGAGCTTTCACATATTCTGGTATTATACGATGATCCTGATTTCTCGGTTATCCCCAGAAACCCGGATAACTTAGTTTGTGAGGACAACAAGGTTTATGATTTTGATCTGATGGAAAATGGCGGCCATATCAAGGGTTACAGGATCAGTAACGAAAAGATAATTAAAGAAATTTCGGATAAAATCCTGGACCTGGGAACCCTTCTTGTTGGCGATGGAAACCACAGCCTTGCTGCCGCAAAAAGTTTCTGGGAAAAAATTAAAGGGACCGTACGTGCCGATCATCCTGCAAGGTATGCAATGGTCGAACTTGTAAACCTTCACGATCCAGGGCTTTCCTTTGAGCCAATTCACAGGGTTGTAAGCGGGATCGATCCGGGAGAGTTGCTAAAAAAGTTCAATGCCAGGATCGAAGAGGTTCAGGCCTGTCCTTCAAATATCGATTTTTCGGCTACAGGACACGCAATCGGGTTTGTCACAAAAGATAGCTGCGGTATACTGGTTTTTGACAATCCTGAGCACGACCTTGAGGTAGAAACCCTTGATGAGATCATTGACAATTATTCAATTGAATATGAGCATGATCCCGAAGTTGTAGAAAAACTTGGAAAAGAAAAGGGCAATACTGGTTTCTTTCTTCCCCTGTTTAAGAAGAACGAATTCTTTTCCCTTATAAAAAAGAAGGGTGTGCTTCCGAGAAAATCGTTTTCCCTCGGAAAGGAAAATGAGAAGAGATATTATATCGAGGCCAGAGAAATTACTCCATAAGGCTTTCTGTCCTGTAATCTCTTTAAATTTTTCTTTTCTTTACCTTTATCCATTTTCTCTTTTCTTCTTTTTTCTTTCTTTTCTCTATCTATTTTTCTTACCTCTCTTTTTCTTTTTTACCTTTCTTTTTCTTTTTTTACCTTTCTTTCTCCCTTCTTTCCTCTCTTATTTCTCTTCTCTTTCTTCTCCTTTTTTCCCTTAATTAATTTAAACCCGATCTTTCAATTTTTCAGGGTGAAATAAATATCCTATTTTCATGAAGTTTTGGATTCGCATATTTATCCTATTGCTTCTGCTTAATTACTTTCTGTCGTTTGAGTACAGAATTTGATGCTTTTTAATTGGGATAAGCAGGAAGAACTTGGAACACTTACCTTTAACCTTAAAAGGGAAGATTTCAATTAAAAAAAGTTGCCCATTTATGAGAGAGGGACTTACTTTGACAGTCAAATTATAAATACCTTTAATCTAATAAATGTTTTATTGATTAGATAATCACTGGGGGAGTGAAATATACCGGATTTGATAGGACTTGCTGTAGTCTTTCTAATATTGGCATTGATTGCGTATATACTGGGCGCACGGGGGATTGCCGGTTTCTCAATGGAGATTGCAAAGTGGCTAGTTATAATCTTTATTATACTTGCAATCATCTCGTTCCTGTTATGACGGCAGCCTTTACGGATTGAACGCTGGTTAAAGATATATTAACAAACCGGGGTGATAGACAAGTAACAGTTCAGAGCCAATGATAGAATCTGTTTATTTTTTTCTTACACTTTTGCCTGATAACTATTCCTCAGGCACGTTGAATATTTATTTATTTTTCTTTTCACTTCAGGTAAGTTTGCTATTAGCAATTTACTATCAAACTTATTTTTATATTTTAAACGGCAACCTTCATTATTTGAGAAAGTTTTATGGGTTTTAAAAATCTCCTTAAAAATGGATTTTAACAGCAGTTTTAAAAATTTGATTTAAGGTTTAAAGATTGGATTTTCTAAGTAAGCTTTTGAACTGGCTTTTCCAGGTTATTTTAACTTAAGTTGAGTCCTGTTAAATTAATCGAGTCTTTTAATGACCGGATGGTCAATTTACTTCTACTATGTAATCTATGTAATTAGATTAGTATAATTTGTACCAATATACTTATATTACTTTATATGAATTCCCGGTTAACTAATCGAAGTATCACCCATACTTTGAATGTACTGGGGAATCAAATTGAACAGGTTAATCATTTTATTGACAGCTTTTCTTTTCTTAACATTAGGCTCGGGTATTGGAGCTGCGGCTGAGATTTATGTCCAGCCGGGAGATTCAATACAAACCGCAGTGGATAATGCAGTTTCAGGTGATGTGATTATCTTAAAACCCGGAACCTATACCGAGAACATCAAAATAAACAAGGATAACCTCGTAATAAGTTCGGAATCCGGAAATCCTGAGGATACGATAATTACGGCCAGGAGCTCAAGCAACCATGTAATCACCCTGGAGGCTGATAACGTGAAAATTAGCGGGCTTGGGATTACAGGAACAAAAGGCAGCTATACAGGAATTTATCTCTCAGGCTGTAATAACTGCATCATTGAGAACAACAATATTCTGAACAATGGTTATGGAATTTATCTTTTGAATTCAAAAGGAAATACGCTCTCAAATAACAGGGTTACGGATAACGGAGAATACGGAATCTTATTCTCAACCGCCACCAATAACACCGTCTCCGGAAATACGGCTTCGGATAACAAAGGCCGTGGCATCCATATAGGTACTTCCAAAGGCAACACACTTTCAGGCAATACTATGTCTTCAAACGGCGTTTACGGTCTTTTTGTCTGCCCCAAGAGTAACGATAACCTTGTGTATAACAACTACTTCAACAATATCGTCAATGCAGAGATTAGAAACGGGATCGGAAACGCCTACAATACTACAAAGGCAGACGGCTTAAACATTGTCGGTGGGTCCTATCTTGGAGGCAATTTCTGGGCAGAACCTGATGGTACAGGTTTTTCGGAAACTGCAGTCGATGAGGATGGAGACGGAATTGCGGATTCGGCATACAGGCTCGCGAACAGCATCTATTCTGACGAGTTGCCTCTTATCGAGGCATCCGGGCCGCAGCAGCCCGTACTTCCGGCAGCAAATTTCGAAATGGATAATAACAGTGGTCCTGCTCCTCTTTCTGTCCGGTTTACCGACCTTTCCGAAAATGCCGTTTCGTGGAGCTGGGACTTCGAAAGTGACGGAAACATTGACTCCACTGATGAAAATCCGGTTTACGTGTTTACGGTGCCCGGGACTTATACCGTTACCCTCAGCGTCACAAATGAAAATGGAGCAGCTTCAAAAACGGCAGCATTAACAGTTATACAGCCAACAGCTATACAGCCTGTTGAAAGTGATTCTGCAAACAATGTAACCGGGAATAACGAAACCGATGAAAATGCCGCCAGTGTGAATGGAAGTAACGGCAACGTGACCGGAGAGAGCGGAACCGACAACAATACAGTCGGAAACTCCGGAGAGGTTACTCCTGAAAATACCGAAACTGAGGGCAGTTCAGGAGATAATGCAGCCGAAAATAGTGGAACAGGCGGCGACGAAGCCGAGGATTACAGTCAAACTGGGGACAGCGGAGATGGAGACGGTGAAGATGGAGACAGTGAAGATGGAGATCGCGGAAGCAGCCGCAGCAGCAGTGGAAGCGGCGGTGGCGGAGGTGCAGGTGGCTCCCCCGAACCTGCAAGAAACGTAGAGACCAGGGAGATTTCAGAGACCTTCGTTACAGACGACAAAGAGGTAAAGTTTGATCTCAGAAATAATGCAACCTGCGTTCTTTATTTGACTTTCGATTCAAAAAAGACCGTGGGTAAGACAAGCGCCATAGTCGAGATGTTAAAAGCAAAATCCTCACTTGTTTCAGAGCCTCCTTCGGATGAGGTCTACAGGTATTTCAATATATGGGTTGGAAACGGGGGATATGCAACTTCAACCAATATCGAAAACCCGGTTATATGCTTCAAGGTTGAAAAGGCCTGGATGCAGGATAAGAATATCAATAAGAGTTCTATCACCCTTAACAGGTATAACGCCGGGAAATGGGAACAGTTGCCAGTAAGTCTTTCAGAAGAAGACAACAGCTTCCTCTATTTTACAGCACGGACGTCGGAATTCTCATTCTTTGCAATAACCGGTAAGAATGAAGCCCAGGAAACTCCGGTTGACGATTCGGAAATTAATTCACAGCCGGATTCACAGCCTGGGTCGGAGGCAGTCGGCCTTAACAAAGAAAAACCTGGTGCATTAAACAACTCGAATGTTGAAATCGCACTTGAGAGAAAAGCAAGTGCACCAGGGTTTGAAACCGTTTACGGGGTTATTTCCCTGCTTGCCCTGTTCCTGTACAGAAGAGTAAAACCAGGAAATTAAGTAAGAACAACAAAGGGATTAAGTAAGAACAACAATGGAATTAAGTAAAAAATAATAAGGGAATTAAGCAAGAGAAACAACCAAATTCGGTAAAAACAACAACCGAATTAAACAGAAATAAGAACAGGATCAAATAAAAGAGACTAAAATCAAATAGAAGTGATAAAAATCCAATAAAAGAAACAAAAATGAGGGGTTTAAAACCTTCATTTATCTTTTCTGTGTGTTTTTGCGGGGTTAAGTTGAAGAATACCTGTATATTTTACTACCTGTCACATACTGTATATTTTACTACCCGTCGCCTGGGAATACGCTTATTTACCGGTTATTAATGAATAAGTATTAATATAAGATTATTATTATAATAATTCCCGTGGGGGGTAATGCAAAGAAATTTTCGGGAAAAATAAAAGATTATTACAATGATCAATAATGATATTTCGAAAGTCCCGTTCGATTTATCTATCCTCGGAAATGACTTCTCTACCCTGCCTGCGTGCGAATAATCTCAGCAAAAATCTCCTCTGAACCAGGATTATTCCTGATTCATTCTGTCAGGATTATTCCTGATCGAATAAAAGAAATTAGGATTGTCCGGAATGGGCAAGTCGGATTTTCCGGTTATATCAGACCACTTTGAAGACTTATTTCCTGAATTTGAGGTATTTCATTGGCCTGAAATTGTTTCAGATTAATAGCTTCAAAAGTCGAGAACTGACATCCAGCCAGAGCTTTGACAGGAGACATATCAAATGAGTTTTCCTTCAGGCAGCCAGCTTACCTCATAATGATAAGTCAGGGATTATTCCGAAAAGCTTTTATATCTAGTCGAGGAGGTACTCCATAGAAATCTTGGGGGAAGCCTGAAAAATATTTAAAAAGTCATTTCCTTCAAGTTTCAGAAAAAACTGCATAATCCGGAATTCGCTTTGCCACCACCTGGATGGCTAAGTTGGTTACGAACGCTTGTAGAGTTAAAACGGAAAAAGGCTCAATGAGTTCGTACGCGGATCTATGCGTACAAAAACAAATTCCCTGCTTCGAAAAGCGGACAAGAAGTCTGTTGAATTCGGAAGCGAATCATAATTACACACAAGGCGGGTAAAACCCAGACCTGCCTTCCATAACCCAACCCTGAATCTTACCCAGGATTCACCCCATAATTCATAGAGGTCCTACCCGGGATCCAACCCAAAACCCAACCTGTGATCCAACAGGGGTCCTCCCGGATTCACCCAAAATCCAGCTCGAATATTCGGCACCCAACCGAGGATTAACCCAAGATCTGCATTCGAGCCAGTTCGGGACCCAGCCAGGACTCAACCCATGATCCAACCTGGAAATTGACCCTGGATCCAGTCAACGATTACCTCCGATCCAACCCTAAAGGTCGTAAGAAATCATGCAGCTTATCAGGAAACCCTACATAGACCTTGTCTTGAAAGTTCACAGCGGGGCAGCCAGACAAGAAGTTGAGCAAAAAGACAGATTTACAGACAGACTTAAAACTCACAGCTGTTTAAAGGAATTTGAGACAGCAAACTTTGAAACCCGAAACCCTAAAATGAGATTTTTCATTCCATCCAGTACCAGTTCCCTATCTGGTAATACCTGTAAGGTTGAAGAGCAAGGCTTAGCTTTTCTGCAAATTTCAAAGAAAAGCCTCCCGGACTTTAACCTGCGGCTGACTGAGAACCGTTTACAAGCAGTCACTGGTAAGGCAACCGAATGTTGCTTCTGCCCGTTGACCCCGGAAGTCGGGAACTAACCTCGATAAAACGGAGTTAGCATGTCAGTTAACGACTCGGTCAACCGGATAGTGGCAGGTTCCGGCGTAATACTTGCAGGAACCTTCATCGGAATGCTTCTCGACATCATTACCAAAAAAGTACTCACATCACATCTCTCGCCAGCTGACTTTGGCACGTACTCCCTTGCACTTACCGTAATCTCAATTACAGGTGCAATCGCGACCCTTGGGCTCAACGAAGGAGTGCCAAGATATATTGCGTTCTTCCGGGGCAGGCACGAGGAACAGAAGATACATGAATTGATAATCTCAGCCATGCTTATGGGCTTGATTGCAGGTTTGCTTGCAATTCTCGTCTCTCCTTCCCTGTTCCATAGTCTGGCCGGAAATGGCTTTGACGCACAGGGCAAAATCCTGTCCGTTGTGAAGATCCTGATCTTTGCAGTTCCGTTCACAATACTCCTTAACCTGACAGTAGCGATCTACAGAGGATTCGACCGTACCAGTGTTAACATGTATTTCTATAACATAATAAGGCCGGTATCCCTGCTCGGATTTGCTTTAGGTGCCGTATTAGTCGGGGTTTCCCTGAAAGGAATTGTGCTTGCGGATCTGCTTTCAATGGTCCTTACCTTCAGTATAATGTCCGTGTACTTCATAAAGAAGCCGCCAATCAAGAAGACAACCAAGCGGGAACGGAGAATTAAATTCAGCGAGCCAACCAGACAACTGATAAGATACTCGTTTCCGCTTTTGATAACCGCAACCCTGCTCAACCTCATGAGCTGGATAGACACAATAATGCTCGGTTACTTTAAGCCGGCTGAAGTAGTTGGGGTTTACAACGCAGTATACCCTCTTGTAGGATTCCTGTCCCTGGTAATAGCTTCCATGGGCTATGTGTATGTTCCCGTAACAGCCAGACTCTGGGGTCAAAACAATACCGTGCCCCTTGGCTCAATCTATGCGGTAATGACCAAATGGTGCTTCCTGCTCACATTCCCGCTCTTTGCATTGATCTTCGTGTACCCTGAGTACTTTATTACGAAACTCTACGGAGCGGAATATGTAAGTGGCGCCACGGCCCTGCGGATCCTTGCCCTGGGATTCATAACAAATTCATACTTCGGATTTAACTACCATACGCTGTTAGCCTCCGGGGACTCAGACTTCCTGATGAAGTGCTCGGTAGCAAGTGCAGGCATTAATGCCGTCGTCAACTTCATGCTTATACCTGAGTATGGCATGGTAGGTGCAGCTATAGGAACTGCGGTATCCTATGCATCAATCGAAGTCTCGATGACTTTAAGAGCCTGGAGGAAGCAGAAAATGCACCCGTTCACCTCAATGTACAGGAAATTGACCTGCATTGTTGTCTTAGTGGTCGGAGCCATGCTCGCAGCCAAGAATGCGCATCTGCTTACCGGAGCAACCTGGGAATACGCAGTCTTCATAGTCGGGTATTTCATGCTTGTCCACCGGGCAAAAGTTCTGGACAGCACTGAGATTAAAATGCTTGGCGAGATCCGGAAGGCTATCAGGTGCAACATCAGCCTCCGTATCCCCCAGGCAATCAAAACCCTTGCATTAATAATTTGATTCCCGTGCAGGGAAAGCCGGGAGCCCTCTTCTTGAAGGCTCCATCAACTCTTTTTTACAGTTTTCAGTAAAAATTTTATATTTAGCATCAAAAGACTATTCAAAAAGAGTTAAAACGGAGCTTTCCTGCTTTTATATTCGATTCGGGCTTTCAAAGCTACTGTCTTTCTAATCGGGATTCCAGATATTCCTTCAGAACTGTAGCGTTATTTAAAGTCTTATCTTTTGCAGCATAGAGCAGGGTCAGATCGGTTTTTCTCGCTCTTTCGAGGAGCTCATATACATATTCTTCTTTTTGCTCCAATTCTTTAAGGTAGCATTTCCTGAATTCCTCCCATTTTTCGGGATCATGGGAAAACCATTTTCTGAGCCTATCCTCAGGAGCTATTTCCTTCATCCAGAGATCAAGCCCTGCTTCACTTTTCCTGAGTCCCCTGGGCCAGAGCCTATCCACAAGTACTCTTAATCCGTCCTGATCGGACGGCTGTTCGTAAACTCTTTTTACTCTAATCAACGGCTACCCTTCTTAACCATTTTATCCCGCTTACCAGTTTACTCCTCTTAACCGGTTAATACTCTTTAAGTACGCCTTAGTCTTTTATATCCATTTTTAATTCAATTCTTATTCCTGTCTTTTCGGTTTTATTCGGGCTATTCGCCTCTCTTGCATAGCTTTCTACTTTTATCTACGCTAACGGCTGCGTTTTATTTGCCGCATCAGGCTTCCATTATCCCGGTATCCACCTATAAGTCGTTTTTGTTCATTTCTGCGAAAAAAACCCGAGTCTCGCAAAAATTTAATAAGAGCTATTTAATAAAAGCGCAATACATTATATATCGGGGGAAAACATGAGCCTGGGGTACGTAAGAAATCTGGTTACCAGAACAATGAAGGAATGGATGGAAGATGATGCAATGACTTACAGCGCTGCGCTGGCATTCTATTTTATATTGAGTCTTCCTGCACTCATGTTATTTTCAGTATCTATAGGCAGTATTTTTTTGATGTCGGAAAGCGTTCAGGAGAACATACTCAGTTACCTCGAGGGGGTTATAGACGAGGCAATAACAAATATGATAATTTTACTTTTCGAACGCATTCCGGAACTCGGCTCCCTGTCAATAAGCGCATTACTCGGTCTTATCCTGCTGCTCTGGAGTGCAAGTAATATTTTCAGGCAATTGAAGAATTTCCTTGAGCGAGCCTGGGGTGTCAAGCCTGCCGAAGCCAGTACTATCAAGGACTTTGTAAAGAACGCCTTAGTGTCTTTTGTTATTGTTATTTTCTTTGGAGGGCTGCTCGTACTGAGCATACTTGTTGAAGGCCTTGTTTATACGGTTTCAAGATATTTTCAGGATTATTTGCCTTTTTCACCTGCCATTGCGGATTATGCAGGTTCCATCGCCAGTTTCCTGATCCTTGTGCTATTTTTTACCCTTGTGTATAAACTGCTTCCGGACGCAAGTTTTGATTTGAAATCAATTTTTGTAGGGTCCCTGGTAACAGTAACCCTGATAACGATCGGAAAATATGCCATGGGGCTTTATTTCCTGTACGCCAACCCCGTAAGTCTCTATGGAGCAATAGGGTCGATTGTAGGGTTATTTCTTCTGATCTATTACTCTTCGATTATGATTACGATCGGTGCGGAGTTTACAAAAGTTTATTCTGAATCATAAAATGCCTGCTCCTGTAAAATTGGTTAATTTATTCCGGATCCAGAAAGGAATCTTTTAGTTTTCTCTCCCTGCGGCGCACGGGGCTGAAGCCGGCCTGCCAGTCAGGTAAAAACAACCGGCAAAAAGATACTGATTGCGATTATAAGAAATCAAATAACATGGGAAAAATCCCCCGGCTGAGACAACACTCCCTTAACCGAGGAGACCTTTTTTAATTTAAACTGTATAGGACGCCTCCGTCAGCCTGTCTGGAGACCCTTCAAAAAAGAAGTAAAAAAGAGACTTGAAAAAGAATGCTTTTAATGTGTATCTAATCCGTCTTGTTTGTACTCGTACCGGTTTTTTCTATCGTTTTTAATTTGTTCTGTTTATGCCACTTTTACTTTCCGGCTCGCATTTCTGGCCTTTTCTTATTTCTCTGCAAGACCGCTCTCCTTCGTCGAGTGTGACAGAAATCTAAGTTTCAAATATTTTGAAATTAATGCACAGGGTAGCCACAATAATGCTAATTGCTGTAAAAAAATGACGTATATTTCATATTTTAGATAATTAATGGTTATAATTAATAATAAGTTATTCGATTTTATTTCAAATCAGAATACATATATTCTTTTATAGAAAGTAACTGTGAAAAACTTTTTTTCTGCAATTTTATTTCGGTACGCGAATGTAGAAATAACTGGATTCTTGAATAAATCAAATCAGGGTTAAAAAATTCATTTTAAATTAGGGGTAAAATAAGATGAAAATAAACAAAAGAACGGCAATCTGTTTTGGGATATTTTTTGTTTTATTTCTGATGACCGTAGGGAACGCGGCCGCAGTACAGGAGGAGGGAACGGAAACTCAGATCACTATCGATAACTCAAGACAATCAAATCCCGATATCTACGAAGATAGGATAGTCTGGATCGATTGGCGTAATGGAAACGCAGATATTTACATGTATGACCTCTCCACTTCCACTGAAACTCAGATCACCAACAATGAAGCAGACCAGCTTAACCCCGATATCTATGGGGACAGAATAGTCTGGCAGGACAGTCGAAATGGAAAATCGGATATATACATGTTCAATGTTTCCACTTCCAAAGAAACCCGGATAACCACAAGCGGATCCGTGTATTATGGGTCTGAAATCTACGGAGATCGGATAGTCTGGATGGATAAGCGCAATTCCGGGAGTGTTCCTGATGATGGCTTCGGAGGATTTGACGTCTACATGTACGATTTGTCCACTAAGAAGGAAACTCGAATAACCAAAAGCACAATACCAGATAATCCCGATTTGAATGTTTTTGTAGATATTGACGACAATAAGATAGTTTGGGGCCCTGACATGGATGGCTCTAACATTTCTGTATATGATCTCTCGACTGGCAGGCAAGAAAATGTAAGTTCAGCCTTACAATTATATAATATTGCTTTCTCGGGTAACAGAATAGTAGGAACAAATAATCGGGAAGGACGGGAAGGAGTCGTCAATATGTACGATCTCTCCACTGCCACGGAAACTAAAATAACTGCCGACTTTTCAGCTTACGGAGGTCCCGATATCTCCGGAAACAGGATAGTGTGGCCAGATCATCGCAATAGTGACTATCCTCCTGATTCTGGATCTGGATTAGACCTCTATATGTACGATCTCTCCACTTCCACGGAAACTCAGATTACTACCAGTAAATCAGTAGCATGGTCTACTCCCAGCATCTACGGAGACAGGGTAGTGTGGTGTGATGAGCGCAACGGAAATGGGGATATCTACATGTTTACCCTTGCTTCGGATGAGGTTCCGCCTCAGGACAACAATGAGACCGATGAGGGCAATGGAACAGGCAATGAAACTGAGGGTATGGAAACTCGGATCACTACCAATACCTCAAGCCAGTTGAATCCCGACATCTATGGTGAACGGATTGTATGGCAGGATGGCCGTAATGGGAGCGGAGAATACTGGAACCCCACTGGAAACTGGGATATCTACATGTATGATACTTTCACTTCCACGGAAACCCGGATAACCACCAATGAATCACTTCAGATCAATCCTGCTATCTACGGAGATAAGATCGTGTGGCAGGATGACCGTAATGGAAACTCGGATATCTACATGTACAATCTTTCCAGTTCCACCGAAACTCAGATCACCACCAATGATTCAAATCAGATGTGGCCTGCTATTTACGGGGACAGAATAGTCTGGGTTGATAACCGGAATGGATCCGAGATCTACATGTACGATATCTCCACTTCTCAGGAAACTCAGATTTCTACCCGAGGATTAGTAGATTCTGGATCAGAGAGCTCTGGCCCTGATATTTACAATGATAGAATAGTGTGGCAGGAATCTTATGAATCCGACTTTAGCACCCACCGTCTCGTCATGTATGACCTTTCCACTCAACAGGAAACTCAGATCGCCGAAAATTACCTATTCATGCCATATCCGGGTTTTTATGCTTTTGCTATTCACGGTGATGAGATAGTGTATAATTATTTCCCTAGCGATGACAGTGGTATTATCGAGACGTATAATCTATCCACTCAACAAACAACTGGGATTGGCGGCGTAATATCAGCAAGTCCTGATGTATACGGTGACAGAATAGTGTGGGTGGAAACATCATGGGAGGGTGATTACGATGCATATCCTGACTATTACTATAATATCTACATGTATAACCTTTCCACCCAACAGGAAATTCAGGCCTCCACTAGCGGAACAGCGCACGATCCTGCGATTTACGGAGACCGAATAGTGTGGCAGGATGACCGTAATGGAAACCTTGATATCTACATGTTTATCCTTGCATCGGATGAGGTGCCAGCTCCTTATGACAATGAGACGGATGAGGGCAATGAAACAGATGATGATACTGAGGTTCCTGACAACAACTCTGATGACGATGATGATACAGGAGCAGACAATGATACCGAGGTTCCAGACAATTGTTCTTCGGAATTAACGCCACTTGATAATATACAGGCTCTCAAGGAATATGTGGAATGTACATACAGATGCCATGAAAAGACAAAAACAGAGCTGGCCTCCCTCCTTGATACCTCAATGTGCTTCTGTGAAAATGGTGAGGATGAAAAAGCCGTTTCCATGCTTGAGTCCTTTATTCATCTCGCTGAAAGAATGAAAGAATGCAAGCAAATTTCAGTTGATGAAGCGGATTATATGGTCAGGGAAGCAAAGAAAATTATCGACCAGATGGATGAAGGAGATGAAACAGGTAATGAATGTGAGGTTCCAGACAATGAATCAGATACGGGAACAGCCAATGTAACTGAAGAAGTCTGTGATGAAACCAAGCCAGTCTGTGAAGAAACAAAACCAGTTTGTAAGCCAGTCTGCGAAGAAACCAAACCGGTCTGTGAAGAAACTAAACCAGTTTATAAACCAGCCTGTGAAGAAACAAAACCAGTTTGTAAACCAGTCTGTAATTACATTGAAGAAGTAAGTGAAGACGCTGAAGAGGTAGGTGAAGAGAAAGAAGTAAGTGAAGACGCTGAAGAGGTAAGTGAAGAGAAAGAAGTAAGTTCGAATACTGAAAAAGCAGTTTCTGTACCTGTAAAGAAAGAAGTCGTGGCTGAAGTAGTTGCTGAACCTGTAAAGAAAGAAGAAGCAAACCTGAACACTGAAAAATTAAGTGAAGAGAGAGAAATAAGTGAAGAGAAAGAAGTAAATGAAGAGAAAAAGGTAAGTGAGGATAAAGAAGTAAGTGAAGATAAAGAAGTAAGCTCGAATACTGGAAAAGCGGTTTCTGAATCTGTAAAGAAAGAAGAAATCATGACTGAAGCAGTTTCTGAACCTGAAAAAGCAGTTTTTGAACCTGTAAAGAAAGAAGAAGTAAGCCTGAACACTGAAAAAGCAAGTGAAGATAAAGAAGTAAGCTCGAATACTGAAAAAGCAGTTTCTGAACCTGTAAAAAAAGAAGAAGTCGTGGCTGAAGCAATTTCTGAACCTGTAAAGAAAGAAGAAGTAAGCCTGAATACTGAAAAATTAAGTGAAGATAAAGAAATAAATGAAGATAAAGAAATAAGTGAAGATAATATCAACCAGAAAGAGGCAAATTAAGGGTGAGGATTGAAGTTAACACTATCAGGAGGTGATAACTAAAAACCAGTGACCTCTGTATTCAATCATCATTTTTTCTTTTTTGATCTATTAAAACCAGTTTCCCGGAATCTTACTCAAAAACTGAAGGAACTTCAGGAAACAATCTTCATTTCTTTTTTTAGCTTGAATTAGAGAGCAGAACGATTAATGAAAATAAGACTGAGAGCGAAGGACTGGAAACCGAACAGCATATTAAACCGGAAAAAAGCCCAAGCATGCCTGGCTTTGAAATGATTTACGGAATAGCTTGCAAGTTCGCATTATTCCTGTGTAAAAGGAATAGGGTCCTCTTAAACTCACTATCAAACTGAAGATTATTTCTCTTTTTTTTCACTAATTGAAATTAATACTGGCTTCCCAAAAAAAGTACATTTTATTTTCTGCCTGAATCCAGATTCAGGTCATAAAAAACCTTAAATTTTATTGAGGAGTACGTACAATCCTCCTCTGGCGATATATTATGAAAGCTCCGCTTATACCACTAAACGAAGATTTCAGATGGAAATTGTTATCGGAAATATTAAACGTTTTTGATTTGAGATCTTGCAGACAAATCCTTACAAAGAGAGGCATCCTGCCCCTCCAAAAGTCAGTGCCTGCTATTAAAATTGTGCTCAGGAGCATGTTTTTTTCCTGTGAAATCTCCTGTGCTATTAGGGAATTAAAAGAAAGAGAAAGCCTGAGAAACTTTTTAAAAATAAGTTCGGTACCCACTGAAAAGAAAATTTATGGAATTCGTAGTCAGTATAAACCCGAACAGTACTGATTTTGTTTTTAAATTATTGAATGATTCATGCCCTAAAGAAAAAGTGGATCAAGAGGCATTATAGATGGGCATCCCAGGCCAGAAATGTTATGAATCGGGAGCCATAATAAATAAAAGAAAAAGCAAGAAAAAGCTTAATTGCTTAACTTTATCGCTTAACTTTAAGGTCAGGTTTTATCGGTTAAATTATTCTATTTTACTTTTTCTCTACTTTTTCCTCTTTAAGAACCTTTTTTGCAA
Organism: Methanosarcina sp.; assembly: GCF_049706645.1. Lineage (GTDB taxonomy): Archaea > Halobacteriota > Methanosarcinia > Methanosarcinales > Methanosarcinaceae > Methanosarcina. The sequence goes on along the minus strand of NZ_JBNAKP010000026.1, from coordinate 64,361 downwards.
CGAGAAAAACCACAAATGCAATAATAATGAAGTTTATTAATTCTGCCACAAAAGGTCCCCAGCCTATAACTACAGGCCCCAGTTCTATGGTTGCTGTTCTCTAGGCTCCGCCGGGGATAAAAGGCGTAATTAACGGCATGATTACATTATCCACAAGCGATTTTATAAGAGCTGTGGATGCAATACCCATAATGAAGGCGATAGCAAGCGGGATTACCTTATATTCATAAAGGAAATCTTTAAATTCACCTAGAAGCCCCATTTAGTCCTCCTATTAACGGATATACCTGAAATGAGCAGATATATTAAATTAATAGAGATACTTCAATTGTTAATTAAGCTCTTAAAAATATGAGAAACATTATTCAGGATTACAGGTAAAAAAACTGCCATCGGATACTGATTAAAGAAATTTAATAGAAAGAACCACCGTTCAGCTCGAAAAATTCCCACAGGACCCTGGTTAATCCGGGTCTATCCCAAGATTTTGCTGTAAATTTCCGGGAAACACAGGCCAGCAAAACAGTATCCAGTTAATAAAATAAAAAGGAAAGCTGCAAAGGAATCTTTTTCAGGAGTTTCCTTCACATATTCGGATTCCCGGGCTCTATGTGCCTTGCATGGGTCTTAAAGCTGACCAATCCGGGATAAACCGGCGCAATGCAAACCTTTTCACAAGCCTTTTCAAAAACGGCTTGATCGCAAACCTTTTCAAAAACGGCTTGATCGCAAACCTTTTCAAAAAAGGTTTGATCGAAAACGGAATTGTCGGCGTGATCAAACGGCGAAATGGTTGTGTTTGATAAATATTTCTAATCCCGAAGCCCTATCCGGCGTGATAAACCGGCCCAACGGTTTCGGCCCGACGGTTTCAGGCCAACGGTTTCGGCCCAACGATGCGGGATAAAGCGACGGACTGCTTCAATGCCAGCGCTCCATATGCCTTGAATGGGTTTCAAGGTAGGCTCCCTTCTCATAGAAGTGGTCATAGAAGTCAAGGTCCAGGTGCTGGGCCTGAAGATAGGGCATAACAAGGATGCTCGGAACTGTGCCAGGGAATTTCCCGAAACGGTCGTAAATGTACTGGGCCTGCAAAGCAACGCAAGCCTTGAATTCGTCGTTGTGGCGCCTGGCCCTGCTCCGTACTGTCCGTGTATCTTTGTAATAGCCTGGTGTTTCAGGATTGAAAGGGCCGTCTGGACCGAACTTCCTTTCAGTGAGGGCATCTACGGCCTGGCGCATATTCGTGTAATGAGGAGGCGTATAGCCCTCAAACACGCCCGGAAGCCCGGTGGGGTTGGGAAGGGCCCAGCGTTCATCCGTGTCGTACCTGAAGCCAAGGCCAGGCACGTCAGGTTTTCCGCTAGCTCCGAGAACGGAAAAAGGATCCATGCCATTAAACATCCAGCCGCCAAGCCCCATTGCCTGCAGCATAAGCATTCCTGCATAGCAGGCGATTGAAAGTTCTGCAGTGGCTTCTGAGAACGACCACAGTTCAAGAAAGCTCAAAGGCAAGGGGTTTTCGATATCAACAAGCTTGCTGAATTCCTCAAGCCCTTCTATCTTTTCCCCATGTAAGTCATCAAAAAAACAAACCCCATTCTGCGTATAATAACAGAGCCCGGCAAGCACATGCTGGGCAAGGTCGGCAACGGGAATAATCAGGGTCGTGCCCGGCTGGTTAACTACCCAGGTATTGTGGGCTTCAACATACGGAGTTTCAGGAGGAATCTTCAACCTTCCCTCCGCAATTTTTCGAATCCTTGCCCTGTGAGCTTTGAATAATTCTTCGGTATCGAAAGTTCCGCCCTTCGAACGTCTGGACAGTTCGGGAGCATCGCGGGTCTCAAAGAAGTAAACTCCTGTATCGTCCGTGAAAAAGAGTTCGCTTGTATGGAAGCCGGCAGCCGATGGAAAAGTACGCCCTCCTGCAGTGCAGGCGTAGTTGGAAAGGTCAGGTGCATATCTTTCCCCGCGCATAATCAGGTTATGCCAGCCAGTATTGCCTGCTGCTGCCGAAAGCACCAGCAGTTGCTCCTGCTCGGTCAGAGGCAAGGGATCATGCTTCGATTTATACTTGAAATAGCCGTCCGGAATCGAAGCCCCCAGAAAGAAACGGCGTGCCCTTCTGCCGAAAAGTGCATCTACAAACTTGAAGTCAAGAACATCCTTAAAACCAGGTGGAATATTTTCTCTATCCATATCTAACTCCCCATTATAGAGATTTGTAAAAACAGATATAAGACCTATGGCTCCGAAATATTAGAAGGAAGTTTCAGAAAGGGAAGTTCCAGAAGGGAAGTTTCAAAAAAGAAGTTTCGCATATTTAAATGAAAATCCCATAGGTTTAAATCCAGATCGAAAGGTCAGGCTAAACTGAAATATAACGAGGAATCTAAAGAAATTGAAAAATCGGCCTGCAATATCAAGTATGGCCAATATATATCGGATGCCAGGCTCGGATACAGGCAAGCTCAAAAGATAATTTTCATATGGGGATGTCTCATCCGAATTTAACAGGTGCTGACAATTCTGCAATTTAAGAAAAAAGTGCCATTACCGCCTGACTGAAACAGTATTGTTTCACATCCTTATCTCTTCTGGGTTACCTCATATACTCGTCTCTTCTCGGTGAGAATACCTCGATAGCTACGGAGTCCTCCAGAATTTCAACACCGTGAGCTACGCCGCCCGGAATAGTCCAGGAGTCCCCGGGTTCCACTTCAAAAGTATCTTCCCCGATGGTCAGAACAATTTTCCCTGAAAGCAGATAACCGGTCTGTTCATGAATATGGTCGTGGGTTGGAAGGACACTGCCCCTTTTCAGAAAAAATTCACTCATCAGAGTCTTTTCCCCATATACCATAGCTTTCATCTCAATTCCGGGAAGGACTTCCCTGTAGCCGTTTGCCTCATTCTTGCAGAACATAATACCCTCAAGTCTTCTCTTACTACCAGATCTATGCAAAATAAACAGAATAAATCCGGGCAGATTATATCTTTATATTATTTTTCTACTACTTCAGGATTTTTGTGATCAACTTGAGATTTAAGATCGAACTGCAAATTCAATATTTGATCTCTGGTTTAATAGAAAAATCTGTAAAATAGTTATAGTAAATTTGGTTTTATCTTACACGATCCGCACAAAGTTCGACATAATAGAATTATAACAATAATTTTATATATTATTAGCGAATATTAGTATATAGGGCATCTGATAAACGCTTTTCTCATACACCCAACCAGTTTTATACCCCCCACAATCCCAAACTACTCCTAATATCAGATGCCTGCTCCCCTCAATCTATTAATATCTCGAATCCTTCTAATCTTTTTAATTTCCTGTCTTTTTAATTTTTTTTTCGTTGCCTATATCTCGAATAAATTCTCTAATTTCAATTACCTACTAGTGTACTACCAGTTTAAAGATCACAAATCTAAAGTTGTCTTAAATCCTTCATCAAAAAGATTATGTAAAAGTAACTCCAAATCCGATACATGCCTTTTATCTTATCCCCAATCAATACCGAACGTTTACACCTGTTTCCTGCCACTGCGAAGTTGTATCTTCTGGAATTGCACGACCGCCCGACGTTTGCTTCAACACTCAGCGCCCATGTTCCCGACGAATGGCCGCCTGACCAGATAACTTCTGAAGTAATCGAAGAATTTATCGGTCGAATCCAGGCCAGAGAACGGAGAATCTGGAGTTTTTACTGGATTCTCCGTCAGAAAGGTGCTGAACAACCGGTTTTAATAGGAAGCGGAGGATTTCTTGCCCACAAGAACGGGACGCTTGAAATAGGCTATTCTTTGCTTGCCGGCTATCACGGCAGGGGATATGCGACCGAGGCCGTTCGGTCAATGGTGCAGTGGGCTTCTTCAAGCCTTAAAAGAGACAGTATTATAGCTTATACATACCCCCATCTAAAAGCCTCAATTCGGGTCCTGGAAAAGAATGGCTTCCTTTTAAAGGGAAAGGGCCCGGAAGAAGGGACAATAGCTTACGAATTTTTAAATCAAAATGAAAATTCTATCACGGCTCCAGAGAAATTAAGATAGAAGAGATTTTTACAGAAAAAAATTTGAGTACTTCGAGAAATCCCCACAAAACTGCGGTATAAACCTAATTTTATATATTTATAAGTATTATATTAAGCTGGGCATCTGTAAATTCTCTTTTTAAACACCCCACCTTTTCATCTCCGTTCCTCCTTTCCATAGACAGATGCCTTTTTATCCTAAAAACTTCTCGAATTCATACATGAAAAAAGTATGCTATGAAAACTCCTTCTTTATCGCCTCCCCCTTTCCTTTTCCTGCTTTATCCTATCCATTTCTCCCTTGATCTAATTCCTTTCTCTGTCTTTGATCTACTCCCCTTTTCTTTCCTTTCTTTTTGTTTGATCTACTCCCCTTTTCTTTCCTTTCCTCTTTCCCCCTCTGTCTTCCTTCTCTCACCTTTCTTTCCTTTTCTGTATTCTTCGATTACTTGGGGAAGGCTTTAAAATTGGTTGAGAGGTATAGTAATTAAAAACGGGATAGACAATAAAATCAAAACTTCCTGAAGAGAAAAGGAGATGGTACACTGACAGAAAATCCATTACAGGTTATTGTGGATCAGGACCCTGACTTATTTACGCTGCTCGAAAGTACACGCGAACTTGCTTTTGTGGAGAATGGGATTCCCCTTAAGTACAAGTTCCTGCTTGCAATGGCCCTGGATGCAGCCAATGGTGCGGTAAACGGAGTAAAGTTCCTTGCAATTCAGGCTATGCAGGCAGGGGCAACAAAAGAAGAGATAATGCAGGCAGTAAGGATAACTCAATACATTTTCGGAGCTGGAGCCGTTTATACAGCCTCAGAGGCCCTTAAGGATATTCTATAAGCGTTATAAAAGTATCAAAAACCGCAACAGGTATCGATTGTATTATTCCGCCTTACTCATATTGAATATTTCATCCGGTTTTGTCCTATTAATCCTGGTATGAAGTAAAAAACTACAGTTATATTATTTTATATGTAATCAAAAAATATATTCTACAGGATTTAGGGCGCCTGAAAAACTTTTTTTCTCAACAGATATCCCAAACTCATATCTAACTGTACTAAATCCCGGAATCAGATGCCCCAATTTCCCTCCTGAAACTCCTGACCTCCTGATTTTCCTGACCTTATTATATCCTGATCGTCCAGTAACTTTTTGTATTCCATTTTTTGGAACTAATTCTTTAAAAGTATTACTTTAGAACTGATAATTCTAAAAGAAATTCTTATAACAAGATTACTGTCCACAGCTATCTAAAATACTCATCAGTAATTAAAATAAGTTTATGATAAAAATAAAGAGGCAAGAGTAAGACATATAGGTTCATTTGATTTGTTAAATAGGTTCATTTTTTATTAAACAGGTTCATTTTTTGTTAAATAGGTTAATTCAATTTGTTAAGTATGAATATTGCTTAAAAAGCACAGAGTTAGCAACAAAATTATTATTTTTTTTGCATTCAATACCTGCCGTCAGGCATACTATATGCAATCGTGAATATAGGTTCTAAACACATTTTCTCTGATAATTTATAGTATTACTACATTTATATTAGTATCTTATTTAAGCAGAGAGACAAAACACTGTCAGTAAAAATCAATAAAAAATAATTCGTCCGCCAGAGCAAGACACGTATCTGCCGAAAATAGGATACATAATATTTCAGAAAAATTCAGGAACTTCAAAAAATCAGCCGGGCAGTAGTTGTTGCCGGATTATATTTTGAATCTTTAAAGCGAGAATTTAAATCGAGAACGGTCACTTCGGCCGGTCAAAACAAACCTGATATCCAATAAACAGGCCTGAAAGATGTAATAATTCACGGCGCTGACCAGTTAAGCAAAAATTGAGGCTGTGAAAAGGGGGGGGTTGAAGCCTGATTCTGGTCGCGGCTGATCAGCAGCGTACCGGCTGTAATCCTTAGCTTTAGCGCTACAGGATGTCTAAGATAACGAGCCAATCCCGGAAATCAAGAAACTAACCCTGAAAACGGTCAATGACCAGGAATAGAATGGATTCCGCGATAAACTCGACACCAGGAGGGGGTTTAATATGGAGAATATTCAGAAACTGAAAGAAATGCCTGTTAATGAACTGTTGCAGGAATTAAGAGCCCGTGAAGCAAAAACCGGAGAAACTACTCTGACTGTGTCTGCAGAGCCAAGTGAAGGTCTCCGGGCGTTCGACGACGCAACCATTGTTAAAGTTCTTAAAGACAAGCAGAAAGTAATTTATGACAGGGATGACCGTGTGGACGTGTGCGATCTTCCCAGCGGGCCGGATCTGGATGATGTGGACAGTGTAGTTGCCCTTTTCAGAGCTTCGAAAGTGGTTGATAACGGGGATGGCACCTCTGAGTTGCGAATCAATAACTTTGGTGCAGCTCAGAACCTGTGCGAGGGAGAGCGCTTCAGAAATCAGCCAACCGGGGCTTTTTGTTCCGGATTTCTCGTTGCACCAGATATCATAGCCACGGCTGGGCACTGTGTGAATGCCGATAATGTAACAAATGTTTGTTTCGTTTTTGGATTCCGGATGCGCGATTCGGAAACTGCGGAAACAACCATTAACAATTCGGAAATCTACCGTGGTGCAGAGCTTATAGGTCGAGAGGAGGTAGGAAACGGGCCGGACTGGGCACTCGTACGCATTGACCGCCCGGTAACTAACCATCGTATTGTCCGGATCAGGCGGGATGGGAAAATCAGTGAAACTAAAACCCTGCACGTGATCGGGCATCCTAGCGGCTTGCCTACGAAATTTGCAGGTGGGGCCTCGGTTCGTAAAAACGAGGAAGATGCGTTTTTTATAGCAAATCTCGATACTTACGGAGGTAATTCGGGGTCACCGGTTTTCAACAGCGAAACGCATGAGGTTGAAGGCATTCTTGTGCGGGGCGAAACTGACTTCGTAAGACAGGGCACCTGCAGCGTGTCCCTCGTTTGCCCGAGTACGGGATGCCGGGGAGAGGACTGTACCCGGACTACCGAGTTTCAGCGACTTGTCCCTGAGCCGTCATCCCTCCGTGAACAGCCCGTTCCGCGCTGAGGAAAGCGGCTCTGCCATCACATCATCCATAATGTTTGAGAGGCAGGCAACCGATAAGGATTGTTGATTTGCTGATCCTGCAGTCAGATTGACACCATGTTCAGTCTTCTCTTTGAGGGTTAGACTGGCAAGGTGTCACTCTCTATAGCTGTGACTATAGCCGTGATTAACTTATAATCGTCAAATGAACAGAAGCGTTTACTATGTCATCCTCAACTCTTGATTTTGAGGCTTTTGAAAAAAAAACAGCCTCGACGATTGACAATGCCAGGTCTCTTGACGAGATCGAAGCCTGGCTCAGGTCGCAGCAAGGGGTAAGGTCCGTGCAACTGGCCGATTATCTCATGAAATCCAACCCACCGCAGCGCGAATTTCTGGTAGAATTCAATATGCAGGACAGTTCAACGGTCAGGAAGATTATTAATATTTTTGACCTGGGCAACCAGCAATTTGAATTCCACGAGCTGCGTGACGAATAATACAGCAGGTCGGTCACAACACTTTCTGAATGGGCTCTTAATTAAATTACGCCCTGGAAAAATAGAAGCTCCGACCACTGGCTGTACGCTACATCTCGTTCGCAAAGTGTTACCAAAAAACACTCTGATGCATAGAATCCACTTTTTGAACAGACATTCCAGACAGTCGTGAGTATAGGTTCTAAGTATATTTTCTTCAGTAATTTTATATTACTACATTTATAACATTTTGTATCGGGCAGATTGACAAAACACTGTCAGTAAAAACATTAAAACTAAGTTATCCATTGGAAGCAGGGCCCACGTACGTACAGACTCAATGTGGTGATGGGGGACTCAATATTCTTTTGAATTTTTAAAATGAGAATGAATCACTTCAGCGAGTCAAAAAACTTTAAATTCAGCAAGTGGGTCCAGCGAACGCATTTAAAACGTGCCGCCTTCAGGGCTGCCGTTAGCAGGCAATATCAATATGTGTTCGCAATGAATAGCAGCAGGAGCGAAAGAACAATGATGGAACGTTCTCCAGGCACATACGGCCCTGAATTCTTAGAGCCCGGCTTCAAAGAAAATGGAAGTTACTTTGACGCAGGTCTTCAGGTGAATGTAAATCCCTATGGTGGGAACCTGACGATTTCCGCAAAAGATGTTTCAATACCGAGTCAGGGAAAATTCGAACTTGCTTTTACTCGCACATTTAATAGCAACAGTCTCTATTTACCGGGCATGGGTATCTCAAATCAAGCTGATTCTCCTCTCGGTGAAGGCTGGGTAGGTCACTACGGAATCCTCTGGGCAGCAGGTACCCCTCTTCCTGGAGGTGGACCGGTTCCTCATCCGGAATTTGTGGATAGCAGCGGCGCAAGGCATCGGTTCTATCGGCATGACCTCCTTAACACAGAGATACCGATTAGTAGCCCGGGCAATAATGACGAATGGATCTCCGCGTCAATGGAAATCCTGCTAAAAATTGATAATGACACTTACGAGCTGTTGACCCCGAATGGTCTTAAGTACACACTGGAGCGGTTGTATACCACGGATACCTCCACAACACCGCCTCAGAGTATACTGCGCTATTTCTACTTCGTGACAACTCAAGTTAGTGATTGCTACGGCAACACGTGGGAAATTGTCTATGAAGAAGATATCACGCCATATTTCGAGCATCCGCTGGTTCAGTCTATTAATGATGGCTTCGGACGTACCCTGAATTTCGAGTATGACACTGATCAGCTTGGAAAGAGACGGCTCTATAAAGTCAGATTTAATGGTAAGTCAGGTAAGATTCTTGCCGAATATGACTACGAACCTTCCGGCACGCACGCTTGAAGGAACATCAGACAGGTGAAGGGCGTGTCACTACGTACACAAACGATTTTGCCCCTGCATCGAATTCCGCTGGAACGGTTATCAGCGCGATAACTCAGATCGAGTATCCAACAGGTGGCGTAACAAAGATCAATTATGATCTTAAACAAATTTTCTATCAATCAGGTGTCCAGACATTTGCGTATGCTGTGAAACGCATTGAGAAAGGCGGTCATATCTGGGATTACGAGTACCTGAACACCGGGCCAAGCTCGCCCTAGAACAATGAGTTCAAAGTCCGGGTGACAACAACCGATTTAGAAAACACCTACACCTACTACACATACGGTTCGTCGGCGGTGTGGAATTCCCAGCTCTGGAAAGTAGGGATACTTATCAATAGTGAGGAGAGATTCAGAGCCGGAATGACCTGGACGGAGACCGAAAAAACGTGGGACTATGCTCCCTTTGAAGTTTCAATGGAACCTCAAGCGGCTAACTCGTCATCTATGGTTTCGTCACCACGCCTGTTAAGCGAGATCGTTGATCAGGATGGCCACAGCCTGACTACGACCTATCCAGACGCAATGTATGACGGTCTCAACTTTCCAAAACTAATTAACCGGCCTGGAAACGTAACTGAGGAGTTCGAATATCAGCACGTTAAAAGCGGAACTGGCGGAGCGAATCCAAAATATATACTCGGCTTGAGAGAGAGCGAAACGGTGAGTATTGCCGGCAGTATTGTCAAGAAAACCACTCAAGACTATCCGAACACAGGGGCGATTGTCCCCAGTTATGCACGTTTTTACCATACTGAAAATAATTATCTCCAAGTTGACAACGAGTACTACTGGACGAATGGATACGCAGGTTCGCTCAGGTCAATCTCTTATGGCGGATATTCAGAGAGCTATGAATATGAGAACGGAGTCGTGAAGAAGCTCGAATATCCAGGGGGACCTAATATCGAGCGTATTATCAATCGAAATGGGACGATCAAGGAGGAAACGCGCAATGGCGTCAAAAAATCCTTCACCTGGGACAATGACTTTCGCTTGACCCTCGTGCAGGCACCTGATACGGATAATGCCGTCATTGACTACGACGATAGAAACAATATTGTAACTCTAACACAAGGGTCGAGTGAGATTAAGCTCACGCATGACGAGTGGGGCAGGCTCATCGAGAGGAAGGAGAAGGTGGAAGGGAGCCAGTATGCCGTTCATACCTACAGTAATTTTGACGCTTTTGACCGGCCTATGCAGGAAATTACTCGAACAGGTGCAACGTACAGCCTCGCTTATGATGTGCATGGGAGGTTAAGATCGCGGAGTGCACCAGGAGATGAGCATGAGTACGCATATGTCACAAGCGATGGAAGTGTAAAAACAACAGAAACCCTCAACGGATCAGTTGTTATCGAGCGTGAGGTTGATCATTTTGGTCGCATTCTTATGGGTTCTACAAATGGGAATCAGGTAAATTACAGCTATACCTCAGTGAGCGACGGGATCGAGCAAACAATTACCTTTTCTCAGGGGCAGGCGCAACGTACTATTGTGCAAAATTTTCTTAATAATAAGGTATCAGAAACGCACCCTGAGACAGGTTCCATTAATTACGAGTACACCCCTGAATTATGGTTAAAACGGGTCACTCGGCCTGGAATGGACTACACCTTTATGCATGACGGGCGTGGGCGAGTGAAAGAGATGAAACTCACTGGCGGTGCAACTGTATCTACTCGAGACTATGACCCGACTTTTGGATTCATATCACAGACTGAGCACAACGGAGTTATTGTCGGGTATTCAGATCCTGATAGAGCAGGGAGACCACAGAAAATAAAATTGTCAGTGCCAAGGCCGCTCCCCACTCCCCATGTTACCCATCCCCTGGGGTACCTTGATCCGGCTTCTCTCTTTAAAGATGCGTTTATCTGGGAAGCTGTTAAGGACGCCGATGGAAACCTCGCTGACAGTTATGACTTTGAACTCTGGGAAGGGGCGTGGTCTCCTCTGGTAGCCCCACCAGGAAGCAATCAGTATCCTCCAAGGTTGCTTTATCGGGGAGAAATCCGGGATATAAAAATACCTTTCTCCGACATCGCCTTCATCCCGGCCGGAGATCAATGGTACTGGTTTAGAGTCCGGGCGAAAAAGGCTAATGGTGAGATCGGTCCTTTCTGCAGACCTCATTCGTTTGTCGTAGGCACCCCATTCACTGTCAGTGAGAAGCTCGGCGCTATTCCAATTAAACCGGAAGGATTGCCGCCGGAGGTAGATCAACTACCTCGTCCTGAGACCGGCGATGACGCTGTCGATCCGATTGGAGATGAAGACATTTTTATACCTCCCAGGCCCCAGCCAACGACGTCATATGCTGTGTTTGTACTGGAGCTTGAGTACGATGGTCTCGGGCGAGTTTCGGGTGTGAAGCATCCGGATGAAGACCTTACCGGCATTATAGGAAACTGGCAGAAGTACGGTTTCAACAATCAGGCAAGTCACAAAAGGGTCGAATACGGAGGTAATCCGATTGTTAGTGATACCTCTTATTGGGATAGTGGGCTGTCTAGCAAAATGCAGATGCTAATGCTGGATTCACGTTTCTCACAGATCGGCAGCTTTGAGGTAGACCGTTCTTATGACTCACTGGGCAGGATTAAGTCCCACTCCGTCAAGATGAATGAAGAGTCAGTGATCTATAGCGCATCACAGATCGAATATTATGACGATGGCTATGGGCATATAAAATCCCTAACCCGCAACGATCCTGGCCTTCAGAGTACAGTAGGGTATACCTATGACCCACGGGGGCTTCTCGAAACTCTCACAATCGGCAGTGCAGTTAATACATATGTCTATGATAACGCAGGAAATCTCACTGACCGCACCGGGCTCAGTGTCCTTGGGCTTACTGCTACTGACATCAATAACAATCCTGTACCTGCAAGCCTTTACCTATCTGCTTTTAGCGGAGTCAGTTATAACAATGCTAATCAGCGTATCGGATGGGGTTATGATCTGGACGGTCGATTGATACTGGATGATCAGTGGGGGTACATTTATACATACCTTGATCAGATTGCAGGCGTACTCGACCCTGTAGCAGGATGGTCAAAGGCACATTACCTCTACGATGCAGATGGCAATCGTGTACGTGAAGTCCATGGCCATCAGGTTGTATACTCGATACGTCTTCCCAATGGGCAACTGATTAGCCAGGAGACGCAGTTTCAGTCGTATGACTGGACCGGAGTTAAGCACGATTTTGTTTACCATAACAGTATACCCATTGCACAGATTCGCTATGGAAAAAACATTGAATATGAGTTTCGGGACCGGCTTGGGAATCCGGTGGTAGCTATTCAGTGGCCCTGGGTGAAATACTACGAGTACGCACCTTATGGACACCAGATGCGAACAGAGATCATCTACAACTTGATGGAGCTTGAGTTTGCCAGCCATGAAAGGGACAGATATACCGAACGCGACTACATGATGGCACGTTATTATGACTCCTTTGCCGGGAGATTCAATCGACCTGACCCAGCCTTTGATTTCGATGAGACGAATCTTATGAGTTTCTATCTCTATAGCTATGCACTCGGAAATCCAGTCAGCTTCGTCGATCCAGATGGTCGTGTGCCGGTTCCAGTGATTACTGGTGCTATTGGCGCTGGAGCAGGATTCGTTGGATCTGTAGTTGGTCAAAGCATAAGCAAAGGTTTTAACAACGTTGATTGGGGAGATGCTTTTATCGCCGGAGGATCGGGGGCAGTTGCAGGAGCTCTTGCACCATTCGTTGCCACTAAACTTACAGGCGCTGTTCTCCTTGGCTCCAGTGCTAACATCGCTCAATATATTGTAACTCAGCTTTCAAACGATGAGTTGATCACATTGGAGGGGATTGCTATCAATGCAGGGACAGGCGCTCTGGCTGGTTTAACTGGAGGGGCATTTTCTAAACCAAGCGGTATCCTTTTCGAAACAAGCTCAATTCATGCCACCAGTACTTTTCGTGCCATTGGCAATCAGCTCAATAGAGAAGCCGCAATCAAAGCAAATGCAGGGGTTTCAAATTTTGTCCGAAGTGCGCTAGCTGGCATTACTTCAAACACCGATCCACGGGATCTTCCAAAGCTTATCCCCAATCTCACCTCTGGGTTAAGTCCAGCCGAAAAGGCAAGCTTATTGGAACATGGTCGTGGCCTGATCCATTAAAGATCAAAGGGAAAGCAAAACAGGTCGCGATGGCTCTAATGGCCGGCTATATCCCGAAACTGTTGATAGTCACTGGAAGCAATGGACAGGAACAGTTCTAGAGGTTGTGTGGACTGTCAAATGCCACCTCGCTGTAGAATAAAGAACGGTTATCCATGGTATCAGTCGGTCATGAGGGGACGGAAAAAGAGTAATAATCTAGAGCTTAGAAAAGTAGAGTTGATTTTAGAACATAAGAACATATTTAGTGGGGAGATAATTACGCAATACCGAGAAGCTATTGGCAACTGGCGCATCGACGCGAATGGTTTTATTGGCATTTTGCAACTCTGGATGACAGGCGGCGCTGCCGCTGGAAGGCTGTGGCTTGATGCACACCAGGTCTGGGAAGCACTTACCGCAGTTAGCTTCAACACCAACACTGACGAACTGGCCTTCACTCGTGGAAACCAAAGATACACCGGTAAGCTCGCATTTGATACCCTGCGCGGTCAGTTCGTGGATGGTGGACGCACCTATTCCTGGCATGCAGAGAGGGCATGGCCTGCCGAAACTCGCCAGGAGAGCACCAGCCCACGCGTTCGCTTTCTCACTGCTAGACCAGGAGCACCAACTTCACCACGCGTTCTTGTCCTTGTTGAGGAACGATTGCTTGGTCCGATTCTCGCCGCTTCAGGCGGAGGCTGGTCGCCTTTTACGCGCTGGCTCGATGACCTTCAGAATGAGGGATGGGATGCCTATGCATATACCTACGACGTCCGAAGAGACGAGACCGGCGAGCGCGGGAATCGCCATTTACCCTCGGAATTGCTGCAGCTCTATCGTTATATTCGAGATTTCTATTTTGCAGGTGGGGCACGCTTAAGCGGAGTCGTACTTGTGGGAGATTTTCCGGCGGCTGGAATCTGTACTTTTAATGATATACCGGGTGTACCTGGCGGGCGGGGAGAGCTGGATTACTTTTGTGTGGATGTAATGCTCGCCGATCCTTTCGGCTACTGGGAATGGCAGCCTCTCGCGCCAATGGTGCCCCCTGGAAGCCCTCAAGTGCTTCGCCTGCCCTATGACGAAGGGGCACCACCGAATTTCGCGTTCTATCCACGTACCCAGTGGAGTGCTCCTGGCTTCGTGTTAATGAGGCAATCGGAGGTACATCACTCGCAGCGTGATCCGAATAAATACGGTGCAGACCCGAAATACTGGATTGGGCGAATCAGTATGTCGCAGGCGGCCTGGCGCACAGGTCTCCAGGGCTGGGAATGGTCTGAAGCCGAAGAAGTCCGACTGCTCATGGACTACTTCAACAGCAATCACGACCACCGCACTACGCGGCGTACTCGAAGGGGCTATATTTTCCTTGACAAGGACTTTGCCGGCGGCTGGCAAGCCGAGCGCAATAAGATGTCGGCAGCTGTTCCAGCCGCCAATATCACGGTACACGCGGATACCGCGGCCTTCCCCGCCAACCAGAAGGCGAGTATTGCCAACTATGTAGCGTCATTCCAGCAGGAGTACCTTATCTGTCAGTATGTAATGCACAGTGACTGGCTCAATCATTACTTCGCGGCTGAGTCTGGGCAGGATGTTTTTCCTCCTAACTTTCCAGCTACCTACACAAGCCCAGGTAGTACTGCCTCTATTTCGCTCCTGCCTAGCGGAAGCGTTAAAGAAGCCCACATCCTTGCCGTGCCAAACAAGAATGAACTCTCGCGCTTTTATCTTCTCGGGGGATGTGATATAGGGAAAATTCTCTTTAGGCCGCAGTCTCTTGTGGGTATGGGCGGCGAGCAGACTTCCCCAGCGACGCCGCTAAATAGACAGTATGGAGCACATATGCTCGGCACAGCCTATCTTGCTCATGCCAAGGGACTGGCAGTACTTACCCATAATGTCACCAATCCACCCGGGGATTATACAGTAGTCTTTCAGAACCTGCAGCAGAACATGCCTTTTGGCGAAGCTGTGCTAGCGCTTATGAGGGCAGAGAATGCCGCGAATTTACCGCACTATCGAAATGTTATTTTTGGCGATCCGACTCTCAAACTCAGCTATTGAGAATGTTCTGTCTTTTTAATGCCTGTCACCTTTATCGCATTGCCTTAATAGCAATTCAAAAGAGGCGGGGGTAGATAGGCTCCCTTTTTACTATTTTCCTGCGGAAGAAGATCTATCAATAGCCTCTATTTTAAGGTTAAAGGCAGGCCAAGTCATTACGAGAAAATAAAATCGAAACTCAAACTTCCTTTCAGGATAAAATGAGAAGAATTGTCAAATTCGATCAAAAAAGCTTATAAAAGGCGGACTCCAGATTATCTTGAAAAGTTTTCTAAAAACCAGTTTCTTCCTATCCCTTGAGGATTAATAATCAGTTTTAATGAAAAGAGTATTTTCAAAAAAGACGAGTGATCTGTCAATCAACCAGAATGAAATATCAAGAAAAAATCGTGAAAGAGAATAGCAGGAAAACGACAGATGCTGTACCGAAAAATGCCAGAGAACGGAGACGAACTTTCAGTACTTGGGTTCGGTTGCATGCGCCTTCCCGTAAAAGAGAACGGCAAAATAGATGAGGAAAGAGCCGCGCGGCAAGTTAGATATGCAATTGACCACGGAGTGAACTATATCGACACAGCCTGGCCATATCACATGGGAGAAAGCGAGCCTTTTCTGGGCAGGGCGCTCGCCGACGGAGATCGGGAAAAGGTTAAACTTGCTACAAAATTACCTTCCTGGCTTGTGGAAAGCCGTGAAGATATGGATAGATTCCTGAATGCCCAGTTAGAGAGGCTCAACACGGACTATATCGATTATTATCTGGTTCATGGGCTCGCAGGAGAGGTCTGGGACAAACTTGAGCCTCTCGGTGTGACCGATTTCCTTGATAAAGCAAAGGCTGACGGCCGAATTGTCAATGCCGGCTTTTCTTTCCACGGGTCAATTGAGGACTTTAAGCGAATTGTGGATGCATATCCCTGGACTTTCTGCCAGATTCAGTATAATTTTATGGATGAGAATCACCAGGCTGGCACGGAAGGGCTTAAATATGCAGCTTCAAAAGGGCTGGGTATTATTGTCATGGAACCTCTGCTCGGAGGCAATCTGGCCAGCCCGGTACCTCCTGAAGTGCAGGAGATCTGGAACGAAGCCGAGGTAAAACGCACACCTGCCGAGTGGGCTCTTCGCTGGGTGTGGAACCATCCCGAGGTTACGGTTGTGCTTTCGGGCATGAATGAGGAATCTCAGGTTGAAGAAAACCTGAAGACGGCAGAAGAAGCCTATCCGAACTCCCTGGCCGAAGCGGAAGTACAGCTTGTTAGCAAAGTTGAGCAAAAATACCGCCAGCTTATGAAGATTGGCTGTACTGGCTGTCAGTATTGCATGCCCTGTCCTTCAGGCGTTAGTATCCCTGAATGCTTTAATATTTACAATAACCTGCACATGTTTGGCAATGCGGACGGAGCCAGGTTTACATATGCAGTCAGGATGAGCGGCGTATTTACAAACAGTCATAGTCTTAAGGCAAAGTATTGAATCAGTTAAAAGCATATGAAAATGTTACTTTGAAAAGAAATGGGGGTGAATGTGAAACCCTGCAGAGAGATGATAGAAGACTGCAGGTAAGATGATTTAATGTGATTGCGGGAAAGCCAGAGATAGCGTTCATTCTTAGGGGTGTGCCCTGCCCATCACCGTCTTCAATAAGTATAACAATGGCAGAGAATACGGCTTCTGTATATACTTTTGTAGATTCTAGTTGAAGCAAAATATTGACGACATTCAATTTTGGTTGGTGTCGCTATCAGTTTTAGGCTATTTTGGGGATACTATTGCCTATTTCTAGCAGTTCCTTATACGTAATTTAGCGACAGTTTATTTGATATTGGTTTCTAAAATATATCTAATGCGACTCTCTCATCTGCATCTGGTTTTAAACATCAATGTATGTAAAGCGGCGACTACACACGCACGCGCAGTACATATTATTTAACTTAGAAGACTCCCCGAAGCAAATAACAAAAAATGTCGTCATGGCTGTTAATTCCTGTCAATTTATAACAGTACTTTGATACCATTAAGTTTTACAGTATTACTATATTCTGTCTGTCGTCTCAAGCTTGTAGACGTGCGTCTAGACAGATGTAAGTAAATTGCCTGATTTTCCCGTTCCACACCGGAATGCTTGAAAATAAATTGTTAGGATGCGACAAGCTAATAGTAAGCTTGTGTGTATGCCTGAGCAAGGTCACAGGCTCTTGTAGAGAAAAGAAGGAAGATTAGGCTTTCTTTGTAAGGCTCATGAAACTTTTTCTCACATATGAAATATGATTTATCCCTTCTAGTCAGATACTCCTATAAAGCAATGTAAAATAATTTTAAGTCCGTCAATTGACGGGATAAAATTTAAAGATTCAATGAATTTTATCAAGCTTGAGTATTTGCCTGCTGTAAGAATCTAAAGCTCTTTTTTCCTGCTTCAATCTTAGCCTCTGAAGGTCCGTCTGGATCTTTACCCATCCTATAAGCCCATAATGTGCAGGTGCTAAGTTTAGCTTCTGGACCTGCCGTGCATTTCTCTACATCCAGGTAGGAACCTCCGCAACATTCAAGGCAGTGTTTACGGATAACTTGCAATAGTTCCGTTTTTGTGGTCATGCTCAATTCCTCTCAATGGTAACAATAAGCTCATTGCTGTTTTTTCCTTTTCTGACAGTTGTCTTTTTTCCTTTTTGAAGTTTTAATGATCTAGCAACCCGAATAGGTATATTTACAGAAAATACCCCTGTTTTTGAAAGTTGGATTGAAGGCATGTTAACACCATCTAAACCCAATACAACTTTCAGTTGTGATTATGCTGAACTCTTGCCCTTCCTGAAATCCAAACAACCCCCCAACTTCCAATGGAATTTTAAGAAGGTAATCTCCCGTCTTTTTTTCAAAACAGTAGTCGTTTTCATTGCAGGATCACCTTAGAAACGTGTAGGGCTTTTCCAACCAATTCAATGTTTACATTGTCTTCCTTAGTGAGTCCCATTTCCTTTGTAAATTTTGCAGGCACTGATATAATCAGTGTACCAGCACTGTTGTTACTATACACTTTACGAATCATTTTCAACCCTCCGAAACTCCCAAACTTCGGTATATAATGTACGTTGTCTAAGTGTATATAACTATCACAAATATGTATATAGTACCTTTATAATGATTATATATAATCTTTTACAAAAGCGTTATATAGAGGCTTGAGAACATGCTGAGTATGTATAATGTACATTTTCTGTATGTACGAAATATGTACATAACATGTGTAGAAACAGCTTAACCAGAAGACCTAGAAACGATTCGTTTTATCAGGGAGGTATAATCTATCTTATTTTTTCTGATAGCTTTAAAAAAAGGAATTAGCAGTATAGAACTGCATAAAGGAAAACAGCAAAAAGATTGATGAGAATTCATTGAAGGGTACTAAGGTCTGAGAAGGTCACTTTAAAAGCTCCCGCCGATTATGTCCGTTACAGGATCTCCCAGCTCGTCGAGCTCTCTCTGAATATCTGCAGTTGTAATCTTTAAATAAGCCATAGTGGTTGCTAAATTTTTGTGTCTCAGGTACTTTGATACCTTTGCCAGTGTAATACCTCTATTAAGTAAGTGAGTAGCTCTTGACCTTCTCATAGTATGTGTGCCTATCTTCTTGTCAATTCCTGCTTCCTGGCACAAATCATTAAGCTTCTTATATACCCATGATCTGTCTGCCTTCTTTCCTTTGTTCGAAAACATAATGAAATCAGAGGGCTTTAAGTCGCACCTTTCAGCATAACGCTTAATCTGTCTAAGAACCTGCAGGTTACATGGTACAGGCTCTATTTCATTGTCTTTACGCTTCTTACCCCCAATTACATTGATCTCCTTCTTCTCAAGGATAAGATCACGCACTCTAATATTCAATGCCTCTGTAACCCTAAGTGCAGGTGTATAAAGCAAAAGAATCCAGATTTCGTATTTTTCTTCAAGGTTAGGAAGTTCAAGAAGTTTTTTAACTTCCTCTTCAGTAAGCCATTCTTTAGAATATCCCATTTTTCATACTCCTATTTTTTAGACTCCCATATTATATATAGCAACAATAGGTTATAAATGTAGCGTTCTTGAAACTTGAGAGCCATAAAAATAAACAATTTAGCAAAAATTCAATGAAAAAAGCAACAAATTGTCTAAATTGTTGATAGAGTGGTTTATGCGTTAATCTTTAGTTTTACGATTGCCTATGGAATTATCGGTATAAATTAATCCCATACAATAACGGATTGAAAAACATTAGAAAAAGAAGATGATTTATACATAAACAAATAATTAAAAATGAGGTGTATAAATGGAAATGTTAACTAAACATTTTCATCTACAAATGACATAGAGTGGCAAAGAGTTTATGATGAAAAAAAATATCTAATTCAGACGTATTTAGTGATAGTCACATTGTTAGAAACATTAAATCAAGGCACATCGTATATTTGGTACGTGCTTTTTATCTTTTTCATCATGTGCTATACCGTAGTGATAACAAATACAAATTATGATAGACCTATTGGCAATAATATAAACTCACGGATAACAGAGACTAGGAAATGGCTGAAAAAAACACCCATCTTAGGTGTACGTATGGTGAACTATTTCGCGTTAATTGTAAGCTTATTGGTTGCCATTCTCGTTATTCAACCTGATAGTTTTCTTACCTATTTTTATATACATGGTTCTCTTGCTGAATTTGTATTTATTATAATTGATTTGTTTGCTTTATTCGCATTAACTGTAGTTTGTTGTCTATCTCTCTGGGTCTGAGTAGTGACCAGCAGGAAGGTTGCATAAATGAGTAGGAGAATGAAGAGATGTAATAAGGATTATTGGATCCAGCAAAAAAGACAAAACGAAATAACTAAGCGTTAGTTTAAACGTATCTTTTAATGCATTTTATATAATGCGGGTATTTTGAATCCGCATAAAATCTACTTTATTATGAGTCCTGATGATGAATTAATTCTTGTACTTGAATTGGTATCCTTTATTTTTATTTTATTGGATTTTTTATCAGCTTCGTGTAAACGCCATTAATGGTAAGTCAAAAGATTAAAACGATCACCAAAACTTCCATCGACTCTTTTTATTTCCAGGTGCCTCTATTGCCTTTTGATTAATCAAGCTCTGAACCTGCATAAAGTAATTATTGTGCATAGACTTAAGGTCCTCTTCTGTCTGGTGCCTTTTCTCGAGTTATACAAATTTGGTAAGTTCTATATCATAGAAAGAACTGAAAATAATATAAAATTAGCCTGATAATAGAAATTTATTGTTTTTTATTCAAATCATTTTCTTTATAGAGAAAAGTATTATGTGGTCCTATTTTTTAACTATGTTTCATTATAGATTCCAAAATTAATTTATTGAAGTTAAAACGAAAGAATCAAAATTTGGTAAAAGCACAACTTAAATAACCTATGAGGAGGATTCGAAGACGAATATTCAGCAGGTCAATATTTCTAAGAAAATATTGTTATTTTTGATTTTATTCTTTCTTGGATTGATGAGTGTTTCAGTTGCCCAGGCTGAAACTTATACTTTTGTTGCAAAGTGGGGCTCTTATGGCAGCAGTGATGGACAATTTAAAACTCCAATTGGTATTGATGTGGATTCTTTGGATAATATTTATGTTGCCGATTTTGGTAATCATCGTATTCAGAAGTTTGATAGCAACGGTAACTTCATTACCCGATGGGGATCTGAAGGCACTGGTACTGGACAATTTAAGTATCCACGGGATGTTGCTGTAGATTCTTCAGACAATGTTTATGTTGCCGAAGAGCGCAATAATCGCATTCAGAAGTTTGACAGCAACGGCAACTTCATTAACCAATGGGTTCTTCTGGCACTGGCGACGGACAACTTAGTATTCCAGTGTGGATTGCTGTTGACTCTTCGAGCAATGTTTATATTATGGATTTGGCTGCTACTACTTCGGGTTGGGCTTATCCCCGCGTTCAAAAGTTTTCCAGTGATGGCACATTTATCAGTAAATTGGGTTCTCAAGGCTCCGGCGATGGACAATTTAATAGTCCAAATGACATAGCTGTTGATTCTTCAGACAATGTTTATGTTGTGGACTCGGGTAATCATCGCATTCAGAAGTTTGACAGCAATGGCAACTTCATCACTAAATGGGGCTCTGAAGGTACTGGTGATGGTCAATTTTATAATGGCTTAAGCGGTATTGGTGTAGATTCTTCAGACAACGTTTATGTTGTGGAACCGGGTAATAACCGCATTCAGAAGTTTGATAGCAACGGTAACTTCATTACTAAATGGGGCTCTGGTGGAATCGACTACGGACAATTTAAGTATCCATATGATGTTGCTGTAGATTCTTTAGGTAATGCTTATGTTACCGATACTGAGAATCAGCGCATTCAGAAGTTCTCAATAGAAAAATTTACTCCAACAATAACCTGGAGTACTCCTGCTGATATAATCTATGAAACAGCTCTAGGGAGTACTCAATTAAGTGCCTCTGCTTCAGTACCTGGAACCTTTACTTACACTCCGCCCGCAGGAACTGTACTAGGAGCAGGTACGCATTCATTGCATGTTGATTTCACTCCCACAGATTCTGCAAACTACAACACAGCTTCAAAGGACGTTACAATCAATGTTCTGAAAGCTACTCCCGCAATTACATGGAATAACCTTGCTGACATCATAGCTGGAATAGAATTGAGCGACACTCAATTAAGTGCCTCTGCTTCAGTACCTGGAACCTTTGTTTACAATAAGCAACTGGGAACTATACTGGATGTTGGTACTCACACACTACATGTCGATTTCACTCCCACAGATATTGCAAACTATACTACAGCATCAAAGGATGTTACTATAAATGTTTTAGAAAAACCAGCAATTCCTAGTGCTAGTTTTTGGGCGACTCCTATAACAGGAAAAGTACCATTGCAGGTTCAATTCACAGATAAGAGTATAGGGGTGCCTACTTCACGGTTCTGGAATTTTGGCGATAAAAGCACTTCGACAGATAAGAATCCCGTACACCAATACATTAAAGCAGGAAAATACACTGTCAGTCTAACGGTAAAGAATGAGTTAGGTAGCAACACAAGAAAGATATCTAATTATATTGTAGTAAAAAAGTAAAATCATTGGAGTCAAAAATAAAATTGGAGAAGCTTTAATATGAGAGGGAATTTATTGACCATCATAAATAGTTAAAAATTTCGATCTTTTTAAGTAAATTCGCAACACTCCCTCTCTTTTCTTTTAAAAAGTTCTACTAAAAGAGGTAAAATTATTTAGATTCTATAACCCTTTACAGTATTTTCTTAATCATTTTTACTTTTGACCTGAAACCAATGCTTCCCATTTATTTACCCTTTCCAGAACATGAGTATTAAGAGTAAACGGTTCACCTGATTTGGCGTTCTGCTTCATGTAATGCAAAGTGCCTTTGGAAAACCTAATTTATTCCAGTCAACACAAGTGTGTATGCGTACCCTGCACGCTAAGGGCTGTCCACTACTGCTCGAAAAGAGGATTTTTCCGATTATGCAATTCAAAAGGACTGTTTCTTCCAAGGAAGCAGGGTAATATCTGATAAACAAATTTTGTTTATTAATAGAAATGCGTTTTTTAAAACTCTGTTGGAATATTTCTTACTTGGGAAAATTGGATAAGCTTTTTCAATATATGTTAAGTTTATAACCTTATTTAGATTATTTCAACCCTGAGATTTTAAGGAAATTCGGAATTCCCAATTTAATTTATTTTTATTCACAGGTAAGAAATTACATCTGACCATTGCTTCTTTGAATTGCTTATTTGTAATAAAGAAACCATCTGGTGTTTGTTCAAACAAAATTTTAAGTGCATAGCTAGTGTAATTTTTGTTTGGTGTTTTTTGAGGGAGTATATTTAACATTATCCAATTATCCAGGGCTTTTTTTTCAATGTCGGTTAATTCGTATTCACTCATTTTACTCACTCCTATCTTTCATAATTTGCCATAAAGTACCACTGAGCTATGCCTTGATTTCCTTTACTTTTGACCCATCATTTATTAAAAGACTATGCAATTGTATCTGAGGCAGGGATCCTCTCATCCTGACCTTCCTCAAGCCTGGGCGGGAGAAACTGTCTCACCCGCCCATTATCTGAGAATTATTGTAAAAAACAGCATGTGATATCAAAAAGAAGTCTGTCTTTCAATGCCTCTTCTGATAGCCTCGGCTAGTTTTTCGGGAACTTATGAGCCTATCATTATTTTGCTCATACTTCTTCCATCCATAAACTCAATAAGCACACCACTGCTAGAGCCGGCAAAAATGGATCTAACAGCATAAATAGAGGTATAAGGACGAGGAATGTCTTTAACAGAACCCCTCATATGATAAATCATTTCATCAATGGTTCTAACTTTATAGCTTTGAATATTTTTAAAAGGAAATGATCTGAAAGAAGAATCAAGAGAAGATGTGCTAACATATACTCCATCCTCCCGAACTTCAGTAACGAGCTTTTTGAAGAAAGAAATCAGGAAATAAAGTCCGAGTACCAGAACAGGCATCATCATAAAAAAACTAGATATAAAATACCATAAAATAACAACAGGAACTGCAGCCATAGAACCAAGTAGTATCATCAGTTTTCGATCAGATTCCTGGACTTCTCTAAAAAGAATAGTACCGCTTTCTTTCTCATTGTTAAGCCCCATATCTGCAACCTCTAAAAATAAATCGTAAATAGCTTAGCATGAAATGTATTTAAAATTAGTGATTAAGTAAAATAGTTTAAACCACGACTCCAATACAAAGTCCTCTATAGCAGGTATCAATATCTAGACCAAAATACTTTCACACAGCTCGGGTGCTCCTTTTAACCTATCACTCGTAATTCATTTTGAGGATGGTTAAGTGGATATATCAGAGAAATATATCAAAATGTGCTTATTAGCGAAGGAAATTCAGCGAAAATGGGTATTCCAATCCGGTGATTTTTTTATAATCCTGCTTTTGAGGAAGTTGAGGTTTTACTCTATCCCGGAAGTAATCCTATTAATTATATCTGGCTACCGAGACAAGATCAACTTCAAGAAATCTGTATCGCATTCTTTATGCAGAATCTGAAGATGTCAAAATCCGAAGCATTATTACAGTTTTTAGAGTGGTATTCTGGACGCCTTAGATATACTTTCGAACATGGACTCAAAAATGGAAACGATTTCATCGACTCGGGAGAAGAACTTTTGTTAAACCGTGCAATGATTATGATGCACTGGAAAAAATGGGACGGGGAAAATTGGGTAAAAGCTTTAGAAGGGTATAAATCATCAGGGAAAACTCCCAAAAAAATCCTAATTAACTCTAGTGTCGCGTCAATCCTCAAGGATTGAACGATTCCGAATAATTGTAATCGATTAGATGCGACATTTTACCGCTGACGCGACACTAGGCTGGATCTAAAAACTATTTCTTTATTTTAATCTTTATCTACCCTTTAGAGGTATACACTGATCCAAAGAAGTTTAAAAAGACTTTAAAAGTAGTGGTAGGCTTTATTTTTTCATACCATATAGTAAAAAATGAATACAGTTCCAAGTATGACGCTTCTGCCTGCTTAACTTCAATTACCATTCTCTTATAAATTTAATTAAAGTGGTAATTGTTAGAGACTTTGGTCATACAAATTATATGGGTATTTAGAGATTGTAGAGTTTAGAATTCAATCGGGTGTGAGATTAGCGATTGGAGTCCAGAATCCGGAAACTCGATCACTTACTTACAAAACGAGATCCAGAGAAGAGTTTTGAGTTTTAGGATTAGCTTATTTAGAATTTGAAAAGTAATATAAATTGAATAAAAAATAAGAAGGTGATATCGTATGGAAGGCAAAGTTAAAAAAGCAATAAGTATCGCACTGCTAGTCTGTGTTGCACTAACAGGTTTAGCTGCTCAACCAGCTTTAGCTGCTGGTGACGAAGCTCCCGTAATGGATTTTGAGGGTTATGATCACGGTGGCATTGTATGGGATTTTACTGACTATGAAGGCGGAGCTTCCGTAATGGATTTTACTGACTATGAATATACTAGTGGAATTTGGGATTGGAGTTTTGACACTGATGAATCTGGCGATAATACACTGGATTTTAAGGGTGATACTCCCAGTACTCCACTTGACGTTTGACGATCCTGAAACTCAAACTTGTTGTAGCATAAACGATGCTATGGATGAATATAATTATGAAGAGTACTGTATTCCTTCTGGTAACTATTAAATCTAAAGAAAGTATAATCGCTAAACTACAGAACTCAAACAAAATACGAAAAATGAGCTGTTTACTAGCTTTTGAAAAGTATTTTTGACAGCTACGTTTTAAGAGAAAACGCAGCTATTCCTTTTTAATTATCTTTTATATTTTAATATAATATTTGTTTTCAAAGTGAGTTTAGCCAAGTATATTCTATTTTTAATCCATCTGTAATCAAAGGTAATTTCTAGAGATTTTTGCTGGGAGAAGCTCCCCTTTATTTGTAAGTCAGTATTTTATCAAACACGTTTATTTTTTACAGTAGAAATACATCATCAAAATTTTAAATCAAATCCTGAAATTTTCGTCTAGAAGACAGTTTTAACTTAAAAAGACTGTTAGTATGAAAAATATAACTTCGTAACACTAAATTTATAAACAATTCTTATTTTTACCTTCATATCCTGTGGAAAATTGGAATTTCAATAGAGCATCAAAACGCAGAGAAAAAACCGATTTCCTCAGGGGTTTTGTTCACTCGTCAAATAAAAACGCCATGTTTAAACGTGCCTATGTGTTTTTGTTTATAGCTATTCCAAAGACCAAAGACTATAGACAGGATTCTGAAAAACGTTATCATTAGAATTGATTTTTAGACGATAATATTTTTCCCTTCGATAAACGTCCCATTTAGAGTAGATAATGTAGCATTTAGCATAAAATTTCAGTCAGTAAATAAAAAGTGAAATTAAACGATTTCCTTCATGAGCAGACAAATGTATAAATTCATTTTTTACTTTTTTTTAGGTCTTTTTACAATTTTAAAAGATTTACACAGTTTTATATAGGATAACGCTAAATTATGTTTAACAGTTGTATGTATTGTAAATGTATACAACTGCATTCATAAATTTTTGTGTATTATATTTAAATTTGAGAATATACGGAAGTGATATAATGAGAAAAGTATTTTCAGTAATTTTTGCTCTCATAATTTTGCTCTCGCTGGCTACCAGTGTACAAGCTCTGGAATCTAAAACAATTCAACGAGACAACGGTGCTTCTGCATGGGCCTGTTGGTCTAAAACAGATGGTGATCTGATTACCGACACTTATTTATCTGCAGTTAAATCTGACGATGGGACTGAGATATATCTGAGTACCTATACATGGGATACCACAACCGGATATACAGTTAATGATGAGTATGGGTACACGTTTACGACCGATGATGTTTTCAGCATAGATAAAAAGCTTAATTCTGCAAGCCTGTCTCAGGTTCCAATTAACGTTTACAATTGGTATACAGGTGAAATAAAGACCTTGAACGTCACTGCTGATTGGACTGGAACAGGTGAAGTTGAGAAGGGTAGTTCCACCTATGTTTCAACAAGCGGCGATTACAGATTTAGGAGTACCAGCAGTTCGAATTATAGAGCAGCCACAGCTACAGGGAGTGTAAACGATAACGACCTTGGACAAAATAGTGGTAGTAGTTTGTCTAATTTTAAGTCTGCATATATAGATATGGAAAAATAACCAATCGATGAAAATTAAAAACGTTTCACGTTCTCGATTATGTATAAATTTTCCAATGGCTACGGTTATTGATAACATGTAGCCATTTTTCTTTTTGATAAGCCCCAAACAGATAGGCAGATAATAACCCTGTACTACCCCTCTGCGTGGTTAATTTATCTACTTTACTAGCTTCAGAAAAGAGCAATTTTTACAGCTACGTTTTATGAGAAAATGTAGCTGTTTCTTTGATTTTTAGCTAAGTTTTTAGGCAAATAAATAACATATAAGCTGAAAATAGCTGCCTTTCATTTTGTAGCTATGAAATTTCTATGGAAATTGATTATTAATTACTGCAAGGCAGATAAGTTTTACAAATTGCATTAAAATTTAATAAAATCATAACGCATTTTACCATATTCATAAAAATCATTTTGGGTTTATTATTCTTGGTAATTTACTCCACAAAGTCATCTTTGAAGTTGAAAATGCTCCTTCATATTAGGCAATCTTTTGTTTAACCGTCTTTTAAAATCATTATTGGCTAAAGTCTGCTATGCGTTTGAGTTTAGTTTCATTCCAGAGACTATGTAGCACCTTTAGAAAATCGATATCGAGTAACCTTATATTCTAAACTACTATATTTTCCCCTCGATAACCGTGACTTCAATGCAAAAAGATAGTGAGAAACACATAGCAGATCATAGTGAAAAATGTTAACATTTGATAAATTTATAATAATTTGTTACGTACATCAATTTAATTTTTGATTATGTGGTCACTTTTTGCCTATATGTCAGTAAATCATGCTATTCAGATATCTTATAAGAGTGTTAGAGATTTGACCGATTACCGTACTATCAAATACAAAAAAACCTGAAGAAAAACATACCACATATTTCATCCCGCAGACTGATAACGATTATATATTATATACTAAGACTATGAAATTTACAAGATCGCGTATAAAAATAGTAGATCAGAAATTAAAATATATTTTGGGGCTCAGCTCCGTTTTCAAATTTTAGTTACGGTAAATAGCCTGAATCCGTACCTTTGGGTCAAAGCCCTCAGGTTTTTTTTTGCGTTGGATGGTGCGGTAATCGGGGTAATACCAGCGTCGTTTAAATGAGACGCAAAGTAGTTAACTTATTCAAGGGAGAAATCTTGAAATCAGTATCAAGAGGACCAAATATAATCAATATTTAGACGTTATCAGTATCAATTTAATTTTAAGTTTTTGAGAAATATGCTATTGAGAAGAAAAATAAAAATATTCTTATATTCATCGGTCGAAAAAATAAAAAATATGAAGAGATGGGTAGCATTACGAATTCTCAGTATAAGCTAGTTATTTTGCGTCTCATTTAAGTAACGCTGGTATTACCCCCTACCCCCAGGGGTGGACCTGCTCCCAGGCTTTAACGGCCTCCCACTGGGCTTTTGCCACAGCCTGGTCTGACCATCTATGACAAAGATCTTTGTTTCCTGGAATCTGGGGCCACACTCAAGAACTTCTAGTCTTCTTCGGAGTTCTGCAGCTGTTACCATATTACAGGCTCCAAGTTTACAGAGTCCCGGCTGCGATTTTCATAACGCTTTAACAATTTATGGCTCTAAGCCTTCTGTCAGAATCTTCAGTTCTTCTGTTAGCTCTTCTAGTTCGGTCTGCTCTTTATTGATCTTAGCTTTCAGTTTCTTTATTTTCTCTTCTTGGCCCAGGTCTTTCTTAGCCTTCTCAGGCTCCTGCTGGTGCAGGATAATATAAATCCTTTCCAGCTTGCGGAAGGCCCACAGAGGACAGGAGGTCCCTGGAATCGGCAACACCGGAAAATACTTCCTGGTCTGAGACTTCCAGTCTTTCCCCTATGAACTCTCAATAGGCCCTGATTTCTCAGCTTCCTGAAGGCCATGCACAATAATTACAATGCTTCAAGTTCAGAGCTTGATTAATTAGAAGGCGGTTGAGACGCTACTAATAAAAAATCATTAGTATAGTTATTATTTATTCCAGTAGAATCATGAGTCATTTAGTGAGCTTGAAATCATCATTCCTCGGAAATCTTTTCTGACCAGATGTATATGGTCTCTCTGTGGGCAGCCCATTCATCCAGACCATATTTTTTAATTTTCCTGATGTTGTTATGTGGGGCATTTCCATGGAATGGTCTAAGAAATTCAAAGTTATTACATGTTTCCAACTCTTTGCATGCCCAACAACCCTCAATTCCTTTTAAATTAACACATTTTGCAATCTCACATCCCTGTGCACACCCACCGCTTCCCGACCTGCAAGGGAGATCGCAATTTAATTTGCAGATAGCCTCCATAGCAGAGACCATTGCTTCGTAATTCCCAAGTTCCTTAACATCCTTCTGTTTGACCTTCACATAGTTTTCGTATTTTACTTTCCTTAACTCATTTAATAGTTGTGAGGCTAAATCAGAGGTTTTGCTCATATATCGGATGCAATCCCCACAAAAAAGTCCGCAATATGCCGTCAGTTCATTATCTTGCTGTTTCATGTTCCCCTCATTCTAGTTACGATCACCTGGAGAAAAAAACCATAGTGGATGTTCTGGTTCCGTTGCAAAAAAATATGAGATCGATACTATAAAATAAATAGGAATTTAGGAGTGTATGGTATGCCGATAAATGCCTTTAAATGGAAACACTTTGTAGGAGAAATCATCTTGCAAACAGTAAGATGGTACTTAAAATATCCATTGAGCTATAGAAATTTAAAGGAAATGATGGCAGAAAGAGGAATAAAAGTCGACCATACAACAATCATGAGATGGGTACATCAATATTCACCTGAAATAGAAAAGAAGATAAGAAGGCATTTAAGACCAACAAATGATTCATGGAGAGTTGATGAAACCTATATCAAAGTAAAAGGTAAATGAAAATATCTTTACCGAGCAGTTGACTCAGATGTAGACACAATTGATTTCACGTTAAGTTCAAAACGAGATAGAAAGCTTCGCATACCACTAGAAAAGGACTTCCTTGAGCTTTTTGAAGTAAAAAAATCAGATCTTGATCTAGAATAACGTTCCCGTAAAGACCTTAAACCGAAACATCAAGACCACAATCTGGGGGGAGCAGAACTACTGTGGTCTGAGGATGTTTTCTCCTATAAGCTTCACTCCCTTTTTCGGCAGGACTGTCCTTTGCTCCCAGAATAAGCGGTGGGGATGGAGGTATGATTTCTTCCGTCCTTTCCGTATAGGGGTTTCCAGCTAATAATACAATCGTTTTCATAAAAGTACTGTATTTTTGCTATAATATGGCTGGAACTGTGGAAAGGAGATTAAGACTCCCTGCAAAATGCAGTTGTTTTAAGGGGAAAAAATACTGCATTTTGAGAAGGCTCATGAGTTTCTTTTTATCGGAGTCTTAAGGAAAGCTTGGGTGCCGAAAGAAAGCTGGTGCGCTGCTTTTCCAAGACGCTTAATGCCTTCTTCTATCGTGGCTTCGTCAACACAGGAGAAACTCAACCGCATAGTGGAAACATCGTTCTTTCCTATGTAAAAGGGATGTCCCGGAACAATACACACGCCGTCTTTGACAGCCATTTCGAAAAGCTTCATAGATGAAACGTTGTTTGGCAAAGTTGCCCAGAGAAACATACCTCCTTCTGGATTCGTACACTTAACAGATTCCGGAAAGTGCCGAGCAATAGCTTCTATCATGGCTTGTTTCTGCGCAGCATATTGCTTCACGATCTTGGCAATATGCGCTGCAGGATCATTGTTAATCAAATACTGGTGGAGGACGCGCTGCGAGAATGAATTTGTATGAAGGTCAGCCGCCTGCTTGGCGATCACCATCTTGTCAATAATGGGTTTTGGAGCAACGACCCATCCTAAGCGAAAAGCAGGAACAACGATTTTTGAAAACGTTCCCAATAGAATAGTGTTCTCGGGAGCAAGATTCATGAATGACGTTTTGGGCCGCCCCGAGAAGCGCAATTCTCCATAAGGATCATCTTCCACGAGAAAAGTTTTGGTGCCGCGGATAACTTCAGCAATCTCTCTGCGATTTTCTTCCGGATAAGAAATACCCGTGGGATTTTGAAAGTTTGGGATTATGTACATCAGCTTCACACTTTGTGAAAAAGCATCCTTTAGCCGATCCACGTTCATTCCTTTCTCCGAAATAGGGATTGTAATAAACTGAGGGCGAAAAAGAGAAAATGCCTGAATAGCGCCAAGGTACGACGGCTCTTCCAAAACAACCCGATCGTTTTCATTAATAAGAACTTTCGCCAATAGATCCATGGCCTGCTGCGATCCGCAGGTTATCAAGATGTTCTCGGGCGAAACATGAAGAACGCCTCGCTCTTTATAGTGCTCGGCAATATATTCTCGAAGCTCAAATAAGCCTTCCGTATTGCTATACTGCAAGACATCGGGGCCATAAAGACTGAAAACCTTATCACATGCCTTGCGTAATTCTTCTACAGGGAAGAGGTCTTTGTTAGGAAGGCCTCCAGCGAAGGAAATCATTCCTGGAGCAATGGCAACTTCTAAAATCTCGCGAATAAAAGATTGGGGAGTTTCCATTATACGTTCGGCAAAGACGTCATCAAAAACAAATTTCTGTGAATTCTTTTCGGTCATATAAATCACTTCTTATCCTCTATTAGGCTCAATGGAAGCATAGCTGTCACCAAGTGCAAAGTAACTTCTATTATCAACTAGCAATAATCTCAATCGGAATTCACTTTTCCATATCAAGATTAAAATGTCCATATAGATTAATGTGGCTATAAATGGCAGATGAATCTAAATCGTAAATTCTGCACCATCCAGTTTTCAGGCAAAATTTTCCTTTATACCTGACTCAGAAAAAGAACCAGAGAAAGAAGAATATCCAGGCACATTATAGGGGTCATTATCAAAACTGCAGTTATAACCTTTGTGTTTACCTACATCATTTTTTCAATTATTCATATGTAAAGCTGGAAGTTCTCCAGCTGCAAAGACGGCAGTTACCTTTGCAGGTTGTTACCTTTGCAGTTGCTGTCCTGAGATCGGTAGTTTTCTCTTTGGCTTTGACCTTGGGGGACCTCAGAAGTATTGCCTGAAGTTCTTTCTTTGAGTATCTTCAAAATTTTAAGCTTTGATTATCGGACCTGGCTTGTTCTGGAAAGTACTCCGAAAAGTGGCCGCAGGAGAGGCTCTAAGATCAAAAATAAGGTGCCCCCTGGTATATGATATTACTGAGAAAAAGGATATTGAAGCAGCTCTAGAAAAAATTGAGATTGCCCGCCAGAAGGAGCTTCACCACAGAATTAAAAACAACCTTCAGGTTATATCTTCCCTCCTGGATCTTACGGCTGAGAGGTTCAATAATAGAGAGTGTATTCAGGATTCTGAAGTCCTTAAAGCTTTCAAAGAAAGCCGGGACAGAGTTATATCTATGGCTCTGATACACGAGGAACTATACAAAGGTAAAGGGTTCGAAACTTTGAACTTCTCGCCCTATATTGAGGAACTTGCTGAGAACCTTCTACAGACTTATGCGGTCGGAAATCTCAATATTAACTTAAAGATGGATCTGGATAAAAATGCATTCTTTGATATGGACACTGCAATTCCTTTAGGAATAATTGTCAATGAACTCATTTCCAATTCTCTCAAATATGCATTTCCCGATAGAAAAGAAGGAGAAATCCGGATAGAATTACACAAAGAAGAAAACGGAGTATGTACAAAAAGCATAAACGAAGACTGTAGGATTACCAATTTCGTTCTGACCGTTTCAGATAACGGCGTGGACATACCTGAAAACTTCGATATGGAAAATCTTGACACTCTTGGCATGCAGCTGGTAACTTCCCTTGTAGACCAGTTAGATGGCGAGCTTGAACTGAAGAGGGATAATGGGACAGAATTCGCCGTGCGTTTTACGGTAACAGAAAAAGAGGATCAGACATCAGCGCCAGCAATCATACAATTGATTGAATAATATCATTTATACTGAGCTCACCCCAAAACTTGATTTAACTCCATTATTGCTGCTAACATTACAACTCCCATGTATGATATTTCTTTGATTTCATATCTTGGAAATACTTTCTTGCATGACTTTATCCAGCAGAAGAACCTCTCTATTGCACTTTTCTTTTTGTATTCTTCCTGATCTACCTTTATTGGTCTTCCTCTCTTCTTTTTCTTCTGATTTCTTTTGTTTACTGGTATATTGGACTTTATTCAGAGTCTGGTCTTGTAGGAGTTCGTGCGTTCGAATCGAACTCCCAAGTTATAAAAAGTAGTCGATTTCAATAGGATATTGAGATTTTATCTGCTGATTTATAGAACGAAGAAGAGAAAGAGTTAAAATAAGAGTTTGTCTTACGCTAATTTTTCAAATTCTTCTTTAACATATATCAATAACAAAATTCCTTTAATCCTTTGGGGATTCTTCTCTTTTAAATCAACTCTACAATCCTTTGTCTCTCCTGGAGTTAGTAAAAATTTATTCGTATTTAAGCGCAATGGCTCTTTCAATCTGTGGTCATCACTTTCTTCAATAACTTGAATATATATCTCGCTGACAAATTCTAGACTATTACTCTCAGAATTTTTATTCTTTATTTCTATAATTATATATTTCGAACCTTCTTTATTCTCTAAATAGTTGATATTCTTGATTTCAACAGGATAAGCTCCAGATGATTTCATCGACGACATACATAAATTTATTGAATTTATTGATCGAAGTTTTTGAAATTCTAGATCTATGTAAGGTTCACATGTTTCATATGCTTCTATCATTGCTCCACATAAATCAGAAAAGTCAATTTTTTCGCCATTATCAAAGACTCCTGTTGAATAGTAATATTTTCTTCTCCCACTTCCAAGAAGTTCGTAGTAGGAATCTGTAGCGAGGCACTCCGTTTTCGTGTAGTAGCATATTCCTCTAGGGTCGTAATACTTATTTTCGTCTTTCAAAAATATTTCTCTGGTTATCCATAAAGGTCTTTGGCCTTTATTAAGTACTGCAAATTCCAAATCCCAAATATAATTAGATTGCTGCTTTTCCACCTTTTTGTATCTAACTTTATTTACTACAACTTCGAGATCTTTGTTTTCGAATTCAAAGTCTATACTTCCAATGTGTATATTTTCCTTATTGTTAGATCCAGGATCAAAAAGGTATGAATCTATAAAAAACGTAGATCCTTTCTTGGTTAAACTAACTTCTATTTCGTCTTTATTTATCGTTTCATACTCTGCATATCCCCTATCGTATAGTAATTTTATGTAAAAATCCATATATTTAGATCTGAATGCGTTTTCTTTTGAAATTTTTATGGCCAAAACCGAAGATGATGACTTCAAAAGGTTAACAATCTCTCTTAATTTATCATCCTTTAGTGCTACTACCATTGTACCTAATAATGGGTGCCTATACTCTATATTTTCACCCATTAAATTTTCTCCTATTTTCTCAATTTCTAAGAATGGACGTGTTACTACTCTACTTCCAACATCCAAATCATCATCCATGTTTGATTTGATACTCCATTCCCATTTGACGTCCCCATATTCTCTGTAAAATAAAAACTCACGGTCAGTTAAAATTATTTCATGCATGCTTCTATTATAGGTTATTAGCATCGGAGAGATCTTATTTTCAGATTGTAAAATCTCCAACTCTTCTAACGTACTTTTTAAATCTTCTTCAGTTATCGTTTTGTCAAAATACCGAATTCTTTGGTGGAGTTCTCTGCGATGAATTCCATTTAATAAGCTCTTGTTGTCAAATTCTGTTATTGCTCTGAAAATTTGATAGAAACAGCAGTTTGTGTAATTATTGAAAGGCCTCGATTTAAATACATTTTCAATTCTCTCGTATCGTTTGGCCATTTCCTTTATTAGAGATGTTATCGCTATATTTAATGAATTATAGTTTGAAAGTATTTTGCATTCTTCTTGCGTTTTTAATATGTTTTCGATGAAACAAAGTTTTTCTGCAATTCTTGAAACTAATCCGACATTATGAAAAGAACATTTAATAATTCTCTCAGTTAAATTGTTAGAAAAAGTTATGTTAAGTGCTTCTGCTCCTTTCGCAAGAACAAGATTTAACTCTGGATCAGTCCATGTAATATTAATTTCGTCAACTCTTCCTAATAAGTCCCCATTATAATATGAAAGAATATTTTGCTCTTCCCAAACACCACTTATCAAAACAAAAGTGTGATTCTCAAAAAAAGCTTTCAGATCAAAGGCAAATTCTTCTTTTGTAAGTTCTGAGAGGTAATGAAAATCTTCTAGAACAAGTTTTTTATTTTCTTCAAATAATTTTTTTGATATATATTGGATATTTTTTTCGTATCCACTTGTGTATTGATAAGAACATGATCTTTCGACTGAATCTGTCCCTTCGACCTCTCCTTTTAATAAAAATTTTCCAATTAATGAGCAACCTGCTTCTAATTTTGCTGCCAAACTATTTTTTGTAGAGTTAATTTTTTTTTCATCACTTACGTTAGGTACGGGTTTATTTAGTACTTCGAGTATATGTTGAAGTATGTTCTCGCAGGTCATGGAAGGAATGCATTGAATGATTGTACACTGGGAGTCAGACAATACCTTTTTTCTTAGGCACGATTTCCCTTGCTTGGAACTGCCATAAATTACAATGTGCTTTTGAGTTGATAATAAATATTTAAATTTCTCATCAAGATGTGATCTGTCCACATATGTGTATTTGGGCAAGTCGCATCCGATTCCAAAAACTTGAGCCAAGCTGACAGTGTTCATTTATTCCTCAACAAAGATAGAACTATTCCATTTTATATAAGATCGAGTTTTATATTATGTAGTTCAAATCTATTTAGTGTCTCAATGTGATTCATATAAAACTTTTGGTTTTTTCTTGGAATTGCTCTTTTAAGGGCAGAGGTCATTAATATGATCCCGAGCATAGGCTAAATTCTCCTCTTGAGTTTCTGGCTTTTCTTAGTTATTGATGGTCAATTTGTATTTGATTGATATTATATAGTAGTAATTGGATCTGTATTCTTATGGGGAAAAGAGGTCCAAAACCACAATTTACTGACGTTGCATGTCCTAATAAAGACTGCAAGCTCTACGGTCTTACTGGTCAAGGCAATGTTGTTGGAAAGGCAATGTTGTTGGAAATGGTACTTACATAAGCCGTGGAGAAAAAACAAGAAGATATCGTTGCCACGAATGCGGCAAAGCATTTTGCGACCACAACGGCACTTTTTATCACGATCTTCGTAAAGATGAGCAAGTTATCGGTTTAGCTTTAAAAATGTCTATGAAAGGAATGAGCGTTCAAGCCATTGCCGATGTTTTAGTGATACAACCTGCCAGTCTAAAGCGATGGTTAGCCCGTGCAGCTGAACAATGCGATAAAGTAAATGATACTATGATGAAGAACGTGGAAGTGTCAAAGGTAGAAATGGACGAATTATGGGTGATAATCCAAAAAAATAGTTCCAAGAATGAAAAATTATGAAGATGATGGCCCCTAGATGTGGGTAGCTTTTGTACCAGGTTGTAGGCTGATACTTGATTTTGTAATAGGTCCAAGAAAACAGTATGTTGCAGATAAGCTTGTTGAGCTGGTTAATAAACATCTTTCAGAAAAAATCCCTGTTTTTGTCACAGATGGACTGAAATTTTATAGAGAATCTCTTTTAAAACAATTTTGAGTTTTGGAAGAGTTCCCAGCTACTGGGAAAAGAGGAAGACCTAAGAAACCAGCAATAATGCCTGATCAAGATTTAAAATATGCTCAGGTTGTCAAAAGCAAACAGGGAGGAAAACTTCACAAAATCGAAAAAAGAGTTATCTTTGGTCAAAATGTAGATCAAAATGAAATCTCAACAAGTTTACTTGAGAGACAGAATCTGACTTTTAGACAGGATAATAATAGAATTTCAAGAAAAACAATAGGATTTTCAAAGAAAGTTAAAGGGCTATACAACCAAATGAGGCTTTACTATACTCATTTTAACTTTTGTAGAGAGCACAGAGGATTAACAAAAGAAAGGGAATGGGGGGACTTGAAAGAAAAGGCACCAGCAGAGGAATCTGGAATTACTAATAAGAAATGGAAATTAACAGAGTTGTTAAATTACAGGTGCCTCAAAACATCAACTAATTAACTAGGGAGCACCAAAATTTTAATTCTTAATATTGTCAATAATTTATATGACATATTGAAAAAAGAATACTTTTCTAATTTATAATGAGAAAATAAAAAGAAAATAATTCTTATGTTTTAATGACAATCTGTGTGAATACCATGTATAAGGAACATATAGCGTTTGAAACTCCTACAGACTCCACTGTAATTTGGAGGTATATGGATTCTGAAAGATTCGAGTTTCTATTAGAATAGCAAGCCATTTATTTTGCAAATTTTAAATGTTTTAAGGATCATTTAGAAGGATGCAATCCATTTGGCAACTGGAAACATTTCTATAATGTTCTCATGCAGCGCAGAGGGTACGATACAGAAAATCCAGATAATCCAGTGTTGGCATTAGAGTTAGTAAATCGAATAGAAATGCACTTTAAGAAAAATTTTTATAAGCCTGGCCCTTTTGAAGAATGGAAACTTATCTATGACAGTACCAGTCAAGGTAGAAACAACGATATAGAGTTGTTATTAGAGCTAATAGAACTGATGGAAGCATATATATCTTTCCAATATTTGATCGGGGGTCATTTTATAAATTGCTGGCATCAGAATGAATGCGAATCTGGTAAGATGTGGGAAGAATATACTCAAAAGGGTGAAGGAATTTGCATTAAGTCAAATATTAAAAGATTAAAAGAATGTTTCGCTGAAGATGAGAAACACGAAGTTAAAATTGGAACAGTAAGTTATATTGATTATTCTACCGATTATCTGCCTCCCGACAAAAATATGCATTATATTTTTACACATAAGGACAAAGAGAAGTGCGGATATGAGAATGAAGTCAGAGCATACGTTTTGATGAAAGGTAGAGAGTATCGTGATAAAAAATGTATTTGTGTACCGGTTTCTCTCGACATTCTAATTGAAAAAATTTATATATCACCAATAGCAGACGAACAGCTCTTAAATTCCGTGAAGTCGATAACAGAAAAATATGATCTAAAAAAAGAGATAATTTTATCTGATTTACATAATTAATATTCTGTCTCCTTCAAAATATCTTATCAGCTAGAATAAAGCTCTCCATTGCACATATAGCCCCTACTATTTTTTCTAATTATATTCTTTTCTTATCAATCGCAGAATAGAAAGATGATGTGAGGAAGAACCAATCACCGTAGCCGCCTACAGGTTTTGTTGTTTGCATTGGTTTTACGCAAACATTCAATAAGCTGTCAAACTTTACAATTTTTGTATAGATGAGTTCGTGAGATCTCCTTGACATCAAAAACGTATCAGATTTACTGAGGTTGCCCGTTATGCACGTATCTCGACAACCTGAATCGATATCAGAAAAATAAGTTTATGTAGGGGTAGGTTCCCGGGGGTGTGAGTTTGGTTACTCATCTATCCAAATTAATATTAAAAAGAAAGTTAGGTCGTCTGTTTGTATTCAGTTGTTATTATTCAAACGTAATCGAAATAACATATACCCTCATCTTTTCCCATGACTTTGGCGTGTTTAGATCACCGTGTCGCAGAAGCATCAAAACGCGATCAAAAGTCACGTTGGGTATTTTATACTGAAAACATCAACCCTGTATCAGTGGACGACCTAATTTTAAACATATGTGATATTATTTGAGTTCTCTCAGTCATATACCATTCTGGAGGCATTTCGCAG
The DNA here is from genome assembly GCF_049706645.1 of Methanosarcina sp. GTDB lineage: Archaea > Halobacteriota > Methanosarcinia > Methanosarcinales > Methanosarcinaceae > Methanosarcina. Next base: position 25,609 of record NZ_JBNAKP010000026.1, on the reverse strand, counting down.
TACTATTTTAGAGGCTTTAGATGTAATTTTTTGAGAAAATAAAGGTTTATATTCCTTTTATACTTTCAAAGCATTTTTATCAATTTTGGCAAAATTTCATATCTCTGATTATATATTATATTTGTACATCTCTATATAGTTTCAAATTTATTTATAAGTGACCTTACAAAATGCTTAAGGATAAAACTCAATAAATTTTGACCTTGAACTTTCTTTCAAGTGTATAAGTCCTAAAGAATCTAATCTTAATTTGGTAGTGAAAATGAAAATTTCAGAACATAAACCATTTTTGGTTTATCTGCTCGCAGTTATAGTCTCCGTACTAGTATTAGTTAGGACTTACGCAGTTGAACTGAAAAACAGCAATAGTAAACTCTTAACTGTATAAACCTCAATTAACTTGATGAAGCTGCTTGTATTTGATTTTGTACTTCAAGTGCGTAAGTCCTATTAGTATTAGCTAATATTTATATAATATTTCCAGCCTCCATCCCATTATGTACGGCTATTATTACTGCAACCTTCAGTTATTATAACTCAAAAAGGTCGCAGAAAAATCAAATTGAAATTGAAGACTCGCGTGAAGATGAAAAAGAAATAAATCAAAAAATCTCCACCTACCTCCGGAAAGAGAAAGAAGATCTTTTTAACAACATTTCACCGGGTTCCACTAAACTATTAATTAGAGAAATTGTAGAAAATGATAAATTATTCATATCACCCCCTTGGGCAAATTATATGGGCACTGTCCGGTCTGGAAAACTTGTAGAATACTTGGTATCTGCTCTATCTTTAGGCAAAAAAATTCTATTACTAGGTGATCCCGGACAAGGAAAGACCACAATTTTTAAGCGAGTCTTCGCAGTTATGGTGGATAGTTTTGTGTGGGAATCAAGTAATATAATGCCTGTATACATCCCTCTCCGCGATTTTGCATATTCAGCGGATAATAATGGTAGAACATTATTAAAATTGTGGGAGCATTTGCACACCAAACCAAGCAATCCACTTCCACTTACTTATGATCAGTTTACTTCACGACGGGAAAAAAATTGCATTGTTTTTCTATTTGATGGCTTAGATGAGATGGTTATGGAGATTAGCCAGTGTTCAATAAATGAAAGTGTGCATAGTGATATCTTTGATCTCCCATCAGTTTTGTCTTGTAGAAAGAATTTCTATGAACTCAATATATCTGAATCAATAATACAACAACACTATCTGGAAAAAATAGAGTTGTTGCCATTGGAATTTGACTCGGTGAAGGAATATATTGTCACGTTCTGCAATAACAAGAGAGTTGAGAAAGATAATATCTCTGAGAGCGTGTCTTAAATTAAAATGAATTGCACAACTGAGATAGAATTCATGATCTGAAAAAAGAATTAGGTGGAGTCTATCAGAAATTTAGATAACATAAAGTCATATGTACCCAATTTTCAGAAAAATTTATGATCTTATTCCAAACTAAACGTTTCCAATTACCAGTAGAGTTGATTTTAATTTTAAGACACTCCCTTAGTCTGAATAAACCGTCAAAAATATTAATATTGAAAACTCACTAGCTGTATGAAAGAAGCCCTTCTTCTTATTGATATCCAAAACGACTATTTTCCTGGCGGCAAAATGGAACTTGTCAGCATGGAAGAAGCAGCAAAAAAAGCAGGAGAACTCCTTAAAGCATTCCGTACTGCTGGTAAACCTGTTTTCTTTATTAAGCATATATCTACAAGATCAGACGCCACATTCTTTATACCCGGAACTCAGGGAACGAATATTCATTCGAGCGTGAGTCCTCTCCTAGACGAAACTGTCATTGAGAAGCATTTCCCTAACAGTTTTTTACAGACTGAACTCCTTTCAGTTCTTAAAGAACAGGAAGTAACTGACCTCATAATCTGCGGAGCAATGAGCCATATGTGTATAGATACAACTGTCAGGGCTGCAAAAGAGCTTGGATTTAAATGTACCTTGATAGCTGATGCCTGTGCTACCCGTAATCTTAAGTTCGGAGAAGAAATTTTGCCCGCGCAAACTGTTCATGCATCATTCATGGCGGCGTTGGACGGCATGTTTGCAGCTATCATGACTGCCGACGAATATCTTAATTAAATGCTACAATTTTCCTGTTCAATCGCATGAATCCCAATTATGTGATTAAGTTTAATTTTAAGCCATCCTCTTAGAGTACGTAGGAGAGTTGCTGACGAGAACCCATCAAGCTGCTTTTTTTCTACTGAATCCTGAATTGATAAGTAATTGTCATGCAATATTCCACCCTAAAAGACCGATTTTCATTTACTTTAGGAAAAAGTGTACAAGTGAGTACATTAATCTGATAAATTTTAAACGAACACTCAATGAACGCCTTCTGTAGTCCATATCCTTTGAATACTTATTGTTAGAATTAAAATGAATTTTTGCGGCAAAAAGTGCCTGAAAACCACATTGAAAGTGACTTTTATCTAATTACGCTTCTCACGTAAGGAACTCAAACGAAGGAACATAGGAGAAGAGAGACAGAAAAATAAAACGGCATATTTGAAAAGCCCATATTAAACCTATTTTCCTTTTATTTCCTTTATATTTATTCAATTGTCTCGATTTTCTCTTTTTTGACAAAGGGCTTGCTTATTTCCTCTGGCATCCAGCTAGGTTTATTTTCTGGGGCTTTAACGATTTCTTTCCATGCCTTGAACACTTGCACTTTCTTTGTACCACGTTCCCTGAGTCGGATAGTAATTGGTTCGGATTTTGTTCCGTTACATCTATTTGCAGCTTTCAGAGCAGCCTGTCTCGGTTGTTTTCCAGTGAAAACTCCATGCTCACTACCGTCTTCGTCGCGCAAAACAAAATTTCTCATGTCGGATATAATGGTCACCTCAAAAATAAGTTGCTAGATACTGATTATGTTCTTAAGTATATAAAAACTTTCTGAGTATGTTGCCGGATGTTATTAGTTTATGAAAAAAAACAAGTGCTGCATCACGTAACAGCCTTTTGTAAAGCTTTGCATCGGTAGTCGATGAGGTGGGAAATGTATGCAATCAAATAAAACTTTGTGTTAACCCTAGAATAAAAAGAGGACCAGAAAATAAGTTTAAAACAGAATTTTGATGTAGTGCATGGCGGTGCTAAACTTTTAATTACTGCTTATTTAAAAGCAGTCCTATCACATAGAGGAGTATAAGAAACTCCCCAAAGCTAAATGTTAGAACCAAATTTTGAAACTCTCCTATAATTTTATATTTTACTTGAGTCTGGTAAACGTTTTTCCAAGCGTTTCGTTGGTTCTTGGTGTGGAAAATATTGTTGCCGAGGCACAATGGTACAATATGTGAAATGAAAACAGATTGTCTGGTATCCATTCATGCCGACTTCTTGCACCACATCAAAAAGGAAATGCAATAAACCTATAAAAGAATAATGATTGTTAACATGTTTAGCAGTGTTTATTCAGCTTAAATTGATGAAAAGTTATTAATTTCGAAGGATATTTAAATTATTAATCAAAATAAATTATTAGTTAACATGGATTTTAATGAATCTATATGGTATACTCTTATTGCTCCGCTTATAGTTTTGATTTTATCTCCCTTGGCTACTTCCATAGGAAATGAAATACTTAAAAGAAAATGGAATTGGAAAGCTGCTTTGTATAACACTGTTATTTTATCTTTACTGCTGATAGTTTTTCCAATAACAGTTTTTTTTGAGTGCAGGCAGTTGGAAAAACAATGGAACTTTCTTCTTCCATATATCGAATATGTCTCCCCTTTTATTCTAAAAGCACTATCATGGTTTTTTCATGGACTTGTGATAATACTTGTGGTATTTTTTATTTTAATATTATTTGGTATAGGTTATTATTTCGCCAGTAATGGAAGAAATATTGACACGCTTCAAGAAGAGATAGAAGAGTTAGTTTACTTTAACATTGATGAACAAAGCGTTAAAACTTTAATATTGATCTTTTTACTAGCAACGATTGCTTTAGGGTATAAGCTTATTATAGGAGCTTTAAATGTGTCAACGTGGATTCATTATGAATGTATAATAATTCTTTTCATATTAACTAGTGGAGCTGCTTACTTCTATTCAAAAGGCGGCGGGGATATTGGAATGGTTCAGGAAAAGATACGAGAGCTTACCAAGAAATAAAATATGGAATTTTTTATTGTAATTCTTGCAGAAATTCTGAAAAAGTCACAGAATACACGACCATCTGCAGTTTAACTGTGACCTGCACAAAGATATTTGCATCGAGTCATAGCCTAAATGACTGAAAATTTGAATTATGTAATTTATAAGGTTGACTCTTCTCAAAATATTTTATAGTTTGATAAACTTCTTCGAAAATATCTTCGATTGAAGTATCGATTTGAGGTTCTATCCCTTTGATCTTGCTGTCTTTATCCGTTTTTAAGTCCCAGCAAATAACTCTGCAACCTTCCACCTTTTTATAAGTATTAGCCTTATTTTTACTACTACTTCTAAGTATCACAAACAGAAATTTTATGTTTTCATTTAACCGTTTCCACATTTCATAGTCAGCGTTGTAGGTTTTTAGCAAGCTTCTTTTTGTATAACTAGCCTTCAGTTCAATTATACAAATAGGTTCACCTGTCTCATAATTCATAATTAGTACATCTGGTTTTCTTTTTCTTCGTTCTCCTGGGACTGAAACCGAATCATTCAAAGTAATTTTTACTTTTTCGAACTTATTTTCTGGTGACCATAAGTCCGGCTTTGATCATAAGTAAGAGTTCAAAAGAAAGCTGAAGTCATCTTCAAAAAAGCCTCCGGTCCTGCTGTCTCCATTTATTCTCTCAGCTGCAAATGTCTCCGAGTGAGGGTTACTAAATTCACGAAAACGATCTATTACAAAATTTGTCAACAATTCCTCTTGCTCTACAATATTCCATTCTTTTCTCAGATTTCTTGCTAGATTTATAATGTCAATGTTCTCAAATTTGGGCTTATTCTCTAGTTTTTCCAATTGAGTACTTGTAGAGCATTTCTTTGGAACCTGTGTACGATTAGCTTGAATTAACTTGTCTACAGATTTTTCGAGATCGATCAAAACGTTATCAGGAAGTTTTTCAAGCTTTAAAATTAGATCATTACTGACCTTTATTTCATACACCCCCATTATACAAAATGGGTATAGAATATTTAACTGTTTCTCGTTCAAGAGTGTGAAATAAAGACAGAATGTAAGAGCAGTGTCATATATATAGCAATTTCCTAGTCTATCTGTGAGCCAATACCGAGATCCTCGAGCAGTTACAGGCTGTCCGACAATTACCTTCGGTAATAAAAGAATTCCTTCTTTTTTGATTTTAAAGGTCTTATCTGCTTTCTTTTTAGCACTTTTTTATTACTACCAATAATTGTCGGACAGCCTGAGTAAGGGCAGGGTTGGAGGTCAATAAGGAAATCAGTTTTAAAACTTTAGTCGGTTAATCGATTGAAATGGAAATATAAAAAGATGGATTTTATGGTTTCTTTTTAGAAATTAAAGCAAGACTTTCCACATTCAACTTATTTATTTTTCCTAAAGGCAAATTTATATTTTTTTCTGGAAATCCGATTACTGATCTATCGATATGCCTTCCTTCATATCCTAAAACTTTTAAGAACACTCTATGAAAAAGTGTTTGATAAGCACGAGTACACTTTTCCATCTTTTCAGATTCTTCAGCATTCATCTTATCGCTATGTGCCATAGAATGCCTAGAAGCTATGGCTTTATCTTCAATTGACCCAATTTCGAGTCCTATTTCTTCAAAAAAAGCTGCATACCGTTTAGTTAAAGACATTTGATTTGAATAACGTATTTTATTCAGTACCTGCTTTTTCAACTCCCCCATTTCTTGAGCTTTCAACGAGTGTCTTTTTTCTGGATCTAGACTTTTGTTCTTATTTTCAATATACTTATCAAGCTTTTCTTCAGCAATATTTAAACTTTCCTCAATTAGATCTTCAAATTCTTCATTGGGTATCCAGAGTGCTTTACTTTTTGATTTTTCACTCTTGAACCATTCTTCCTTTATGATTTCGAGAGCGCTTGAAAGAGCTGGAAGATTTGTTCCAAGTGGCATGTCTCTTGATATCCAATATTTCCATAGAGCTTCTTTCAACCTCATCTTGTCTCTTAAGCTTAAGTATTTTGGAACAAGATCGCACAGTAGTTCTTCAATTTTTCCTTCGTTTATTATAATTCCTAAATCAAACGGTGATAGTGTTATATCTTCACAAACGGATCTTGAGTATCCCACTCCCCAGGAAGGTTTTGCGAAAAACGTCAATGGCTGCCATTCATGATCATATTCTGTAAATCCAACATTCAGAAGTTGTGTACCTAACACAAAGCTAACTATTTCACTGATAGCCTCTCTTTTCTGACTATCGGGGATTGGACCAAAATCTTTTCTATATTCTATACATATATTTTTTGACCAGTCTGGACCAAAACCATTCAGTACTCTTGCAACTATAAATTTTATAGTATCAAAGGTTACGAGTGCAAACTCCCGATCCATCTCTGAAGACTCAATGTTTTGGATGCTTAATTCTATAGCTTTGTCCAGAGAAATATCAACCGTAACTCTTTTTCTCGCTGCTTTATCAGATCCGTTTTCTTGAAGTCTTAATGTCTCTCTTGGAAAAAGTACTCCATTGTTTGGTCCATTTATGTACCATTCTAATAAGCGAGACGCTTCATAATCACTGTTTTTTTCAATCTTTATTTCATATACTATAATATTAAGTGTTACTAACCTTTCAGAACTATTTCTTCCTCGGGAACCTATATGAGTTATATAACAGTTTTTTAACTCCACATTTGAACCATACTGATCTTTCCCTTTGAGATTAAACGGCTCTATACGTGAGCCAGGAGACGTTTTATAAAAACGCTTATAACATTCGGTATCTCTTCCTGCTAATGGTCCGTTTTCTTCTATAGCGGTTAAAACAGCTCTTATCTGGTAAGAATCAGTTCTATTGACTACTATACTTATAGAATTTTTTGGTATCCATTTATTTAGAGTTATTTCTTCAATTATAAGTGGTTCTTGGAGAACTTCCCATTCCAGATTATTGTCAGTCATTTCAAGCAATTCCTCACCAAGTTATTAAATAGAGAACGAATAATAAACTTTTTGAATTTATGTCTGCGCAAAACAAAAACCAATGAATCAATATGCTGCAATGAAGAAGAAAACTGAGTAAAAAGAGAATGGATATTAAGACCTATGCGTAGCATTCAGAAATTACTTGAAAAAATACTGAAGAGATCTTCTTTTAAAATAGTCACAATTTCAAATAAAAATTATGGGTACTCTTTTTGAAAAGCTCTAGATTTTTTCTTCTAATGAGGCAAAGATTTTGTCATCTAATTTAGCTTCATATAACATGCTCACTTTGGAAAGTTGTTCGATAGTTAAATTTTTAGCCCCTCTTAGATCTGCTTCATCAAATCGAGCTCCCTTAATGTTTGTGTTCTCGAAGTCAGTTACTTCAAGCTGAGATTTACAGAAATTAGCCACCTCAAGATTACTTTCTATAAAAAAGCCCATTTAAGATTTGTGTACGTAAGTTAGTATCTTCAAGATTAGCACGAAAAAAGCTACAGTTCTCAAGCTTAGCTTCTCTAAAATTAACTCCTACTGAATAAGCGTCCTGAAAGCTAGCTTCCTCAAGATCAGCTCCACCAAAACTAGCTCCTTCTAGATTAGCTTTCGTAAAATCGGCACTTCCAAGCTTAGCAGACCAGAAAATCGTTTTCCTAATTTCAATACAGATTTTAATAGTAGTGCTTGCTCTTCTTTTAGCGAGACTTATTATAAGAACCATTTGATATCAAATACTTTCAGTTAGCTCGGATATGCCTTTTAACTATTGCATTAGTGATGATTTCTGAGGATGTTTAAGTGGATACATCAGAGAAATATATCAAAATGTGTGAATCAGCTAAGGAAATTCAGCGGAAATGGATATTCCAATCCGGTGATTTTGTTTATAATCCTGCTTTTGAAGAAGTTGAGGTTTTACTCTATCCTGGGAATAATTCTATTAATTAATCTGGCTACCGAGACAGGATCAACTTCAAGAAATCTGTATCGCATTCTTTATGCAGAATCTGAGAATATCTAACTTTGAAGCATTCTTACAGTTTTTAGAATGGTATTCCGAACGCCTTAGATATACTTTCGAGCATGGACTCAAGAATGGAAACGGTTTCATCGACTCGGGAGAAGAACTTTTGTTAAACCGTGCTATGATAATGATGCACTGGAAAAAATGGGACGGGGAAAATTGGGTAAAAGCTTTAGAAGGGTATAAATCATCAAGGAGAATTCCCGCAAAAAATTCTAATTAACTTCTAAGATAGATCAAAAACGATCCATGCGTCAACGGTTAAGGAATTTTCTTGCCTGTATGTCTCGATTTCAGAGAGAAAATTGATCCCCAAATTTTGAGCTCTGAAACTGAAATCGATGTCCAACTCCAACTTCACATCAATGAATAAGTTGACAAACTTTGTGGAAATCGATTTAATTTATCACGATTCCTCACTTAAGCGAAAACGCATGAATTAGAATTATTAATTTATGACAAATTTAGAGATTAACTGAGAATGTTTTATTCCAAAGTTATTTCGGTTTTTTATTCTTTTATGTAGGATGTAAATCGAATACAGGAGAGTCATTGTTTTTACTTTCTCTTCAAATTTGTTTCATCTCATATGGTCATTTCACATCACTAGATAGGAATGAATTTCCCTCAATAATTAAACTCTTGAGCCATCCGATAGTGTATCATATACCTAACTATCCAATGATTTTGAAACTGCGAAATCATTTCAGGATACAACAATCCAATATGGCAATGCAAAACTCACATTTGTGCTCGTATTGTTAGCAAAGAATCTCAGGTTGCTGAAATCAGCATTCATCCCCGATTCCCAAGGAATCGTAAAATTAACCTGATAACCATCCTGAGCAGTTCCTGTTACATTGATGTTCATATAAGAGTAAGAGCTGCTATTACCATAGATAGCGTCAAACACTTGTATAATTTTATTTGTAGAATCATATCCGAGAGCATTGGTTACAGTAAGATCACAGTATAGTTTCCCATTTCAAAGTAAGTATGGATAGGGTTCTGCTCAGTAGAATTAGTTCCATCCCCAAAATCCCAGTTCCATTCTGTTGCATTTTCAGAACTGTCGTTAAACTGGACTGACAGGGGAGCATAACCCTCGGTGACGTTGGTGCTGAAATTCGCAATGGGATGTACTGATGGTGCTGCGTCTGCAATTATCACAGACATATTCAGCGCCAGCGCCATTATTCCTATGACTGTTATGAGGGCATACCCTCTGTGTGTTTTGCCACATTTTGTTTCTCGCATTTAAACATGCTCATCTTCCTTCGTTAGCGTTTACTTATCCCACCTACACTCCAATTATTTTTCATATAAAAAAATTAATATTAAAAACCAATGCATACTTTATTAATTTTCTCATGAGCTGTTGGAAGCTTCAAAAAGCAGTTCCTCTTTTGAGAGAATTAATTAAAAATAGTATTAAGAAACCTCGTAACAAAAGGGTCACTCAGGAATAATAGATGGACTTAGAATTCTATTGAGAGGTGAACAGCACACAAGCTAGCAATAAAAAAAGGTGAAGTGTTGCTCTTTCACATTGTTTTCTACATCTATCTTTTTACCGTTGTTATTTCAATTTCTGAAATAATCATTTACTAAATTTATGTGGATTCTGTATTTCTAGGGATTTATAGAGCAAAGATTTCACTTATTCCTTAGGACGTCGTCGTTTTATCCATGCTACGATACGCTTTTTCGATTCATAATAAATATCTTCTATAACTTTGGTAAATATAACAGGAAGAGCAGCGAAAAAGACAATACCGATTAAACCAATAATTTTAATCTTTGGATTTTGAAGTAATTCCATTACTTCTTTTTGAACCGTTTGTGTATCAATAAGAGAATTGCTATGTTTTGAGTTACTGTCATTGCTGTGAGATAGATTAGTTTCCTCTGTCTGTGTCGAATGAAGTTGTTCCTTTGCTACTGCAAACACATTAGAATTTATACTACTTCCAACTTCATTCTTTATAGTCAATTTAACAGTATAACTACCAGCTTCAACAAAAGTGTGCGTTGGATTTTGGTCAGTAGATGTAGTTCTATCTCCAAAGTCCCATAACCATGAGGTAGGCGTTCCTGTACTTGTGTCAGTAAATACTACACTTAAAGGTACAGTGCCAGATGTTACACTGCTAGTAAAACTTGCAACCGGTGGTTGTAGAAGAGAATCGTTCTTAATAGCAAACTTCTGAATGCGATTATTAGTAGAATCTACAACATAAATACTGCCCGAAGAGTCTATAGCGACACTTTGTGGATAATAAAATTTTCCGTTCTCCATACCAGAAGAACCCCATTTGGCAATTAAATTATCGTTGCTATCGAACTTTAGAATGCGGTCATTGAGCTTATCAGCAACATAAATATTGTCTGAAAAATCGACTGTAACACCGGATGGATTATTGAATTGTCTGTCATCTCCGACCTGAGAACCCAAATTGCTAATGAACCTGCCATTGCTATCAAACTTTTGAATGCGATTATTATATGTATCAGCAACATAAATACTGTCTGAAGAATCTATTGCAATATCATATGGAAGACTAAATTGTCCGTTGTCGCTACCAGAAGAACCCCATTTAGTTATGAACTTGCCACTGCTGTCAAACTTCTGAATAATGTTAACATGATCTGCAACATAAACATTGCCTGAAGAATCAACAGCAACACTAGTGAGAGAAAAAAATTGTCCGTTCTCCATGCCAGAAGAACCCCATTGAGTAAGATAGTTACCATTGCTGTCAAACTTCTGAATGCGATCATTACCAGAATCAGCAACATAAATATTACCTGAAGAGTCGACAGCAATATCAACTGGTTCATTAAATTCTCCTTTGCTGCTACCCTTAGAGCAACTTTCTGCAGATTGTATGTCACCCACACATTTAATGAAGAGACCATCGCTGGAGAATTCCTGAATGCGATGATTGGACTTATCAGCAATATAAATATTATCTAAAGAATCTACAGCAATACCCATTGGGACATCAAATTGTCCGACGGCTTTTCCGTTAGAACCCCATTGCATAACATATGAGTAAGTCTCAGCGTGAATTATAGAAGCAGTCATTAGTCCGAGAAGAAGGATAGTGAGGCATATTGAAGTGACTCTTAACAAGCTCACATGTTTATACTTCATCTTTGATTCCCTTTTCGTCTTCCCTTTCTTTCCTTCCTTAATAACATCAGCTGTTATTACCATTTTATATCAGTTTATAAACTTTTTCATTTATCCTCGCTGATGAATTAATTGTCTTATTCTTCCCTCGGTGAACTCCCTTTGGCGTTGTGAGAATTCTACACATCAATACAAGTATTGTAATTTGTCGTTTCACACTTTTTTCCAGTAGTTCATTAACCATTAGCCTATTGCAAGCGAAGAGCGAATCATTTTGAAGCCGGTTATTACATTGTCATAGGGCATAAAAGCTGAGAATTACGTATTTGGTACATTGCTAATTTATCATAGGACTTACGCATATGAAGTTCAAAATCAAGTACATTTGACATTGCAGTTAAACTTGCTCTTTAAACAGTTAGAGGTTTATTGGCTCTTGATTCTCAGTTCAACCGCGTAAGTCCTAAATCATTCTAAATAGTAAAACTTATTTTACTAGCTTCTCATATCAGAAAGGAAATAGAAAAGTCTTTCAGATAGGGATTTTTGTGGATGCAGCGACCCTTGAGATTATCTCTAAGCAGGCAGCGACAATTCTTGCTCCAGCGCTTCCTTTCATTTATATAAGCGGCGAAGCCGTAGCAGAGACTGTTAAAAATACTCTTTTAGAGGAGGGTATTAAAAAACTCGGCAAAGAGACAATATATAAAGCTAGATATTTGTTAGAAAAATTAAGTCCTAAAATGAGTGAGTCTCTTGAAAAAGCACGCAGAAAAGTATCTAAAAACTCAAATTGTCCAGAAGCAAAGCAGGAACTTCAAGAAGCAAAGGAAGAGTTAAAGCAAGAAATTCTTAAATTTTTGAGAGAAAATCCTACTCTCGCAAACGAAATCGAGACTATAACTCTTAATATAAAAAATGTTAATCAGTTGAATGTAGGAGATAACTGCATTTATTTCAATTTTGGAACTCTCTCCTATGATGAATACTTTAAGATCATTGATCATATTACGAAAGAGAATGCAAATATAGAAATTGATAATGAGAAAATTCTGAACAGTTATAGCCCTTCCATTCTCCCTTATTACTGTGATCCACTAAAAAGTTTAGTTAAAAAAAAATCGAGCTGAAGATTTAAAAAAGTCTCAAGAATATCTTAAAAAACAAAGAATTCTAATAATAACTGGGGTAGGTGGAATAGGAAAGTCAACTTTATTAAGAGAAATTGTAGATTCAAGACCAGTAGAAATTCCCTCTCCTTTCTGGTTTTCTTTTTACCAGAATCAGGACGCAAAATTGATCAACGTTCTTGAGGCACTTGCAGGTTACCTGAAAGTTCCAGAAATTGCTTCATTTGATAAGGAAAAAGGGGAAGTTGGACAGATCAATATTAATAGATTAACAGATGAACTCCATAAAAATACATTCTGGCTCGTTTTTGACGATCTGAATACTATTCTGGAAGATAGGAGTTTTATAGATAAAGGATTGGAGAACCTCTTTTTTTCTCTCCATAACAACACTCACGAATCAAAAATTCTCATAACTAGTCGAATAATTCCTATGTTTAAAAATGGAGGGAGCTTAATAGATCTCAATAAAGGCGAAGATAAGCAGAAATTAGAAGGTCTAACAATTGAATTTGCAATAGATTTCCTTGTCCAAAGCGGATTTAAAGAAACTGATACTGACCAGTTAAAAGTACTTGCTGAAAGGGTAGGAGGACATCCTCTTGCCCTTTATCTCCTTGTGAGTTTGAGCAAATCGTATAGTGTAGATGATATTCTTAGAGAGACGATACTGTTTCAGGATGAGAAGGGAGCAATTAAGAATACTAGAAGATTATTTGACAAATTAGCAGGAAATGAGAAAAAACTACTTGAAAGAATTTCTGTATATCGTGAGCCTGTGAAACTACAAGCCATAACAGAAATGCGTACTCAAGACATTCCAGTAAATTCTATCCGAAATTTAATCGAAAAATCCCTACTTGAAACAGATAATGCTGGTAAATATTGGCTTCACCCATTGATTAAAGAGTTTTCCTATGAGGACCTGGAAAACAAAGAAGAAACCCATTCATGTGCAGCAAAATATTATAAGTCCCTTATACCCCAAGGGAAACCTTATACTAAAAATCTTATTCAGCCAGTAATTGAAGCCCATTATCATTATTGTAAAGCTAGGAAATATGATGAAGCGGCATCTTTTATTTTGGATTCAAACTTTAATAAGTTATTAAATGACGAGGGGTACTCTAGAAAATTGATTGAGACTTATGAACTAATGCTACCTGAGGAAGATTCTAAAGGTAATTCATTTTTTGAAAAGCAGACTTATGGAGATATTCTCAGTAATTTGGGCAATGCACGCCGTTATATTGGAGAACCCAGAAAAGCAATTAAGCATTACAATGAGGCAGTAAAAATTGCAGAAAAGAATAACAACAAAAAAGCAGAAGGAATTAATCTTGGCTATCTAGGGGATGCATACCGTAATCTTGGAGAACTCCGAAAAGCGATTGAATATTATGATCAAGCAGTAAAAATTGTGCGTGATATCAAAGATAGAAGAAGTGAAGGAATTAACCTCGGAAATTTAGGCATTGCTTATAGTGATCTTGGAGAGACAGAGGAATCGATTAAATGTTATGAAGAAGCGCTCGAAATTTCAAGATTCTATAAAGATAGGAGAGAAGAAGGAAATTATCTCGGTAATTTGGGTAGTGCATATCGCAATCTTGGGGAGTATAAAGAAGCAATCAAATATTACAATGAATCAATAAATATTTTACATGAGGCTGGAGATAGGAGAAGAAAAGGTAATCACCTTGGAAACTTAGGAAGTACATATCGAGATCTTGGTGATGAAGAAAATGATAAAGAAAAAAGAATTGGGTATTATCATTTGGCAGCTAAATATCATAGTAATGCAATAAAAATATTGCGCAGTGTTGGCGATAAGAGAAGAGAAGGTAATCACCTTAGCAATTTAGGTAGCGTATGCCTCGCCCTTGATAAGACAGATGAAGCGATAGAACACTGCAGAGCTGCGCAGACAATTTTACTTGAGGCTGAAGATACAAGAGGCATAGCAAATAACATCAATATTTTAGGTAGTGTATGTCTTAAACTTGGGAATCCAAAAAAAGCAATTAGATATTATAATAATGCGCTGGAAATTCAGGAAAAAATAGAAAATAAAAGAGGAGTAGGAAATAACCTTCGAGATCTAGGTTTTGCCTACAGTGAACTTGGAGATTCAGGAAAAGCTATTGAAAATTTAAGGAAGGCTTTGAGTATTGGAAAAGAAATAAAAGATCCTCGAATAATTAATCGTTGTGAGCAGAAAATAAAATCATTACAAGAATCTGAAATGAAGTAAATCAGAGATGTTAGTTGTTATGAGAAAAAAATTAAGAGAAGTTTGAAAAGGAGAAAGAGAAAATAAAAGATCCAGGGAGTCATAAAACTTTTTCTTTAGGTTGCGGGGACCCCTGATAGAAAAAATTAACAGACAGGTGCTAAACCTGCTTTTTTAATATTTGTAATTTTAGCGTTAGCATCATTAATATATTGAAGATTTTAACCTTCATCTAAAAGCCCATTCAAGCATCGTTTTTCACTTCCGTTTTTAGTGAATTAATGCTCACTTGGACCAACAATCTGCTACAGTGACTTCAGCAACACAAGGCAGATCTTTTAAGTACACTTTGCCTGCTTTCTCCATTTCCTCTTTCACAATTTGGGCAACTTCCTCTGCCATTGCTTCAGGAGCTTCAAAGCATAATTCATCATGGATTGTATTCACGAACCTAATAACGCCTTTAGGCTCCAGTTTAAGGAAGATATTTGCCATTGCTACTTTTATCATATCAGCGCATAAGGACTGTATAGGCAAGTTTTTAGACTGCCTTTTTACACTATTTATTTTACTTTTATCCAGAGTTCTTTCAAATTTTATGTATCTTCCAGCCTTATTCTTTAATGCAAACTTTTTGGCACCTTCTTCACTAATATCCCAGAGATAACTTTTTACTGAAGGATAGGCTTTAAAGTAATCTTTAATTACTTTTTCAGCCTCCTCTGTGCCCAATGTAATTTCAGCTTGCCTGAGATTCTTTATCAACCCTGGAACCCAAAGACCATAAGACAACCCAAAATTAACCTTTTTAGCTACTGTACGCTGTACTTTTGTTACCTGGTCCAAAGGTACACGGTAGATCTTTGATGCTGTGAGCTGGTGCAGATCCTCACCGGAATTATAAGCCCTCAGAAACTCCTTATCCTGTGATACCTGACCAAGAATTCTAAGTTCTATTTGTGAGTAGTCTGCAGTTATTATCTTATATCCTGATGCTGCTTTGTATATGGATCTCCATTCTGTAAACCTTGAAGGCTGCTGCTGAAGATTTGGGTTTGAACTTGTAAACCTGCCGGATTTTGCGCCATATTGATTAAAGTCTGAGTGGACTCTGCCAGTTACAGGATTAATGAACTGTTGAATTCTAGAGGTGAATTTAGTAATCAGTGTGTTTACTTCCCTATACTCCAAGAGTGTATCTATTACAGGATGATCATATTTCATCAGCTCACCTGCAGACGTGCCATCTACAGGGATTCCCAGGCGATTTAAGGCATCCTTTAATTGTACTGGACTGTTTATATTAACTGTATGTGGCTTGAATGAATTTGCAAGAGACTGAGCTAATTTAACCCTCCGTTCCTCAAGTTGACTGTTTATTTCTGCAACTTTTTGCACATCTGTATTGACTCCTGAGAGCTCAAGCCATACTACTGCAGGAAGGGCTTTCATCTCTGTATCAACAACAGAGCTGATACCAAGATAATCAATCATGGCTCTCTGTCTCTGCATTATCTGTGGAAGATACACCAAATCATTCAATGCGTACTCTTTTTGTTCCTCTGTAAGATCCACACCTCTTTTGAATCCGCATTGTTCGGATTTATCCAGGGTTACTCCACAATATTTAAACACAAGATCTTTGAGTGAGGCTCCCTTTCTTCTTGCAAGGAGTCCTCCAGATATAGCAATCTCTGCAATGTAGGTATCATATACGTTTTTAAGAGTTATTCCGTATCTGTATTTCAGAAACTTTGAGTCAAACTTTATACCGTGTCCTACAATTACATTATTCTCCAGCTTCGGTTTTATTGCATCCAAGTTATCAGGGTCTTTCAGGAGAATTGTTTTTCCTGACTGCGTTAATATCTGTAATGTCACAAGATTACAAGTATAAGAGTCAAGACCGTCAGTTTCAATATCAAGAAAGAGGAAGGGCATTTAAAGCACCTCCTCATCAAGGAGATTTGCTGCATCAGAGAGAGT
Organism: Methanosarcina sp.; assembly: GCF_049706645.1. Classification (GTDB taxonomy): domain Archaea; phylum Halobacteriota; class Methanosarcinia; order Methanosarcinales; family Methanosarcinaceae; genus Methanosarcina. The sequence continues at coordinate 8,961 of NZ_JBNAKP010000026.1, read as the reverse complement.
TTCAGCACTAATCTCTCTTTTAGTGGCTCCCATCATAGATTTTAGGCTTGCACCTGCTGGCTTTGCAGTGGCGAGAGGCGCGGATTTAACTTTGGATTTTGGAACTTGATTTTTCACCTCTTTCACCAATTTCGCCGATTTCACCATTTCACTTGAATGATCTATCAAGATCGCGTTTACTATAGAATTATCCTGATTTTTCACCTTTTTCACCACACTTTCTGTATTGTTGGTGAATAGGTGAAATTGGTGAAATTGGTGAAATTGGTGAAACGTACTTTTCTCTAGGTGTTCTCTAAGGTCAACCTGATCATCTTGCAGAATTATTATTTCTCCACCTGTTTCAACGATACGCTTTATTATGACTGCTTTTGATGATTCAAGAGTCTCAAGAACATCCTCAAAATCTTTCTTTTTGAGTTTAGAGTTTTTCAATAACTTTGACCTAGTGGCTGTATTTCCCTGTCTGCGTAGAGTTACAAGCACTTTTTCAACTTGGTTAAATTTAACATCTTCTTCAAGTTTTGAAATTACGCTCATGTACGATGGTATGAAGTACTCAATAATGAGTGCCAGAGCGAGTTTCATTGTTTCTTCGGTAATTTCAAAGCTTGGTCTCTTCTTTCCAATTTCAATAAGCATGGCAAGTTTCAGTGCATAGAGTTGATACCTTCCTACTGCTGCATTGAGCATACCGTTACCTAATTTATCTAAGGAGGTCTCCAGATCTGCTACTACATGATTAAATAGAGCTAGAGCAGGTTTCTCTATGTGGAAGTCAATTACAGGTGACTCTTCAAACATCTTGTGAATTAATTTCACTCTGGCTGATAATGTTGTCCAAGCGTTTACATCTTCATCAGCCTCAAGATCAATGTCTTTCCTAGGCTTGCAGTAATCAGGTGAGAAATACAGGAACCTAAAACCCCATCCAGTATTAACACTCTCTAAGGTTACTTTCTGTACAAAGCTATCAAGAGTAGTTCCGTACATGTGAGTAACATAAGGGCTGTTTACTATGACTTCTTCTTTGGCAAGGGCTTTCCTGAGTGTCTGACCATCATAAATTGCACATTCGTTATCGTAAATACCTTCATTGTACTTCTTGTTGTATTTTGCAAGCAATCCGCTAACTTCATCTCTTACAAAGTTTGCTGTTGGAGTCTCAGAAAGAACTTTCAGATAACCTTCAACACTAAACTCATCGTTGTATAATACAGAGCTAGTGGCATGTTCATATATACTTCTGGTTTTATTGATTGCTGTTGATTTTCTGCTTGTTGTGGATCTACCAAGAATGAACATCCAGATATTTGGTTTAAGGGTTTCCTGCTTCAACCTGAGTTGTACTTTTCCCTGCGTTAATGCAGACAGAAGCCAAAGTCCAGAACCAACCTGATACTCATAGTATGTGTCAGAGAGGCTTGATAGCCATCTTGTGTGAATGTTTATAAGGTGGTCTTCTTCAAGGATCTCTGCTAAGTCTGGCATCCTGACACTGAAGCCATTAGATTTAATGCTGTCAAGCTGCTCAAGTGTTATTTCATCCTCTTCAGCCTTCTTTTCGTCAGCTTTTTTAATCTCAGCGGTAATAAATAGCAGTTTCTCATCAGTCTGAAGTCTATTCCATTTAACACTTTTAGCATATGTAGAGAGTATAGCTTCAATATCACGTTCATCGAATTCAGCAAGCAGCCTTACAAGTTTATTATAAAGTTTCTCATCATCTTGATATGACTTTGATTTAAGAATTTTAAAGATAAGGGGTTTTGTAATCATCATCTCAACTAAGTCTTCATCAATGCTACAGTTCCCCTCAATTGATTTTTGAGGTAGATAGTGATAAGTATCAAGTAACTCTTCACGGTTCATTTCTTCAACCATTTTTCACATCTCCTAAAAATCAAACTACCTTAGCGGCAACTGATCCATTTCCAGTCAAAAAAGTCGATACAAAATAAAGGTTTCCGTATGCATAGACGGCGATACCCTTAAATACACAAAGGACATAAATAATATATAGATATAAATTCTTCATATTGTCAAATCCATGATACCTTTTTGGTGTTGTGGTACCGGTTCTGCAGGGTTCTGGTCGCCAAACTTTGAGCCCTGTTGAACTTCGTGCTATACTCTTTTTACACTGGATTCCTCATATTGAATGCTTCCTCAATTATCATTCCGTAAAATGCCGAGGTTGACATGCTGGGCGTTTTTATAGCCTGCAATTTTTGATCAGTTTCAAAATCCAAGTAAACCATTCTGCCTACTTTCTTGTTCGTTACGTTTGTCATTCTTAACACCTTAGAGACGTTTCTAATTCTTGTTTCTTAATTACTTATATATCATGTTTCTAAGTATTTAAATATTTCTTAAAATGTGTACATTATACATAAAAACCTTACCCTTTGTTTATATATCAACATGCCCTAACATCTTTCTAACTAATCCTAAAAACAAATATAAATTTTCATTACGTGCAGACATTGGAAGTATATACTTTTCAGGGCAGTTTTTCAAATATTTGCTTATAGAGAAGACTTTGTAGAGGTAAAAGTTTAAATTCATGTGAAAATTTGACGTAAAACTTTCTTTTCTTTTTAATGGTTTACGTGTATATGTGCAGGTCAGGGCAGACCTGAGCAAAGCTAGATTAGAAAAGAGAAAAACAGGAAGCACTCACGCACCTCCTGCTGCGATTTCAAAAATTAAGTTAGCTTTCGCTCGTTCGGTAATAGTTCCGAATTTAGAAAGGTAATCAAGCGTTTCCTTGTGGCTGCTTACAATCTTTTTGAAAGTCTCCACTATCTCAGGATTTAGGCATGTCACAGGCTCGGTACATTGTTTATTCTGGTTTTGGTAATCATCTCTCGGCGACATCGAAGGCTTTTCAGCGATCGCTACAAAATTTTCGCCTTTTTAGTAGCTATATTTATGTTATCTGAATATTTAAAGTCAAGCTTAATTTTTGTTATTTGAAAGTTCTGAAATCTTAGCATTAAGCATGTTTAATATTTTTGGGTCTGCTGCTATAGCTTCCATTATAACCGTATCTAAACTTTCTTTTTCTCTTTCAAGTTGCTTCATTCTCTCAATTTCTGCTTTTAAGTCCTGTACTTCTCGTCTTTCCACTACATGCCTTGCAGTCTCAGATCTGAGAATTTCATTCTCTCTCACAATTGCTAGGTACTCAGGACTTACACTTATGTCAAGCGATTTTTCTATAGTTAAATAAGGTATAAATTTTTGATACATCTCTTTGAGCTGCTTATTATCAGGTCTATAATACGCATGTTTTGTTTCTCCTAGAGAGTGCCCCATTGTAAATTCTACAAACTGCGAGTCTGCACCTGCGTTCAGCATTGCTGAATTATAGTACTTCCTCATAGTATGCGAGCGTACAACGTTGTAGAATCCCTGTTTTGTGCTTTTCTTCGCTTTATCTGATATTGCCCTATACAGTTTGGATATAGCATTTTCTGTAAGCTTTCTTAATTCATCATCCTGGGTCTGCAGGAATTCGTCAGGAACTTGCCGCAGAATAAAAAGGTAGCCGTCATTATCTAAGGTTCTCTGTTTTTCGACCTGTTGTTTTCTCCTACATGTCGCGGCTTTAATATCTCTGTCTCGAAATTCAAGGTAATCTAAAACAGCTTTAGACGCCTCAGGACTTAGAAAAGTCACAAACTCTACCCCTGTCTTTCCCCTTGTTAAGTTAAAAGTAGTGATTCCCGTTTTAGAGTCGTAACCTTTCTTAAAATCATCTAACTTTAAATTTTGTATTTCGTTTGAAGATAAACCGCTTGAGATTCCTGTAAGCATAATTGCCTTTTCAAGTGGATCGCATACTTTTAATACGTCCTGTAAATCTTCTTTTTTAGGCACTAAATTATTCTCTTTTATGGTTCTTGCTCTGCGTTTGTCACTCTGAAGATTTGGAATTTCAATATCAAAAGATTTATAAAAACTCCTTACACCTGTAATGCGCCCTCTGATAGTGAAGTCTGCTAAATTTTGGTCTTGCATTTGCTTTTTAAATCGCATCAGATAAGTTTTTATTTTTCTCTGACGTGGTAATATACCTGAGGTAATTTCTCCCTCTGCTTCCAGTATCAGCTCTTTGGAACTCTTCCCTACGAAGTCAGTGTAAGCTTGCATACCCTGAAGGTACGCATTCTCTGTGTTCTCCACAGGATTTAGATTTAAAAGCCACTCCTTTATAAACTCATCTTGTTTAAGTTCGTAAATTTTCATAGCTCAACCCTGAAAAATAAAACGATCTCAAAACATAAATACCTTGCCTTAAGTATATGACTATTTACAAACACCGAGCCCGGAGGATTTGCTTCCCAGTGCATTGAGTGTGGCCAGTGTATGGAAAAATGCCCCCAGAGTCTGAAAATTCCCGATCTGCTCAAAGCTGTTGCAGAGGAACTGGAAGGACCTGATCTGGAGAAAAGGATAGCCATCGCTAAACAACTTTTCAAGAAAGTTGATTGTTGAGTAAAATTCACTAACTGGCTAATGGGAGTAAGGGGAATCAATAGAGAGAGCAAGGGGAGTAAGGGGGCAAGGGGGCAAGAGAGCAAGTGGGAAAATGGTGCTCAACAGAAGGATTTCAAACTCTGATTCTCAAAACAGTTATGAGACTTTATGCATATGGAATAAAAACGGTTGTGGAATGGGCTCATGATATATTTGGATAGCCAGCTAAGACTCCCGGATCGGAATTTCCAGGCTCTTGATCCTCCAGGTACAGATAAACCCAGGAAATCCGTTTTCAGGCTCCTGGCTCTATTCTATGTTTTTAAATGACCTGGATCTTTGAGCGTTAGCGCTGGCACCAAGTTAACTTCAAAGTTTATTTACTCTTGCCTCTTGTCTCCTTTTTCTCCACCTGAGAAGTCTTTTGGCAATACAATAAAACAAAATCATTTTTAAGATATAAAGAGATATTAAAAACGATATCACGTAACACTCTTAGCATAAATGTAGCTTACTTAGTCCAATTCTTTTGTATAGTTGCAATCCAGATCTTCACACACAGAATAATTATTGTGAGGTTCTTGCGCAGAAGATAAGTTCATACCTTTGCAAATGTAAGTGCTTATCTTTTTATAGATCTGCTTCCTTGAAAAGCTTAAGCTTTCTAAAACAATTAAGTTTTCCAAAGTAATCACGCTTGCTGTACGTGAAGTATTATAAATCATTCCAACATTCTCTGGAGTTTTGTTGTCGGACTTCCCAGAACCCCACGGGAAAGTCAGGTGCTTCTGACTTTTCAAAACCAATTGGTTCCGGAATGCCAGCTCCATCAGCTGAGACTATGACATATAGAGACTATGATAATATATCCAGTACCTCTTCCTGAAAACTCCTCTTTATTATTTATCTTTATTATTTAGCTGGTTTCCAGGCTCTTCATTAAAAAGTCAATTGAATTTCTCCATTTCCGATTAGGAAATGCATGTTTAAAGGAATTGGAAATAAACTCATTAACAATCGTTTCTAATGAACCGCAGTATCTTATTCTTCCCGGATATTCCAGTAAAGGTGCAACAAAATCTCGGTGCAACAAAATCTCAGGAAGTAAAAAGGCAGTTATTCTCTGGAAATAACCTTCCCATAAATTCTTTCTCTGGTTGAAAACTCCAGTGTTGAACATTTTAATTTTAACTGAGATATATTAGATATTTTTTTATTTGAGATCAATAAAATTTTGGGATCAACAATTTCTATTTTTACGTAATCTAGATACTTTATTCCTTTAATAAAGTCATGATAACGTATAATTACATTAATGACGTCATTTTAAAGGCAGAAGAATAATGAGAAAAGGGGAAGCAAGGGGGGAAAGTGGATACTTTACAGAAGGATTCCAAAGAACGGAGACAAGCTTTCAATACTGGGTTTCGGGTGCATGCGGCTTTCTGTAAAAGATGGGAGGATTGATAGGGAAGAGGCAAAACGCCAGATACGTTATGCAATCGACCATGGAGTTAATTACATAGATACAGCCTGGACATACCATCTGGGAGAGAACGAACCTTTTCTCGGGTCAATTCTTTCAGGTGGATATCGGGAAAAGATCAAACTTGCTACAAAACTCCCTTCATGGATAATAAAGAGCAGGGAGGACATGGACAGCATTCTGAATGCCCAGCTTGAGAGACTAAGGACAGGTTATATAGATTATTATCTTGTGCACTCCCTTATCGGGACTTTATGGGACAGGCTGAAAAGCCTCGGGGTAACCGATTTCCTTGACAGGGCAAAGGCTGACGGCCGAATTGTCAATGCCGGCTTTTCTTTCCACGGATCAATTGAAGATTTTAAGCGAATTGTGGATGCATATCCCTGGACTTTCTGCCAGATCCAGTATAATTTTCTGGACCGAAAAAATCAGGCCGGTGCCGAAGGACTCAAGTATGCGGCTTCAAAAGGGCTGGGTGTTATTGTTATGGAACCCCTGCGCGGAGGTAAACTTACAAGGCTGGTACCTCCTGAAGTGCAGGAGATCTGGAACGAAGCTCCCGTGAAACGCACGCCAGCAGAATGGGGTCTTCGCTGGGTGTGGAACCATCCGGAAGTTACGGTTGTGCTTTCAGGCATGAATGAGGAGTCCCAGGTTGAAGAAAACCTGAAGACGGCAGAAGAAGCCTACCCGAACACCCTTGCCGGGGTCGAACTGCAGCTTGTGGATAGAGTGGAGCAGAAGTACCGCAAGCTTATGAATACGGGCTGTACAGGCTGCAGGTACTGTTTACCCTGCTCCTCAGGTGTGGACATTCCTGGCTGTTTCGAAATCTATGACAACGTCTACCTGTCAGGTGATGAAGACGAGGGCAAGCTCATGTACGCAGCAAAACCAGGAGGAATAATAAGAGGTGGTGTCCTTGGCTACGCCTCCCAGTGCGTGCAGTGCGGACAATGCCTTGAAAAATGCCCCCAGCACCTGGATATACCTGCAATACTTAAAACTATTACACAGAAATTTGAAGGCCCTGATATTGAAACCTGGAAAGACGCTGCAAGAGAAAAGTTCAGGAAGGATCAGAGATTAGAAGCTATCTAAAGCTCGAATCCACCTGGAAGAGCTCCAGGCTGCCGCGACTATGTCAAAACTTCCAGGAAACTTCTATTCCAGTAATCCCGAAACTCAGCAAGGGCTGGAGGAAAAAAGGTCACGTATTACTTCCTTTCAATGTTTTCCAGGCTGTATCCGGCTTTATTTACTGCTAACTTAAGATAAAGGCACGGAAAACCCACTACAGAATTAATAACCGCGAAAAGCGGAGAATGTGGAAAAAACAGTTTTCCTGAGAATATGGAAAAAAAGTTTCCCTATTTCTTTGCTATATACTTCCCTTCCATTGAACGTTCATAACATTACTTATAAATTCACCCTCTGAGTAAGTTAAAAACGATAAACTCTTAAAAATTGGGGAAACAACTTAAAACGAAGGGTAATGGAAATGCTGTACAGGAAAATGCCACAGAAGGGAGATGAACTTTCTTTACTTGGGTTCGGATGCATGCGCCTCGCCATGAAGGAGAACGGCAAAATAGATGAGGAAAGAGCTACCCGGCAGGTGCGCTATGCAATCGATCACGGAGTGAACTATATCGACACGGCCTGGCCGTATCACATGGGAGAAAGCGAACCTTTCCTGGGCCGGGCCCTTGCAGGCGGATACCGTGAAAAGGTTAAACTCGCTACAAAACTTCCCTCATGGACAATAAAAAACACCGATGATATGGACAGGATCCTGAATGCCCAGTTAGAAAGGCTCAGGACGGACCATATCGATTATTACCTTGTGCACGGGCTTGTGGGGGCTTTATGGGACAAAATGGAAAAGCTTGATGTCCTGAGTTTCCTTGATAGGGCAAAAGCTGACGGCCGAATTATAAATGCAGGTTTCTCCTTCCACGGGTCAATTGAGGATTTTAAGCGAATTGTGGACGCATATCCCTGGGCTTTCTGCCAGATCCAGTACAATTTCCTGGACGAAAAAAACCAGGCAGGAACGGAAGGGCTTGAGTATGCCGCTTCAAAGGGATTGGGCATTATTATTATGGAACCCCTGCGCGGAGGCAAGCTGACAGATCCCGTGCCCCCTGAAGTGCAGGAGATCTGGAACGAAGCTCCCGTGAAACGTACACCTGCAGAATGGGCCCTTCGCTGGATCTGGAACCATCCGGAAGTCACGGTTGTGCTTTCAGGTATGAACGAGGAGTCCCATATCGAAGAGAACCTGAGAACCGCAGCTGAAGCCTATCCAAACTCCCTGAATGAAGCCGAACTTCAGCTTGTAAAGCGAGTGGAGCAAAAATACCGCCAGCTTATGAAAACCGGCTGCACAGGTTGCAGATACTGTTTATCCTGCCCTTCAGGTGTGGATATTCCAGGATGCTTTGAAATCTATGATAATTTCTACCTGTCAGGCAATGAAAAAGAAGCGAAGCTTATGTATGCAGCAAAGCCAGGTGGGATAATAAGGGGTGATGTGCCAGGGTATGCCTCCCAGTGCGTGCAGTGCGGACAGTGCGTTGAAAAATGCCCGCAGCATCTGGATATCCCTCCCCTGCTTGAAGCCGTGGCGGAAAAGTTTGAGGGAAAAGACCACAGGGGATGGAGACTGATGGCTAAAAAGGTGTTCGGGAAGGAATAAAAAGACAAAAGACTTTTGAAAAAGCATAAAGGCTTTTTGGAAGGGATAAAAGATTCCTGGAAAAGCAAAAAGGTTTCTTGGAAAGAAAAGGGTCAGACGACAAAGCGCTGATCCTTTTAGGAGCTTTTAAGGCTAATCCCCGTCACTTTAGTGGCGGGATACAGCCTTCATCTGTATCAACTTTCGTTATTTGCTAACGTTTTTCTACTTTTCAACCTATACTCTATTGTCAAGTTTTGTTCTGGAAGCTGCGAATGCTACAGAAGTCGCTTGACTTTGCTATTGA
>NZ_JBNAKP010000025.1:0-33598 GCF_049706645.1 Methanosarcina sp. | reverse complement strand
CGATAGCAGTAACCTCTGGCAGGATCAACCAGAATTGTTAAAGTATCGCACACTTCAAAATAAAGGTCTTGGTCGCAGAAACTTGCACTAACAACTATCAATTCAGTTATTTCAGTTTCACGATGATGTTTTATGAAAAACTCTCACCGCCCAGAATTAACCGAACCGACAAAAATCCTCGTCAGACAGGAAACAACTCCTGACTCCATTATTAATAAGTAGTAATTGCTGCATTTATGATGCAGGAAGTTATAAATACGCACTCATAGTATTTAAAGATATCTATTTTCCTTTTTGAACAAAAGGATTCTTGATACCACACCTACGAGAAACCAGCCTAGCATGCATAAATAACCACACTAGAACGGGAATATATAATTATGTGCCCATGGTATTTAAAGGTATCTATTACCCTCATTCCGAGGAATTATTTCAACCCGATAAGCCATGAGAAAACCTTTCCAGCACAATCAATTCATGCTGAAACAGGAAACACATATACATCAGTTTTAATATATAAATCTTTTCGTTCAGGAGATCTTCTAAAAAAAACAAACTTAACAATTGATGAAAATCTGTTTTGTTAAACTCCTGATCCTCACCCTCGAATTACAATTTCAAGAGCGACCCGCACTTGTTTTGTGCGTGAGACATACAAAGGAATGTCCAGTATATATACCTGTCGCCTGTCCGCTTACTTAGAAAAAAATAATAATAAGAAAGGAGTAAAAGAAAGCAGAAAAGCGCAGCATTAAAATAATAACAGAAAGTTGAAAGCTGCAGAACGAATAACCTTAAAACTCGAAAAAACGATATATAAGGGATTTAAGAGTATAAAAATAAAAAGTAAAATAATAAATATAAACTACATATAACGAGGTATCAAACTGGCAGACTTAAAGAAACCTACATCCAAAGCCAAACCCAATACGGAAGAAACCGTTACAAGAGTACGCACACCGCGCAGGGAAAACAACGAGATCCTGGCAACTGTAGAGAGTCTCCTGGGTGCAAACCGACTGAGGCTTCGTTGCATGGATGGGGTCGTTCGTATGGGAAGGATTCCGGGTTCAATGAAGAAGAAAACCTGGATTCGAGAAGGAGATGTTGTTATTGTCGTGCCCTGGGAGTTCCAGAACGAAAAAGCCGATGTAATCTGGAAATACACAAGGCCGCAGGTAGACTGGCTTGAGAGAAAAGGATACCTGAAAGGGTAATATGGTAATGGACCAGGAAAAGAAAATAAGGCGCATCGATAGCGCTACAGATAAGTCTCGGGCCAGGGAAAAAGACTCCGAGCGGCTGAAGGTAGAAGAAAACGTATTCGATGTACCCACCCTTAAAATTCTTTATACCCTTTCCAACAAGGGCATAATAAAGGCACTGGGGGGAGCTATCAGTACCGGAAAGGAAGCAAACGTATTCTATGCCGAAGGCCCGGATAAAGAACTGGCTATAAAAATATACAGGATTGCCAGCAGCACCTTCAAGGCCATGGATGCCTACATTATGAAAGATCCTCGCTTCACAAATATTCGAAACAACAAGCGAGACATCATTTTTGCATGGACACGCAAGGAACTTCAGAACCTGAAGCGTGCGAAAAGCGCAGGAGTGCGGGTCCCGGAGCCTGTGCTTGCTGAGAAGAATATTCTTATCATGGAATTTATGGGAGAAAAAGAGGTGCCTTATCCGCTCCTCAAAAACACACATCTTGAGGACGATGAGGCAAAGCTTATTTTTGACACGGTTGTCGAATACATGCGTCTCCTCCATAAAAAAGCAAACCTTGTGCATGCCGATCTGAGCGAGTATAATATCCTGATCGACCCGAACAACCTGACTCCCATATTTATTGATATGGGACAATCCGTGACCCTGGAGCATCCTAATGCTCGGGAGTTCCTCTACAGGGACGTGCAAAATATACTCAGGTTCTTCAGCCGCTATGGGATAAAGGACAAACCTGAAGAGCTATTTACAAAAATACAGGCGGAATAATATGACTCAGTATGTCAAAATCCCCAAAGAAAGAGTCGGAGTAATAATAGGTCCGAAAGGAGAAACAAAAAAGTTTATCGAGGACAAAACCGCGTGCCAGCTGGAAATAGATAGCGAAAGCGGGAAGATAGACGTCACCTGTGAGGAAGACCCATTGAAAGAATTTAGGGTTCTGGATACTCTCAAAGCGATAGGAAGAGGCTTTAGCCCCGAAAAAGCTCTCGAACTTCTGGAAGACGAGATGCTTATGCTTGAAGTTATTGACCTTTCCGATATTGCTACCACTCCGAAAGAACTGCAGCGGATCAAGGGCCGGATAATAGGAAGAAACGGAAGAACCAGGGAGCTTGCAGAAACCCTGATAAATGTCAAGATCTCGGTATACGGAAAAACCGTATCCATTCTTGGGCACCCCGAACAGAACACTATAATCCGGACAGCTATAAGGATGCTGCTCGATGGAGCTACCCACGGTGCAGTCTACAAGTTCCTGGAAAAAAAGCATCAGGAGCTTTTACAGTCCCAGATGGACTCGATTGATTTTTATTAAGAAAGAAGAGAAGCCAATCTCCAGGATATGACAATACTACATCCCAAAGATCTTATGATGTAATTGAGCTCTCCTGGAAACGTCTTTCATTTTTTCTGTTTTCTGCAAAACCTTCTCCAAGCTTTTTTCTTGCAAAACCTTTTTCTTCAGTCCTGAGCTTCGTCAGCCTCTTCGAGGGCTTCTTCATCCTCTTCGGATCTCTTCCCTCTGCCTTCCAGGAAGTTGCCCCTTCCAGGTTTTGCATTAATCGACTCCTCAGTCCAGATTACTTCGCCTCTGGAGAGAGTATACTCCGGAAAAACCCCTTCCATGCCTTCAAAGGGAGTCCAGCCTGCTTTACTGTGCAGGAACTCAGCCTTTATAGGACGGAGCTCGCGGGGATTCACAATAATCAGGTCTGCATCAAAACCTACCTCAAGCCTGCCTTTGGATTTACGGTCCAGCCCGAAAGCTTTTGCCGGATTCCAGCTTGTAAGCAGGATCATCCGTGAAAGCGGCAGGATGTTTTTCCTTACTGCAGCAAGCATTAGAGGCATAAGGGTCTCGACCCCGGGCACTCCCGAAGGAGCAACTCTTATATCAACATCTTTTTCCGATTCCAGATGCGGGGCATGATCCGAAGCTACCATGTCAATAGTGCCATCGTTAATCCCGTTTACGAGAGCTTTAATACTATGGCTTCCCCGGAGAGGAGGATTCATTTTTCCAAAAGATCTGAGCTTTTCCCAATCCCGTGTAGAGAGGAATAGGTGATGAGGGGTAACTTCACAGGTAAAAAGAGCTTCTTTATCTTCCCTTCTTGCAAGATATTTTTCCTTTCGTATCATACCTGTAGCTTCAAGCGTGCTCATGTGGCAAAGATGCGCCCTGGTTTTCAGTCTGGAAACAAGCTCCAGGGCTTTCTGAACCGCAGCCGCTTCACACGCATTGGGGCGTACCCTTGAATGGTACTCATAGGAAGTATCCCCTTTTAACAACTCTTCGAGCTCAAGACGCATTTTCTCGTCTTCGGCATGGATGGTCGCAAGCGCGCCGAGCCGTTTGATTTCGGCAAGCGCTTCTTCAAAGGTGTCTTCATTAATATTTAGCCCACCTGTGGACTCGGCCATGAAGATTTCCCCAAAAGCCGTAACTCCCAGTTTCCAGAGTTCTTTTAACTTCTCGGTATTGTCTGTTACCCCACCATTTATCCCGAAATCAATAATAGACTTTCCCCGAGCAAGTTTAAGTTTTTGTTCGAAAGCCCGCCTGTCAGTCGTGGGAGGCACTGTATTAGGCTGGTCTATGACAGTGGTAATTCCTCCGGCAGCTGCCGCACAGGAGCCCGTATACCAGTTTTCCTTTGAGGTCATTCCGGGTTCCCTGAAATGCACATGTACGTCAATTCCGGCAGGCAGGGTAAGAGCTCCACCCGCATCTATTATCATATCCGAGCTCGACACCCTTAGATCTTTTCCTATTTTAGTAACTTTGCCATCCTCAATAATGATCTCGGCAGGCTGGAGCGAATTATTGTAATAAATCCGTGTATTTTTTATAAGAATATCAGGCATGGGCGTCTATATGCTTATAAATGTACTTAAAACCTGTACATCAGAGAGAACAGGAAATGGTTAGAAGAAAAAATCAAAGAAATTATCAGAAAAAATAATCAATTATCAGAAAAAATAATCAAAAGCGTTAAAAAGCCATCATGAAGCTAAACAAAAACCAGACTCGGGATTGGATACTGGAAAAAGCTGGATAAAAGATAGAAATAAAAAATAGAAATAAAAAATAGAAATAAAAAATAAAAAGAAAAGGCCAAAAACCTTTTCAATTCAACTTGATCCTTTCAGCCGTAGCAAGATAGACTACACTTTCACAGATATTGCAGCAGTGATCGGCAATTCTTTCCAGATAACGAATCAGGAAAAGCAAATTTGTGGCTCTGGAAATGATACTTGTATCTTTTGCCATCATTTCTATCAGCTCGACCCAGACTGCGTAAAAGAGTCTGTCGACCTCTTCATCCATTGCTGCTGCGGCTTTTGCAAGTTCGACATCCTGAGTTTCAAAAGCCTTCAGGGAATTCTCAAGCATAACTGCGGCAATATCTGCCATTCTTTTCGTATCGGTAAGGGGTTTTACGTGTCCACCCTCCATTCTTCCGGGAATTTTGGCGATATTTATTGATAATCCCGCAATTCTCTTGAGATCTGCCGAGATCTTGAGAGTAGATACGACAAGCCGGAGATCGCTGGCCATGGGCTGCTGAAGCGCAAGCAGGTCAAAAACCGAAGCCTCAATATCTTCCTCAAACTTATCTACCCCTGGCTCAAAGGCAAGTGTTTTCTCAGCAAGCTTGACATCGAGATCTATAACTGAGGTCATGCAATCCCTGAAAATCAGTTCAACCATCTCTCCAAGCGAGAGTACTGATTCCTTGAGCAGGTCCAGCTGTTTTAAGTATCTTTCTCGAACCATTCCAATCACCCGAACCTGCCAGTAATGTAATCTTCAGTACTCCGTTCTTGAGGATTATGGAAAATCTGCCTGGTCTGGCCGAACTCAATCAGTTCTCCCATAAGGAAAAATCCGGTATAGTCTGATATCCTCGCTGCCTGTTGCATATTGTGAGTTACGATTACTATGGTATAATCTTTTTTAAGGTTCATGATTAGATCCTCAATCCTGGAAGTGGAGATGGGATCAAGAGCACTTGTGGGCTCATCGAAAAGAATTGTTCTGGGGTTTACTGCCAGGGTTCTGGCAATGCAAAGCCTTTGCTGTTGCCCTCCACTGAGGGAGAGAGCAGGAGACTTAAGCCTGTCTGAGGTTTCTTCCCAGATCGCAGCCGAACGAAGGGCCTTTTCTACAATGCCGTCAAGGTCTTTCCTGTTTGCGCCATGTATACGCGGCCCGTACGCGACATTATCATAAATCGACATAGGAAAAGGGTTGGGTTTCTGGAAAACCATTCCAACCTTTTTTCGAAGCTCAACAACGTCCACATCTGGCCCGTAGATATTTTTGCCTTCTATCGAAACTTTACCTTCGATCCTGCAGTTCTTAATAAGATCGTTCATCCTGTTTAAGCAGCGGATGAAAGTGGATTTGCCACAGCCTGAAGGGCCTATAAGGGCAGTTACGCTGTTTCTGGGAATCTGCATGAAAATATTTTTAAGCGCCTGCTTCTCCCCGTACCACAGATTAAGATTTTCTACTTCTATCTGAGGTTGAGATACGTTTTGAACAGCATCAGTCATTTAGGGACCTCGTTATCATATAAAGCCTTGTACATTATTAATAAAGATATAATTAGATTTTCAGTTTATTCCTGTAATGCCTGCGAATCAGAACGGCTATAAGATTCAAACCCAGGACGATAAGCAACAGAACCAGAGCCGTACCATACTGAATAGGTCTGGTTTTTACAATATTTGTCCCGGCCGTTGCAAGCACGAAAAGGTGGTAAGGGAGCGCCATAAACTGGGAATGGATGGAATCAGGCAGCCTTGGCAGAAAGTAAGCAGCCCCTGTGAAAAGAATCGGAGCTGTCTCTCCTGCAACTCTCCCTATGCTCAGGACTGACCCTGTAACAATTCCGGGTATTGCGGCTGGCAGTACCACGTATCTTATTGTCTGCCATTTACTGACCCCAAGTGCAAGGGATGATTCCCGATATTCTTTAGGAACCGTAAGCAGGGCTTCTTCAGTAGCACGGATGATTACCGGCAGAATCAGGAGAGCAAGTGTAAGAGAAGCCGAGAGTATGGAAGGGCCAAACCCGAAGTATTTTACAAACAGTGCAAGCCCGAAAAGCCCGAAAACTACCGACGGCGTTCCTGCAAGGTTGTTGATCGCCATTTCGATTAGCCAGGTGGTGCGGGTTTCTCCTGCATATTCGTTCAGGTATATGGCAACCATGATTCCCACAGGAAGAGCTACAATCATGGAGCCTATTATCAGGGCTATGGTACCTACAATTGCCGGATAGATCCCGCCCTGTGTCATCATCCTGCGGGGCATTTCAGTAAGGAATTCAATACTAATTGCTTCATATCCGTTTGAAACGATATAGAACAGAATTACCAGTACAAAACCTACAACTGTCAGTGTGGAAAGAGTCAGCAGGGAAAAAGCGATTTTTTCACTCGTTTTCGAACTCAAACCCATGATCAGTCCACCTTAAAACGGTATTTCTTTTTAATAGAATCCGCAACAAGATTAATCAGGAAAGTTATAATGAAAAGTACGGACCCTACTGCAAAAAGAGCATAAAAGTGATTACTGCCCTGAGGGACTTCTCCCATTTCAAGCGCTATTGTAGCGGTCATTGTTCTTACAGAGTTCAGAAAACCACCCGGAAAAGAAGGAATTACGGCAGTATTTCCGGTTACCATCATAAGGGTCATGGTCTCCCCTATAGCCCTTCCCACACCAAGCATTACCGCCGCTGAAATCCCCGACAGAGCCGCAGGGACTATGACCTTGTATATGGTCTGCCATCTCGTAGCCCCAAGAGCAAGTGAACCCTGCTTGAGGGTGCTGGGAACCGAGCTTATCGCGTCCTCCGAGATAGTAATAATCGTGGGAAGCGCCATAATCCCGAGCATAATCGAACCTGTAAGGGCAGTCTGTCCGGTAGGAAGGTTGAAAGTTTCCTGTATGAGGGGAACGAGTACTACGAGCCCGAAGAACCCAAAAACCACAGAAGGGATAGCTGCCAGAATCTCAATAAAAGGTTTCAAAAAATCCGCAACTTTCGGGTGTGCGATCTCAGAGATGTATATCGCAGAAGCAATGCCAAGTGGAACTGAAAAAAGAATTGCTCCGACAGTAACAATAAGGGAACCGAAAAATAGAGGTAGTAACCCGAACTGCGCGTTTACGGATGTAGGGTACCAGAATTTGCCTGTGAGAAAATCCAGAAGAGAGACATCTCTAAAGAGAAGTAAACTGTCCCGGAATAAAAATAAACATATAAGGAAAAGAATTACAACCGTAAGGGTACTTACGGAAAAAAGTACTGATTCGATTGCTTTTTCCTTATACTTCCTGTTAAACATGTTTTTCCCTATAAATCTTTTATATTTATTCTTGTACCGGGAAATATCCGACTTCACTTACAAGGCTCTGCCCATTCTCGCTCATTACGAAGTCAACGAAATTTTTTGTGAGGCCCGCAGGTTCCCCATTTGTATAGAAATAGAGAGGCCTGGAAAGCGGGTATGCACCACTGATGATGTTTTCTGGAGTTGGGGCTTCAGAGCCGTTTCCTGAGTCAAGGCTCAGGGCCTTTATGCTTTCATCGAGATATGCAACACCGATGTATCCTATTGCATTGGGATTCTGGGAAACTTCACTGACAACCCCGCCTGTAGCAGGCTGGGTAAGGGCGTCAGGCCGGTATTCGTCCCCGAGCAAAACAGCTTCCTTGAAGTATTCATAAGTGCCTGAACTGCTGTCCCTGGAAATTACTGCGATTGGCCTGTCCTCGCCTCCAACCTCATCCCAGTTGCTGATGCTTCCGTTGTAAATGCCGCGCAGCTGGCCAAAGGTGAGTTCAGATACAGGATTATCGGGGTTTACGACTACGGAAATCCCATCATAAGCAATGGTATGTTCCACAGGGTTGATCCCATTTGCCTGAGCAGCCTCAATTTCATCAGTTTTCATTTCTCTGGATGCGGTAGCAATGTCTACCTCACCGTCAATGAGCGCTGCAATTCCAACCCCTGACCCTCCCCCGGTGACTGTTACACTTTTATCAGGGTTTTCAATCATGAACAATTCAGCCTCAGCCTGTGCAAGAGGGAGAACCGTATCCGACCCTTTTAAAAAGATGCCTTCGGATTCGCCTGCAGGAGTCTCTTCTGCCGGAGAAGGACCTTCACCATTTTCAGTTCCGGTACATCCGATTCCCAGGAACACAAGCCCTACCATCAATAATATGAGAATTGTATATCTCTTTAACCGATTTGCCATGTTAGAAACACTCCTCTAAATAATAAACTAAATTATGTCCATTAAAGTTGAATTCAGTATAATGCACAATAAAAGTGAAGGATATATAAAGATTCGCTTTATATAATATAGAGAAGTATATATAGGCTAGAAGTATGAAATAAAGTAGTATAGTATATATGTTCTATATAAAATATAGACAAAAAGGAAAATAACAGTAAGAAAAATAAATATAAAAATCAGAGTCAGGCAAATAAACAGGTTAAAACCTGAAAAGAACCTTAAAAATTTTAAAGCCTGAGAATAGAAGTAAAAAGAATTTAAAGGCGATGCTGAGTATTTAGAGAATTCGCGCTATTAAGAGAGACGAGAAACCAGAAAAAGGTAGGCTCAGAAATCAAAAAGGGAACTCTGCTCTGCACGCCCATTCTCCTTAAATAAATTCTCTTCCTGGGTCTCTATCTTATTTTCCCTTTTGGAAGTGGGCTTTTCCTGTTTCTTTCCTTCAGGCTTCTTAGCTTCAAAATCAAATAGTCCTTTTTGCCTGGAATCAAAGTCAAGTGAAGAGATATTAACCCCGAAAACTTCCAGAATGCGCTCCACCGGAGGCAAAATCTGTTTCTTAATATAGTAGTCGACATCTATCGGGATATTGTGCTCCCTGACATAGTCAGGGTCTTCAGCCCGATCGACAAAGAGTCCTTTTCCTGCGATAATGACAAAGGGTATCCTTGTTCCTATGGAAGGTATGACGCCGGTTCGTTCCCTCAACTTCTCCACAACTGTAAGGTGAGGCTGTTTGTTTTTGTAACTATCCGTTCTCCTTGTAAGGGTACGTGTGAGAACAAGGCTTTCGATAATCTCGGCATCTTTTGCCGGGTCAAGATTTCTGACCTCGCTAACCACCTTGCGGACATGCTCTACAGCCCGCTCAACGTCACCTTCGATCAGCACAAGCTCAAGAACCCTGTTAAGGGTTACCGAGGTTAGTTCGCACCAGTCCCTTCGGACTGTTTCCATGCCTTTGACTTTAATCTTATTTTCCCAGCCTGAATTCCTTGGCTCAAAGAGCCAGAGAGCGTAACGTTTCTTTGCGATAAGAAGAGCACGTTTCGCAACGGACTCGAATTCAAGCTCCATTGGGTCGGGCAGGGAGGCAGAAACGATATCTGAAAGCCTGTTACCTACAAGGCTAACCTCTTCAAGGGAGAGGTCTGCTCCGGATTTACAGTGGACAAAGACACTGTCCGTATCTCCGTAAGCAACCGACAGCTCAACTACTTTATCCGGGGGAGAGAGTTCTCCGGCTTCATCAAGGAGTAGAGCTGCTTCACCCCTGAGAACGATTTTCCCTATAGTGTTATTGATAATTTCCCGGGTATTCAGGATATTGCTTCTTCCGAAACTTGTCACGGCGTTTGCAAGCGTCAGGCTGTAGAGCCTTGCCCGGGCATACCCGGAATAACCGTAAAAGCTATTTAGCAGGATTTTTACGGCGAGTTGAGTGGCATCAAGTACTCTGTATTCATTTTCGTCAGAGGCCCGTCTCATCCTTTTCTTTGTCTGCGTCCTCTGATTAAGTAAATCTTCGAGAATTGAAGGCACGATGCCTTTGTAAACGTCGGGAGGCACGAACTCTCCTCCGGACGGAGGCCTGATAGTCTTCCCGTCGGACCTGTCGCCTGTAACTACTGTAGTATAGCACAGGTTATGTGCCATCATAATAGTTGGGTAAAGTGACTTGTAGTCAAGAATAAGCACATTTTCCAGAAGGCCCTTCTTGGGTTCCAGGACTTCTCCACCTTTGAGATCGGAACTCATCTCATATCTCTCGGCTGAAACTCCGTCATCAGGTTTCGGAAGCAGGACTCTGTCGCGGAGTCCGAACTCTCTGAGAAGAAGGGTTTCAACCATCGAAGTTTGACCCCCGTCAACAATTTCCTGAAGCAGGCTTCCGCTTACCTGGGCAAGAGCGATATATTTGTCAAGGAGTTTCAAACTAAGGATAAGTTCCAGGGCAAGTTCTGCATCCCTGCGTGAATAATCAACGAATTTTTTGAACTTTTCCCCTGTATCAAGCCAGTACTTTTCCATCTCAAGAGGAGGGACATCCAGCTTTTCACGGCTCAAAAGTTCCTTTGAAACCGTGCGCAGGGTATACTGTTTGAGACTGAAAGCTCTTCTTACGAGAGGAAGAGCATCCACAACCACACGTCCTTTCATTTCGGTGCGGGTAAGAAGCCCGAATCGCCTGTAACCTATCTTGCTGCCGTCCCGCCCGACAACAGGATTTATTGCTTCCCCTTTTGCAACCAGAGCCCTGACTCTGTCCGTTATGTAGGGAATGTCAAAATCCTGATGGTTATATCCCACTACAAGGTCAGGGTCGTACTCGCAGAAGATCTCGAAAAATCGGTTTAGCATCTCAGTCTCGTCCTTACAGGGAAGAACATCGGAATTTAGACCTTCCGCAGGTCTTGCCAGAAGCACAAGGGTTTTGTGCCCTCTGTATTCCGGCTCGAAGGAGAAACTGATCATGACTATGGGTGAAACGTCCGGAGAGGGCATTCCCCCATCAAGAGGCAGGCACTCTATGTCAAAAGAGAGATATTTCAGAGGGGCGATGGTCAGATTTTCAACTTTTTTAAACCCGGACGCAAGGATTGAAGAATCGCATGCGAAATTCTCACAGCGAGAACTGCCTGAGTTACCCGCCCGGAAATATCTTGCAGGATCAACTGCGTCTCCTTCTGCAGATACCCAGACCATACCCCCGAGATGTCTATCAATTAAAAAACGGTTTCGGAAGAGAATGTCGGTCTCATAGACTTCCCATTTGCTGCCTTCAGCCCTCATTACTTCCTGGAGCTTCAGAATATCATCCCTGATCTCGGGCACGTCTCTGGGCAGGTGGGTAGTAACCCTGAGCATCTCTTTTTTCGTCTTCTGATACCCAATGGGCTCGAATTTTTCAACAATTTCAACTTTTTTAACTTGCGCGAAAGTATCTTTGATAAGCCTGGCTACGGCATGAAGGTCTCCAGAGGCCTTGAGATAGAAGTAAGGCTCAAAATCGGGAACAAAACAGCAAACGCTCTTGCCGTCCGCTCCCCTGCCAAAGAGGCGGATGACGGGGCTGCTGTCACTAATGACTTCATAATCAGCATCCAAGATCTGGAAATCCATAGGCATGGTTTACGGTTTTAGATAGACATATAGCTTTTGTTGTATTTTTGAAAGAGAAAACTTAAAACATGCTCGAAACTCTTTCAACGTTTTGAGAAGCCGGACAGGAACTCAAAAAGGATAAGGGAATAAAAGGAAAGAAAAAAGAGATAGTACAAGTAAGGAGACTTCAGGAGTCCACGATTGATTCCTGACTTAAACAGGCTCAGAGGATTACAGTACATTCCTGTATTTAAAAGTACATTCCTGTATTTACAGCACATTTCTGTATTTAAAGAATTTCAAGAATCTATAATAGCCCTCTATTCCTGCACCTAATAAGTTTATTATCTCTTAGTTTCAGACCTGTTTAATGTTCATATTGATTGCGACTTCCGCAATATCAGCACTGTATTCCGAAACCCGTCTCAGGCTTTCCAGAATCATACTGAGTTCAATATTACCTGGACCTTCGCAATTCTGTGGCTCCAGGGAAACCCCAAACTGGGAGACTTTCTTGGCTTCTACAACGATTTTGTTGATAGCCTGCAGGTCTTCTTCAGTCATTGAGTCTATTGAACTTTCGAAAACCTTGCGGGAGAGTTCAGCCATCTTGAAGATGGGGTCATCAGCGCTGATTCCTGAGTCCATTTTCAGGACACTTTTTGCTATCTTTACAGCGTGATCTCCTACGCGCTCAATACTTTTTGTGATCAATCTGTATCCCAGGCACTCCCTGGGATGCCGAATTCCGATCTTTTCAGAGAGTTCGATATCTTCAATTGAAGCTTTGAGCTGGCGGACGGCAAGAAGGTAAAAGCGGTCCACATCATCGTCTCTCTGGATGACATCTTCAGCAATTTCCACGTTATGATCCCTTAGAGCAGCCATGGAATCTTCAAGCATGGAAAGCACAAGTCCGTACATGTTTTTAATTACGCGGGCAAGGGGAAGGTCATTGTAGTTCAGAAGGCACTGGAAGACCAGCTCATTCCGGGATTCTTCTATAAGTTCAAGCCCTATCAGCTTCTGACGCACGGAATCCTTGATGAACTTTCGGTCATACGCACTGAAGCCTTTTTTGGTAGTCAACCTGATAACATCATAGCCAACAAGATAATGAGAGATAAGAATCCTGAGATTATTTTCTGCACTGTCTGAGTGAATATAATCGATTGTTGCCTTGAGGGCGGAATTTTCCTTTGAAACCGCACTGGAAGAAACAAGCAGGGTTCTGTTAGGCATGGGTGTGAGAGTAAGGGTGTCCCCGGCCTCAAGTCCTATATCCCGGACCCATTTTATGGGGAGGGACACAATATAGGTAGAATTTCCGGTAAACTGAACTTTTCTTTTATCCTTGGTAATAAGTAAACCCCCTGAGGGTATTCTAATTAATCTTGAAGAAACTATATAGAGAAAGGTGATATATAAATGTATCTTGAAAATAGAACGCTAAATTGAGAAATAAAACCTGATAATCCTGTCTAAGTATGGTATATAGGATCACTACTGAATCATAGAAAAACATAGAGTTGCACAAAAAATCCGATATAAACTCATTTATAAGCCTAAGTTATGGAAAAGTACTTTTTCCGTAAAACTTTTTTGCAATTATATGATAATCTGTAAATAGTCTGGTTGACCATTTCCCAGTAAACGGATTAAGACTAATTAGCAGGATGTAAAATGCAAAAGAGAAAAAGGAGCATGAAAAAACCACTCGAAAAAGTCAGGTTAATAAAAAGCATGTAATTCATAAGACTATAAATTTATAACAATAATTAAGTAAGGCAATTAAGTAAGGATCAGTAGTTATAATAAAAAGTAAAGAGGATAAAAGGTAAAGAAGACCGATTGACGAGAGAATCAGGCCTCAAGTACAGGTTATATTTCATTTTTCCTTATGCCAGAGGTTCCCCAGTTTCTACCCTGTTCATGTAACTCCTTTTGAACTCAATGTATTGTTGAGCTATTTCTTCAGCCTCTTTCTGGCTCAGGGCATTTCGAGCTCTTTCAAAAACCTTACTTTCCTCTTCTTGTACATGGTGATCTATGCTTTGTTTCAGTTCACTGAGTTTAGCAGTCCAATTTTCGTCCCTTTCGTCCATATCTTCCATTTCAGAGATCAGGGCTTTTGCCTCATTATGTTCTTTATAGGCCTCAGAAACAAGGTCACGTAATTCCTCTTTCTTTTCAAGCAGCGGATAGAAGAATTTTTCTTCTCCCATCATATGAGGATCAGTCTTAATCCTTATTTTAACAAAAGATACCTTTGAACCATCACTCAATGCTTGCTGGAAAAGCTCAGCCACCTGATCATGTTCTGCTTTCAGGATATCATAAATTGTTTCCATAATTTCCCCCCAGGCTTAAGATATAAGAAGATATATTTAAAAGAGCATATAAATAAGTAATCGGTACATGTAATTTATAAAAGAAGTGACAATAGTGACTATGAGTTTAATCTGTCCTCAATCCAGTTTCTATTATTAGTGCATTAACAGAAAAAGGGATTAGTGCATTAACAGAAAAAGGGTATCCAATAATGCTCAAAGGATGACATACATATCTAAGAGTCTGGAACGAAGGGGACCGAAAAGATCTAAAGTAATGCTTGATAAAAACAAACATTGGGCATATAAAAAGTAAAGAATTTTAATTATACAATCCCGTATGATTAAGAAAAAACAGGAGATTACCGGTAATCTCCTTATTTTAATTATGCCAGGGATTCCCCAGCTTCTATCTTACCCGTGTAACTCTTTTTGAACTCAAGGTATTTCTGAGCAAGCTCTTCTGCCTGCCGCTGGCTCAGGATGTTTCGAGATTTCTCAAATACCTTACTCTCTTCATCCTGTACATGATGAATTATAACCTCTTTTAACTCGTTGAGTCTGGCAGTCCAATTTTCACTACTTTCACCCATGCCCTCCAGTTCGTACATCAGAGCTTTTGCTTCGTTATGTTCCATATAGGCTTTACGAGCAATATCGCGTGACTCTTCTTTCTCCTCAAGCAGTGGATAGTAGAGTTTCTCTTCCCCTGCCATATGAGGGTCAATTTCAACTTTTATTTTAAAGAGAGCTTCTTTTGACCCGCTGGCCATAGCTGCTTCAAACATACCAAGTACAAGCTTATGTTCCTGGCTCAAAATATCATAAATTGTTTCCATAATTCTCCCCCTGATTTGAGATCTAAAAAGATCTAAAAAAACGTACTGGACAACTGTACGAAAACTGGACAATTAAAAAAGAGAACAAAGAGAGCCGGTTAATAACCAGGTAAAAGCCGGGTCTGATACCGGTAATCTCTTTTTCCTTTACTTTTCAGTATTTAAGGCATGGGATGCTGCTGTTTAAAACTCTTTGAGAAATCAAGGTACTGCTGGGCTATCTGTTGTGCTTTGTCCTCACTCAGGGCTTTCCGAGCCGCCGGAAATACCTTATTTTCTTCTTCTTCTACGTGGTGACTTACTGTTTCATCCAGTTCCTTGATCTTGGAAGTCCAGTTCGAACTGCCGGCGTCCATACTTTCCAGTTCGGCAGAGATGGATTTTATTTCTTCATGTTCTTCATAGGCATGATCAACAAGCTCACGTAATTCTGATTTCTCCTCAAGCAACGGATAGAAGAGTTTCTCTTCTCCTGCCAGATGAGGCTCGGTTTTAGCCTTTATCTTAAAGAAGGTCTCCTTTGAGTTATCACGCATTGCCTGTTGTATAAGGTCAGCGACTTGCTTGTGTTCCGCTTTTAGTATATCATAGATTGTTTCCATAGTTTCCCCCCTCATTTGAGGTATAACAAAGTGTTATTTTTACAAAAATATAAATATATAACTACAGGGTTTAATTTATAAAAAAAGTAAATTCAATGAACATGAATCTACTCCCTTCCAGCACAGGCGTCACCAGAAAAATTAAGCGGTTTAAAGGGAATAATTTAAATAAATGATTCAAAATAGTGATTTTATGCCTCTTCAGACATTACCCAGATATCGCCTTCACAGTCCGGAAAGATGTCGCCCCTTTCCAGCCAGGTAGTCTCACCTGTCTTATAGCAGGAGTGATAGCCTGAAATTTCGACTTTCATGCCTGCATTGTGGGGTTTCCATTCCTCGATCATGTCTTCGGAGATGGTTGGCAGACCCGGCTTTTGTTTCCCAACCCGATACCTGAACACGCTCAGGCTTCCATCCCTTTCAAGATAAGCAACCTCAACTTCCCCCAAACTTCGGACTCCTTTGTTTCTCAATAAAAGGAAAATATCGTCCTGCGTAGGGGTATGTTTCTCAAGTTCCTTTGAATCAATGATTCCGCCGGTTATTATTTTTACAGGACTGCCTTCAGTCAAATCCTCGTACCAGGCATACCTGTTCGCCAGAGCGTTCTGTATTCTGTAAAATATCATAATGGTTGCAATTCCAAAAACTGACCATAAAATGGCAACATCGGGATAAATCATAGGATCTCCCAGAGCCGATCCGAGGGCGATGATGAGTAAGAGATCAAAAGATGTAAGCTGATGAATTGCTCTTCTTCCTAAAAAGCGCATAATAATCAGTGCGAAAATAAACATGAAAGCTGACCTGAGAATCACTTCGAGTAAAAAATGCCACGGAGTATCGGCTATAAGAATCCTTGTTATTTCGAAGACCTCTATAGAAGATTCTGCCATATTAATTAATAAAGGTATAAAATGGCTTAAAAGTTCTTATGAGATAATTAAATCAATATCGAAAGTAAAAGTTAAAAACACCATCATTAGAAATAAGATGAATTCTACTGAAAATAAGAAGTTATATGAAGAGCTCATCCCAAAACTCAAAATTGTTTATCTGAATTCCGTATTCCGAATAATCAATCGAGTTTCAGATCATGGAAAATAGTTCTGAAATTTTACTGATGCTTGAGAATAAAATTGGTTTTGGGATGAGCTCAAAAGGTGAATTATTCAAAACCGTGCTTAGATTGCTGTAAATTTGACAGATATTTTTTTAAATTAAATCTCATCAATCCGACAATATCGTTGATTGTGAAGAGAGTCTCTGACGAATCTCGTAAAGCAGGCTATGCAAAAAGTTAAACTACAAAAGAAAAGCTTGAAAGAGTGGAAAAGAGCCTGATTAGTGACATAATGTTGATCATTTTTGATTTACAAAAATGAGGATAAATGGAAACAAATAAAATATCCGCGTCTGGTCAAAAATGCAAAAAGTCCAGGTTTTGAAGCAAATTAAAGTATAAAGAGGCGCAAGCATTTGGAAGTTAATGAAAAACACAAACTAAGATTCTATGGTCTACGTGAGTGTTCTAAGATAAGAGAATATATCAACCGAAGGTTTGATACCGAATCCTCAAAGATCAACTTAATTGCCATTCTAATCGGTCTTCTCACAGGTCTGGTAATAGGCGTATATGAACGTGCCCTGGAGTACTTCAATGCTGTTTTCGGAATGCAGAGTGGGTTTTCTGTACACGAGTTTCCATATTATTATATAGTCTTCGTGCCCGCTATCGGAGGACTGATTGTCGGGGTTATCTCGCATTTGTTAATAAAAAAACGCTATGGAGTTGACGGACTTATAGAGACTGTGGCCCTTCGCGGAGCGCGTCTGAATCTTCGTGACTCTTTTCTTGAAGTTTTTGCGTCAATAATCACTATCAGTTCAGGAGGTTCCCTGGGAAAAGAGGCTCCCGGAGTTCTGGCCGGGGCAGGAACGGGAGCTATTGCAGGACGAATTCTAAAGAGTCCGGAAAAGCAGCTTCAGGTTCTTCTTGGTTGTGGGGCAGCTGGCGGGATAGCTGCGGCATTTAATGCCCCACTTGCTGGCGTGGTTTTTGTTGTAGAGGTTATTTATGGGGAGCTTGAGACAAACACCTTCATTCCTTTAGTTATTTCTTCAGTATTTGCAACTCTTGTTTCCAGTACCGTTTTTGGGGTAGCAACTCTTGAGATCCCTTCCTACCTGCTGGTCAGCCCCTACAAGGAATTTGCACTTTATCTAATCCTCGGGCTTCTTGCAGGCATAGTTTCAACGATATTTATTCGAACTCTTTACTGCACAAAAGATTTTTTTTCGAGAATACCTCTCCATCCCATTTTTAAGCCTGCCTTAGGCGGGCTTGCAGTAGGGTTAATTGGCTTATTCTACCCCAGGGTTCTCGGGTTAGGATATGGGGTAATTACAGATGCTATTAGCAACCAGTTTACCTTCAAGCTCATGGTAGTTCTGCTTTTCCTGAAAATTCTCGCATTTTCCCTGAGTCTTGGTTCAGGAGGGTCAGGAGGGTCGATTGTTCCCTCTCTTTTTGTGGGCGCAATGCTCGGAGGGGCCTTTGGAACAGCTGCAAACTTTTTTTTCCCGGGAACGATTGCAGAGTCCGGAGCTTATGCTTTAGTTGGTATGGGTGCAGTCTTTGCTGGAACTGCGAGAGCTCCTTTGAGTGCTATCCTCATACTTTTTGAAATTACAAGGGACTATAATATGATTCTTCCTCTGATGTTCGCCTGCGTTCTTAGCAATGTGATGTCAAATGCCCTGTACCCAGAATCCATATTCACCGAGAGCCTCCGAAGAAAAGGGTTTAAAATCCGAAAGGGAAGAGAGATTGACCTCATGGGCTCTATGTACGTAAGAGATGCCATGATCACAGATATTCAGACAGTTTCTGAGGAGAAGAACATCGAAACACTTACTATCCTCATGCAGGCAAGCCGGCACGTGGGTTTTCCTGTACTTGACTCTAAAGGCAAGCTTTCAGGAATAGTAACCCTCTCAGACTTCCGAAGTAAAGTAAAGTCAGCAGAAACTGATAAAAAAATAGGGGACATTGCTACCAAAAATCTGGAAGTAGCCTACCCCGACGAAACCCTGGACACTGTCCTCAAGAGGTTCGCTTCAAAGCAAATAGGCAGGCTCCCTGTTGTAGATAGGGAAGATAAAACCAGGCTTCTTGGCCTTATAACGCGGAGCGATATCGTAAATTCATATAATAAGAAAGTCGTTGAAAGAGTCCGGGACACAGCCTGACAAGAGAGGTATGCAATCCCGGAGGATGAATTTAAAGTTTTGAAGTTATTCATGAGTTTAATCAACTTAAAATTTTGAATTCCACAACCGGATGATGTTTCTCTTCAATTTTATTATTTATTTATACTCATCCTGCTTTGGAAACCCGGAACTCTCGGTTCCAATCTCCACCGAGCAAGAAACTAAAATCACTACCAATGGCTTTGCATCATTCCCCGCCATTCACGGTGACAGGATAGTGCGGACAGGCAACCCCTATGATATTGTAAATTACAATATCTATATGTACGACTTCTCAACGAAGAAAGAGACTCAATAACAACCAGCGGAACAGCATTCGATCCTATTATCTACGGTGATACTATTGTATGGCAGGACAGGCAGCCGAAAGGTGAGTATAGCGAAACTTTCGATATTTATATATTTAGTATTAATTCAAGCCGCCTGTAGCTATTGAATCTTCGGAATCCGGGATGTCAGGAAAAGCGGGGATAGTGGAGTTTTTGAACTTATCCAAAATGGGCTAAAGATCACTTAAGCAGTAATCTGCTGCTGACATGGGGATGCTAATGCCGTTGCTTTGATCTGTTCCAGCACTCCTATTAGTTCATCCACCTGAGCCGAGGTAAAAAGCCCATCAGGACCATATGGAGTGATGTCGGTAAAGGGTGATTCGTAAAGCAATGCAGTATCTATTGTTCCATGTTCGGTAAGGTGGTTAATTATCAGGTTTATGAACTCTATCTGATTTGCAGTTAGTGTTTTGCCCGATAGAAAAGTAGCTAGAGATTGTTTCGCAGCCTCCCGGTCCATTCCTACCAGTGAGCGAACGAACAAACCCAGGCCGTGAGATATATCTTTAGCACGAGCGATGTCTTCCTTCCTGCCCACACCGCTTTCAGAGAGTGTTATCTCCAGTTCATCAAGATCAGATGATGTCAATGCTATATTCATCCGAAGTTTATAAACGACGGTATTGTCCTGGTGTTCAAGTAGAAAAGCACGAGTTTTGGCACGAAACTTCTCAAAGTCTCCGGCTGCAGAAAAGCCAGGTAACTCCACATTAATTTCGCTACCCATCTCATCTTCAAAATCGGTGTAAATCGGCTTTCTCTGGTGTTTGTCTATCAGTTTTACCAGATCACGGAGACGCCGTCTAAGCGTTTCCAGCATGGGAGTTGTTACACTCTCCCACCATTCCTCGGTCTGCACGTCCAGAATTAGAGCTATCTGGTCACGTACCATAGGGATGGTGGACTTTTCTTCCAGGAGACCGGCAATATTTCTCACCTGGTCACGCAGACGCTCAAAACCAGGTTCGGAGCGCAGCAAAGCAAGCTGCAGGTTCAGGACAAGGAGATCAAAACGCTTTGCCTCTTCTGATTCAGATTGTAGCTCCGAAGGCAGACCTGC
Organism: Methanosarcina sp.; assembly: GCF_049706645.1. Lineage (GTDB taxonomy): Archaea > Halobacteriota > Methanosarcinia > Methanosarcinales > Methanosarcinaceae > Methanosarcina. The sequence continues at coordinate 13,491 of NZ_JBNAKP010000025.1, read as the reverse complement.
AACTTCATGAGAAAGCTCAGATAGGTCTTCGCTGGATAGCTTTATCCAGGCTTCGGGCTTTGAGTATTTCTCTACCAGCCGCCGTCTGGGACGGACTATGAAGTTATCCAGATTCATCGAGGTAATTTCATTATGTAGCATTTCGGCAATCAGGAAGCGAACTTCAGCTTCCGTCTTCGGTTCACCATATATTGCCTGGGTCTCAGCGCCGCCTTTGATGCCAGCTTCAAGTCTCTTGTCCAGCTCGGAGAGTAACTCAAGCCGTGATTTGAACAGGCGTGTACCGAGCGAATCTCCCAGTGAACCATCAGTGGTTTCAGTGTTCTGGTTGAAGAACTCAAGGTTCTGGCAATAATCAAAAAGATAAAAGAACTGTTTATGCTGTCCCGGTCCAAGCAAATCAGGACAGAGACGCGTACCCCGCCCTACCATCTGCCAGAACTTTGTCCTGGAACGCACCAGTTTGAAGAAAACCAGATTCACTATCTCCGGTATATCGATTCCGGTATCAAGCATGTCCACTGAGATAGCAATGTGGGGAGCTTTTTCCTTGATAGAGAGGTTGTCTATAAGGCTCTGGGCATATTCGGTCTTAAAAGTAATGACACGGGCAAACTCGCCCTTGAAATGCGGATAATTTGCATTGAACCTTTCGGCAATATACTCAGCATGAGCCTGGTTTTTGGCAAAGAGAATGGTCTTGCCCAGACGGTCACCGCCAGCGACTTTCAACCCCCGTTCCATCAGGTGCGCCAGCACTTTGTCTACGGTATCCTTATTGAACAGCCAATTGTTGACGGCTTCAGCTTCTACACGGTCAGGAATTTCGCCGTCCTCGTCCCCCCAGTCAAGAGATTCCCACTGCTCTTTATCTTCATCTGAGAGGTCGTCGTAATTGATTCCCTGGCGCTGGAACTTAAGGGGTACTGAAACCGCATTTGCAGGAACCAGGAAACCGTCTTCTACTGCTTCTTCGAGCTGGTAGGCATCGGTGGGGACTCCGGTTTCAAGATCAAAAAGGCTGTAAGTATTGCGTTCAATTTCATTTTTGGGCGTTGCTGTAAGGCCCACAAGAAGAGAATCAAAGTAGTCGAAAATAGCCCTGTACTTCTTGAAGACCGAGCGGTGCGCCTCATCGATAATCACAAGGTCGAAGTGCCCAACTCCGAACCGGCGCTGTCCATTGTTTATATCTTCTATCTGTTTCATCATTGTAGGATAGGTCGAAACGAATACCCGTCCTTCAGTATCCTTTTCCGTGACAAGGTTCACAGGTGAAGAATCGGGAAGGTGCCGTTTGAAGGCGTTTACCGCCTGGTTGACAAGTGCGACCCTGTCAGCAAGGAAAAGCACACGTTTTACCCAGTTGCAGTGCATAAGGAGGTCGCAGAGTGCAATCACGGTTCGGGTCTTTCCTGCACCTGTTGCCATTACTACCAGAGCTTTCCGGTCATTGTCCTGTTCGAAAGCCTCTCCGATCCGGCGGATAGCACGGGTTTGATAGTAGCGATCGGCAATTTTTGAGTTAACCTCAGATTCTGAAAGAGATCTGCGGCTGCTGCGACGCTGGATTAACAGTTCAAGTTCAGCTTTTTTGTAGAATCCCTGAACCTGCCTCGGAGGATACCTGGAATCGTCCCACATCCAGTGTTCGTACCCGTTTGAATAGAAGATCACCGGTCTCTGTCCGAATTGTTTTTCCAGGCAGTCGGCATAAAGCTTTGCCTGCTGCTGACCTACCCGTGCGTCTCTTGTGGTGCGTTTTGCTTCCACCAGGCCAAGGGGCTTCCCGTCATCTCCCCAGAGCACGTAATCTACAAAGCCAACCCCGCTTTCGTTCGGCATGCCTGAGACTTCAAATTCCCTGTCCTGATCCTTATCCAGAGCCCAGCCAGCCTCTTTAAGCAGGAGATCAATCCAGCTTTTGCGGGTCTCGGCTTCGGAATAATCGTGGGTGTCCGGCAGTAAGACTGAAGCTTCTTTTGCCTTTGCAACCTCAGCCCGCAGGCGTTTTAGTTCTTCATCTAATGCGGATTTATCGGCCAGAAGCTCAGAGAGTTTTTCATCTTTTTCGCGCAGACTGGCTTCAAGGCTCTGAAGCTGCTCTGTTGTCTGCTTTGGAATAGTTGTTCTGGGCAATTCCTCGGGGTTAAAGCTCAGTCCGGGTTCAGGCTTCCCCTGCCTGGCATAAGTGCGTGCCATCCAGTAACATACATGGAAAAGCTCATGCACTGCTGTCACTGAATCGTATTCCTTAATAGAACTGTTACTATGCACAGCCTGATTGCCAAGTGTGATTATGATTCTTGCTTTATTGAAAACCGCCTCTCCCGCAGCCTTCTTGAACGTAGGCTCATGAATAAGAGCACTCAAATTATCCTGGTACGGCAAAAGCAGTGAATAATCATACTTATACACCCACTGAACAGCCAGCTCCAGCGCCCTGCGAGCATAAAAACAGGCAGTACGCGGGTCAGGATAAACTGCATTTGAAGCTTTTTCGGCTGCCTCATACAAGGAAGGCCATTCAGCTTCGAGAAAGGCGAAATTGGTCATATCATATCTTTACTCCTTCGAAGCTTTGTTCAGTAGTTTTAGGGATCATACCCAGTTCTCCCCTGAAAGCCCGATACTGGAGAGAGGCAAAAAGTTCATCCAGTTTTGCCAGCGAGGTTTTGTGTACCTGTTTTAGTTTATCAATGGCTTCAATATGGCGGGCGAATTCTCTTTGGAGAGATAGAGGTGGGAAGGGGATTTTGAGTTCCCGGAGATTGGTTAAACTAATATTGGCTCGTGCTGCCTCAACTTTGTTATCTAAAAGAAGCTTTTGACCTTTTTGTGATGTGAGAAGGCCCACAATAAATGTAATATTTATAGCCTCTGATTTCAGAGTGATCACTCCGACGGCTTGATTAACATTGGCTGGTTTTTCAAAGCCAGGAAATACACAACTTCTTCCAATGGAAGCACCTACTAAGTTTACCAATAAATCTCCTCTTTTTAGTTCCGAACGATTCAATTTCTTATGAAACTCCAGAGGAATATATTTTGGGCAGCTGAGGTCAATTTCACCAAGGCGAACATTCTCACTCGTGACAAAAAGCGCGCCATCTTCCTGATAGTCAAATCCTTGCCACTTTGGAGATTCACCTTTTGTAATGCGCTGGGCAACTTCACCCAATGATTTAATTGGCCATCTTTTAGAGTTTGTTACAGGGTCGCCGAACATATCTATGAAAATAGCTTCGACGAGTTCATCAAGTCGAGTGAGGGCAGCTAGGCGTTTGGTCCGAAGAGCCTCCACACGGTCCAGAATATCTGTAATTAGCTTCTGCTCACCCAATGGAGGGAGGGGGATTTTCATTGATGCAATGTCACTTAAACGAATTGAAGGATAGGCTTCGTCTTGAATGAGACAAGTTGGCGAGAAAACTTGCAAGCAATGACGTAAATAATCCGAGTCTAGATTCGGTCCGCTTATTATGGCTGCAAGATGATTCACAACATAGGCAGGCGAATTAAGCCGATATACAAGGCCTTTTGTGGCTGACATCCCGCTCTTTGCGAATAAAACACTTCCTGCAGGAAATAAGCGTAATCGATGCTTCTTAGCTACATCTTCACTCAAAAGCTTCAGTGATGATTCTACTGCTCCTTCTGTCAATGGTTTCAGGCTTCCAGCACGCACAAACGGGGTGCCGACATTACCAAAGTCATCAGAATTTTGTGGTGCACTTCCTCCTGCGGCGATTTCTGCAACTTTACCAAGCTCTATTGCTGGCCAAGCACTCATTCCAGCATCCCTTCCAGTTCTGCCATCTCCTGCTGGATTTCAGCTTCCAGCTTTGCGAGGCTTGAGAGTATCTCTTTTGGGGGCCTGTGTTCCACTTCTTCGTGCACGACTTCTTTGTAGCGGTTGAGGGAAAGGTCGTAACCCTGGGCTGCAATGTCGGCTTTTGGAACGCAGAAGCTCTGCTCGGTTCGGGGACGTTTGAGTTCGCTGTTATTGCGCTCCTGCCAGCGGGCAAGGATATCGGGGAGGTTGTTTCTGGCGTGCTCGTCTTCGTTAAGCCCGGTTGAGGGGGTAACGCCCAATTTGTCTTCACTCAGGAGAGGAGTGCGCTTATCGTCAAGGCTCCAGCCGTCGGCCTGCACATCGTAGAACCAGACATGGTCTGTGCCTCCTGAATTTGTTTTGGTGAAGAGAAGGATACCTGTTGAAACGCCAGCGTAGGGCTTGAAAACGCCGCCGGGAAGTGAAACAACGGCATCAAGCTTCTGCTCCTCAACAAGCATGCGGCGAAGTTCTTTGTGGGCTTTGCTTGAGCCGAAAAGCACGCCGTCTGGAACAATAACGGCAGCCCGGCCGCCCGGCTTCAACAGGCGCAGGAAGAGAGCCACGAAAAGTAATTCGGTTTTCTTGGTCTTGACGATCTGGAGAAGGTCTTTTGCAGTATTTTCGTAGTCCAGCGAGCCGGCAAATGGAGGATTGGCAAGGACAAGAGTATAGGCTTCTTCGTCGTCGGCGTTTTCCTGGGCAAGAGAATCACGGTAACGGATATCTGGGTTTTCCACGCCGTGCAGGAGCATATTCATGCTGCCTATGCGGAGCATAACGTTATCGAAATCAAAGCCGTGGAACATGCCGTGGTGGAAGTGCTGTTTCAGCGTCTCATCGTGCAGGATGTTCGGATGGTATTCACGCAGATATTCACCTGCACATACGAGAAATCCGGCAGTTCCACAAGCAGGATCGCATATGATGTCTTTAGGCTGGGGTGCAGTCAGTTCCACCATCAGGCGGATGATATGACGCGGGGTTCGGAACTGGCCGTTCTGCCCGGCGCTAGCGATTTTGCCGAGCATGTATTCATAAAGGTCGCCTTTAGTGTCTCTGTTTTCCATAGGGACATCGGCCAGAAGGTCAACTACCTTGGACAGCAGAGCAGGCGTGGGAATGGTGAAGCGGGCGTCCTTCATGTGGTGGGCATATGTGGAATCGTCACCTCCGAGAGTGCGCAGGAAGGGGAAGACATGCCTGTCAACTACTTTAAACATCTCAGCCGGCTGGAAATTCTTAAAGCGAGACCATCTCATGTTCTCATAGGGACAGCCCTCTTGATCCTTACCTTCAGGGAAAACGCGGCGCTCCATCGGGCGTTTGAGCCGAACTGATTTATTTTCTTCCAGCGTGTGCAGGTCATCCAATCGCCTTAAAAAAAGAAGATAGGTAATTTGCTCGATAACTTCGAGTGGGTTGGAGATTCCTCCGGACCAGAAAGCATCCCATATTCGGTCTATTTGATTTTTTAGTTCACCATTGATCATTTTTTATTCCTCTAAATCAGGTGGCTGAGATGGCTGAAGTTCATGTAAAAGACGGTAAAACAGCAGAAAATTCTTAGGTTTTCCTGAATATATCGCGATTTTATCTTTGCCCAGCCTCGTATTCACTCGCCAATTGTAGCCAGCTTTAAACTTTTTGATTAATTTTTCAATAAGGCATATTTTTCATGGCATATTTTCTTAGCCCATTATCAGGTTACAATTTTGATTACCTTAAATATTTATTCTTAAAGACTTGTTATCAAGTATCTATCCGCGATTCTTTTTAACTCTTGCTGTCTTTTATCATATTTCTAAGTAAAAGTATTGAAAAAGAGGTTAAATTGATAATTCAAGCGATAGATAGCGAAGCCTATTATTTTGAAAATTAGAAGAACAAGTTTTGAAATGTTAAATTATTAGTGTAACATCTAAACAAAATAACAAATACAGACTTTACAGTATATAGAAAATAACAAACTTTACGAAACGAAAAACAAATCAGTATGATTTAAAATCATTTTAAATAAAAACAAGTGCCCGGAGCGTGACTCGAACACGCGACCTCCAGATATCTCAGGAGATTAAAGACGCCTCATATAAAGGTCCCTATGAGTCTGGCGCCCCAACCGACTAGGCTATCCGGGCTTGCAACACACAAATGTACAAAGATATATTAAAAGCTAACGATTGAAAGATGAAAAAAGGGTGTCTCTTCGTAATCATTTTTCCTAAGAAGGGGATCTAAGAATAAGAAAGGTGTAAATTCCGTGTTATCATAACGTGTTAAAGAGATCAGTAAACACGTTATGTTAAAGTTAACATAATAGGGTAATATATAATAAAAGAAATTATTGGGATATAGCTATATACCAGAAATATATATAATAAAGAAGAAATATAAATACGTTTTCAGACCGCTTCTTAAAAACAGGGAAAGCAAGAAACCATATCCTGCAGGGGCTTCGATCCGTAAAATAACACAGTAATATTGTCTTCTCGAAGTCCTTAGATAAATATAATTCAGGATAAATATACGAGCATAAATTGTAATAGATGATCGTAACAGACTTTCAGTTAAAAGAGCATATAAGGGCGTTTTCCTTATAAAATAACCCCGTAAGACTTTAAAGACCAAAGGCTTAGACTTAAGCATTATTGACAGGATTGATTTTTACCTCACTTCTGGAAATTAAGTCTTCACAGGTTAACTCCTATTCCATTCACACTTAATTATTAACCCAATTACTAACCCCTAAAATTTTAACTAAACCTCTTAAAACAGCCTGCAAATTCAGATTAAATGTCAGTCCTGGGAGGACAAACACATTTTCTGGTTCAGAAGACTGCTACAGAACAAGAGGAAACCCGATACTGACACTGAGATTTCACAAAAAAGATTTAGCTTACTTAAATACCTGGATCAGAACCCAGAAGAGGAAATCCCATGAAAATAAAAGCAAATTTAATATCCGGAAGAACCGCCGCCCAGGGCGCAAATCTGGAAGCAAAAACGCACAAAGGTTATTTTGATGCGTGTGCTTACTGCGAACTCAGTCCCGCGGACTTCGAGAGGCTTGGCGCCTCCGAGGGAAGCAGCCTGAAGGTTACCACCGAGTTTGGGGAAGTGGTGGTCTTTGCAAAGGCAAACGAAGGAAACCCTGACGGCCTAGCCTTTATCCCTATGGGGCCCTGGGCAAACGCAGTGCTGAGCCCTGACACCCACGGCTGCGGAATGCCCGGATTCAAAGGCGTGCCTGCGGAAATTGAAGTCACGGATGAAAAACCTCTGGACATGAAGTCCCTGATGAAGCAGTACAGGGAAGCTTGAGGTTCGGCTGAGCAAGAAATTAACTTTCCAGTTAAATCCGGGAAACCTGAAAAATTCGGAGGAAAAAATATGCCAGTAATTAAAGACGCAGTGTGCTCTCTTTGCGGGTCGCTCTGCGACGATATCACAGTCACTGTTGAAAACAACAAAATCACGAAAATCGAAAATGCCTGTATTCTCGGACACAGCAAGTTTGTAGGTATGCTCGAGCACGACAGGATAGAAACCCCTATGATCAGGAAAGAGGGGGAGCTTGTTCCGGTCTCCTATGAAGAGGCGATTGAAGCTGCCGCAAAAATTCTTGCAAATTCAAGGAGAACTCTCTCTTACGGCTGGTGTTCGACCTCCTGTGAAGCCGTCAGCGGGGCTATCCAGCTTGCCGAAGAAACAGGCTCAGTCATTGACTCAACAGCAAACGTTTGCCACGGGCCAACAGCTCTTGCTGCCCAGGAGAAAGGATCTCCTTCAGCCACGCTTGGAGAGATAAAGAACAGGGCAGACGTAATTATATTCTGGGGCTGCAACCCGGTACATGCTCATCCAAGACATATGGTCCGTTACTCAAGCTTTTCAAAAGGGCTCTTTACCGAAAAAGGGCGGAAAGGCAGGAAAATGATAGTTGTTGATGTCCGAAAAACCGACACTGCAAAACTGGCTGACAGCTACGTAGAGATCGAACAGGGCTCAGACCTGCTCCTGGTTACCGCCCTTCGTTCAATTGTAAACGGGCACGAAGATGTCATCCCGGAAACCGTTGCAGGCGTCCCGAAGGCTGAAGTTATCGAGCTTGCAGAAACCCTGAAGAATGCAAAATTCGTCTGCATTTTCTTCGGTATGGGAGTCACACAGTCCCGTTCCAAGTACAAGAACGGAGATGCTATGTCTTCTCTGATCTCAGACCTTAACCAGCACACAAAAGCTGTGATGATAGGAATGCGCGGGCACTATAATGTCACAGGTTTCGGACAGGTGGCAACCTGGGAGACAGGTTTCCCGATGGCAATCGACTTTGCCAGAGGATATCCATACTATAATCCTGGAGAAACCGGGGCAAATGACCTTCTTGTACGCGAAGAGCCAGACGCTGCGATAATAGCTGCAGCTGATGCCGGGGCTCATTTCCCACAGAAAGCAGTCAGGCACCTTGCAAGAATCCCTGTAATTCAGATTGACCCGTATCCGAACCCTACAACTGAAATTGCAGATGTGGTGATCCCGGCAGCTGTTGTGGGAATAGAAGCAGAGGGAACGGCCTACCGTATGGACGCAATTTCTCTCCGCATGAAGAAACTGATTGAATCAAAATTCAAGACCGACGAAGAAATTGTAAAAGACCTGACCGCAAAAGTCAGGGAACTGAAGAGAGGTGCATGAAGATGTCGGAAACCCTGATTAAAAACGCAAACGTCTGCGACCCTGTGCAGGGAATTAACTGCGAGATAATGGACATCTGCATAAAGGATGGCAAGATTGTAGAAAGCGTCTCCGCAAATGCAAAGGTTATCGATGCTGAAGGCAGGCTCACGATGGCAGGAGGCTTTGACGGGCACACCCACAGCGCTGGCAAGATTAACGTAGGGCGTTTCATTAATCCGAACGATGCAAGGAAGAATCCCGTACCAGGGCTGTCTGGCCAGGTTGCACGTACCGAAAAGACAAGAGCACAGGTTGGATACAACACTCCAAACACCTATGCAATCGGGTACAGGTACGCAAAACTCGGGTACACAACTATCTGCGAAGCCGCAATCCCCCTGCTTGCAGCCAGGCATACCCATGAGGAATTCAAAGAAATCCCAATTCTGGATAAAATGGGACTTTCCCTCTTCGGAAGCAACTGGCAGGTCATGGAATATATCCGGGACAAGGAACCTGAAAAACTGGCAGCATATGTTGCCTGGGGTCTGAAAGCCTCGAGAGGTTACGGAGTAAAAATCGTAAACCCCGGAGGAGGAGAAGCCTGGGGATGGGGAAAGAACGTGAGCGGACTCTACGATCCTGTCCCTAACTTTGATGTCACCCCAGCCGAAATCCTGATGAGCCTTGCCGAAGCCAACGAGCGCCTGCAGCTTCCCCATTCCGTACATGTGCACTGCAACAACCTCGGAAAACCAGGGAATTATGCAACTACTATAGAGACCATGAAGCTCTTTGAGAAGGTTAAACCGAGCCGTGACAGGCAGGCTCTTCACGTAACCCACGTGCAGTTCAATGCCTATGCAGGTACCTCCTGGAGGGACTTTGAGACAGGTGCTCCCATGGTTGCAGATTACGTGAATGGAGCAGACCACCTGACTTTCGACCTGGGACAGGTTATCTTCGGCCCTGCAGTAACCATGACCGCAGACGGACCTGTAGAATATGCAAATGCAAGAATGCTGCACGAAAAATGGAGCAACCAGGATATCGAACTGGAAGACGCATCCGGTGTTGTACCCCTGTTCTACTCTCCAAAGAGCTTTGTAAATGCCGTGCAGTGGGCAATAGGACTTGAACTTGCCCTGCTCGTGAAGGATCCCTGGAAAGTTATGTTTACAACCGACAGCCCGAATGGCGGTTCTTTTGTGAACTATCCTGAAGCCTTCACCTACCTGATGAGTGCAAAGAGAAGGGAAGAGGTTATTTCCGGCTTTTCCAAGATGGCCCTTGACAGGATGGTGCTGCCTGGAATCGACAGGGAACTGGATTTCTACGAGCTTGCGATCATGACCAGGAGTACTCAGTCAAAGATGTACAGCAGGCCCGAAAAAGGAAACCTTAAACCAGGCTCCGATGCCGATATCGCAATATATGATATCCTGCCAGGGCAGATTGACCCCTCGACAGAGTATGCGAAAGTTAAGACAGCTTTCTCAGGTGCAGCATATACGCTGAAAGACGGAGAGATTGTCGTAAAAGACGGAGAGATTGAAGCCACTCCGAAAGGCAAGATCTACTGGGTAAACGCAAGTGTTCCCTCAACCATCGACAGCGCAATGCAGAAAGATATAGATGTCAAATTCAGGAAGTACTATACCGTGAGCAAAGCTAATTACATGGTTGAAGATATGTACCTCCAGAAGCCTGTTGAAATCGCCACGGAAGGGGTGTTCTAAATGCAGGTTGTGAAGCTCTCCCTCAAAGAAGCAAATAAAATCCCCATAGAAGCCGATGACATAAACCCTGACAACTTTGCAGGCAAGACTGAAGAAGAGATAAAGGCGCTTCAGGTCTGGTATGGGAACGGCCAGTACCCTCTTGGCAACTTCTTCAATGTAAAGGTAGAAGGGAGCGATTCCGTAGAAAATACAAAGATAGTTTTCGAAGGTGATGTCTCAAGAGTAAAGCGCATTGGGCAGAACATGAGTGCAGGAGAGATAGAGATCAATGGCAACGTGGACATGCACTGCGGCTTTAATATGAGAGGCGGGAAGATTGTAATTAATGGCGATGCTGACAGCTGGCTCGGCTGTGAGATGACAGGTGGAGAAATTATACTTAACGGAAATGCCTCTTACTATGTAGGATCAGGTTACAGAGGAGAATCCTGCGGCATGCGCGGAGGGAAAATCACTGTCAATGGCGACGCCAGAGACTACCTGGGCGAGCACATGTGCGGAGGAGAAATCCTCGTAAAAGGCAATGTAGGACTCCTTCCTGCAATCTCAAATAATGGCGGGAAGATAATAATTGAAGGCAATGCTACGATGCCTGCAAGCGAAATGAAGAGCGGTACGGTCATCATTAAAGGCGAGGTGTCCGATCTCCTGCCGTCCTATAAAGAAGAAGGAACAGAAGAGGTTGAAGGATTTACCTACCGGAAGTTCGTTGGCGATGTTAACGTCGGCGGAAAAGGGGTATTGCTGGTAAAGTAAAAATGATCTCTCTGACAGAGAATCAATGAAATCTTCGAAATAAATCAAACCGATGGAATAAATCAAATTGCGGGCGGCCACCCCACCCTAAAGGATGGGGTATGCTTCGGGCCGCCCGCCCGGTTGTTCTGGTAGTTAGAAATCATCAAGTCTTCTTTGCTAGGATCTCATGAACCTATGCAATCGAGACTCTTCACTCGGTTTTCCTTGCGATTCTTTAATGTAATGCTTAATTGTATCAGCAGTAACGTTTCCAACGGATCGATAGAACTTTCCATTTGACCATAGACTTCCACCCCAATATTGTTTTTTAAGATCAGGATGGAGCTTGAACAGTCTGTAAGAACTGCCTCCTTTCAAATATCGAATTACCTCTGACAGAGAGTTACTTGGATGGAATTCAAGAAACAAGTGAACAGGATTGTCTACTACTTCCATTGCATGTATTTTGTAGCCATTTTTAGTGCAAATGTTACTGAGAATCAACTCGCAATCCTTTTTAATTCTCTTATTGTAGAATATACTGTATCGATACTTAGGCACCAACACGATGTGGTAGGTAATCTGACCATAGCCATGGCTAAAACTGTGTAATTCCAACTAATATCACATCCTAGCCATAGATGGCTGGCACCATCTGTGGCTATGGTGCCAAAAACAAGCTTATTTTACAAAAAAAGTAAGAATTTAGATATTTAAAGTGAAAACGAAGAGGCGAGGGTTCACTTCATCCCCGACCTAAAGGACGGGGTATTCGTGACCCTCTGCGCTCCCGTAGTAATCAAGTAGGCGGATAAGATTATAAAATGGGATCCGTTTCCAAAAAAAACCTTATCTTATCCGCTTTACTATCTGTTTTAAGCTGGACAACCTCGTCTTATCTGATTTGGCATCTATTTTAAGGTTGAATTGATGCTTATCTTTTATCCGCTTCTATTCTGTTTTTAAAATTATTTGACTATTGTAATTTCTTATACAGGCCACATGAAGAAAAAATCCGGAAACCGAATAAAAAGGCTCAATAACGAAACTATAAAATCAACTGGAAAAAATTAGCTGGAAAAATTAGCTGAAAAGATAGCTGGAAAAAAGTTAAAATTCGGAAAAGGGCAGAGAGGCATTGTCCTCTCGTTAAAAGTATCAGTACCCCGTTGCCTCTGCCAGCTGTCGGACCGGAGAACTTTCAGCAGTATTTCCGTAAGCTACTATGACATAGTTTTCGTTGTTCCAGATATAGGAATATCTGGGGACAGCTTTTCCTCCAGAGGTCACATAGTCGGTTATTCTCACTGCAGAGTGGCCGTTAAAGGATTCCTCCACAAAGCGAGATTCATTCTGTAATGGTGGGAAGGAAGACTTGTATGCAGTGATAAGATTATTTGCAGCCTCAGTATCCTTAAGCTCGATGACATCCAGATAGAAATCAGACTCATCGTACCTGTACATTCCTTCGGAGCCTCCCACAATTCCTGAAACGTTCTCTGCGTTATAACTATCTTTAATCTCAGTTTCATTAAGAGAAAGAGATCCGACATATTCAAAACCTGCAGGAAGGTCTTCAAGCTCGCTAATATCAGCCGCACTTTCGTCAGGACTTATATTTGCTCCCGGATTATCCGGCTCTGTTCCATCAACTGCGGTGTTGTCGTCACCCACGCAGCCTGAAAACGCGATTATTAAAACCGCAAGTGCAGATATTAAAGCTACCATTTTTTTCATAAGCTTCACCTAGATCTGTATAATCCTGAGAATAACTATCAAGTTCAAAAACAGGATTTCAAAGTCGAAAGATCGCTTGAATTAAGAAATCCGCAAATAAAAAGTTATCTGCAAAAAGAAATTCAAAAAAGAATTGAAAGAAAGAAGGGTTAGGAAACCCTTCAATCAGAAAATTTAGTTGTTCCTCCTGACGAGGTAGACAACTGCAAGGAGTCCGGCAAGTCCAAGAACAACTCCGAAGCCAGGAGCTTCGCCACCGTCTTCTTCGTCGCCTTCGGTCTCATTCTCTTCGGTTGGTTCCTCAACAGGGGTCTCTCCCGGAGTTTCGGTTTCGTTGTCGCCAACGGTTACGTTCTCGTCCGGAGTTTCGGTTTCGTTGCCGTCAATAACGGTTTCGTTGTCGTCATCAACAGTTTCGTTGCCGTCAACATCGGTTACGTTTTCGCCACCAATGGTTCTCTCAACGAATGGGTAGTACCTGAGTTCGGAAACTGGGGTGTCAGCGATCTTGAAGAACATGCCCTCGCCGATTTCCTCATCGGAGTCTCTGGTCAGAGTGAAGGTGTCTTCATTGCTGATCCTGAGGGAGTCTCCCTGAATGGATACATCGTTGAGTTCGCCGAATTCATCGTCAGATTCGATAGTCATGGCGTTTGCGTAGTCAATGAGCCAGAGACCTTCGATCTGGGCAATGCTGTCGACTGCGCCCTGGAAGACCTGGTTGACGTGAACTTTCAGGACAATAACATCGTCTTCATCCTG
>NZ_JBNAKP010000024.1:0-189533 GCF_049706645.1 Methanosarcina sp. | reverse complement strand
CTTTCTGCAGAATTAGAGCATACATTTCTACAATCAGAAAGAATAGTTTGCCTGTTATAGAGGGTATTCTTGCGGCGCTCAAAGGAGCGCCGCTAACTATACCCTGAATAGTTACAAATGTTCTTTTCTTAATTATTTCATTAATATCTAATCAGGGCTTACGTACTTGAGGAGCGAAATTAAATAACATAGCCTCGCCAATACTTGTGAGGTCAAAAAAGTAGAAGGTTTTTAGCTTTTAGTTTCAATCTCAAGCCTGTATAATCCCATAACTATTATTTGTAATCATTGACTTATATAATTATTGGGATTAAAGAGTATTTCGGAGAACATTGAATTCAATTTCAGGCGTTATGCATCCAGATTATAGGATTAAGTAAATAATAACCTTTAAGCTTATATTTAGTACTCCGGTGGTTAAGGCTTAATGCTATTGATTTCTGAATTCAAGCGGGTTATTCCTATTTTAATTATTAGCTGATCCCAAAACTCAAAATTAATTTTCGGAATCTCGTATTGCTAACAATCAATAAAGTTTCTGATCATGAAAAGTGATCCTGACACTCTTACTTACTGAGACCATAACTGGTTCTGGGATAGGCTTGTTCATTATATCATCAGTAGTTACCTTCTCAAAAAATATCGTAGTCGCCTTCTCAAAAAAATACCACTAATAAAATATCGTTAATCCATTAATTATACTTCCGAAGACTTGACAAATGTTCACAACTTAAAAATATATTTTTCAAAGTAGAAAAGTTTACTATCTTTAAAAGCGTATGTCCTGTAACCTTATTATTTTTTATATAACAATTTAAACTGAGATTAAACATGACAGAAATAAACGGTAATAAAGGGCATAGAGGGCATAATCTTTTAAAAGTTTTAGGAATCACAGTGCTGGCACTTATTATGCTTGTGAGTATCGTAAGTGCGGAGCCATCTCCAAATATTACGTTTGTAACTACCGGTTCATCATTTTCACCTGTTATTACAGTTACAGGTAATCCTGCAATTCAATGGACATTTGGTAACGGCTCAACATCTAACTCCGCGTCTCCTACTGTAAATTTTGGTTCGGAGGGGACAAGAGTAACCACTCTGGTAGTGACACCGTGGAGTGCAGTAACTAAGATCAATATAGGTTACGATGGTGCAGATGGTGGAGAACCTCCAGGTTCCGGTACAATAGCAGCTTTGGCACAACAGAATGTAATAGCTGTTAGTGGTTTAGAAAACGTTGCACCATACCTCCAGGTATGGGCTTCAAATTATAATCCGGTAACTGCGCTGGATTTCAGGAATTTCACTGCTCTGCATACGGTTGAGTGTTTTTCCTGTAGATCACTGGCTACTATCGGGCTCCGTAATGTTCCATCCTTGGCCAGGCTTTGCGTCGAACAATCCAATATTTCTCATCTTGACCTGTCAGAAGCTCCTGCTCTTGCCGACCTTCGCGGAGCCTCGCAGCGAAGCTCGACATATACTATAAATTGGGGTACCACAGGGGCTAATATCTGGCATATATGTGTCAGGGACAATCCGCAGATAAAGACTATATTCCCATTCAGCCAGTTTCCGCTTTTGAGAGATTTTTATAACTGGAATGACAATCAGAGCGGCACACTGCACCTGAATTCAACAAATTTAAAAAGCGTCCTATCAGCCAATAATTATTATAGCGCTGCTGTTTTTTCCGGCTGTTTCCCTGCCGGTAGAAACGGTGTTGTGGAAATTCAAAATAATAATCTCAGAAGTTTAGATATTTCCAATAATTCTGGTTTACTCTATTTAAATGCCAGCTTTAATTCCTTAAATCAAACAGCAGTGGATAGTGTACTCCAAACACTGGATTCTTATAATACTGATGGTGGGTCTTTAGATTTAACCGGAAATGCTGCACCATCAATTACAAGAATAGCACATGCAAATAATTTAACGACTAGAGATTGGGAAGTTAAAGTTTCATCAAACAATAATCCACCTGTTGCAAATTTTACAAGCAATGTTACTTCTGGAACGGTTCCATTAGCAGTTCAATTTAATGATATAAGTATAAACAATCCAGCGACATGGTTATGGGATTTTGGAGATGGAACTTATTCAACTGAGGAATTCCCGGAGCATATTTATCTCTCACCGGGAAATTACACAGTAACTCTCACAGTAAGGAACTCAAGTGGTTTCGATTTTAAAGTTGTCGTAATAACCGTTCTGGAACAACCAGGTCTCCCTGTAGCAAATTTCCGTAGCAACGTCATTGAGGGCTATGTTCCTCTATATGTGCAGTTTTACGACTTATCGGAAAATATAGCGGAGAGATACTGGAACTTTGGAGATGGAACTGGTTCAACTGAGATAAATCCAGTACATACATATTCAGTAGCAGGGACCTATACTGTTAACCTGACTGTAAGCAATGGAAACGGAACTGCCTCAAAAATTGCTGCAATAAATGTCCTTACATCAAGCAGTTCAAGCGGTGGCACTAGTGGAGGAAGCAGTCATAGCAGTTCCGGTGGCGGTGGCGGTGCAGGCGGTTCCCCTGAACCTGCAAGAAATGTCCAGGTCAAAGAACTTTCACAGGCATTTATTACAAACGGGAAATCTGTAAAGTTTGATTTCGCAAAGAATGCAACCTGCGTTGTGTATGTGAGCTTTGATGCAAAGAAGAATCTGGGCAAAACTACAACCATTGCTGAGATGCTGAAAGGGAAATCTGCTCTGGTTTCCGAACTGCCCAACGGTGAAGTCTACAAATCCTTCAATATCTGGGTTGGAAACGGAGGAATTGCAAGCTCAAAGAATATAGAAAACCTGACTGTTTGTTTCAAGGTTGAAAAATCCTGGATAGAGGACAAAAAGATCGATCCGGCTTCTATCATCTTAAACAGGTACAGCGAGGAAAAATGGGAGCAGCTGCCAGTAAATCTTTCAGAGGAAGACGACAAATTCCTTTATTTCACAGCAAAAACTCCGGAGTTCTCCTCATTTGCAATAACAGGCAAAGCGAAAAACGCCTCTGAAGGAGCTGTAACAGAAGCACAACTTGAGGCAGACAATGGAACTATTATTAAAAATGATAGCAAAAACTATAGTAAAAATGATACACTAAATAAAGAACCGGAAACTGGACAGAAAGGAATTTCAAGTATACCGGGCTTTAAAACCGTTTGCGGAATAACTGGCCTGCTTGCAGTATTCCTGTATAAAAGAGAGTGAGTAAGGTAAAATCTCGGGGTATTTATCTAAAATAATTTTGAGAGGTTAATTCTCTCACTTTTTCCTATTTTTTTCAGTTACCTTCTGAGCTAACCGGAGTTTCAGAATCATTTTCATAATCGGAAACCCGGTTAGTTATTCAAATTTTGACGTGTCTCTTAAAGCTGGTTTCCATAATTGGCCAAACTCTTGAATTTTTAGATCTATGTGAAATTTACCTTTAATTACTCTTTTAATACTCTTTTAATACTCTTTTATTACTCTTCACTTTCCCCGTTAATCGTAGCCATAATCTCCTTAAAACTTGCCAGCGAAGCCTCCATATTCTCGATTATCTTGTCTGCAAGAATATCCGGGCCTGGAAGGTTATCCAGATCAGCTAGGCTTTTGTCCTTAAGCAAGAAAATATCCCGATTCGTTTTACCCCTTGCTACGATTTCCTCATAGCCGAATTTTCGGAACCTGCCTTCGGGGAATTCTTCACTCCAGGTCTTTTTACGGCGGTAGCGATTTTCGGGGTATAGCATTCTATGAAGTCTTCCGGATCCGAATATTTCATGGGATTCTTCTTCATGCGTGATGCACATTATCCACGTTGTCAGAGATCCAAACTTATTTTTTCAGGGCCCTATTGATGCATGTAGATCGTGGAAATTGAACCCTGTTTCAGGCTAACAGAGTAAGCATACAAAAATTTTTGTACTCATATGGAGTATAATTATTGATTTTTTAGACTGTTTTTGGAGACAGGCCTTTATTTTTTAGCTGTGATCCAAAGTTTGTTCATACAGCTTACTGTTACCCTGTCGAATGTGCAGCCAAAAATATAAATTTCAACAGTATGACTTACGCACTTGAAACACAAAACAAAGCATAATAGACACTGTAGTTTGATCATGCTTTAGACTGTTAGTGGTTTCTTGCTGTTGGTTTTTCATTCAACTGTGTAAGTCCTAAACAGCGTAAGGAGGAAAAATATGTGTGGATGTGATCCGGTAACGTTTCACAACGTTAATCAAAGGGTATTTGATTGCATTAAAAAGAAGCTTTCAGATGCCGGCACTCCTGTACCTCCAGGAAACAGCGGACGGATGACAGGACTGGGAGTTACGGCTGATTTTAGCTGGGATGGTACGTCAAATCTCCTGATACATGTCATAGAGAAACCCTGGATTGTCTCAAGTGAAACTGTTATAGAAAAATTAAGTGACTTTGTGCACAGTTGCGGTGGGAATTCTAAACAATAAAGCAGGATGACTATCTGGAAAGGCGATTAAAAGATAGAGGCAAAGTGCAGATAAATGGAGGCACTGAACCATTGCCTTTATGAGCTGCCTGGGGGTGAATTACTGCCCGGCTCCGCTTTTCGTATCCTCGGCATTCTTCTGCAGGAGCCCTTCGTATCCACACCCATCATGACCCAGCTTTTTTTGTCGGTCTTATCAATGATCCTATACAGCATTGCAGGATCGCTGATCTTGTTCTGGACTTTGAGGAAAATCTGCCGAACGAAAAGATGAGAAAAGCAGTAAGAAATGAGATAACAATAAGAAAAGCAGTAAGAAATGAGAAAGCGGTATCTATCCGCTTTAGCGTTGATTAAAAGAGTTGATAAAGTGATCACAAGGTTTGACCTGCAACATGAAGTTTATTACAGGATCAGGTTTTAATCTCCTTACTCGTTCCACTTTATTCACGCGTTAATGAGTTTATTACGGGATCAGGTTTTAATCTGTCCTGAATTTGCTTCATTTTACAACTACGCGTTAGTGAAGTATACGGGATCAGGTTTTAATCTGTCCTGAATTTGCTTCATTTTACAGCTTACTTCCCTGTGACCAATATATGCTATGTAATTAATGGTATAAATTAGTAACGGTTATATTACTAAGAGTTATTTAGTTGGACTAAGAGTTATTTAGTTAGTTCATTTTTTGCAAACTCGGGCTTAAGAATCACCAGTCATGCATTTTTTTAAGTAAATAAACTAAGAAAAGGCCGGAAGAGATTAAGAGGCTTTCTTAAAATTACATCTTTCTCTTTTCACCCAAAGGTTAGATAACATATTATTTGGAAAATTATATAATATCTATAGTCGCTTTACTACTATCACATAATTGGTTGAGCAAATAATCCAGGTTTGGATTATGTGACTTTAGTACAGATGATTCAGATATATTAAAAAACCTGAAAAATATCCGAACTATAAACTGCACATTAACTTTGAAAAATAAAGCTACTTGGGGGTAGATATATGAAAAATAAGGGGACGCTATGTTCAATAGTTTTAGCTTCAGCATTCCTGGTTTTTGTTTTTTTGATTTCAATCTCAGCCGCAGCTTCAGCGGCTCAAGTTACGAAAATTGGCACCGGATACGATCCTGCTGTTTATGGTAACGAGGTAGTATGGACAAATGGGGTTGTGATTCATCTATACAACCTTACCGACAAAACAGACACTACGGTTAGCTCTTCTGGAGCATCCAGTCCGGATATTTACGACAACAAGTTAGTGTGGCATGATGAAAGCAGTGGAGCACCAAGGCTTGTTGTGTACGATATACCAACAGCCACAAAAAGTTACATCACGCAGGATGTAGACCAGTATAGCAAACCTGCTATTTACGGCGACAGAATCGTCTGGAGTGCAAATGATAGTGTGTATCTGATGAACATATCTACATCCACGCAGACTATGATCGGAAACGGTAGTAATCCCGACATATATGATACAAAAGTGGTGTATTACTCATATTCAGAAGATCCAGAAGTAGATATAACCATCAGAATGTATGACATCGATACGAAGGAAAAAATAACTGTCAATTCATATGGAGATCCAAATATACCGCATATCTGGGACACTAAAGTCATCTGGGCTGACGTATATAATCATCAGGGATATATTGCGATGTATGATATGTCAACAAATAAAACCATAGACGTCACACATCAACTTGACACCGATCCAGATGGAAATGAATACGGCGCCAGTACAGGGACACACATTGCCATACAAAATGATAAAATTGTATACAATAAATGTGTTGATGATTATGAAGGCAAACCTGGAGTATATGTATATAACATAACTGAAGGACAAAGCACACTGGTATATGGCTATTCTGATGACGTTTATACGACACCAGAAGTATACAATGACACTATTGTATGGGGGATGGACAGGAACTACGTTGACAGTGAGGAAGGCAATGATATCTATTTATACAACTTTTCCGAACAACCCGGAAATCTCACAGTAACGTAAGTGGTGGACGTCCACCACAACATTTTTCTGAAAAACATCTGAATTTCTGGATTTGGCGATGGTAAAAAGAATCTCAGAATATTCTTTAATCTTTCTACATACGTGGATTAACCTTTAGACATATGTGGATTAACCTTTAGGCATATTTGGAATTTCTTTTTTAATTCTCGCTTTCTCCATTAATTGTAACCATAATCTCCTTGAAACTTGCCAGTGAAGCTTCCATATTCTCAATTATCTCGTTTGCGAGAATATCAGGGTCCGGAAGGTTATCCAGGTCAGCCAGGCTTTTGTCCTTGAGCCAGAAGATATCGAGATTAGTTTTGTCCCTTGCTATAATTTCATCATAGCCGGATTTTCGGAACCTGTCTTCTGAATATTCTTTACTCCGGGTCTCTTTAAGGCTGAGGCGATTTTCCGGACTACAACATATGATGTAGTTTTTAAGACAGGAGTATTTAAGACAGGAGTATTTAAGACCGGAATATTTCACTGGGTATCAAAACATCAATACCTCTGTAACACTGAACGAAATATAATGAAATACTGATTGAATGGAAAAGTTAAATTCGTTATGGTTTCTGCTCTGGGTCCCGGAACAGAACCAATGACTGACCCGGACCAGAAGGATAGATTCCTATATCCGCTCTATCCATAACAGTATTGGTTGTTGTATTTGTTACAGAGACAGTATTGCTGCCTGAATTTATCACATACTCCTTTGTTCCATCCCGGCTGACTGCAACTCTACAAATAAATGCTCCTGCAAGTATCGTGGCTGTAACAGTGTCTGCCGCTGTGTCAATTACAGAAAACATCATTGGTGCGCAAGTTTGTCATATGCAAATGGCGCCTCTCCTGCGGTATTCATATTTTAAAGGGCATCCAGAATAAATAAGAGAAAAGATTACAGAAGAATCTGGCTTCCCGAATAAAAGAGCATTGTTGCAGGAACCGCCTCGCAAAAAAGCTAAGAAGACCTGCTAACTGCTGCAGGCAGGCTTCCAATTACTCAAGAACACGTCCGTTATTGGGTTTCAAAATAACAATACCTTTCGTCATAATGGCAGAAGACATCTCGAGCACGGGCAGTTCTGCCAGTGCTTTGATGATATGCCACTGCATTGGGTTCTGCTCCCAGCTCAACTGGGTCCATTTGACAGTGCCATTGCCTGCCCAGGCGTTGTGGATCTCGGCACCCTGAGGATACAGTATGGGCTGGCTCAGATCCGCTCCAGGGGCGCCGACTTTAGGGATATAACGCCATCCAAGGGCATTGACTGTGGCTGCAGAGGCCTGAGCATCTGCTAATAGCTGTCCCTCCACAGGCTTTGCCCCAAGCATTTCCAGGCGTAGAAAAGTATTTCCTTCATGGCTTGCGGTGGTATAGTAGTTTGGCTGGATGGTATGCAGGTCTTCGATATCGGCATAGATCTTTGGGATGCCAGTCTCTTCTCTTCCTCCAAGGATAGGCGCCGTTTTGTTTTCCCAGACTACCAGAATAAATTGACCTTCCAGCCGGTCGCGTTTGCCATTGAAACGGGTCGGGACACTGACCTGAACAAGGTTATAAGCCCCTCCAGCCATCCAGTCAATCTCTCGAAACTGACTGTATGAGATGTTCAGTTTGGGCCGTAAAAGCTCAAAGCCTTCGGGCACATAACTTTCCAGCTGGTCTTTATCCGTGGTATATGCAAAGGTTACAGAAACTGCATCCCTGTAATACAGTGCTGCGTCAGGGCCAGGGCAGTCAAAACCGCCAAAGTGAGCCGGCATTCTATAACATTTATTGTCTTCAAATCGGAACATGGTCAAACCCCCCAGAATTATAACGTATAATATTATAAGATATGTGTGATATATATAATATATATAAAATAACTAAATTTTTTTGAGAATATATCTAACATTAGAAATAACCGGATATTGAGGATCTGCAGCAGAAAAGGAGTTAGGAAATGGATAAAAAAGGTCAAAAAGGAGTTAAAAAGTATCATAATAGACTTTAGAAGGCCTTACATATCTTTTTTCATTAGAAGTGTTTGATAACTCTTTATCCGCTTTACAGGGGTATGGGGAAAAGATGAGTGCTATAATAGAAAGACATTCAAAAGGTGCGGTTGTCGATTCGCAGCTGGGTAAGAGGAAAACCGACTCTGAAGGGTCCCCGGTAGCTGGCAGCAGGATGGATACCTCAAAGGCTTATGCAGGGGTTCCGGATTTGCTAGAGAAGGTAATTAATGAGAACGATACAGCAGCCTGGGCGGAGATAGTCGAAAAAATAGATTATATTTATGCCAGTCTTGATTATGCCCTTGATGGGCTGGATCGGGAGACTGGTTTTACCAGCCAGGTGAAATCGCAGATACAGGCTGGTAAGAAACTGCTATTCAAGCCCAACCTGGTAGGCCCGGTCGCCATTGATGCAGGGACCCATTGCGAAGGACTGGGGGCTTCCATCTGTACCGAATGGCCCCTGATAGCCGCTCTGATGAGGTGGTTCCATGACCGGCTTGACATACATTATTATCAGATGGCTCTGGGGGAGGCTTCAACTTCTGCCCTGTTGATGTCAATCTCTTTCAAATTAACTTCCGGAAAGGACATTACCACAGAAGCCCTTTTTGAAGGGCGGAGTGCAGATTTGTACGGAGGCTGGGGTTTTTTCTTTGTCCGCAGGTATCTGTCCGAGCGCCATCCTGCCTCCCATGAAGACGACCCCATAAAAGGCTACGAGGACAGTGTTGCAGGAAGGTATTTCCCTCCAGGCAAAGCCGGAAAACGGCTGATGGTCTACGACCTGAACAGACTTGATGAAGATGCATCTCGGGGAAGAACAGTCGAAGTTCCGGACGGAGCCAACTACAAAGAGATCACACTACACAAAGCGATAGTCGGGGGAGACCCGGGTAACAGTGAAGACCTTAAAAACTATCCTGGCTGCGTCCTTGTTAATGTCCCCAAACTGAAGATACATGCCCAGGACCTTATCACGAATGCTACCAAAAACCTGGGTATCGGGCTTTACCCCACGCAGGCCCCCTGCGAAGGGAAAGATAGGGGAGATGGGAAATGGAAATATGCGTGTCCTTCCAGATCAGTCCCATCTTATAAAGGTGAGCTGCCGCATATGCCATGGATTGTCAAAATAGATACTGACACCAACCTGCCTGTAAGAGATGAGAAAGGGGAATACATAACAACAAAAACCGCAGGAATGCCGGGAACCCAGGCAGATGTTATCAGGGCAGTGCAGAACCAGAACGTGTTCATGGTGCACGTCAGTGACGGAATTGATATGATTAATATCTGTCATAATCCGGACGGCAGAGCTGTCAGAATTCCCGAAGGTTATGTCTGGTCATCCCTGGACTGTGTAGCTCTCGACCTCCTCTGCGCCAGGTACTGTTTCAAAACGGTACCCATGCATGAAGCTCTGAAGCTTAAGGAGGAGAACGGCTGGCCCACGGAATTTGTCCACCATGTACCCGTGGCAAAAATTGACGGGACAAACATTACAACCGAAGAAGGTCTTGATTCGCCTCTTTTCAGGTATAACCTGTACCGTTATTCTGAAGCGAGAGGTGTGGGGCAGCAAAAATACTATGTCATCGGCTGGGACACTTTGACAGAGACGCCAATGGTTTCTTTGGAAGGGCACCTGGGCAGGATAGAGGATGGAAAATTTCAGGAGCTAATGACAAAGACGATGTACTACAACCCTTCATGCATGCTCTGGGACATGCAGAAGACTCTCCTGAGTTATGCAGATGCCCACGATAAGCTGACCGGCTCCTCACTTTTAAAAGAATTCATGGATGGCTTCGATGAGAACAATGACGGGATAATAGATTACGATGAGAATGGGCGGAAAGGGTACTGGACCCCGGGTTTCAGGATACTGAACCATTCTTATGACATTATGCTGACAGAAGAGTATGGCCAGCTCAGAGGCACTTTTTATTCTATTGCCGATTTCGGCCTCAAGCCTTCCCGTAAAGATTGGAACCCTCAGGAGCATGATTTCGGGCAGGAGTATGCGCTCGTAATGATAGCAACCCAGGCCTTTGATATGTCACGATCCGAAGAGGGAGGTGAAGACCCCTTCGTTCCTGGGATGAACTGGGGCAAAGGCATGTGGCCGAGCTGGCAACTGGCAACCTATATCCAGCTCACTAACGGTATATATGGTTCTCAGTCCCCTGAAAGTATTAACTTCCAATCCTTATACGGCGCAGCATTCCAGTATGCAGATAAGACCAGAAATGGAGGAGCCTATACCGGAAGCACGGACCAGCTGACCAGCAGTCCCGATTCTATTAAAAACTACCTTCAGGCAGTCTCTGAGGGGGCAGACCCTCTCAATTTCACATTATATGTCCCTGCAGGATACGGGAGCTTAAAAACACAAAGGATACCAAATGTAGAGGAAACAGACGACCCCGGCAAGATCTTCACTGCCCACTTTGGCAGTGAAGCGGGAGTCTGGTAAGCCTGAGTTCTATTGATTCGTATATTCATAAACAGGCTCTGGCGGCTGCCCTGATAAATATGGTGGTGAACCCTATCCTGGCGTTTCTGATCAACAGGAACGTGGAAGGTGTTGCCCTATCCGGAATTATAGTTGACACAAGAATTACCTCAATAGTGATGACCTGGCTTGTGACGGTTTTCTCAGCAGCTGATATTAATCGCCAGCTTCGCGCAGGCTGTTTCAAAAATGAGAACCTGCCCAAACCAGGACCGGTACTGTCGCGGCTGCCGAGAAAAGGAACATTACTGGGCGCGGTACTGTTCATCTGTACGGTACTGGTTATGGTGACTTTAACCGTCTCCATGTTCTATTTATTCGGTATTACGGAGCTTTCTGTGGATAGATTAGCTCTATTTAAAATAATTTATACCGGCCCTGTTGCCTATTTTGTAGCTCGTCTGGCAATAATCCGTCAGCTAGGGCCCTGACCCGAATATAAAACAAAGCAAACTAAAAAGAATTCAAAACAGAACTGATGAGAATCAATTAAATGAAAGGAGGAGTGAAAATGGGGATTGATGACTATTTCAAGGATAAATGCTGCCTGGTAACCGGTGCAAACTCTGGAATCGGCTATGCAATAAGCGAAGCACTGCTTGAAAAAGGAGCGATAGTTTTCATGGCTGGCCGGAATGTAGAAAGCCTGGAATCAGCAGCTAAAAATCTTGACGCATATTCCGGACAGATTCGTATTTTGCTTGTTGATGTGACAAAACAACAGGAAGTAGACAGGGCTATTCAGGACATGGTTGCCCAGGAAGGCAGAATTGACTTCTTATTTAATAATGCAGGAATAGGGGGCACGATGCCTACTGTCGATGCAACAATCGAGCACTGGAAGTCTATTATTGATGTCAATCTCTGGAGCGTAATATACGGCATTAACGCTGCGCTGCCAGTCATGCGCCTTCAGGGCGGAGGGCACATAGTTAATACGTCTTCCATTGCTGGACTGGTACCGTTCCCATTCCAGGCTCTCTATTGCACCACAAAATACGCAGTGGTCGGGATGAGTGAGAGCATGCGGTACGAATTTGCAGAAGAAGGCATTCATTTTTCGGTGACATGCCCTTCAGCTGTTGTTTCTCGTATTTGGAAAAAGCCGATACTGGGCTCGGTCCATGAAGAGGTGGAAGCCCCTGAAGATGCAATTCCGGCAGAAGAAGCCGCACAGATAATCCTTGAGGGTGTTGCAGAGAAAAAAGGAATCATTGTGGTTCCCGAACAGCCTGGCGGCTGGATCTGGCATGAATACTGCAATTCCTCGGAAGTTGCAGAGGATTTCCTGATGAAAATGGCTCACGAACGGCGGCTAGAATGGGCAAAAAGGCAGAAGGTGTAAAGGAGCGGAGATATGCGGAAAATATAATTGAACCATTTCTCCGGCACGTTCCGGCAAGAAAGAAAGGAGATTCCCGGAGAGCGGAAATCCTGGAGAGCAAAAATCACTAAGATCTCGATACCGGACCAGGGGGATCAGGCTCAAGACATTCATTAAAGTAAAGACCTTTTTCATCAAGGTTAAGCTCGAAACCCTCCAATAAAATCCTGAGAAATGCATTTGGGAGAAATGGATTCAACCATCATTCTCCGTTTCCATTAATTGTAACCATAATCTCCTTGAAACTTGCCAGTGAAGCTTCCATATTCTCAATTATCTCGTTTGCAAGAATATCAGGGTCCGGAAGGTTATCCAGGTCAGCCAGGCTTTTGTCCTTGAGCCAGAAGATATCGAGATTAGTTTTATCCCTTGCTATAATCTCATCATAGCCGAATTTCCGGAACCTGCCTTCGGGTGATTCTTCACTCCAGGTTTCTTTACGGCTGTGGCGATTTTCGGGGCTGTAGCTTTGAATGAAGTCTTCCAGATCCGAATATTTCATCGGATTTTTCTTCAATGTATGATGGACATTATCCACGTTGTCAGAGATCCAAACTTATTTTTTCCAGGGCTCTATTGATGCCTGCAGATCGCGGAAATTGAACCCTGTTTCAGGCTAACAGAGTAAGCATACAAAAATTTTTGTACTCATATGGAGTATAATTATTGGTTTTTTAGACTGTTTTTAAAGACAGGCTTTTATTTTTTAGCTGTTATTCAAAGTTTGTTCATACAGCTTAATGTTACTCTGTCGAATGTGCAGCCAAAAATAAAAATTTAAACAGTAGGACTTACGCACTTGAAATACAAAACAAAGCATAATAGACACTGTAGTTTGATCATGCTTTAGACTGTTAATGGTTTCTTGCTATTGGTTTTTCATTCAACTGCGTAAGTCCTAAACAGCATAAGGAGGAAAAAATATGTGTGGATGTGATCCGGTAACGTTTCACAACGTTAATCAAAGTGTATTTGATTGCATTAAAAAGAAGCTTTCAGATGCCGGCACTCCTGTACCTCCAGGAAACAGCGGGTGTCTGACAGGACTGGGAGTTACGGCTGATTTTAGCTGGGATGGCACGTCAAATCTCATGATACATGTCATAGAGAAACCCTGGATTGTCTCAAGTGAAACTGTTATAGAAAAAATAAGTGACTTTGTGTACAGTTGCGGTGGGACTAAACAATAAAGCAGGATGACTATCTGGAAAGGCGATTAAAAGATAGAGGCAAAGTGCAAATAAATGGAGACACTGAGCCATTGCCTTATGAGCGGTCTGGGGGTGAAGTACTGCCCGGCTCCGCTTTTAGTATCCTCGGCATTCTTCTACAGGAGCCGTTCGTAGATCTCTCCCTTTGTATCCACACTCATCATGACCCAGCTTTCCTTGTCGATCATGTCAATTATCTTATACAGCATGGCAGGATCGCTGACCTTGTTCTGGGCTTTGAGGAAAATCTGCCCGAGCATCCCCGGCTTTTTCCCCAGTTCTTCCAGCAGCTCCTTGTAATGAGTATCGAGCTCGGCTCCACGCTGCTGTTTCAATTTATCCCAGGTATATTCCTCAGGGATGCCGATATTCCTGTTATACGGCGGCTTACTGTATTCTTCAGCCATTTTCAGGAATATGAGATAGGTCAACTATTCCAGATAATCGCCATAGCTCACGCCCCCGTCCCGCAGGACGTTGCAGAAGCTCCAGACTTTGGAAACGATGGATGAGGTGTTTTCAGACATAGTTTGGATCCTTGGGTTTGGAATAATATTTTTGGTTAGGGCTACTTGGTTTATTAGGGATGGTTCTGTGTAGGGTTCCATTATCTAAAAGTGGTTTCAATATTTTGGAGCGGAAATTCTCTCTGTCTTTTAACTGTAAATATTGCATAATTTCGCTGGTTGTTTTTGGTTCCTTGCAAAACTCAATTAGTAGTTCTTGTATGTCGGCTTGCCTGTCAGCCTGCTGGGTAGCCTGCTGGGTAGCCTGCTGGGTAACTTGGGGGGTAACTGGAATAATAATCTTAAAAATGTCCCTTTCAAGGAGCTGTGGGTCAGCTCCACCGGAATAAATTCTTGTATAGTTGTAGAGATTCCTGACACCTGAACCTAGCTCATCTGCCCTTCCTATCTCTTTGAAAAAGCGAGCAATTACCGGATTTTTAGGGTATGGTGTGAAATTAGAAGGATTTATTTTGCCGTGTCCATGTGGGCGGTTCGCGTTCTCTGCAACAACCTGATCAGTTCCAATTATGAATTTTGCAGGAAAACCGTTTATGTATTCCCTGTGGATAAGCATATTTGTAACAACTTCTCTGAAAATATGATCTCGCAGGCTGATTCTCTGATCCATTTCCAGATAGAAAGGGTCAGGCAGATGTTTTGCAACAAAAGCCATTAGCCTATCGTAGCTTTCTATCAGATTGGTTCGAATATCGTCCCTATCATCATAACGATCAAGATTTACTCTGCGAAGGATGGCATCAGTCTTAAAATGAGGTAGAATGCTCTGGATAACTTCGTCTTTACCCAGCAGAAGAATAGCAGCAAGAGTGTACCCTTCTTTGCCAGTCTGGTAATCATGCTGATATAACCTGGCACTGCTTAAAAGCTCCTCGTCATTCATTGTTGCCCATGGATGATTTGGGTTCTCTGCCCGAACCATTTTCCGCACTCTCTGGATAAGGTCACTCCTGAGGTCTTCCAGCCTGACATAGGGATAAATGCGGTTCTCTGAAAATGAACTCTGTTTTCGAATATAAAGGTGAGCCACAGCGTCAGGATGATTGGTAACATCCAGGTCCCCGTCTTCATTCCTGTCAAATACTTTTCCTTTACAGCGGTGAACCTGCGAACTTTCAGGAATATTGAGGTAGAGAAGGGTTTTTCCTTCAATGTTTATGGTCTCCGGCAATATGTACAAAGGAGGATTGATAATCTGCGAGTTATTCAGAGCAGTAACAAGATCCTTTTTGATCTGTGGCAGAGCATCCTTATCAATTCCTGTGATATTCCCATTGTCATCAACTCCAAGAACAATATGACCTCCATTGCGATTTAGAAAAGCACAGACCGTTTCGTACACATCACGATTTATCTGAGTTCTGCACTCCTTAAATTCCACGGTAAGACCTTCGCCGTCCCGGATGATGCTCTTTAATTGTTCAGAGATCATGTTTCCTCACTTCTTCCCATTCCCTTCTCTTTCCACCTGTATTCTTTCCAGCAAAACCTCAGCAGGCTCCCAATCTTCTGCCCCTCGAACCTCTGCCATTCTTCTTAAACCTCATCTCTCAAAACTAATCCTTTATTTTGTTCAAAAAAAGAAATTAGTGCTTCAAAGTTAAAATTGACAGAACTCTGTACTTCTGGCTTTATTGTATAATTTTTTTCTAATTGACGCTTAACACCGTATGTAATACTACTATCCTGAAATTCAACTAAAAGTTGTAACGGTTTGGACTTTGAATCTTGTCTGGTATCATAAATCGCCAAAGAGAATTTTTCGACTCCTGGGTGTGGTCTACCTTGAAAATCGATATACTTGTGTTTGACTTTTCCCTTTAGTTGCAATCTGTTGATTATCTCATTTCTGAATTGCTTTACAAAATCATCAATTACTTTGTGTTCGTAAGGAGCAAGGAATTGCTGAAACATAAGAAATTCCGAAAACAAGTCAAATTTATCTTCATTCCCTGTACGATGTTTATGAATAAGTTTTTCAAATGTTTGTTCATCGAGTTTATTCCCGTGTCGAAGATATTTTAGCATCTCCTTA
The DNA here is from genome assembly GCF_049706645.1 of Methanosarcina sp. Classification (GTDB taxonomy): domain Archaea; phylum Halobacteriota; class Methanosarcinia; order Methanosarcinales; family Methanosarcinaceae; genus Methanosarcina. The sequence goes on along the minus strand of NZ_JBNAKP010000024.1, from coordinate 173,355 downwards.
CGTAGATCATTAATAGGCCCTTTTTTTGATTTAAACTCATATTCTAATATAGCCAAATGCTTTTTATCTACACTATTAAGTCTATCAATTAAAGCATTTTTATCATTATAATACCTAGCTGTCTCTTTAGACAAATCGCACATCAACTGTATACCTTTTTTTATCTCATCTTCTTTTATAAAAACACCTCTGTTTTAAGATTCACTAAAAGATTATTTTCTCGCTCTTTCCGCCATTATCCTTTCCAACAGAACCTCAGCCGGCTCCCAATCAGCTGCCCCTCGAACCTCTGCCAGTTCCCTTTCATTAAGCAACTTCCCCTCAAACGCTTTTTTCAAAATACTCTGCCGCAGTGCTTCGGCTTTTTCCAGATTCTCTTTAATGTCCTGCTCTATCTTATCGCAGACTGAAAGGCGGGTTTCGATTTCCTGAACGATGGCTTGTTGTTCAGCGAGAGAAGGAACATTTAACGGAATAAGTTTGAATTCTTTTATCCCTACAAGATTAGGCATTGCTGAACCTTGGGATTTAGCAAAAATCGTTTTTTGAAATTCAGCAGACCTAAATAAGTGAACAAAATATCTGCTGTTTATTAAATCTCTTCTCAATCTTATTCTGAGCAGCGCCTGATTAATTATTCCCTTCTCTATATCTCCGGGCATTTTTACAATTCTTCCAAGGGTTACACCTGAGCAACTAACAAGTAAATCAGCAGGAATTACTTCAAAATTTTTTAGTTCAAGATACTTTTCTTCGGAAATATAATAATGTCCTCTATATGGATCATCATTTATTGCATTACCCTGTTCGTAAACCTTATAGCCTTCTGAAACAAAAAATGATTTTTTTATTGCGCTCCCAAAAGGTCCTCTTCGAAGACCTATTTTGGGAAGAGTTATTTGCTCAAGTGTGAGTTTCTCAATTTTGGGTAAATTTAGGGATAGCCTCAATCCCTTCGTAAACTCTCCTTCAAATGCTTTCTTCAGCACCGCCTGCCGATAAACCTTGAGTTGTTCCTGTGCCAGTTTGAGATTAGCAATGCCGTTATCCAGTTCTCTGAAGAGTTGCTCGATTTTGGAAACTTAGCGTGTTGTTCTGGAAGTGGGGATAGAGGAAAAGGCATTTCACTTGTTATGTCGGTATTTAGATTAGGCTGTGCAGCACCTTGATTTATTGCTCGTAATTTTTTGGCTTTACTTACCCAGTAATAATAATGAAAAAGCAAATTTTCTTCATCTAATTTTAAAAAAACAGCATTACGTCGTTAAAAGTAGTTTCAAATAAACAGATCTTTGGAACACCTAATGTTGCTCCACTGTTAGACAAAAGAAGAGTCTTAGGCTTTACCAGCCTCGTTTTTTGTAGCCCAGCCTCTTTGATTGTAAACTCAAAAGATTTCAGATATGCACCCTCATTTCTAGTAAGGTCAGCAACTTTTAAAAATGGAATCTTTCCATCATAAAATTTGGGATCTCCCGCAGGTCTGGGGGAACCACCCCTTACAACATCACACAGTTCACCAATTTTGACCCACTTCCATTGATCTGGCAATGTAGGCAATTCGGCTATTTCGGCTTCAGTTAGAGATTTAATCGTTTTCATCTTAATCAGTCAAAGCCTCTTTTAATTTGTTAATAATATCGTTCATGAAAGGAATATTTTCACCCAACTTTTCTCCCAACTTTCACCACAGTTTTCACCACAGTTTTCACCACAGTTTCTCCGAACCTTTCATTATCAATTTTGGAGTACTTTTAAGATGTCAGTTGATTAAATAATTGTCTACTTGTGTCTTTCAGAGGTGTAATCCAAATTTAAACCACACACAGTATATGTATCTGTAGCAAGTAAAAACGAAATAAAAACATCTCGAAGATATCGCAAAATAATATTCAATGTGAGATCTTCACTCAATAGCTTAATGGACAAAAGTATGTAACTAAATTATAACGGTTCAAAAAAGATAAATTAACTTCAGTATTGCCTGCGACTCTCACCCTGACTGCCTGTCCCCTCCCCATCAAAACTCACTTCCGAGAACAGGTCGCTGACAAAAAGGAGTATTTCAATAGTGATCTGGCTATGCTTCTTTGTTTTCCAGCTCTTTAATTTCTTCTTCTATTCTGGAACACTCGTCTTTGAGTTCTAAAAGCTTCCTCTCCAGTTCTTCCTTTTTTAATCTGTTTTTATCCCGATTCTCCCAGAAAATGGTCGCTAATTCCGATTGAGTTTCTTCATCTATATGTACCACCATCAAGAATATGGACCAATCTGGATATATAGGTGATGAAATTATCCATTTATTTTTATAAGGTAATTTGAATAACCCGGTCTACCAGTGAAAACTGGAGTATGGGCATCTGCGCATTTTGGCGGGGTTGGATGAGTAAGTTATGATCCTGGCTTGAAAGGATGCAAAGCGCCAGGATGAGCACGGATTACCGTCTGTCAACTAAAATTTCATCTCTATAATCTTCTTCTTTTCAAAAAACATTACTTTCAAAAAATTATTTATTATTTCAGACCAAATACACACAACTGTGTACACTATTGAACATAGCCTCGTTGAATCTTTATATAACTGAAAGTTAGGACGATCAGTGATATCTAATGAAATATATAAGTAAAATTTGTCCAATTTGCGGGAATGAATTTATTGTCCTGAAAGATGTGGAAGAAAAAGCTGTCTACTGCACTCTTGAGTGCCTTTTGGATGCTCAGGATCACTTGAAAGGGGATGGAGTTTCTTCCTTAATACCGGCAATTCCTAGGTTCTCTTAAGCGCACATTAAAATTCAAACTGTATCTACAATTGAATAATGATCAACGTAACTTAAATTCATATCGTAAATTTCTCCGAGATTCAGATACACGTTACCTTAAGGATAATATTTTATCTCATAGAACTTATGCACAAAAGGTATAATATCAAGTACATGTACATCATGATTTTAATTTAATTTTTAAACTATTTGACTGTTTAATCCTGTCGTTTTTCAGTTCAAGTCCACAAGTCATATCCAATTGTAGAATTAAGTTTAATTTTAAGACAGGCTCTTAGATGATTCTACAAAACCCATTGAGATTAACCGGGGATCATTGGGATTATGAATGTTAATATTTATTCTGTCAATCTCAGTATTTCACGAAATTTCACTAATTTTTCATCCTTCTAAAGTGAAAATATATTCCTTAATACTGTGGAAGTGTCTGTCGACAAGGATTTTATTTTGTCTGAAAAAAGTTTCATGATATTGTTTGTTAAACGTCTGAAACGAAAAGCTGAGAAAAGCAGTAAAAGAGGATAAAAAATATCTATACGCTTTAACTTTGATTAAAAGAGTGAATAAAGGGTTCACAAGGTTTGGTCTGCAACAATGAAGTTTATTGCGGGATCAGATTTTACTCTGTCCTGAATTTGCTCCATTTTACAGCTTATACGTCAATGAAGTTCGGATCAGCTTTCAGACTGTCCTGAATTTGCTTCATCTCGCAGTTTACGCCATAAATGAAGGATATTACGGGATCGGTTTTCAAGCCGTCCTGAATTTGCTCCACCTTATAGCTACGCGCCAATGAAACATTATCAAGGATCAGCTTTAAGACTGTCCCGAATTTGCTTCATTTTAAGCTTGTACGTCAATGAAGTTCATTGCGGGATCAGGTTTTACTCTGTCCTGAATTTGCTTCATTTTACAGCTTAGTTCCTTGTGAACAATATATAATATGTAACTTCTTGTATAAAATACTGGCGGTTATATTACTCTCGGTAATATAAACAGTTCGTTTTTTACTAATTCTGCCTGTAAATCATCAATCATAGACTCTGTCGATCTTTCTCCAAAAATCACGTCGCCAATGCCTCATTCAATTCACTAATAACCATATTCATCTCGTCCCCGAAAAGCTGGTACATTCTTCCTCGCCCGCCAAGCGTATCAAAGGGATTGTAATCAAGGTCGTCGATTTCAAGATGGAAGCTGGTAGCAACATATTCTTTAATCATGCGGAGCCAGTTCATCTGGTCTTCATTAAATTTCAGGGTTCCGGCTTGCTTTTTAAATACCCAGTCCTGGAAGTTCCGGTTTACGGTCTGGTCGTAGGCCGTCAGCACAGGGTCGATCCCGGTTATCCTGCGGATCAGGGAAACCAGGGCTATGAGTTCGTTTTTCGGGGAATTTCCGTTCACCTTTTCCAGCTGATCGTAAGCCTGCCAGATCCTCAAAGGAGCAAAATGGGGCTTTTCCAGCCTCAGTTTTTCCAGCACTTCTTTTATCATCGTAAAAGTAACTTCCCTTCTCTGGTAGGGCTGGTTGTAGAAAATTCTCAGGGCTGTAATCTCGTCTTTGTTAGCTTCCAGATATGCTTTAAAGTCGTTGATCAGCTCTTCATCCCTTACCACCGCGTCTTTGTCCCATCCGGCTCTGTTAAGGGTGTCAAGGTTCACGGTATCGATTATCTGCTCATGGACTCTGCGAACATTTTCGATATAATTGTTTAGCTCGCCGGAGAAAGTGGATCTGGCAATATCAATCAGGTTTTCCTGCGCCTTTTTCTTTGAATCGGTTTCTGAAATTTCCGGTTGGCGTTGTTTAATCTCATCAGCTTTGAGATCAATCATATCAGGGTTATAAGCATTGAGCAGATCCTTTACAATTTGACTGATAGTCTTTCCATTCGCTTTTTCAGCAAAAGTAGCTCTTTCGTCTTCACTTATCTGCCGATCCAGCCTTGCAAGCCGGGAAGCCAGCGAGACATACAGGTCTTCGTCCCTGGCGCCAAAGGTAACTGCCGCAAGCAGGTCTTTCAGCGAGGTGCTCTTTTTGCGCTCCAGAGGCCGGCTGTCGGTCTTCAGGGTTTTCGTAACGCCCACGGCATCCACAACTACAAAATGAGTCTTGGCCGAAATAGCTGATGGTGTTACTTTTTTCAGGTCATCGAACCCCAGGGTTCGTGTACCACGGCCCTTCATTTGCTCAAAATAATTGAGGCTTTTAACGTCCCTCATGAACAAAAGACATTCCAGCGGCTTAACATCCGTACCTGTCGCAATCATATCCACTGTAACCGCTATTCTGGGATTGTACTCATTGCGAAAAGCTGCCAGAACTGATTTGGGGTCTTCTTCCGTTTTGTAGGTCACTTTCTTGCAAAAGGAATTGCCTTCTCCAAACTCTTCCCGCACTATATTGATAATATCATCGGCATGGCTGTCGTTTTTGGCGAAAATCAGGGTTTTTGGGACTTCTTTTCTGCCAGGGAAAATCTCAGGCAGCTTTTCCCTGAATGTCCGTATTACATGGCGTATCTGACTGGGATTGACCACGTCCCTGTCCAGCTTTTTAGCAGTATAGGTGAAATCTTCGTCCAGCTGTTCCCAGCGCTTTTTACGGGTAAGTTTCTCCCGTCTGTCCACGTACTCCTGAGCATTTATCTTTGCCCCGTTTTTACTGATTTCAGTCTCGATGATGTACACGTCATAACCCACATTCACGCCGTCTGCAACAGCATCTTCATGGCTGTACTCACTAACAACATTCTCGTTAAAAAATCCGAAAGTGCGTTTATCTGGTGTTGCTGTCAGACCTATCAAGAAAGCATCGAAGTAATCCAGCACCTGCTGCCATAGATTGTATATTGAACGGTGGCACTCATCTATGACAATAAAATCAAATGTCTCAACGGGAACTTTCTCATTATATACTACAGGAAGTGGTTCCTTTGGCTGCCAGCCTCTTTCAGCAGGATTTTCTTCCTCGGTTTTTTCGTCCAGCTCCTCGCCCTTCAGAGTAGAGTAAAGCCGCTGGATAGTTGAAATGCATACCTGGCTGTCCGAGGCGATATAGCTGGAGCGTAAGCGCTGCACATTGTAAAGCTCGGTAAATTTCCGGTTATCATCATTTGGCACATAAGCATTAAATTCCTGCTCTGCCTGCTCACCAAGGTTTTTAGTATCAACAAGAAACAGGATCTTTTTAGCATCCGCAAATTTCAGTAATCTGTAGATGAAGGTTATGGCAGTATAGGTCTTTCCGGAACCTGTTGCCATCTGGACCAGAGCCTTTGGGCGGTTGTCTTTAAAGGAACTTTCAAGATTTGAAATTGCTGTGATCTGGCAATCCCTTAACCGTTCTGTTCGCAACTCAGGTATATCCAGCAGCCTTTCCCTCAAAGGCTTCTTTTTGAGATACTCATCAAAGGTTTCAGGTCTGTGAAAGGAAAAAACAGGTCTTGATCTTGGTTTCGGGTCACGCATATCCGTGAACCGTGTAAGTTTCCCTGTACTCTCGTACACAAAAGGAAGCGGGTCATTGTTCAGGTATTTTAGCTTGCTTGTAGCATACCCGAATGATTGTGCCTCAACAACGGTTAATCGATGGCCTTCTTCGTCTTTTTTTGCCTCAATAATTCCAACCGGGTTTTTATCAGCAAATAGTACATAATCAGCCGGTCCCACATCAGTCAAATACTCCTTAACAGCAATGCCCCTGGAAACACTCCAGTCGATCTTGCTCTTTTCCTGCACTACCCAGCCAGATTCTTTCAATTTACCATCGATGCTGTTTCTGGCTTTTTGCTCTGGAGTTTGATTCTTACTCATGTGTCTTTACCCATTGAGATTCACTCTCTTCCTGGAGACTTTTATTGAAAACCTAAGCACAGAAATCTCTCGATTTCCTTCAAAAAAGGGAATGCAGGAGTTTTTCAGAACGGATCAAGACTCAGGTGCACACCCTTAACTTTTATACTTATTTTCTTCTTAAGGCATATACCAGCATTAATACCATTAACAGGCTTATCGCTCCGAATCCGGGTATCCCCTGAAGGATTTCGGATGCAGGTTCAGGAGTGGGTTGAGGGGCTGGATCCTTTATGTGGATAGGAAGATCGAGCGCGTGATCTTCTGCAGCTTCTTTGTCATCCCCAAAGTAATAGACTATCCTGCCTGTGACATTAAAATCTCCAACCTGGTTGGCTGCAATCCTCACTTCAATATCCCTTCCCTTGCCAGGTTCAATCTCATATGTAGTCGTGTACTGTCCCGCGCCGGACTGGACAAACTCTGTAGAAGAGACGCTCATTCCGGAAGGAGGAATAATAATAGCCTGGACGTGCATGGTAGGCTTTGTAATAAGATTCACGGCTGAAAGCTTGAGTAGAATGTCTTCTCCCTGAAGAACTTCGGTTTTCTCCCCGTGAAGGTTTACACTCGCAGAAGACACATCCGGCTTTTCCTCTGGCGCATCTTCAGGTTGTTCCGCTTCTATGCTTTCAGGCCTTTCGGCAGGTTCGCTACTATAGTAATTGTTTACAGTAGTAGTTTGTGTGTTAGTTTGTGTGTTAGTTTGTGTAGTATCATAGTAATTGTTCACGGTACTCGTTTGTGTGTCTCCGTTTTGTCCGGCTGCTGCACTTTCTTGTGAATCAGCTGGCGTTTTCTCCAATTCTTCCGTTGAATCGGTTTCTACTTCGGGTACGGGAATAGAACCTGTAAACTGCCCGAAAGCCTTGGGGAAATTACCTACCTTTACTGTAGCTGTGACAGTGTTTGTAGCCGTATCAATTACGGAAACAGTATTCTCGTGATCGTTCGCCACATATACCTCTGTTCCGTCCGGGTTTACTGCAACTCCGTAAGGGCTTTTTCCTACGCTCACGGTGTTTGTAACAGTATCTGTGGCTGTATCAATTACAGAAATTGTATTACTATCCATATTAGCCACATAGACCTTTCTTCCATCCGGACTGACTGCAGCTCCAGTAGGACGTGTACCTACATTCACCGTAGCAGTAACCGTGCTGGTTGCGGTGTCAATTATCGAGACATTGCTGGTGCTTCCACTCATCACATATACCTTCGTTCCCGCGACTGCAACTCCACCAGGGTATTGATTTTCTACATTCACAGTAGCTGTCACGGTGTCTGTAGCTGTATCGATTACAGAGACGGTTCTATCGACGTCGTTAGTCACATATGCCTTTGTTCCTTCGACTGCAACCCCAAAAGGATGAACTCCTGCATTCACTGTGGCTGTAACCCTGTTTGTAGCCGTATCAATTACGGAAACAGTATTGCCCCCGTAGTTTGTCACATATACCTTTTCTCCATCCGGGGTGACCGCAACTCCGTGAGGATTGGTTCCTACGCCCACAGTCGCTGTAACAGTGTTTGTAGCGGTATCAATTACAGAGACAGTATTACTGCCCAGGTTTGCCACATATACCCCTGTCCCATCCGGGGTGACTGAAACCCCCTCGGGGCGGCTTTCTACGTTCACGGTGGCTATTACAGTTTTTGTGGCTGTGTCAATTACGGAGACTGTATCGCTGCCGCCATTTGTAATATATGCATATATCGTGTCTGGCGAAGTACTCTGTGCAGCGGCTACCGATATAGTAAATGAAAATACGGTTAAAAACAAGAGAAGGGCTGTTGATGCTAAAATTCTTGGGTTTGATTTTTCTTTCTTTCTCACTATTTTTTCATCCCCTTGTTACAATATTTTCTAAAAAATATATTATGAATAGCTAAATTTTACGAATAACTTTTAAATTTTTTCATTTTAACCTGAAGTCTCTAATAATTCCTTAATTTTAGAGAATTTGTCCGGGAATAAATGTCAAATTAAAGCCACTCTATGTAGAAATATCAGGCTATTTCAGGTTTAAAGAAAAAAGTTTTGAGTTTTTTGATCAGCTTTTTAAAAGAGTAATCGATATTTTAGTTTATTATAACTAAGTTTCATACAAGCCCGCGGAAGATTATACCTGAAAGTTGTTTTTGATACTTTTACAATTTTACGTGTCCCCAATTATCATTAACTTAACTGGTAGTTTACCTCTATCAATTAAAATAGAAAATAATAAAAGTCTCACATGAAATCGCATTGTCAAAGATGCTAACTTTTTAAGAACATAAATGGGAAAGTTTTTTTAAAACTATTCTAAACGAGCTCATTCTAAAACCGATCTTATTTACACATCAATAAGATTTTCAGAAACAATTTCATAATCGGAAGATCGATTGACTAATCAAAATTAGAGAATTAAGGACGTAATTCCGAGTTGTGGGGCCAGCTCAATAAAGGTAATTACTTTTGCTTCGACAATTTTTTTAGAATAAATGCCAATAAGTAACGAAGATTAGAATATATTTTACTTATAGAGTAATATAATATCACTTATTATACTTATTTGATATCTTTTCAATTAATTCAAAAATTACTATAAATTCACACGAATATTATGTTATTTATTCAAGTTCATAATATTATGGTGCAGCCTGAAAAATATAAAGATTATATAAACTGTACCTTAGCTTTGGAAGATATCAATTATGTGGGGGTAAATAAGTGAAAGATAAGGGGAAATTGTATTCAGTAGCTTTTGCTTCAACAGCCTTAATTTTTACGTTTCTAGTTCTATTTTCAACAGTAGCGTCAGCGGCACAGGTGACGAGAATTGGTAATGGATCTGATCCTGCGATTTATGGTAATAATGTGGTATGGACAAATGATAGTGTTATTCACGTTTATGATCTGACCGCCAAAACAGACACTACAGTTAACTCTTCTGCAGCGTCCTATCCAGCTATTTACGGCAACAAATTAGTGTGGCATGACGAAAGCAGTGGAGTACCAAGGCTTGCTGTATATGATATATCTACAGCTGCAATAACTTATATCACACAGAATGTAGACCAATCTAGCAGACCTGCCATTTATGGCAACAAAATCGTGTGGAGTGCAGATTACAACGAAACCAACTACAATTATAACGTATACATGCGCGATATCTCAACCTCTACACAGACTAAAATTGCAGAAGGCAATGATCCTGATATTTACGAGACCAGGATAACATATGGTTATGAAGACGATGATGGGCGAAACATTGCTGTTTATGATATTAATACTAAGGAGACCATAAAAGTACATCATTCCAGCCAGGTATTTAGTCCTCTAATATACGGTAATAAAGTGATATGGTCAGACTTCTATAACAGAGACGGGTTTATACAAATGTATGACCTTGTTACTGAAAAAACTATTGATGTTACCAGTGACCATACAGGTAATACTTTATACGGTTCTGATATTGTTGATGCTGGAGCTGACACTGGCACTCACCCCAATATACATGGTGACAAAATCGTATATTCAAAATCTGGTAATGACCAGTTTGGTAGTGCAGGTGTATATGTATATAATATTTCCACAGGGCAAAGTACACAATTATATAACTATCCAAAAGAAACTTACACAACACCAGATGTGTACGATAACATAGTTGTCTGGGGTTTTAGCACTAACTTCGGTCCTGGTACCAGCAGTACAGACATCTATCTACTTGACCTTACAACAGAATTTGAAAAACCGACAGCAACTTTTACTGCTAATGTAACATCCGGCGCAGCACCTTTAGTTGTTTTATTTACTGCCAGTGGCATTGACAGCATATCTGATTCATGGCTCTGGGATTTTGGGGACGGGATTAACTCAAAACATGCCATGAATGCCACGCATACATTTACGAATCCCGGCACATATAATGTTACTCTAACTGTAACCAGTGAGGCTGGTAATATCTCTATAGCCAAACCGGGCTATATCACGGTTACAGATTCGGTTATTCCGGACACGGGGATTTTGATTGCAAACTTTAATAGCAACGTTACCGAGGGGTATGCTCCTCTGGCGGTACAGTTTAATGATACTTCCCTGAATGCAGTCTCAAGGGTTTGGGATTTCAATAATGATGGAAAGACTGACTCCAGTGACCTGAATCCTGTTTACATATATACTCATCCGGGAAAATATTATGTTAATCTGACAGTATACAATGGAAACGGATTATCTTTAAAAATTACTACAATAACTGTACTGGAAAGCAGTTCTGGCGGCGACAGTAGTTCAAGCAGTGGTGGAAGCAGCAGCAAGAGCGGAGGCAGCAGTGGCGGAAGCGGTGGTGGCGGGGGCTCCCCCGAATCTGCAAAAAACGTTGAGGTAAAGGAACTCTCGCAGGTTTACATTACAGGCAGTAAACCCATAAAGTTTGATTTCGTAAAGAATGCAACCTGCGTGGCATATGTGAGTTTTGATGCGAAGAAGACGTGCGGGAGGACAACAACCATTGCCGAGCAGCTCAAAGGAAAATCCTCTTTAGTCTCTGAACTGCCTTCCGGAGAGGTTTACAAATCCTTTAATATCTGGGTCGGAAACGCAGGATTTGCAACTGAAAAGAACATCGAAAACCCTGTAGTATGCTTCAAGGTTGAAAAGACCTGGTTAAAGGATAAGGATATCGACCAGAATTCGATCACCCTCAACAGGTACAGCGATAAAAAATGGTCACAGCTGCCTGTAAAACTGTTGAGAGAAGACGATAAGTACCTCTACTTCACGGCAGAAACCCCGGAGTTCTCATCCTTTGCAATAACAGGAAAAGCTGTAGAGAAAGAAACTGTGGCTGAGACAAAACCTGCAACTGACACTTCGGAGCTTGAGCAGAATAGCAAAACAGTAGCGAAAACTGAACAGAAAGAAATCTCAAGTATGCCGGGTTTTGAAATAGTTTGCGGAGTAGCTGGTCTGCTTGCAGTATTTCTATATAAGCGAAAGTAAAAAATAAAATTCCAAAACTCGATATAAAAAACCAGAGATAAGAGGTAAATCCTCTTATCTATTCTTACTATTTCTCATCTGTTATCTGATTTTGAAAAAGTTTGAGGCCGAGTCTTTTTTAAAAAGCTTGCATTAAGTTTTCTCAGGGTATTTCAGGTGAATACTCTTGAAGTAGTCCTTACTGACATTGGCTTTTCCAGGATAGCAGCAGTAAGGGTTTTCAAATTTGGAATCCGTCGTGAAATAGCAGGCTCCCCTGCACCCGCCCCTGCACATAGCCCCTTTATCACAATCCTTGCAGCTCCCTGTCAGCATTCTGGTGTTGAAATTCCTATTATAAGCAAAATTGCCTTCTTTATACCAGATTTCGGACAGGGATTCTTCACGTAAATTGCCTTCTATGAATTCGTCCGAGTACAGGGATTCACAACCTTTAACATTGCCTGTACTACCTATCCCGACAACCCTTAAACCTGCCTGGCATCCTGACCATGCGCAGATTGTTCCGGGCTCGCTTCTTATGTATAATTCATTGTCATCGAAATATCCGATATTGTCTCCCGCATAGATAGCGATCTTTCGTTCATTACGCTTTTTTCGGATAAACCCGGTAATCAGGGGCACTTTTGCGGGATCGAGAAGCATACTCTTTTTATCGGCCATATTTCCCATCGGGTTAACGATCTGTATCTGCCAGACCTTTACATCCTTTTCCACAAGTAGATCGTACATTGCCGGTAAATCTTCAAAGTTTCTATCTACCAGACTGGTTACAACCGCTACAGGGATGCCCTCTCGGTTAAGCGTATCAAAGGCTTCCATCACTCTTTCGAACGAGGTACTTACATTTCTCATAATATTGTGATTCTCTTCCATCCCGTCGAGAGAAATTCCCACATTAATTAACCTGGCATACTTGATCTGGGCAATTTGTTCATCTCCAAGTAAAAACCCGTTGGTAATGAGGTTGACGTCAACGCCTTTCTCAGACAGCTTCCTGGCTATCTTTTCCCATCCTTCGTATAGAAAAACCTCGCCCCCAATAAGCGTTACCTGCTTGCATCCGAGATCTGCCAGTTGTTCGGCTACATTAAGACATTCCTCGACCGTGAGCTCGCTTTCTCGTGCTTTCCCTGCCACAGAACCGCAGTGCCTGCATCTCATGTTGCATTTTAGTGTAAGCTCCCACACACAGAATTCAGGTTTGTATTCGTCCGGATTCATCATATTACTCCGTATTATAGAGCAACCTGATCAAAAGCCTGTACAACGGATTTGAGCATTCAGTATACTCTATTAATTTAGATATTAATTTAAAAAAAGTTTAAATACGGGGATATTAATTCCAGTTTTCCTGTATCAGGAATTCTCACATGCAAAACTAAATCAAGAACACTTAAGTTTGTCAAAACCGGTACGTTTCAGATATTTTGATTTTTTGTGCTACTGATTTTGTAATTCAACCGCCGTAGTTCAACCGCATAAAGCATATCTGTACTCTATTTTGTTTAGAGGCAATTTCATTTTAGAGGCACGCCGTAAAGAGGCCTGACCATACCGTACAGAGGCACAGGCCGAGGCTCCGGTATCGGTGGCCTTATGTATACACACCCTCCCCCGGGGTACAAAATCAACATATTTTTGCTAATAATCATTGCTTCACCCTCCTATATCATTAAAACTGGTTAAAACTGGATTGTGTAATCATTATTATTCAAGCAATATAATTGGCAGGGAAATTTAATTTAGAAACATATAGTTTTTTCAATTATTTCTTTATCAGCTTAAATCCTATCAAGTAATGATAATTATCCCCTTGCCTGACTAATTAAAGTATCCAGCACTCAGTCCACGAGAAAAATGAGAGAAACCTGGCCACTTTAATGGAGGAGGAAGTCTTGTGATGCGAGTTTTTCCTGTTTTCTGTGTTTCGTCTTTTCATTCGGGATCGGTGAAGAAGTTCAGGTAACTTCTCTTACTTTACTTCACACCATTCCCCGGAAGATAAGCCTTGAAGTCGCGGTAGAAACTGCAAATATTGCAATTGAGATCGGGAGCATGCAGGCGAGGTCGTATTTCAGCTGCGCCCGATCGCCTCCGTATTCAACCGAACCTGCAAAGCGGGTAAGGATCGCACTGATAAGGACAATGTAAACCCCTATTGCAAGCAGGAAATGATCTGGAGAAATGGACTGGGAAAAAGCCGCCTGCCCGATTTCAACAGGCATTCCGGACAGATCGGCAGGGATTCGGTTTACCCTTTCGGCTACCTGGCTCAGGATTTTCGTAATAACTTCGGAAAGGGCAAGGGTAATCCCTGCAATAAGAGGGGCAAAAATTACAGCCGTGGAGCGCATGGTTGAGGTGACGTCGTAAAGTGAACGGCGGATCCGCTCCTCTACTTCTCCCAGCTCTTTTAAATGGTCGGCAAGCTTTATGATCGAGGCACCTGCAGCTTCATGGTTTTTGTGGACACTTTCCGTAAAAAGGAGCATTGTGTTTCGGATTCTTTCCGAATATATGTGCCTGAAGGCTCCGAAATCTTCGTCAAAGATAGCAGCTTTAAGATTTGTCCTCATACTTAGCAGGTTCATTGAGATTTCCCCAAAGGCTTCTCCGATTTTTGAACCTTCCATAGTTCGCGCAGTATGGGCAAAAGCTTCTTCAGGGGCTTTTCCTTCTGAAATCCTCCGCCCGAGCACAAAAAGGGAATCTGCAAATTCCTGTTCCATCTCTTTTATCCGGTCTCTTATTTTCTTGTAAGGGACAGCCGAGAAGTACAGGTAAGCCGAAATGGCTGCCGTTCCGCCCAGAATAAGCGGGAGCGTGGGTGAAAAATATCCTTCAAGGGGCATGGTTGCTACTATTCCTCCCGGATTTCCAAACTTCAGCAGGAGATACCCGAAAGGAGCTATAAGGAAGAACACCAGGACTGAAAATATTAAGGCAAAACGTTTTTTCTGTTTGATATCAGCAAGCTCAGGATGAGAGTCCGGAATTTGTCTTGGAATAAAAGCAACCGGCCTCTGCATGAGAATATATTCGGAGTAGAGGGCTGCAAGAGCCGGAAAAATCAGGTCATAGAGGAAGATAAGATCTATTACTTCAGGTTTCATCCCTACGACTGTAACCGCAGGCAGGAGAGCTACCAGGGCAAGTGGGATCAGGATGAAAATCGAGTAGAGAATATAACTTGGGGTCTTGAGCTTTGCTGCAAAAGCGTCCATAAGGCTTTCTGTGCCTTCAAGGCTTATATCCAGGGCACGATTCAGGGTTATAACCCTCTGGGCTTCGTCAGGTTCGGCTGTCGAACTTTTGATGAGGTGAAGGGAACGCTTGAAGTATTCGCTGTTCCTTCCCCAAAGGTCGGCAAAAGAAAGGAGAGCATCGTCCATGCTGCTGTAAATCCTGAGGTTGAGGTCCCAGGCCAGTTTCCTCAGGTCTTTTGCAAGCGGCCTCTCGGAGTTCCGGGCTGCAAAGAGTACGGCGTGTTCCAGGTTAGGAACGAGTTTCATGGACATTACTATATAACTCAGGATCTCAGGAATGTCTCCGAGCGAGGAGATCTTCATAAACCCTGCCCTTAGCTTCACATACTCGCTCAGGTAACAGAGTGCGATCAGGGGAATAATAAAGGTCAGGATTCCCATTATATAAAGCGTTCTTACATCAAAACTTCTGGACAGGATCAGGAAAAGATCCATTCCGGCCAGCAGGATTAAAGTTGCAAAGGTTCCCACATAGGAAAAGAGCACGGTTTCAAAGGCTTCAAGGTCAAAACCGGTAAACCGAAGGGCATCCCTGTACTCCTGGCTGACACTTTTTTCGCATTGTCTGCGGAAGGCAACGGGGTCAGGAACAGCCCATATCCATTGCTTTGCTGTGGTTTTGCAGGCTTGTACATACCAGTTGCTCTCTTCGGCCATATTTCTCCCTCATATAATTATTTCCCTGTGCTCGAAGCTTTTCCGGCAAAATTCTCAAACCAGGCCTCCCATTGCCTGTAAAGGGTTTCCAGATCATCCCCGCAGCCTGGTTCCGAATCATTTGCAGAGTTATTTGCAGAGTTATTTGAAGAATTATTTACGTATTCATTTTCGTATGGCCTGCCTTTCTTCATAGAATCTGAAAGCAGCCAGAACATGTTATTTGCCTGGCTGACGGCTTCGGCCTCGAGCAGGAAAGGTTTCTTTAGCCCTTCCATTGCAATTTTTTCTTTTATCCTTGTTCGAAGCTCTATACCTTTCAAAGCCCTGTCTATGGAAATCCCCCATTTCCTGGCGATCTTTTCTATAAGTTCGGACTGTCCCTGTTCCAGGGCTTTTCCTGCAAGCAGGAAGTCCTGAGATGCATCGTAATTCATTATGTCCGTAAAGATATCCGAAGGCTCAGGATTTTCGATTACTGCACCTGTAACTTCTGCAATTCGGCTCACTCGTTTTAGTTTTTTCATGCTGCCTTCGAGCCTTATGCCTGAGCAGATAATTACGGCATCCGTAGCTTTGAAAGAGGCGGGAGGAACTCCAAGGGTGTGCACGATTCTCTCATATACGTTTTCAGTGGACGAGCCGTGAATGGTCCCTATAACCGAATTTCCGGCTTTTCCGACCTGCATGGCTTCGTAGAGCACTTTTACTTCCGGTCCCCTGACTTCTCCCAGAACCAGGGCGGAATTCCCAAGGCGCAGAGCCGCACGAAGCGCGGTTTCAGGGCTCATCTCCGCTCCTGATTTCAGGACCGAGGACTGTGAACTCATTCCCTGAACCTTCCAGCCCAGGCTCTGGAGCTTCTCGATAGGCAGCTCGTGTGTGTCTTCGATTGTAAGAATCCTGTACTTCTGCGGAATCTCAAGCAGCATGGCTGACAGCAGGGAGGTTTTTCCGGCTCCGACTTCTCCTGCGACCAGGACTGAAGCCTGCCCGTCCATGAGAAAACTTAAAAGCCCGGCTGCATATGGGGAAACCGACCCCGTATTGATCAGTTTCGGCAAAGTCCAGGGAGAGAGGGAATGCTTTCGGAAAGCGTAGGCAAGCCCGCTTGCACTGAGCGGGTCTCCTATTACCGAGACCCTTACCCCGAAAGCCTCAAGGTTAAGTTCCAGCACAGGAACCGCTTCTCCAAAAGGCCTGCCGCTGATGATCCTGAACCTTGATACCAGGGCATCGAGGTCATCCTGCGAGAGGAAAACATTACTTACGCATTCCTCTCCATCCAGCACAACGTGGACAGGATTTTTATCGGCCGGGGCATTGATATAAACATCTGTAATCCTGCCGTCGGAAAGCAAGTCCTCTACTATCCCGAGCCCGTTCGTATACCTTGCAAGCAGGTCGGCGTAGCTTTCCAGCTCATCAGGATCGCAGGCGTCTCCACTTGCGAGCAGTTCTTCTTCCAGAAGCGTTTTTGCCATTCGCCTGAAATATTCTCTTGCTCCGGCCGGGTCTGTAAAGGCAAGATCCTTTGGCCTGTGCCGGATCATTCGCATCCGGACTTTCTCAAGCAGCCTGAGTTCTTCCTCCCTGAGATTATACTCAGGAGGCCTGATCATGTAGAGTTTTTCCGGCCTGTCGGTATAGCGGTAAATCGAGACCTCAAGCTTCCTGCCTTCCCTGCCGTCTATATCGTAACATTCAAGAAACTCGGTATTCTCAGGCGCATCCGCATATACCCTGGAACTGGAAAAAGGAGGCCGAACATGCGGCTTGATCCCGCTTTCGTAATCGAAAACCTCGTCCGCAGAGCTTTTTCTTTTCTCCCGCTTTTCCTTCCGGCTTGCAGGCGCCAGAAACGGGAGATGTCTGGAAATCTCTGCCAGGGTCACTTCTCCCGACGTGTCCTTTATCAGGCTTCCTGCCATTTTTCCCATTGTTTTTCCTATCGATTTCCCAATTCCTTTTTCGGAACTTTCGACCTGCTCTATTGAAGAAGCTCGAATTTCGGATTTTTTAAAAGCAGGAATTTCAGGAAAGCAGGATAGTTTTTCTTCAATTTCATGAAGCATGTGATAAAAACGCTCGGAACAAGCCTTGCAAACAGAAAAAGCCCCCATACCATCTTTTGGAACCTTATCTAAAGTCTTCTTCAACATTTTACCCTGAATAAACTGCTTTATTTCCAGCCTGGCTTTTAGAGGGTCGGCCTCTACGGTTTTAGCAAAAGAAACAATTATTTCTTTTCTTTCCAGTTCACAGGCTTTCTTTTCAGGCAAGCTGCAGGCTCCGGGAACTTTTTCCGCACTTTCGTACGCTGTAATGATCCCCTCGAAACCTGCAAGAGTATAAAGTAAAGACAGGGCTTCCCCTTCGTAGTCCCGTTCATACAGCCTTGAGAGTACCAGGCAGTCGGCCTGAACCTCCTTGTGCAGGATTCTGAAAATGTTTTTTCTGCAATGCATATCGTTAAGGGAGGATCCCGAATCACATTCCCGGCAATTGATAGCAATGGTTTTCCGGGTCTTTGTTTGTTTTATTCGATAAAAACAGGTTTCTTCTTCCTTTTTATTCTGTACGGAAAGACTGCCATAATTAAGGGCATTGACAGCATCCTGAAGCTTCGCCTTTATGTTCAAATTTGACCCCCATTTCCCAGTCAACTTCTTAATTTATCTTTAAGTGTATTAAATATTTTCGACCGATCGTCAGGAACTCTATTTACCTTTTCAGCCACCTGGCTCAAAAATTGTAATAACCTCGGAAAGTGCAAGAGTAATCTTTGCAATGGAGGGGCAAAAATTACAGCAGTGGAGCGCATAATTGAAGTGTCCTCATACTTAGCAGGTTCATTGAGATTTCCCCAAAGGCTTCCCCGATTTTTGAGCCTTCCATATTCCTGGCAGTATGGTCAAAAGCTTCTTCAGGGGCTTTTCCTTCCGAAGTACGATCGAGAAAGAAGCTTTTCTAAAAAGAAAAGGGGATGGAGAAACAAGGTCTCTGAATGTTAATTATAAAGATATATCTTAAACATGTGTATGATTTACCTGTTTTGTTTTATTGCTTTCCAATCCACAGTGGAAGCATTCTCCTGAAGCTGTAACTGGATCGATATGGATGATGGTATCTGAAAGATTGGAAAAACTCTCCTGAAGCTTTTTTCTTATGGCGTTAGCGATCTCATGCCCTTCTTCTACAGAAAGGGAAGGATTAACAGAAGCATTGATCTCTGCATGAAGCTTGTGTCCTATCCAGCGAACTCTAAGATCTGTAACTTTACAAACTCCATCGGCACTCTCAGCAACGTTTTTAACTTTATCGATAACCTCAGGCTCAACACCGTCAAGAAGGCGGGTGAACACTGGTTTGCTTGTATCAAGAACTATTTTCAGAATGGTGATCGTAATTAACATACCAATAAGAGGGTCAATGATTGGATACCCTAACCAGACGCCAGCTGCACCGATGAGGACTGCAAGGCTAGTTAAGCCGTCAACTCTGGCATGGTAACCATCTGCAATCAGAGCTGCACTCCCGATTTCCTTTCCGATCTTCATACGAAATTGAGCCACTATCTCATTTCCAATGCAGCCTATAATCCCTGCTGCAACTACTGCCTGCAAATGACCTATAGGCTGAGGATTGAAAAAGCGGTTTACAGATTCATATCCTGCTATGATTGCACTGAAGAGGATAAGGAGAACGATAATCACACCTGCAACATCTTCTACTTTACCATACCCGTATGAGAAACTTTTGCTTGGCTTTCTTCTTGCCAAGATAAAAGCTATTGCAAGAGGAACTGCTGTTACAGCATCTCCAAAATTGTGAATGGTGTCGGCAAGAAGGGAAACGCTTCCAGAAATATATACAACGAAAAGCTGTAGAACAGCTGTAATTATCATTGCTATAAATGACCATTTGACAGCCCAGAGTCCTTTGCTCGTAGCAAGTGTAGAGGGATCCACCTTTCCATGAGTATGGCTGTGCCCGTGAAAATGAGAGAAAAACCCATGTTTATGATTTTGCTCATGGGGATCCCCAGAAGTATTATTCTCATTTAATTGATTGCTGTAATTCTTACCAGACATTGCATCACCAAAATTAATTAATTTTTAAGACTAAGCTTAGTGAATATTTTTATAAATAATTATTTATAAATATAATCTCATTTCTTATGTTTTTCATCATAAGTTTTTTTAAATAATTAATACCGATAGAAAGCTTCTCATAATGCCGTTTATTCCGAATTTAAGGCAAATGTAGTAAGTATAGAAGAATCTACTTTTCCGTAAGTCAAGTTGTGAAAAACACCACCAGGGGAATCGTCACTATACTTATAGCCAGCGTTGCAGCCGTTATCCCAGCGGCGTAGGCACCTTCGTGTCCGTATAGCTTTGCGATCATTGGCACGACCGTCATTGTCGGCAGGGACATCAGGATGATCATAGACCAGATCATGTTATTCGGCAGATCCGTCATCAACAGGAGCTTGCCCAAAAGGATCGGCAAAACGATCATTTTAACAACAATGCCGAAATACAGATCTTTTGTTTTGAATGCGGTCTTCCAGTCGGAGTAGAAGATCAAGGCGCCCAGATAGATCATGGCCATAGCACCGACCGCGTTTTTGATCGTCTGAAGTGTATCATCAACGACTGTCGGAAGCTTGACACCGATCATAATGAAGATGAGTGCCAAAGCAATCGCAACGATGTTGGGGTTCACAAAGCTCTTTAATGTTATTTTCGCTTTTTTATCGGATGCAGTTGCAAGGTATATCCCGTAAGTCCAGAACAGGAGTTGATCGACAATACTGAACAACGCTAGATACAAAATGCCGTCCTTCGGAAATAGAGCTATAAGCAGCGGTACACCGACAAATCCGGTGTTTCCGAAAATGAACGCAAACTGAAAAACCTTTGCTTTGTCGCCGGTCGGGCGAAGCCCTTTTGCTATAATCCAGGTAACGGCTGAAATGATCACATAAAACAGAGTCGCAAGACCGATCATTGCGGCATTCTCCCAGACCATCTGCCTTGTCGTTCCGGCATAGGTCATATAAAAGATCAGCACAGGCAGAAAGATCTTTGAAACCAGTTTGGCAAGATCCGGTAGATAATTTTCCTGGATAACACCCTGCTTAGCCGCCACATGTCCGACTAGAAGAATACTGAAGAAAAGGATCATCTGATGAACGACGATTGAAAACAACATTTTGTAAATCTCCTTTTTGTTAATCTTGAAAGCGCGATAGGAATGCTGAGCCACACGTGCCTGCGATATTTGCGAATCAGTTCATGTAATTATATTTCCATTTTCTATAAGAGTATAGGCAAATACTTATAGTCAAGACGTTAAATATATTTACTGACACTCGAATACTTATAAACAAGAAATGGTATCCGCTTACTGGTACTCATTATTATAAGGACATTTGTCACAGGAGAAATTATATTGGCATCTCTCATAGGCTGTCTTAAATAGTTCATCTATGTCCTTTCTATATTCAGCCAACACATCGGAATTAATTTTATAGAAGACTCTAAAACCTCTTCGATTTTCTTCAAGTATTCCAATATTCTTTAAAATCTTTATATGCTGGGATGTGGCGGGTTGAGAGATGCCAAGTTGTTTAGCTACATCAGAAACACAAAAGGTTTCATTATTATTAGAAGCAAATATTTTTATTATTTTTAGTCTTTTCTCATCGCCAAGGGCTTTGAGAACTTCAGCCATGTTTTTTATATGACCTTTCACGAATTTACCTCTCAATTATAAGTGTATAAGCATTCTCTTATACAAATTTGTCAGGTATTATAAATAATTTTCTCTTTTTTCCGGTTTCGCAAAATACTGAAGTTATACCCATTCAAAACACCGGTGTCCTATTATGTTGAAGCTGTGTGCCTCCACAAGCTGTCTGCTTTATTCTTGGTTCTTGTCTTCTTTTTTGTCTGAAAGGCCGCTCTCCTGCGTCAAGCGTGGCAAGAATGACGCAGTATGATGAATGACGTTGTACAGGTCAGAATTTGAGGTTTCGAAAAATGCGCTACTTTTTTATTATCAGTATTCAAAAACATCTTCAATTAAGGGCTCTGCAAGTTTCAGCACATCTTCTTTAAAAGAGCATATATCCTCTAAAACCGCAGAATTCTCTCCCCCCAAAAGTTCCTGTTTTATTTTCTTACCCAGGATATCGTCGCTTCCCGCCGCCAGCCTGAGGATGACCGAACCCGGAAAGATTTCATTCCGGCAGGCAATTTTATCGCAGTCCCCATCCGTGATCCCGAGGATAGGAATTCCGAGCCTGAAGAGGATATCGCCCGCTATCTCAGTGGTGTCATCTCCCACGGTAACTGCAAGCTCGGCACCGGCAGCCAGTTCGAAGGTACGTTCTGCGATGTGGTCTATAAGTACGACTCTTCCTGGAGCAACATTTCCTGCGCCGGCTCGGGAAGAACATCCTGGTTTTCGGGCACAGGCGTTTTGTTTCCGGGCATTCGGGAGTAAGGAACTGCTTCTCCGGATGTCTCCGCTTTTTATCCAGGCTTTTTCAAGGTTAACAGGATCTCTTTTCTCGTAATTATGGAGCTTTTCCAGCCCATGCTCTTTTATTTCTCCGCCCTCGATTGCGGTAATTAAGCCGTTTTCGGAGATTATCCTTATTTTTGAAGATAGGGCTTTTCCGATAACAATCCCGTTTACAAAAATGTTTTCGCCGGGAAGAACGCCTGAGATTTCGCGGGTGATTCGGGTTTTTCCGGTTTCCGGGAAATTTTCTATGGAAACCGGATTATGAAAAGGCAGGGGATTTTCAAAGGGAATCCCAAGGGCTCCGGAGAGTTTTTCAATGCAGTTTCCGGCTTTTTTGTTCAGGGGGATTATTTTCCCGAAGGAGCATCCGGGGCTTTCGATCTGGATCACTGGCTTCTTTTCACGGTCTTTCAGGCGAGAAGCAACCTTTGACCCGAAAACTTTGCCTGTTTCGAAAGTTTTTCCCCGGTTCAGCAGGCAAATAAGGTCTGCTGTTTCAAAAGAGGATTCTATACAGACACTTGGCTTGAGATGCCTGGTTGTATCTATAAGGTTTTCAAGCCCGGCATCGAGGACGGCTGTCTTTCCCATTGTTCCGCCAAGCTCTGCTTTTACTTCACCCAGGCGGGAAAGCTTTTCTAAAATTATTTTTGCTTCTCCCGAATCGATCACTTCGGGCCCATGAATTACAACGACGATTTTCATCTTTCACTTGACTTTTATTAAGAACACATATTAATATGACCCTTTATTAAGCTGATATATGACCTTTATATGCTGATATGCTTTTAACATAACCTTTTATTATGCCGGTATGCTTTTGCTGTCCCTTTCCGGCGTACTCTTCTGATATTCTTTATCCCGGTATTTTGTGATGACTATCCGGTCATTATCGAAAATTACATTATGCATTGTTACGTTTTGACAAAAGATTTTTGACAAAAGATGACTGACTGTGAGGAAGATAAATGGCTGGCGTAAAGATTACCTGGCTCGGGCATTCGGCTTTTTTGCTTGAAGCCGAAAAGAAGTTGTTGATCGATCCTTTTATTTCAGGGAACCCGATAGCTCCGTGCAGCCCTGAAGAAATGAACCCTGACGTAATAGCCGTAACTCACGGACATCGTGACCACCTCGGAGATACGATAGAAATTGGAAAACGAACCGGATGCCGGATAATCTCCATTCATGAGGTTGCAAACTACATCAAATCAAAAGGAGTTTTTGCAGAGGGCATGAACAAGGGCGGTACAGTGCACGTGGAAGGCATAAAACTGACCATGACCGAAGCGCTCCATTCCTCCTCAATCGATGCCTCCGGCTTCAGTTTCGACGGCGGCTGCCCGGCAGGCTTCATTATACGAATCAACGGGCACTCCATCTACCACGCCGGAGATACGGGTATTTTTGGGGATATGCAGCTCATAGGAGAACTCTACGAACCTGAAATAGCCCTCCTCCCCATAGGTGACCGATTCACAATGGGCATAAAAGAAGCCGCAAAAGCCGTAGAACTCATCCGGCCCGAAATCGTAATTCCAATGCACTATAACACCTTCGATGTAATCAGTCAGGACCCCCTTGAATTCAAACAAGCCGTTGAATCAAAAACCGGCGCAAAAGTGATCATCATGCAGCCAGGCCAGTCAATCGAACTCTAACCTCTAAACATTATATCCCTCTGCCCAACTCCACAATTTACAATAAATTTCAAACCGAAGGCGAATAATAGAAAGAGTACAACTTTATCAGTTAACTTTCTCACAGAGTGGGAAATAACTTCACTTGCCCATAAATTATCCTTTTTGAGTGAATTGAATAACGGGTTTTTTTTGCCCGTAAATAAGTCTTCTTGAGCTCAAGCGCAAACGTTGGGCCGCAAGCGTTGAGCCACAACCGTTGCGCCGTTTGATCACGCCGTGCCAGGGGTTTTCGATCAAACCTTTTTTGAAAATGCTTGCGAAAAGGTTTGCGGGACTCTGGCGACGGAAGTATTAAAAATAATGAGTCTATTATAAAAATACAAATCTAATTTTGACTGCCGGTTTTAACTGGGAGTTTTAAAACCGGATCTGAAATTAATTCCCTATTGTTTACCTATACGATTTTATAGAATTAATACGATGACATCGGAATGATCATGACTGAAAATATAAAAACGATTCCACTCGCGTTTGGAAGCGGGATTTCTGAGCTGAGCATACCTGAGAAAAACATGTCCAGTATCATCCTGCCTTCGGAATCTGAAATAAAGGAAGAAGGGGCTTCCCTCATTAAAAAGGCGCTTGAAAATCCCATAAAAAGCAAAAGGCTTTCTGAGATTGTAAACCCTGATTCGAGAGTTGCAATTATCGTAAGCGATGTTACGAGGCCGACTCCGACTGCAAAAATTCTCCCTCCTTTACTTGAAGAACTTTACCTCGGAGGGGCAAAAAACGAGAATATCACTATTGTCTTTGCCCTGGGGCTCCATCGGTTACAAACTGAGGAAGAGTGTCGCTGTCTCGTAGGGGAAGAAATCTTTGAAAAAATCCGATGCATCCAGCACGACAGGAAAAGGTGCAGGCTGCTTGGGGAAACAAGTTTCGGAACGCCGGTTGAAGTTTTCGAAGAAGTAGTCGACTGTGATGTTATAATTAGCACAGGCACACTGGAATTTCACTATTACGCAGGGTATGGAGGAGGAGGGAAATCCATTCTTCCTGGGGTCAGTTCTGAGAAATCCATACTTTCCTTCCACAGCTTTTACAGCAAACTCTTTGAGGGAGACCCTCTCTCAGGCAGAGCCGGCAGTCCGGCAAGACAGAATATAGAAGAAGCTGCAAGGATTGCAGGTCTTAATTTTATCCTTAATGTTATAATAAACAGCAAAAAAGAGATTGTTGCTGCCGTTGCCGGGGACTTCATCGAAGCGCACAGAAAAGGCACGGAGTATGTTGATGCCATGTATAAGGTGCCTGTTGAGCCTGCGGATGCAGTCGTTGTTTCCTGCGGGGGTTTTCCGAAGGATATCAATCTTTACCAGGCAACAAAATCCCTTGAGCATGCCATCCCTGCCGTAAAAGAAGGAGGTTCCATTATTCTTGTAGCTGAATGTGCCGAGGGAATAGGAAACAAAGTTTACGAATGCTGGAACAGGGAGTGCAGGGTTCCTGAAGACGCAGTCGAACGTTTCAAGAATTGTTTTGAGTTCGGCGGACATAAAGCTGCTATTGTCGGAAGGGCTGCAAAAGAATTCAAACTCTACCTTGTCTCAAAGCTTCCGGAGGCCGAAAGTGAAAAAGCTTTCTTTACGCCTGTAGAAAGCATAGAAGAAGCACTTGAGAAGGTCTTTTCCGAAAATCCTGAGGCTAAAGTCCATGTAATGCCTGATGGAGGATGGACCCTGCCCGTAAAGAGGTAAAGGGTAAAAGCTGTTGATATCAGCAAAGTCCAGAAGCCAATAAGTCCAGAAGCCAGTATTTCTGATCTACAGTTGAACAGCAGGTTTAAACCGCAGATTTGAATTGCTTTTAAAGCATATTTTATAGTTGTTTCTCCGTATAATTTTACATAACAAGTGAAAGCATCGGCATGAACATGACCCCAAAAATAAACAAGATTCCACTGGCTTTCGGAAGCACCGCGATAGAGCTTGATATTCCTGAGAGAAACATCTCGAGCGTAATTTTGCCCTCGGAGCCTGAAAAAAAGGAAGATGCAGCTTTCTTGATTAAAAAAGCGCTTGAAAACCCCGTAAAAAGCAAACGGCTTTCCGAGATTGTAAATCCGGATTCGGGCATTGTAATTATCGTAAGCGATGTTACTCGGCCAACCCCGACTGCAAAGCTTCTTCCGCCTCTGCTCGAAGAACTTTATCTTGGAGGGGCAAAGGACGAGAATATTACTGTTGTCTTTGCTCTTGGGCTGCACAGAGACCAGACTGAAGAGGAATCCAGAAAACTGGTAGGAAATGAGGTCTACGGAAAAATCCGTTGCATCCAGCACAATACCCACAAATGCAGACGTATCGGCATGACCTCCCGAGGGACCCCGATAGAGATATTTGAAAGTGTTCTTGATGCAGACATTATCATAGGGACCGGAAGCATTGAGTTCCATTACTACGCAGGATACAGCGGGGGAGCAAAGTCAGTGCTGCCTGGTGTAAGCTCGACAGAGGCAGTTATTACAAACCATAAAATGATGATTGACGAAAAAGCTGTCTCCGGAAGGGTCGACGGTCCTGTGCGGCAGGACATGGAAGAAGCCGCAAAAATTACCGGCCTTGATTTTATCCTGAATGTGGTGCTTGACAGCAAAAAAGAGATAGTTGCTGCCGTTGCCGGGGGCTTCATCGAAGCCCACAGGAAAGGTATGGAGGTTGTAGATTCCATGTACAAGGTGCCTGTTGAGCCCGCAGATGCGGTTATAGTTTCCTGCGGAGGCTTTCCGAAAGATATCAACCTTTTCCAGGCAAATAAGGCACTTGACAATGCAACCCAGGCAGTGAAAGAAGGAGGTTCCATTATCCTTGTGGCCGAATGTGCCGAAGGAATCGGAAACCAGGTCTATGAATGCTGGAACAGGGAATGCCGGAGCCCTGACGATGCAATCGAGCGTTTCAAAAAGTGTTTCGAATTTGGGGGGCATAAAACTGCGATCATTGCAAAAATCTCAAAAAAATTCAGGCTTTACCTGGTATCAAAACTCCCGGAAGAGCAAACAAGAACTGCATTCTTTACTCCGATGGCAAGCTTGAAGGACGCATTATCTGCAGTCCTGTCAGAAAATCCTGATGCAAAGATTCACCTTATGCCTCACGGAGGGCAGACCCTGCCTGTCCGAAAAGATAACTGATAAGCTTTCAGTTTGCCAGGCTTTCAGTTTGCCTATTTTGAAGTTTCAAACTTAAAACCTTTGAAATATTAAAAAATCTGAAATATTAGACTTTTTTTAAAAAAAGAGCAGGAAACAAAGGAAGCAGAAATAAAAAATAAAGCGCGGAGGGGCAGGCTTAAATGCCTGCCGAATCCGTTGCTTTGTGTGATGCTGTTTCCGATACTTCTTCTTCATCTTCAAACCTTCGCCTGTAAACTTTCTTCAGGAACTCTGGCGAGAATTTGGGTGTCATAAGGCTTACCACAATAAGGGCAAGGAAAGAGAGAGGGGTTGCGACCAGGATCGGGTCTACAAGAGGCCAGGTGCCGGCAAGTAAAGTCGCTTTTCCGAATATTGCCTGGCAGATCCCGAGAGGCACTGCTTCTTTTGCATGGACAAAGACCAGCCAGAAGAGACTGCTTATCGAGCCCACAACAAGGCTTGCAGTTGCTCCGGCTTTTGTTGTACGCTTCCAGAACAGCGCTCCAATGTAGAGGGGCAGGAAGGCGGATGTGCACAGGCCCATGAACATGGCAGTAGCTCTTGCGATAATACTTCCCGGGAGAATATAAGCCAGGATAACTGAAACCAGGATGGTAAAGGCAACCCCTAACTTTGTAACATGGACGGTACTTGCACTGGACTTGCCTTTCATGAGGCCCTGCTGGTAGAAGTCGTACCCTATGGCTGTACCCATAGTGTGGAACTGGGCAGCTGCAGTAGACATTGCTGCCGAGAGCAGGCTGAGCATGAAGATTGCCACAAACATCTCAGGCATTGTATGGTTCAGGAATGCGGGAATTATAAGGTCAGTATTCCCGCCAGGGACAACCTGAAGGGAAATCATGCCTGTAGTCCTGTAAAAGTATACATTGGAAAGAGCTCCCACAACATATGCGACTCCTGCCATCATCAGAAGGAAGGGACCTCCCACAGCAACTGCCCTTTTCAAAGAACGGTCGTCTTTCACAGTCATAAACCTGACTGCAAGCTGTGGCTGCGCAAGTACTCCTATCCCTACTCCCATTATGATTGTGGAAACCAGTGTCCACCAGATCGGGGAATTGAAAGCTGGCATTGCAGTCCAGCCCCTGTGCCCCTGATCAACAAGTGCCTGAGGAACAAGGTTTGCCATATTAGTAAGAGCCTGGTGGGCTTCTACAACTCCTCCCAGTTTGCTGTAGGTAAATACCAGCAGAAATGTCATTCCTATCAACATAATAGTGGCCTGCATTGCATCAACGTACATTACTGACAGGAGGCCGCCTTTAATCACATAAAAAGCAATGATAACGGTAAAAAGCAGAAGAGCGAGGTTATAGTTTATCCCAAGCGTGGTCTCAAGAAAACGACCTGCCCCTATGATCACGCTTGCAGCGTAAAGTGGCATGAAAACCGCTACAATAAGCCCGGAAAATGCTTGAATAAATCTGGATTGGAAGCGTTTTCCTATAAATTCAGGGTAAGTAATGGCTCCAAGGTTTAGTCCCATGCGCCGGGTTCCAGGGCCAAAGACCACGAAAGCAATGAAAATCCCGAAAAAGATGTTCATGAAGACAAGCCACAGAAGCCCCATTCCTAAGGAAGCGGCTACTCCTCCGAATCCTATAATCGCAGAAGTGCTGATAAACGCAGCTCCGTAGGAGAGAGCCATAATTGCCGGGGGTACGCGTCGGCCTGCAAGCATATACCCATCTGTCTGGGAATTTTTCTTATACCCCAGCCGGGCAACGTAGAAAGTGGCCGCAAAATAAACAACGACAAAAAGGATCAGAGTTGAAGTACTGACTGCCATAAAAATAACTCCAGAATAGTTTTGACTACTGTTTTTTCTCAGGCATTACCAAAAAGGTTTAACTGAAATGAACTCTTTAGAGTAAATCCCTGACCCGTTTACTGGTCCTGAATCACCTGTTTCTGAGTACCGCTCTTTACTGCCTTTTCTTCTTTTTTCTCTCTCCAATTCAATGCCCCATAAACCATGCATCCGAGTGCACTAAATACACAAGCAAGATATGCAAGCCAGATTTGCGGATCAGCTATTCCTAACATCTATAACACCTTCCTGGAAAATATCCTGATAATAGCTAACGTGATACCTGTTAGCATTGTACATTTAACGCTTTTTGTTATTTAAATATATTGAGTAAGGAAAAATTCCAGTAGAAAGTAAACTTTATAAATTGCAAAATTAATTTAATACAGCTTCACTCCAGACTGACGGGGTCGGGATACTGCTGCAAAAATCCGGAGGGTGTTTTTATGCGCAAATTGGTAAAAGCCAGCCTGATTGTCTTATTTCTTCTTGTTCTGGGGGCCAGTCTATTATACTATCATACAGACCGGCTCTATCATGACAGTTTTACGAGTTCGTACGATTATGGTGTGACTCTTCGGACGGATTCGGAGCTGAAAAACGTAACCTTCTACCTCCCACTGCCGGTTTATGAAAACGAATCCGAGATCGGAAAAGAACTTATAAGCAGAGGCTTACAGGAAACAGGGGAATGGAATTTAAGTATTCTGGATACGGAACATGGAAAAATGCTTGTATTAAAAACAGATAGTTTTGTTCCGGAAATGTACTCTCCTGCCGTTGAAAGTGAAATCCCAAAATCAGAAGAAGCTGGTTATGTTCAAAGTCCGGAACTGACATATGAAATAAAGGAAAACGAAATGCAAGACGACAAAATGCAGGAAAATAATCTGAAGAAAGCTGAAGTGAAAGAAGAGGAATT
The DNA here is from genome assembly GCF_049706645.1 of Methanosarcina sp. Lineage (GTDB taxonomy): Archaea > Halobacteriota > Methanosarcinia > Methanosarcinales > Methanosarcinaceae > Methanosarcina. The sequence continues at coordinate 143,667 of NZ_JBNAKP010000024.1, read as the reverse complement.
GAAGGAAGAGGAATTGAAGGAAGAAGAATTGAAGAAAGAAAAAGCGAAGGAAGAGGAATTGTTGGATGCCAGTATAGAGGCAAATTCCTCCGAAAATCTACAGATTGGAAAGCCTCTATGGATCCTTGTAGGTCTTAACTCTGATTCAGAAATTAATACAAGATCCCCGATAGGGAATGAGCCTGTACTGAACCCTGCATACAATCGGTCCCTTTCGGCATATGACATGCCTTATCCGGAAAATAGAGAACCTCCTGCAGTTTATAACTATGATTCCCTGATCTATGCCGATTATGAAGCCTCTCCGGAAACCCAGGTTTCCCTATTGATTGATTTCTCAGGCTGGAATGAGTGGTGGATCTACGGGTGGAATGGAAACCGATATTCTGAATTTATATATACCGATCTTAACGGCTCGCAGCAGGGCTGGATACAGGTGCCAGGAAAAATTACAATGGGAGATGGAAATTATAGATGAACCCTTTAAAGGATTCACTCTCCTTTTGAAATTGCAGATGAATCTTTTAAGGGGTTCATTCTCTTTTTGAATTTAATTTTCTAAATTCGATTTGATTTTTTACTTCACTTAAAACAGCACTGAGTAATTTCTCCACTGAGGTCTTCCCTGAGCATTTCGATAGCTTCGTCGAATTCATCGGTCTGGCCGAGAACCCACATAAGTTTAACCAGGGCGGTTTCGGGCAGGGTGTCTTCCCCTTCTATTGCACCGGCTTTCAGCATATCACGGCCCGTATCATAGACGCGGTCGCAGATTCTGCCGTTAAGGCACTGGGATGTTACGATAACAGGCATTTTTGCATCCGTGGCTTTCCGGATCATGGGGACCCACTTCGTAGAAACGTGCCCGAGTCCGGTACCTTCGAGAACCAGCCCTCTGTACCCGCCATTGATATAACAGTCAAGAATTGCAGGGTCTGCACCCGGCGTAAATTTAACAAGGGCACATCTAGGTTCCATGCCAGGCTTGAATTTGAGAGGTCTCTCTCCACGCCTGATATACTCAATGGAGGTTTTTATTTCCCTTGTATTGTAATCCACGATCCCTATCGGAAGGGAGTTTAAGGACTTGAAAGCGTTCCTGCGAGAAGTATGCATCTTCCTGACTTTGGTCCCACGGTGGATCTCGCAGAAATCGTCCGAGGTCGTCCCGTGCATAACAACCGAAACTTCAGCAATATCACTTATAGCGACCAGAGCTGCACAGATTGCATTCATGGCGTTATCGCTGCTTGGACGGTCTGCACTTCTCTGGGAGCCTACCAGAACAATAGGTACTGGCGTTTCGATCATGAAGGAAAGGGCTGCAGCCGTGTACATCATTGTGTCTGTCCCATGGGTTACGATTATCCCATCGGCACCGGCTTCAATTTCCTCAACGACTGCGCGGGCAAGAGTTTGCCAGGATTCGGAGTCCATATTTTCCGAAAGGATGCTTGAGATTACCCTGCCTTTAAAATCGGCTATCGCTTTGAGTTCAGGGATAGCTGCAAGGATATCGTCCGCAGTAAACTGGGATGTTACTGCACCTGTCCTGTAGTCGATTTTGCTGGCAATTGTTCCGCCTGTGGAAAGAATCGCGACTTTTGGGAGCTTTTTACCGCGCTTCGATATCGTTTCTCCTGCCTCTTTAGACTCTTTCCCGCCGTTCCGGTCTCCGTTTTTGCCTTCTCCATTGTTCCCCAGAAGAGTTACCTTTACCTTATCCGTGAAAAAACCGGCATTATAACCGCTGTTCATTTTTATTGTAATATATCCTTCCATAGACGGCATCACTTTGCCTTCGTAGACAGTGCCGTTCTTTTCAATACGTACCCGGTCGCCCTGTTTGAATTCCATAACTAATCCCTTTTATGATAACTTTTTGAACCGCTACATAAATAATCGGTATTCTGTTGTGATACAGAGGTATTGCGTGATACTAAGAGGTCAAAGTAATATTAATACTGAGTGTGTTAAAATTGATGTATTAATATCGAATGTATTCTGGTGCATTAATGCCGGTGCATTAATACTGAGCGTGTTAAGATTTATTATGTTAAGACTGAATTTATTAATATTGGTCTGTTAATTCGAGTGTATTAGCACTGAGGGCTTTTTCCTCACAGCTCAAGCTTTCCTGTACTCATTAACGACTGCGAGCAGGTTTTCAAAAGCCGAGTCTGTGATATCTTTCAGGGTTGCAATTTCTTGCCTGTTTAGTTCGAGTTCGGTTTGCCTTCTCAGGAGGTAACTCCGCATTTCTTCGGGAGCGGGTCCGCCAGCGATTTTCCTTCTCTTTATGTTCGAAACCGGATTAAGGGCTTCTTTTACCATCTTTTCCGTGAGCCCTCGGCTTGAAAGAGATTCGCCCAGCACGATTTCGGCTACGGAATCGATCTTTTCCAGTGTGGGCCTTTCCATTTCCCTTGCAAGCATCCCTACTATCTGGTGAGCAGTCCTGAAAGGAATTCCGGTTTCGCGGACGAAGGTATCCGCAAGTTCGGTAGCTGTCGTAAAACCTGCCACTGACTGGGCAGCAAGAACTTCTGGGCGGACTTTCATAGTTCTTATCATTCCCTCCATAATCCTCACTGAAGCCCTTACCGTTTCTACAGACCTCCAGATATTTGGGGTTGCTTCCTGTAGATCCCGGTTATAACTCAGGGGAAGCCCCTTGCAGATCGTAATCAGGGACATAAGTGCGCCCACGGCTACTCCTGTTTTTCCGCGCATAAGTTCGGCAGTATCAGGATTTTTCTTCTGCGGCATAATTGAGGACGTAGAAGCGTACATGTCGTCCAGTTCTATGAAATTGAATTCGGAAGAGGACCAGATTACAAGCTCTTCGGCCATGCGGCTCAGGTTTATCATCAGATTTGTAAATCCCGAGGCGCATTCAATAAGAAAGTCCCTGCTGCTGACCGCATCCATTGAATTTTCAAGCAAGCCTGCAAAGCCAAGGAGTTCCAGGGTTCTTTTCCTGTTAAGATTAAAACCCGTGGAAGCAAAAGCTGCAGCTCCAAGCGGGCAGAGGTTTACCCTTGAGTAAGCATCCTGAACCCTGTCAAAATCCCTGCCAAGCGCTGTTTCATGGGCGCAGAGATGATGAGCAAGCGTTGTCGGCTGGGCATGTTGCAGGTGGGTAAACCCGGGCATGAGTGTGTCGGTATGTTTTCTCGCAAGGGTAAGAAGAGTTTGCCTCAGCTCATGTATTTCTTCAAGCAGTCCGGTCAGTTCTTCCCTTAGCGCCAGCCTTATGCAGGTTGCAACCTCATCGTTCCTGGAACGTCCCGAGTGCATCCTGCCCCCGACATCTTCCCCAACCAGATCGATGAGCCTTGACTCAAGAGAAATATGAATGTCTTCATAGCTGAAATCGAGCTTTTCCATCCCTTCCTCCCTGATTTTCAAAAGCCCGCTAAGAATTTTGCTGCAGTCCTCCCTATTTATAATGCCCTGCTCTTTCAACATTACCGTGTGGGCAAGGTCCACTGCTATATCAGCATCAAAAATCCACCTGTCAGCTTCCATAGAGGACGTATAACGTAAGATTTCCTCGTCCTGGGCGGCCTCCAGCCTGCCTCTGCGTAAAATATTGCTCATCGGGTTTCCTCTTTCTGGTATTTAGTAAATTATACATATCTGTGGCAATACTGTCTGTGAGATTAATGTAAGATTTAATGTGAGATTTTAATGTAAGTTTGATGCAACATTTCGTGTAAGATTTGTAGCGTGGTATTATTTCTAACGCTTAAATATGAATCGGTTTCCCGGAGCTTTCCTGTCAATAGTGATATCAGGAAGCTAGTATCAGGTGAACGCTTGCTTTTCCTCAGGTTTCCCAAAAAAGCTAATCGTAAGGAAAGCGTAAGTTCACTTAATGTCCGTGGTTTCAAAGTACAACCGGATTTCAGCGGTTTACGACATCATAGAGTTGCCGGTAGAGCTTTTCCTTTACGGAAGGTGGAGAGAAGAAGCTCTTTCAAACCTTAGTGGAAAAGTCCTGGAGGTCGGGGTAGGAACCGGAAGGAATCTTAAATACTATCCGGCAGGCTGTTCGGTAATCGGGATAGATAACAGCGCAGGGATGCTTGAAAAAGCCCGCAAAAAGGCAAGGGGTATGAAAAATATCACTCTTAATCTTATGGATGCCGAGCACCTCGAATTTCTGGATAACAGTTTTGATTACGTGGTTACGACCTTTGTCCTCTGTTCCATCCCTGATCCTGTGAAGGCCCTTAAAGAAATGAGAAGAGTTCTCAAGCCTTCAGGGGAACTGATAGCCCTTGAACATATGCGCAGCAGCAGCCCCTTTATTGCCCGCATTGAGGATTTGATCAATCCGATCATGTTTTTCTTTATCGGAGACGATATGACCCGAAATACGGTGGGTAATATAGAAAAAGCCGGATTTGTTATCAAGGAAACAAAAAATATGGCTTTCCGGGATGTTTTCAAGAAGATCAGGGCAAAACCGCAAAGAGGTTTATTCCCTTAGAGTGCCAGGTATTGTCCGGGCATTGTCCGGGCATTATAATTTTCGTGCATCCTTCGTGCGTCTTCCGTGTATCTTTCGTGCGTCTTTCGTGCATCTTTCGTGCATCTTTCGTGCAGGCGTTACTCAGGTCTCTTTCTTGAAGAATCAAGATAAAATTGGTTAATTAATAAATATAAATTGATTAGTTAACAAGATATAATTGGTTAGCTGATTATGGAATTTCGAGGCTTTCCCAACAACTGGTCCTGCTTGGAGAAGATTAAAACTACTTATATAAAATTAGTTATAGATTATTACATATAACGACCTATTCTCATTAATTTAGCAGCTTAATTTAGCAGCTACTGTAAAAACCTGGCATCTTGAGCAGGTGGGTCTCTTCTTGCTTTCGGGATTTTTAATTTACAGTATTCAAACATAGCAGAGCCAGTGCTAAACTCCGGCATCCCTGAGAATGTTAAAAGTATCCGGGTTCCAGAAAAACATCCGAACTTCAGCAGGTATCAGGCCTTCAGTAGCTCCAAGAGGTGAATGTTATGCCCTTAGACCGATACGGTGTGCTCAAAGGAAAGGCAATAGATACAAGGAATGGCCAGGGATCTAGCCCTCATTTCCAGGTGAAAGTCAGTGATGATGACCTGTTCAGAATAGCCATTAATGTCAAATCCCAGGTTGAGCCCTCAACTGTGCTCTACTATGCAGACGAGGATTTCAGTCACCCTATTCTCAAAGACCTGGTGACTCTACCCTTTGGCTTCAAGGAACTGGAGAGCCAGCCCGGGGGAATGGCGCTGGACTTTATTCGAGGCAACCTTTTCGATACCGCCAGGATGAAACTGCTGCCCCATGACCTTCCGGGGCCTGACAACGACCTGAATGAGCTTTTTCATAAGTATGTAGAGAAAGCGATTTCCATGGAAACCAGTGAGATTTACGCCTTTGGCCAGCGGTGGGGCCCGGAGAGCAAACGTGACAAATATTTTGGTTTCAAGCCCGGAAACGGGATCCATGACATACATATGAACCAGGGGAATAGTGAGAAGTGGAGGGAAGATGATGGCGTCTGGCAGGATGGTGGCATTATATTCCACTATCCGGACGAAAATAAATGGGTAGCTGTCTTCCTGGCCTTCCAGTCTCAGTCCTTCCACACCGACGATGTTACGGGCCATGCAATTCCGGAGGTTATCGAGAAACGTGTGTGTATTGTTGCCGCCCTTGTGAACCCAGCAGGCGAAGAAGAGAAGAACGCTACCATCCTCAATGCCACGCCTGAGCCGGTTGTACTTGACGGATGGATGCTGGCTGATATTAATAAAATGAAGATAAGCCTTCAAGGAACTTTAAATGCCGGAGATACCGTGAAGATACCGATTTCGGAAGGAGAATTCAAACTTCCCAAAGAAGGAGGTATCATAACCCTTCTGGACGATGAGGGCTTTAAGATGGACGGAGTCAGCTATATCGAGAAAGAAGCCTCTAAAAAAGGATGGACTATAGTCTTTTCAAGAGCGTGACGATATAGCACTCAGCCGTACAGAAAAAATGCCTGACAAAAGAATGGACTATATAGCTTTATAGAGTCCATTCTTTCAACTATCTATTTTGCTCTCTCTTTCTCTCTGTTTAACAGATTTCCGGTTGTATATTCCAGAAAATTTAATCATAAGGAATGCGTAAATTTGTCTAATGTCCGTGGTCTCGAAGTACAACCGAATCGCACCCGTATATGAGCTGATAGACCTGCCTCTGGAACTTCTTTTTTTCCGGAAATGGAGAAAAGAAGCCCTTTCAGGCCTGAACGGGAAAATCCTGGAAGTCGGGGTTGGTACCGGAAGAAACCTGAAATACTATCCGGCAGGCTGTCGGGTGATAGGGATCGACAAAAGCGAAAGTATGCTCCAGAGAGCCCGGGAAAAAGCCGAAGGAATGAAAAACGTTACTCTTTATCCTATGGATGCCGAACGCCTTGAATTTCCGGACAACAGCTTCGATTACGTGGTCACGACTTTTGTTCTCTGTACAGTCCCTGATCCTGTGAAAGCTCTTAAGGAAATGAGGCGAGTTCTGAAACCTTCCGGGGAACTGATAGCCCTCGAGCACGTGCACAGCAGCTACCCTTTTATTGACTTCATGGAACATTTAATTAACCCTGTTCTATTTTTCCTGCTTGGAGACCATACGACCCGAAATACTGTGAATAATATCGAAAAAGCAGGCTTTAGCATTCAGAAAGCAAAAAAACTGGCTTTTAAGGACGTTTTCTGGAAAATAAGGGCAAAACCATAATTTTTTCTTACAAAAACATAGACTTTTTCCTTATTTTATTTTACAGCTTCGGAATATTTTGGCTTCTTTGTCATCGTTTTCACCTTAAAGACCAGCATTCACTTAAACAGGGCAATAGTCATTCGTAAGATAATTGTTTTCACTTTAAAACACCATTAAAATAATCCCCGTGATCCCGACCATAACAAACAGTCTGAGGGTTTGGGAAATCAGGATGGCTTTCATCCCTATCCTGGGGCCGAAGATTCCTACGTAGTGCGGGATGTAAATCCTCAGGGTTCCAAGGCTTGTTACGATATTGCCTACCAGCAGGACAATTATGACTTCAAGGCCGCTTAAAATTCCCTGCTCCATGAGGCTTGCTGCAAGCGTGTAGGCTGCAAGGTGGCTTGCAAAAAGGGCCGCAATAACCGGGAGTCCTTCCACGGGCACAGGCAGGTATTCCGAGATAGGGTTGAGATATGAGCCAAGAGAATCAAACACGTCGAGGTCTGTCAGGACAAAAACCAGGAATGTTACGGGCACCATCACTTTGAAAATCCTGATTATCGTTTTTTTCGAAGTTCTCAGGCTTTCTTTAAACGCTATTTTTAATTCCGGGGCTTCTTTTTTCTCAAAGGCTTCAAAATGTACTTTTTCTCCTTCAAGCAGGAAATGGCCGGCAATAAGTACTATAAGGGTTTTTACAAGCCCTACAAGGGTTATCAGCCCCACATAGATGATCCCGGTTGTGCCAAGCAGGGGCACAAGTATCGGGAGCAGGGTCCTCCAGTGCATAACAATTGCGGGAAAGGAGTTCAAAACCGAAGCTATGACCAGTTCGCTTTCCTTTATCATTCCCCTGTCGTACATGCTTTTAAGTGAAGCATTAGCCGAAGATGTGGACGCAAAAGCCGTAAGGAAGCCCACTCCACATTCTTTTCTGAGATGGGCATAGTTTGTAATCGGGCTTACCAGAAAATCAAATTTGTAGAACCAGCCGAGGCTCACAAGAAGTTCTGCAAGGATAACTCCCAGGATTATTGAGGGGCCTGTTTTTAGAAGATACTCAGCCGATTGTATAATGGTGTCGAGTAACATTCAGCGATATTCTGGTAACAAAGTTTATTAATTTATCTAAAATAATTCATAATTATCTTTTCAATCTATAAGTCTTCAACCTATAGAACTCAATCGATAGAACTCAATCGATAGAGCTTAATCGATAGAATTTAACCGATCAATCTTCAACCGATCAATCTTCAACCGATTAGTCTTCAATCGATAAAACAGAATTCTGGTTTCATCCAGCTAATCAACAGCCCAAACCTAATTATCAAAGAAATTCTCTTAAACAATGATGACCAATTAATAAAATGAATGCTGGGGAAAACAAAGCGGTATCTTGAGATTACCAGGGTCCTTTTGAAATACAATCTTATTCCTGAACTCTATCGGGATCTGCGCACCGATTATATCTCAAATCCCGAGTGCACCTGTAATTTTGATCTCGAAAACAGGCAGACGGCCGTAAAGCTCAGGCAGGCTTTCGAAGAGCTCGGGCCGACTTTCATCAAAATGGGGCAGACCATGAGCAAGAGGCCTGATCTTGTTCCCCAGCCTTATGTCATAGAAATGGCAAACCTTCAGGATAAGGTTAAGCCGGTGCCTTTTGAAGAGATGGCCGAATCCCTTGATCTCGCCTGCGTGTGCGAATATCAGACCCGTGCGGAACGAAATCGGAAAAAAACGGAAGAAGAGCTTAAGGCCTCACGGGAGAGAAAAGCAAAAGCTTTTATTGGGATCTTTGACAGCTTTGATCCGGAGCCCATTGCCTGCGGCTCGATTGCGCAGGTCTATGAAGGGGTTATGGAAGGCAAACCGGTTGCCGTAAAGATTCTTCGCCCGAACCTGATTGACATTATAAATATTGACCTTTCTATCCTGGATGATTTCAAGCCTGTTATGCGAAAGGTGCTCGGCCTGGGGAGTAATTTTGATATTGATGCGCTTTTACTGGAGATCCGGGAGATGCTTACCCGCGAGGTTGACCTTAGAACCGAAGCCGTTAACATGCGGCGTTTTGAGGACAATTTCAAGAACGTGAAAAATGTGTCTGTACCTAAAATCTATTCCGATTACTGTTCAGCCAATGTCCTTACAATGGAATTTATCCGGGGAACCCAGATCAAGGATATAATTGATATGCCTGTGCCTCAGAGCAAGAAATCGGAATATACGCGTACCATCACCAAAAGCTATCTTAAGCAGGTCTATATCGACGGTTTTTACCATGCCGACCCTCACGGGGGCAATATGCTGGTTCAGGAAAACGATACTATCGCTTTCATTGATTTCGGGGCTGTGGGCAGCATCGACGAGGAGCTCCAGAAACACATGCTGGAGTTTTATTACGCCATTAACAACAGGGACGTGGAAGGGGCAACTCAGGGTTTCCTGAAAATCGGGGGTACGGATGCCCGAGAAGTGGACATCCACAGGCTCAGGAAAGATATGGACAGCCTTATCGCAAACCAGAACTATGGGCTTGAAGGCAGGCAAAGCGACAATTACGCCAAGCTCGGCCTGAAGTACGATATCCGGCTGCCCGGGGAGTTTTCTACCCTTCAGAGGGCAATCCTGCTTATAGAAGGGGTCTGCCTGGAACTGGACCCGAGATACAATATTAAAACTATCGCAATTCCCGTGCTGATGGATGCTTACAAAAAGCTTAATGCTCCAAAAGGCGCAGCTCTTCATATCGAGTTTTCCACCGAACCCGTGGACGAAAAGGCTGAATTGAGGGCTGCGATTAGGGAAGTTGCCGATAAAATGGAAGGAATGGGGGATAAATTCCTTTCCTTAAAACAGGACGAAAACAGAAAAAATGTTTTCTCGAAAGAGTTCTATCTGGCCATCCTGCTTATTGCCTCGACCTATATCCTGTTAAACGGAGGCACTTTTTCTTGGGTCGGACTGGCCGGATTCGGGGTTTCGATCCTGATAGCCCTTCTTGCTATAATTCGGAGTGACTGAGAAGGTATTTAATCGGTAAAAGGGCCGAGTGAATGAGAATTATAAATAGAATTTAATGCAGTGCAATAAAAACAGATAAAATAATACAAACGAAATAGGCAAAATAAATCTCAAAATTAAAATATATAATAAAAATCAAAAATAGATGAAATAAATATAAAATCAAGATAGATAAAATATTTATAAGAACTATGCTCAGAGTTCATTAAAAGGGGGTGAGTTTCTGGCACAGGAAACCTTAAAAATCGAAGGTATGGCATGTGATCACTGTGTCTTAAAGGTTGGGAGAGCTATTGCTTCCGTGCAGGGCGTAACCGGGGTTGATGTAAATCTGGAAACAAAGGAAGCAGTTGTGGAATTCGAGGAGTTCAGGACCAGCCTGGAAAAGATCAAGGCTGCTGTCCGGGAAGCAGGGTATAAGCCTTTATAGTTCGGTTGACATGCAATTCTGCTTTCTCACTTGTTTATTCCCGGTTTTGTCTATCTGGCGTGACAGGCATTAAAGACTTCAACTAGCCTGGTCATTAGGTTAGCGACTGAAAATCCTGACATCGTCGACCAGTGGTCTTTAAAGCTTTTTTATTAAATCTGAGGCTGTAAAAATAGTTTCACAGCGGTTGCTATTATACTAAAACTTTTATGTTAATCGAACAAATGAATGTGTACCTGTTTATTTACTGTGTATCAAGTTTATTAAATTCGGTACACTACGGGGGAGAATAAAGTGATAAAATCGGGAACTTTAAAGCCAGCACTGTTGCTGGCATTAATAGCAGTAATAGTGATCGCACTGGTGGAGCCAATTGCTGGAGATATGATGGGTCAGGGAAATATGATGAATCAACGAAGCACGGTGATCGTTTGTCCTGACAATCAAACATGTAGCATAAAGCTATCCGGCATTGGAGACCGTCCGGCCAATGATACGATGACGAGTTACATGATGGGGCATCATTGTATAATGGGAAATCTCTCAGCTAATGAGACAATGATGCAGTGCATGATAGGAAATCAGTCGATGAATGACACCATGATGCGCTGTATGATGGGAAATGACTCCATGAACGGGACCATGATGCACTGTATGATGGGTAACGACTCATTGAACGACACCATGATGCACCACTGTATGCACCACTGCATGCACTGTATGATGGGAAATGACTCCATGAACGGGACCATGATGCACTGTATGATGGGTAACGACTCAATGAACGACACCATGATGCATTGTATGATGGGCAACGACTCTATGATGAATGGAACCTGCTGCATGATGGGAATGGATACAAATGCCAGTGCAGCCCAGGCGAGACTTGCCTGTGCCCGGTTCTGGCTTGAGCAGGCTATCGAAATGCATGAGATGCACCTCAAGGACCCGAGCACTGCAACCAACGAGTCTCAGCTGGAGATGATGGACCAGATGATGATGGCCTACGAATGCATTGCAGGAGAAAATATGACAGGGAACATGACAGAACATATGAGTATGTGATGATAGATACAACAGAAGATCATAAGTTGGAAGTGTACTAAAAATTCTGTCAAGTCTGATAGATCAGCTTAAAATTGAAACCAGACTTTAAAACTGAAAATAGGCTTGAAACTAGCGGGGGTTCGTCCCCCCATTGATTTTTTTCTATCTGATGTGTCTTTTGACTTATATATTGGATTAATGCCCTGACTGCCTTGTGTAAAAAGAACTTTTTTTTTCCTGTGTTTTATAACTGACCTTTTTAACTCTCCAAGAGTGCCGTGATAATACAACCTGACCTGCATTCACAAAAATCAGGGTTGCCAGCGCGATCTTGAATTTGTAGCAGTAGACGGATACAAAAGGCAAAGGAGTAATGAAATCAGGTTGTGCCCGTGAGTCATTAATCATGTCTGAAAAGCAAGCACATCAGAAGCTCGATGCTGAATTGGAAGCTCTGACTGAGATTGATGGTATTTTGTTTTAGTGACAGACTTCAGGTCAAATTCTCTAAATACCTCATCGCGTATCGCTAGAAAATCAGCACTTGTTCTATCTCTTTTCCTGGCTAAGGGCACATCAATGATTTTCTTTACTTTACCTGGGCCAGCTGTCATAACAACAATCTTATCTGCCAAAAACACTGCTTCTTCGATATCATGCGTGACAAATATTATTGTTTTTTTCTTCTCTTGCCAGATTCTTTCAATCTCATCCTGCATGGTCATTCGTGTCATTGCATCCAGGGCTCCGAAGGGCTCATCCATAAAAAGAATTTCCGGGTCAACCGCCAGGGCCCTTGCGATAGCAATTCTTTGCTGCATACCTCCGGAAAGCTGGTTTGGATGATGTTTTTTGTAATCTGACAACCCGACAAGTTCGAGATATTCCTCAGCTATTTCACGACGCTTCTTCTCATCAAATCCTTTTGATTCCAGCCCCAGCTCCACATTCTTGATTACTGTTCTCCACGGCAACAATCCAAAATTCTGGAATATAGCAATCCTATCAGCTGAAGGATGGCTAACACCATTTCCATTAATCTTAATAGCTCCAGTGGAAGGCCTATCAAAGCCTGCTATCATGTTCAGGAGCGTTGTTTTTCCACATCCGCTCGGACCAAGCAGGCAGATGAATTTTCCTTCTTCAATCGATAAATTAACTTTTTCCAGAGCTACGGAGTTACTTTTGTCCTTTAGCTCGTATATTTTTGATACTTCTTCAACAGAAATAAACATATTAACTCACCCTTTCTGAGGACATTCCCCATTGTTTTTGTACCCGGTTTTCCAGAAGCCTGATAGTCTTATCCAGTAAAAGCCCTGTTACTCCTATGCTAATAATACCAGCAAGTACAAGGTCTGACCGAATAGAATTTCTTGCGTCGATTATCAAGTATCCCAGTCCGGATTGGGCTCCAACCATTTCTCCGGCAACCAGAAATACCCAGGCTGATCCCAATGCCATATACAGTCCGTTTGTTATCAGTGGAAAAGCTGCTGGAAAGATGATTTTCGTCAACAAATGTGGCTGTTTGATACCGAAATTCTGAGCTACTTTCAGGTATATCGGATCTACCTTTCTAACTCCTGAAATGGTTGATAGAAGGACCGGATAAAAAGCCGCTATAAAAATGATCACGACCGCGGGCAAATCCCCAATACCAAACCAGAGCACTATAAACGGAAACCACGCAATGGGTGAAACAGGTCTTAACACCTGCACCACAGGATCGATAAAAGCCCACACTTTTCCATAATATCCAAGAATCAGGCCTAAAACAATTCCTGCAACTGATGCCGTCAAATATCCGGTCAGGAACCTTAACAGGCTAACCTGGAAATGGGTAGCGAGGGTTCCATCCCTAATTAGTTCGCCTATGCCTTCCAGAACCTTAAAGGGAGAAGGGAGGAGGGATGATTCGTACCTTCCGGTAAGAACCACCATTTCCCAGATTAGAATCAGCAAAGTGAGACTTACAATCACAGTGCCTATTCTTTTCATTTTTTCCATTGTTCTCACTCTACCGCTTCAATAAATGAATTCTCCACAAATTCCGAGTATTTAGGAGGATTCTCTAATTGTCCCATTTCCACAAGATATTGAGATAATTCATTGTAATCTTTCTCTTCCAGCTTCAGGTTATTATAGGAAATCCATTGGAGTGACAGGTCGAGTACTTCAGGTTCGACTTTCATATACTTGGCCGCAGCATCTAAGACTTCGGGGTCTTTAGACTCGGCCCTTTCACCTGCCTTGGCATATTCCTTTACAAATTCTGCTGCAACCGTAGGATTGTTTTCAATGAACTCGCTTCTAAGCACAAGACCACAGCATACGGAATCATTCCATATCTCCTGTGATTCAAATAAGACCTTCCCGTTGTCGCTTGCTACCGATATTGCTCCAAAAGGCTCGGCAACTATGTAGCCGGAAATCCTTCCTTCGGAAAGAGCAGCTGGCATTTCGGGTGGTGGAAGCTCTACAATGTTCAGATCGTTAGCTGTAAGGCCATTTTCCTTCAGCATCTTGTATAAAAGTACATTGTGAGTTGAAAGCCTATGAGGAATTGCAAAAGTTTTTCCTTTCAGATCAGCAACCTCATTAATGTCCTTAGATACTACCATCACATTACCATCTCTATGCCCCAGGGCAACAGTCTTCAGATCAATCCCCTGCTCCTTCGATTTCATAGCAAGTTCAATTAACATAGAAGCACCGTCAACCTGACCACTATTTACCGCATCACTGAGCTCAGTCCAGGAACCAAATTTCACCAGCTCCACTTTGAAGTTCTTGGAATCATTTGCTGAAAGCTCATTTTCAACAAACAACGGAAGGGCATGGGTTAACGGAAGATAACCGATTTTCACAGTTTTGACTTCATCTTTCGCAGTATTTTCTTCTTTATTATTGCCCCAACCGGCCAGACTGAACAGCAAGGACGCTATTATGACAGCCGATACCACTACAACAATTGCTTTTTTCATTCTACTTACTCCGATTAAAATTTTATTCGTCTCTATATTCAATATGGTCCTTACTGCCATCCGAGAACGTTTCTTTTCTCCTGAATATCCGATGCTATCCTATCGGCTAGCTTCGAAGGATCTAACTCCACTACCATTACTGAGCCCAGGGTCTCTCTGGTGCCTTCATAAAGGTACTTCATGACATTTTCGGAGCCGTGTACAGGAGGATGCACACAGTGGTACGAATTTATGCCCAGTAATCTGAAACCAAGGGCAGCACCCAGACCTTTTTCGTTTGACCATTCAGGACTTGCAAGTGCAAACGGCATATCTTTAATATCTTTACCTGAAGCATCAGATAAGGCTCTGAATAATGCAGACGCTCTGGCATTGTCAATACACTCTCCCATATGCCACACTGGCGGAAGGTCAGGCTCTAAAAATTTTCTTAACTCTCTTCCTGTTTTGTCAAGAGCCGATTGGTTGCAGAAACCCAGTTTCATTAAGGGGAATGAAGCACAGCCGTTGGTCAGAACCAGAATGTTGTTTTCGATTAATTTAGTGGCTACATCGGCAACTGCTTTTTCATAAACAACTCTTGTATTGCTGCATCCTACCAGATTTACTACACCGGCAATCTTGCCTTCTCTCAATGCATCTGCGATAACATTTATACTTCCAAAACGGCTTACAGCGTATTCCAGTGAAAAGCCTATTTCTGCGTTAACTTCATAATTCGGAATGAAAACCGGGATATCTCTTCTTGCTGCGAAGCTTTCAATTGCCCTTCGAATTATTTTTTTTGCCAAATTTTCCGTTTCGCTTAAGTTTGAATGAGTATGGTCATAGCCGTAATGTTCTGCCTCCGGCAGCCTTGCTGAATCACTGGTCGTAACTACCGTTGTTTTAAAGCATTTTGCCACATCCATAATTGTCGGGAAGATGTCCTGAACGTCGGCCACCCAGAGGTCAAGCGCACCGGTTCCGAGTATAAGCTCCGCTCCAATCGCATTTGATAAGGGGATTACCCCGCCATAACGATACATTGCAGAAAGTCCCGAGCAGCATATGCCATAAAACTCAATTCCTTCGGCACCATTTTCTTTTGCAAGACGTACAAATTTCTCACTTCGACCCTGCTTTATAATTTCACTTACGAGAAGGGGAGAGTGCCCGTGAATTGCAATATTCACATAGCCTTTCTTTAGAGCTCCGATATTCGCCCTGACAGTGCTTCTCTCCGGCAGGCCGAAAAGACTGTCCATGGCAATTGAAGACCCAAGGGCGCTGGTCCAGGCAAAGGCAAGACCGCATCGCAGGAACTGCTGCATAATGTTCTTCCAATCTCCATCTGTTCCTGTGGTTGTTCTGTGAAGGGCTTCAAAGACTTCGTGATAAGCACCAACCGGGAGAATGTCTAAAGCTTTCCATACCTCTATTCGCTCCGGTGTCGCAAAAGCATTTAATGTTTTATGTTTATCGGGCACTGCTCTGGATAGATCCTCAAGGAGAGCGTCGGCAACCTTCAAAGCGATTGATTCTATCGTCTTTCCTTTAGTATCGATGCCTAATTGAGCAGCGGATTTTCTTAATTTCTCTTCGCCTGCAATCGGTAGTTTCAGGCTGCCCTCGGCAGCGGCTTTTAAGGCAAGCATTATTTCTCGCCCTCTGGCGCCGTGAGCAGCTACTCCTGCAGCAACCCATCTTAACAGGTTTCTAGCGACAATAAGGTCTGCATCGGCTCCGCATACCCCTCTAGGGCTTTTCCTGGTGATCCTGCACGGTCCATTATTACAATTACGGCAGCATATTCCCGCCATACCGAAGCTGCAGTGTGGCTTCTGCTGATCAAAACGATCAAAAGGAGTTTCACAGCCGACCTTCTCCATCTGCAATAGCATCTCTCTAACCGCTGGATCAGGTGTGTTCTCTAATACATCTGCCCTTGTCGGAAAACTTTTTTTATATTCAGTTATGGCTTCCGTGTAATCAGTGAAGTCTCCCCCACCGTGATGATTGTAATGACTGTGCTCATCTTTATGAGAATTGTCGTAACGATGGTGGTGTTTCTCAGGCAACTTCATTGTTTAAATACCTCGGTTTGTAAGTTTTAATGAATTCAATAGCATGTACCTTTATTTCCAGGTAGCTTTCTACCTAATACTTAAAGGGCCTAGGAATTTTCTGGCTCGCATCTGTTTTTTGAATAGTTTTGTTATTAAGTTCACAATTGTGAACTGGTAAAACACCAAACTCACTGCTAGTATTTAAACGTTGACTTCAAGGTAAAAATTTCCTGGAAAATTCAGTACAGAACACAAAGACTGCAGAGAAAGTACAGTAAGACAAAAAATGGCAACGAACGCATAAAAGCCAAAAACGACAAAATGCGTGCAAAAGCTATAGATTAAGGACTCCGTCAAGCTACGGGAATAGCACCAGCTTCAGACCCATAAAAAATATAAAAACTGCCACAAAGTTCCTGAACTTTTCCTGGGGAATTTTTTCAACTCCTTTTTTCCCGAGCGTCGCCCCAATTAAAGATGCAGGTATAAAAATCAAAAAGCCTGATAGGAGTACAGGTTCAAGCCTGACGCCTCCTCCGATATAAGTCACTATCCTGGTGGAGTCGATCATAAAAGCTATGGCGCCAGCGGTTGCGACATAGACGGCCTTTTCCAGGTTGAAAGCGCTTAAGGCTACGGCATTTATTTCCCCGCCTATGCCGAAGATACCTGCAAAAAATCCGGTCAGGGCTCCACTGGATGTTGCAACCGATAATTTCTGGCTCAGTTTGAAGGTCCGGTTAAAGGTGATGAAGAGCACATAGGCTATAAGGAAGGCCCCTAAAGCTCTTGAGAGAATTTCCCGCGAAATTTTCAGGGATAGAGATGATCCCAGGAAACTGGCAAAGATGCCGGGAAGGCCGAAGGCAAGGAAAAGCTTCCATCTTATTCCTTCCCGAAATAAGAGTATCTTCCAGATATCATTAAACCAGTGAATTATGCCCACCAGGAGCAGGGTCTGAGGTAGAGGAAGAGTAATCAGGAGGACGGGTACCATGATTGTGGATATCCCAAATCCGGCCAGGGTCCCGATCGTGCTTGCCAGTAGTGTAAGCAGGGCTATATAGATAATTTCCTCGTAGACAACCATATTACACAACCATTTCAGACATTCATATTACACAGTCATACTTTACTTCATTATGGCATAAACGAGAACATTTTACTGATTTGTGTAATATCCGAGGGTATTCATTGCAGAACGCGGGATAAATTATAATATTTCTTTGAAAAAACTTTTTTGGAACGATATGGTATTAATTTACATGAATAATATTAATCTATGAGTAATATTAAAATCTGCGATATTAATCTATGAATAATACTAAAATCCCGGCCTTAGATATCCTGACAACTGGCGGTGTAGAGCATCCCCAGAATAAGGCTGGAGAGGCTGCCAAAAGCATGAGGGTTGACCCGTGATTAAACTCATGCACGGATGATGAATTGCAGAGGTAAGATCGTAATTTCGTACTTTGACGAGCTCAGCCTTTAAATCTGCAGACATCGTGCTCATGCATAGCAATTTCTGAGTGTTAATTTGGTTTTGGGGAAGAAATGGGCTCAGTTGCGCTAACTTGAACATTTGAGAGGTTTCTAGAAAAAAGCGTTTTTTTTGGGGGGGGTTAAATTCCTGAGAGATCAAACAGAAGAACGATACCGGACATATACACAGGTCTGGCTTTACTTTTGATTATTGGCGGCATTGCCCTGTTGTACGAGAACTGGATAGGCCATGCCCTGATAGCTATCACTAGTCTGCTGCTTGTGGTCTACGCTATAAAAACTGGGGCTATGCTCAGGGGAAGATTGAAGCGAAGCTCAGGAAATCTCTTTAGGATCCATAAGAGGAGTGGAATCTACTTTGGAGCCTTCATCCTGGGATCCTTTATCTACGGTCTGTGGATAAGGTTACAGCACGGAGAATCCATACTGGCGTCTATTCACGGAAAGCTGGGAGTGATTATCCTTCTTATCGTGATTCTTCAGGTTATCCCGAGCTTGATTTTAAAGAGTCGGGCAAAATATCGGGGACTGCACAAAATAATGGGATATGCCCTGGCTCCAATCCTGATCATTGACGCAGCCTGGGGCCTTTATAACGGTGTAATTGCCGGGACAAAGAACCTAGTTCTCCTGCATTCAATATCTGGAGGTCTGACTGCCCTTGTTCTGGTATGGATTATTCTGGAGATCCGGTACCCTATGGATAGGTCGCTCTCTAGGGCGAGAGTGGCAAGCTATCTTGCAATATTCTTCGTAACCGCGGGTTGCTGGATTGCAGGAGGCTACAATTATTTAACGTCATATGGTTCTCAGGTAAAACCCGTGATCCTGGAAGGTCCCTATCCCTGGGCGCACGAAATTATAATGGAAGCAAAAGAGCATATCTTCGTCTTTTTACCCATAATTGTTCTGGCTCTGTCAATTACTTTGTCTGTCTTCAACAAAGACGCTTTTCTGAGTGATCTTAAGCTCAGGCGAGCTCTTATAATGATCGCCTTTCTGGCACTCTTCATGGTGCTGCTTATGTTCCTGATGGGAGCGATTATTTCAGATACTGGACAGATTGGGACGGAGGCTTGAGATGAAGAAATCAGCAACTTTCATCGCATCAGCTACAATTGCCGTATTTTTAACTGGCTGCATCATTATTGCCCACGATCTATCGCCTGATTTTAAACTATTTCTGGTAACGCTCACTGGTCATCACTGGACATCAGTAAGCTTGATAGTCATACTATTATTTGCGCTATTCACAGGGCTTCTGTCTAGTTCGGAAAGTTTGAGAAAGTCCCTTAGGGTGTACGATGTAAGGCTGTGGTCAATTGCCCTGCTGGCCGTAACTATACTCATGATGCTTGGAATCCTGGCTGAGTTAACTGTTCGCTTTCTAGCAGATTGAAATTCATATACAGGATTGAATACTATAAAAAGGTTTAACTGTCACGAGTTTCTGTTCAAAAAAGTTCATAATACTTTTAACGGCTAGGGCAAGATAACCATAGCCTGCGATACAAGACAGGCTATAACTTCATACTCTTCTGACAGCTGGTAGCCTCTGTAAACCCTCTCTATGGAATGCTGTTAATACTTAAAATTTTCAAACTTTTAGTTTATTACAACTTATTGTTTATCCCTTTCAATATTCTTCCAACTCCATGCATTACCGTATCTTTTTCTACTACCCTAATCCAATTTTTGCTAAGTAGTGCTTCAAGGTCGCATTTAATAAAAGTTTTATAGTATTCAGCTTCAATAAAAGCAACAAGGTGGTAAGCTAAAAAATTAGCAATTTTGTTTTTGGGTAAATCATAATCAACAATTACTATTATTCCTTGTGGTCTGGTTACCCTGACCATCTCTTTCAGTACCTTTTCCCTTATGCTCAACGGCATATCATGCAAAGCAAACGATATACAGGATACATCAAAACTGCTGTCCTTAAATGGTAAATTTGTTGCATCAGCGACTTCAAATTTCGCGTTTCTAAATTTGTTTTTCTTTTTAGCTATATTAAGCATAGCTTCAGAGATATCAATTCCTATAACTTCATAACCTTTCTTTGCAAATGCAAATGCCTGCTGTCCCGTTCCTGTGGCAACGTCTAATATTTTGGAGCCCTTTTGTGCATTTGTAAAATTTACCACTTTACCCCTTACACCGGAAAAATGTATAACAACAGTATCATAAAAAGGAGCCAATGCTGCAAAGACCTTTCTTACAAGTAAGTAATACTCCTTTTCTTCATCAGTTAGTTTTTCTGCCATGATTTCTCTCTCATAAATTTTAATTACTGACGTGAGTGGACAATATTCTGACAGAAAGAAGGCTCAACCAAGAGCATTTTTCTTGATAATCGGAATGAAGATAGGCAGGGGAATGAGATTCCATTCCTTCAGTAGATCAGTATGCAAAAGCATATCATAAAAAGTATATAAGAAGGCAAGTTTAATAAGGCTTCTTTTAAACAAAATTTTCTTGTCCTAATTGATGAGCGGGGTCACGAGTAACAGGTTGGAGTTGATCAGATCACCCCGCCTCCAAGTGAATCCATATATTAGGTTGACATTAAGACCGAATTTGTTGCCTTTACTCTGAAAGTGTATAGTGAGACAGTTAACGCTTTAATTAATAACAGAATAAATCTAAAGTGAAAGTCTCAATTTTGCCGCTATGAATATACTTTAATAGTAGTATTTTTATAATTACTAAAAAGTATTTTTTGCCGGGGGGCAAAAGCGACCTGGAGCGAGTTATTGATAAATGTAACAAAACGAGTGTAACCCTCGTGTTTAGAAAAATGTCGAGAAACGCTTCTGCTTACAGTTATTATTAAGTGATCACATTTACGACTAAAAAGGAGAGATTCCAAATGAACGGAGCCAATTGCAATTCAAAAAACAATTTCATGGTAAAGGTAGTCGTGCTTTTCAGCCTAGCTACTATTGCATTCTATCTATTAACTGAACATAAAGCTCACCTTCTTGCGTATTCGAGCTATATATTGTTCTTCGGCTTCGTTTTGCTGCACGTTTTTATGTGTGGAAGACACGCTAAACATGGAGGACATGCAGGGCGAGAAGGGCAAGGAGGACACGGAGTCTGCTGTGGGGGGCATAATCACGCAGGGCATAAGCACGGGGAAGCAGAGAAAAAAGATCAGAACGCTCAAGGCACTGGAGGGCATGATAATGATATAGACCAGCATGGACATAGCCAGGAGAGATACGAATGAGCGATACACCAGCATATGGTCTCTGGTCGCTAGTCATCATTAACTCCCTGATATTCATTGTCTTCGCCTTCAGCTTCACACATCCAAAAACTTCCCGTGACTGGCGCTCCTTTGGAGGATTTGCAGCATTTATAGTTGCGCTGTTTACCGAAATGTATGGTTTTCCTCTGACTATTTACCTTCTCTCAGGCTGGCTGGCGAGCCGTTATCCAGGAGTTGACATATATTCTCATAATTCTGGTCATCTCTGGAGCGACCTTCTGTGCACTTCAGGCGATCCTCATCTAAGTCCGATCCATATTGTCAGCTATGTTCTGGTGCTGGGAGGGTTATATCTTCTTTCTTCAGCCGGGAGTGTGCTATATAAGGCACAGAAGAACCGAGAGTTGGCAAGGACCATATGCCTATGTCCGCCATCCTCAGTATGATGCCTTCGTACTCGTTATGCTTGGATTTCTGGTCCAATGGCCCACAATATTAACGTTGATTATGTTTCCAATCCTCTTATTGACGTACAAGAGACTGGCAAGAAAGGAGGGGCAGGAGGCACTGGAAATGTTTGGAGAAGATTATTCACAGTATATGGCAAAAGTCCCGCGTTTATACCGGAAGTCTGATGATTTGCAATATCTCAACTATCCTTTTAAAGCACAGGTGATACTTATAAGTAAATTGGCACATATTTGGTTACTGGGGTGTTATAGTGGCCTTAATTCTGTCTGCAAGGTGAGACATTAGCCATTGAGGTTGAGAACTCAGCTTAGAGTCTCAGAATGAGCGCAAAAACCTGGCTGAGACTTCCCCTCTTAGACGGAAGTACTTCAATTATCCAAACCTGCTAACTTTTATTCAATCCTACTGATTCAACAGGTTTCACCTTTAAGTGTAGTCAATACGAAGAATTACATCGAAAACCAGATGATTCATCCTATTATTCGAAGTATTAAGTTTTTAGTTAGTTTCATGAATTTATGTGTAGTTTTCGTTCAAGCCATAGCAAGCAGGAATCATTTGCTAAGATTGGATTAGAATACTTGAGGAAAAAGTAAACGTTCAGTTAATTGCTGACTTACTATAAAGAACTAATTTGGGGTAATCATGGCAGACAACAAAAATATCATAATTGGTCTGTTGGTGCTGATAGTAATATTACTTCTTGCTGTTCTAGTCTTCAGACCAATGATGTACAGTTCAACCTCTGACACAGACGGTTATCAGCCCGGGCATATGGGACCAGGAACGGGGCCGGGAATGATGAACAATTCAGACTATAATTACAGCCCTGGATCTGGAATGATGGGTGGTATGATGACGAGCAATATGATGGGCAATATGATGGCGATATACTATCCAGACTCCGAACCTATAACCCAGGATGAAGCTCTGAGAAGTATGCAAGATTTCTCCACACAATACGGCTCAAACGTAGAAGTTGAAGATTTCATGGTATTTAGCGGCAATTATTATGCTGTTTTAAAGGACACAAACAGCAGCCAGGATATAGCTGAGATAATAGTGGATCGCTATTCAGGATCAACTTATCCTGAACCAGGGCCAAACATGATGTGGAATACACTTTATGGTGCTGGAAGAACAAATACCAATGGGACTGAATATGATCTAACAGAGGCAGAAAATCTGGCTAAGGATTTCCTGGGGGGCTACTTGCCCGAAGCACAGATAATGGAGTCTAAAGAAATGCCTGGCTACTATACTTTTGACTTCGGAAGACAGGAAATCGAAGGTATGCTGAGTGTAAATGCCTATAACGGTCAGATCTGGGTGCATACCTGGCACGGGCCTTATCTGGGTGGAATGAACGTTACAAGCTGAATCCCATTCTATAGTCTATTTGACAGACTTAAGTGTAAACGTTTGCGTCCAGTAGTACATATAAAAAAATGGTGAAATAATATTGAAATAATATATTAATTGCTATTTAGGGAGTGTTAAAATAGACGGATTTATGGACCATTACGGTTACGGTATGATGGGGTATGGAGGTATGTTTTTCGGACTCCTTTTCTGGATTCTTATAATTGTGCTAGCTTATCTGCTAATCAAATGGCTTGTTGAGCAGAATAAAGGCCGGGGTAGTGAAGAAAAATCTGCACTGGATATTGCAAAAGAAAGGTATGCGAAAGGAGAAATCACTGAAGAAGAATTTGAAGAAATAAAAAAGCGATTAGTATGAGGGAGCCAGTTGATGAGCAGGAGGTAGGGATAGATTTTATTTTCAAAGAAAGTTTCCCTACCTGCTTTTATCTTTCATCATTAACCTGAGTTTTTTAGTTCAAGTGCTTATAATCCTATAAATATAATGCCCAAAGAACTATTTTAAGTTTTTAAGACACTATTCAAATTATCCTCTTTTTGGATCAATGGACTTTCCCCTGTTTCCTTCAAACCATCTGCAATATTCTTTAGGGCACTGTACCTCAGAGCACCCATGAATATACTCAAGAATATCGTTTATTTTTGCGCTGGCCAATGATATAGATGTGTCCGCACTTCCATAATAAATACGGAGTTCATCATCCACTAATACCCATCCACAAGGGATAACAGCATCACTAAAGTCTCCACTACGTTCATACATTTCACGCGGCCCGAAAACCCATCCTTCTGACCTTTTGAGCACTTTTCTGGGATCTTCAAGATCAAGAAGGGCCAAACCAACCCGATAATTTATTTTAGGTGTTGTCTGACGTATCCCATGGTACATAATTAACCATCCGTCAGGTACGCGGATTGGTTGCGGGCATGTACCTATATTGTTGGCATCCCACCACCCGCCTTCCCGGGCATACAGAAGCACTTCATGTTCTCCCCAGTATTTCATATCCGGAGAAAAGGATATCCAGATATTTGCTTTCGAACCCACCATACCAGATACTTGTCTGTGTAGTATTGCCCATCTGCCATTAAACCTTACAGGAAAAATAGAGGCATCTGTACTTTCAGGCGGCAGAATCGCTCCTACCCGCTCAAAGTTGTGGAAATCCTCGGTAAAGGTAAGAGATATTAAAGGGCCTGAATCCGAAAGAGCCGTGTATGCTACAGCCCATTTTTCCATCTCATCTATGTAAGTTATACGCGGGTCTTCAATACCGTATATTTCTTCAGGATAGTTTACAGAATCCTGAAAAAGTGTTGGTTCGCTATCAATTTCCCAGCCGTCAATTCCGTTTTTGCTCCTGGCGACCGTAAGATGAGAAAAACCCCTGTGATCTTCGACACGCACCAGTAACAGAGTTGTACCATCAACCATAGTTACTGCAGGGTTAAATACTGCATGGGCCGCCCGATACGGCCAAGCTTCAACAGTAAGTATAGGATTTTTCTCATACCTTACAAATAACTCTCCATGATCTTTCCAGGTCATATATCCCCTATCCCCTCCGAACTATAATTATTACCTAATTTTTTCTGGTTTGCTGATAGTATATTCTTTCTTTTCTGCAGATCTTCTCCATTTGCTTCAGCACTTATGTCGGGCTGGAAGCAATACTGAAAATTTGCGTATTGTTTAAAGAGCATAAATATATAAGGTGACATATTGAGGGTTTGGCCCTAGTTTTAGTTACTGCCGCCTGAATTACATATAATTCAAAATCTGCTTCTTAAACTTATTTTCTATTCCTCTAAATTCTCAATTTTGGCATTAAACGATTAGTATTCCGCATGTATTCTATGTACTCGTGTCCGAATTGTTCTATCATCATTTTCTCTTCGTCGGATACTCTGACCAGATACATGCAGATCACTGGCAGCATAATAAGATAGGGCAACTATCCAGTTGGAAGAAAGAAGCGAAATTCCTATCCCTATTACAAAGATAGCTGCATACATAGGATGCCGGATAAATCTGTAAGGGCCACTGGTTACCAGGCTATGTTCTTTCCTTATCTCAAGGAAGGGTGACCAGTTTTTGCCTAAAGTTCTGTGAGACCAGATAAAGAGAAGATCGCCCGCAAGAATTAACCATGCTCCAAGCCAGCGGAATTCAGGCGGGAAAGGAAGGCGAAAAGTGTCTATCCAGCAAGTGAATAAGTAAAAGAGTATTGGAATAAGCCCCAGGCTGACCAGGTAGTAAAGAAACTTCTCTCTTTGCTCGTGCTTCACTACTGCCCTTTCGAATTTCTTACGGCCCCTCTGGTAGTGCAACCTGACACCTGCATCTACTAAAAGCAAGCCTGCCAAAGCTATTTTGAATTGGGATTCATACACAGTACTGAATCTAGCACGAAGGTATTTAATAGGCATTAGTTTCTTGCCAGAAAAACAACTAGTTGCCAATGGCAGTAGTTTATTATATGGTAAAAATTGGAAGATTTGTATTAAATCTGGATACTCTGAAGAATTATGTGTATTTGAGCAGTGTGTGAAAAAATAGAAATACCTTGGCGTATTTTTATTTATTGGGGGTATTATTATAGTAGTAATTGATCCTGTCTGCAAGATGAAGCTGGACGAAAAGGAAGCAAGGTTTAAAAGCGAGTATAAAGGGGAAACATATCACTTTTGCGCTCTCTCGGATAAGAAGAAGTTCGATGAGAATCCGGAGAAATACATCGAGTCCGGAAGTTAAAAAATATAAAGACCTTAACTCGGGATAGATGGGTGCAAACTCAAGTCTGCTGATCTCAAATACGAGTATAAAGGTAGAGCACATTGTTTTCCAGTTCTCGATTCAAAGAACTTAAAGAGTACTCCAGGCAAAATTTGGAGCTCAGGGGAGGCATATGAAGATAGTAGTAGCAGATCCAATATTCCTGACGGAAGAGTATGTGAAGCGACTCCAAAAATTGGGTGAACTCGAAGTTTACAAAAATGTACCTTTCTCTCATGACGAATTCATTGAGAGAATAAAGGATGCTGAAGTTGTAATAGTAGGAAGATACGGAGTTGACGCCAAGGCTATAAGCTCTGCGCCCAAGCTAAAAATGATCTCTCTATGGCAAACAGGCTTTGACAATGTGGATCTGGAGGCGGCCACTGATAACGGAGTCATTGTTTCAAACGTTCCCAGTTATGCCTTTGACTCGGTGGCGGAGTTTGTCTTTGCCTTATCCCTGAACCTTCTCAGAAGAGTCCACCTGGCAGATATGAACCTGCGAGACGGATTATTCGATTGGAGGTACTATGTGGGCAACCAGCTCATGAGCAAGACTATAGGCGTGCTGGGAACGGGTGAAATAGGTAAAAGGGTGATACAGATCGCACACGGGTTCAATATGAATGTGCTCTCTGTAACGGCTCACCCCAGTCCTGAGAAAGCAAAAGCACTGGGAGTAAAATTTGTAGATCTGGACACTCTACTCTCGGAAAGCGATATAGTTACATTGCATGTGCCTCTTACAACCGAAACAGAGCATATGATAGGTGCCCGGGAACTGGCAAAGATGAAACCCACTGCTGTGCTTATCAACACTGCCAGGGGAAAAGTGGTTGATGAAGCTGCACTTATAGAAGCTCTTAAAGAGAAAAAGATTGCTGGGGCAGGATTGGATGTCTTCGAAAAAGAACCTCTACCAATGAACAGTCCGCTTCTAGTGATGAATAATGTAGTGTTGACTCCGCATATCGCCTTTTTATCTGAAGAATCTTTAGATGAGTGTACTTATGTAAGTATTGAAAATGTAGAGATGTTTACGAAAAGCAAGCCTCAGAACGTGGTGAATCCCTCGGTACTAAAAGCTTGAGGGATCAGAAGGTGCTAAACAATTAAAGCTACAGATCCTGCTGCCCTTTTTCTTCTGTTGCTTGTGCGGCTGTCACGGGCATAAGGTTGAGGCTAATTGACTATGGAGTGAGAGAGGGTCCCCAACCTGAGAACCTGCACCCATTGACAGGCTTCAGTATAGTTGTGGTCGTATTTGTGCATGGTCTATAGAAACTGGTTGTGGGCAATGGCCTAGCTCTCGGACTTTTATTCCTTTATATCATTATCTAATTTAATGAAGAAATCAGTTTCATTAATCTAAATTTACGCAAAGAATTTGTGGCAAACCGGACATATACTTATTCAATGCTACAGTATTCCAGAAAATTATTCTGTTAAATCATTAGTAAAATTAGACGGAGATTGAAAACATGACTGAAGAAACCATAAAAGTTGAAGGCATGTCATGTATGCACTGCCAGTTAAGGGTTAAAAAAGCAGTTGAAGCTGTTGAAGGTGTACAGAGAGCGGACGTAAACCTTCAGACTAAAGAGGTAACTGTTGATTATGAAGAAGGGAAAGTAAATCTTGAAAAGGTCAAGGCTGCAATTCGCGAAACCGGATATGAACCCCTGTAATATGTTAACTGCATATAGCGTTTTCAAAGAATCAATTATATACTAAAAAACACAAATTTTTACTATATGGGTGAATCGCCTGTTTGAAAAATATTTGTGCTACGGGGGTGAATACATAGGGGAGACAACATTCATAGTAGACGACCTGGTATGCAGGTACTGCAAGGATATGGTCGCAAAACTCGTTAACTCTATCAACGGAGTTTCCAGAGTAAATATCAATATTCCTGAAAGAACCGTAAATGTAGCCTATGACAGCCGGATAACTGATGCATATGTCATACATATGACCTTGCTTAAAGCTGGCTATAAAACTGTAGAAGAGCCCGGAAAGATTTATTAAATGCCGGGTAATCCTGAAAAACCTGGGTAGGCGGCAGATCCGATGGAAGTAACTATTGGAGTCTATGGCATGACCTGTGGTCATTGCCAGAAGAGGGTAGCGGATGCTATTTCTTCTCTTGAGGGGGTAGAATCCGTTGATGTAGACCTCGAATCCGAACGTGCAACAATTAGCTTTGACTCTGAAAAGGTAAGCCTGGATGACATAAAGGCCGCTGTGCGGAAGGCGGGATACTCAACAGAACGCGAAAAAGAAGCTCAGGAAGAGATCCGGGAAGAAATTTCCGGCACAACAGAAATATCAGGGGCAGCTTCAGAAGCTACTGAGCCAGCTTTAAATGAATCAAAGGAGCCCAAAGAGGCTTCTCAAACCTGTCCCCTGACTGAAACCTGCGAACTGTCAGAGGAAGAAGAACCATGGATCTCAGGCCCGAAAACCGGCTTAAAAGAAATCATGCTTGGAGTTTCCGGCATGACCTGTTCGGCCTGCGCCGCAAATATTGAAAGAGTATTGAAGAAAAAAGCAGGTGTGGACTCAGTAGTTGTCAACCTGGAGCTTGGAAGGGCAAAGGTTGATTTCGATCCCTCGCTTATTTCTCCAAAGGAGATTGAGGAAGGTATCGAATCTATCGGATATAAGGTAGAAAAAGATACGGTAACTCTCAGTCTCGAAGGCATGAGCTGTGCCTCCTGTGCTGCAAATATCGAGAAAGTTCTTAATAAGACCGGCGGCGTGATTTCAGCCTCAGTAAATTTCCCGCTTGAAAAAGCCGTGGTAGAATTTGATTCAGCCCGGATTTCCGTAAGGGAGATTATTGCTGCAGTCAGGGGAATTGGCTATGGGGCGTCAGTCAGGGCGGAAACTGTAGATTATGAAGACAGAGAGCAGATATCCAGGGAAGCTGAGATCCGGAGGCAGAGAAATAACCTGATCACTGCTGCTGTGCTTGGAATTCCGGTTGCCATTGGAAACATGGGTATGATGTTTCCTTTCCTTTCGGAGTTTATCCCTTCCTTTTTCTTCGACCCGATAGTGCTTTTTATATTGTCTACCCTTATTCTTATCTTCCCGGGCAGGCAGTTTTTTGTCGGGACCTTTAAAGGTTTCAGGCATGGAGTAACCGACATGGATCTGCTGATTGCCGGGGGAACAGGGTCTGCCTATCTTATCAGCGTAGCAGCGACATTTTTTGATCTGGGTCCCGGATATGACACCCTTTACTACGATACGGTAGCTCTCCTTATACTCTTCATCGTGCTTGGCAGGTATCTCGAAGTCAGGGCAAGGGGCAGGACTTCGGAAGCCATCCGTAAACTGATGGGGCTCAGGGCAAAGACCTCCAGAATCCTTGTTGATGGCCTGGAAAAAGAGGTTCCTGTAGAAGAAGTGGCAGTTGGCGATATTGTCGTTGTCAGGCCAGGAGAGAAAATTCCGGTTGACGGAGTAGTCCTGGAAGGCAGTTCGGCTGTGGACGAGTCAATGCTTACCGGCGAGAGCATTCCGGTAGAGAAAGGTCCAGACAGTACGGTTATCGGGGCTACGCTAAATAAAACAGGAACTTTTAACTTTCGGGCTACAAAGGTAGGAGCCGATACGGCTCTGGCCCAGATAGTCAGGCTTGTTGAAACCGCCCAGACCACCAAAGCCCCAATCCAGAGGGTTGCGGATGTGTTTGCCGGAAACTTCATAGTAGCCGTGCATATTCTTACCCTTCTTGCCTTTTTTTTCTGGTTCTTCATAGGCTACTGGCGCTACGGGGTAGGGGAGTCCGCAGCTATGGGAGGAATCAGCCCCTTCCTTTTTTCTCTGCTTATAGGCATTACTATCCTTGTAATCTCATGTCCGTGTGCGGTTGGGCTTGCAACCCCTGCAGCCATCATGGTCGGTACAGGTAGAGGTGCGGAAAACGGGGTTCTCATCAAAGGCGGGGAGGCCCTGGAAAGGGCTCATAAGCTTGATACCATAGTTTTTGACAAAACCGGAACCCTTACGGAAGGTACTCCGAAACTTACGGACCTGCTTGCAGTTCCGGGAAATGAAGAGAACCAGGTGCTTTTTATAGCTGCAACGGCTGAAAAAGGATCGGAGCATCCTCTCGGGGAAGCTATCGTAAAGGGAGCTGAGGAAAGGGGAATTGGCCTGGGAAAGGCAGGAAATTTCCGATCCATTCCGGGAAAAGGTGTGGAAGCCTATCTCGAAGAAAAGCGAATCCTGCTCGGCACGCGCAAACTTATGGAAGAAAACGGGATCTCCTTTGAGGAACTTAAACCTCAAATGCGTGCATTTGAGGAAAACGGGAAAACTGCGATGCTTGTGGCGTTCGAGAGCGAAATCATAGGCCTTGTTGCAGTTGCCGATACTCTGAAGGAAAATTCCAGGGAAGCAGTTGAGACCCTGACAAAAATGGGAATCGAAGTGGCTATGATTACGGGGGACAATGCTATTACAGCCGGCGCAATAGCAAGAGAAGTGGGTATCTCCAGAGTGCTTGCCGAAGTGCTTCCTGAAGATAAGGCAAATGAAGTTAAAAAACTTCAGGACGAAGGCAAGCTTGTCGGGATGGTAGGTGACGGCATTAATGACGCTCCTGCGTTGATCCAGTCCGATGTGGGAATTGCAATGGGGGCAGGCACAGACGTGGCAATGGAATCGGCAAAAATTGTGCTTATAAGAAATGATCCGAGAGATGTGGTCGTGGCTCTTAAACTGAGCCGGCTTACCATAAATAAGATCAAGCAGAATTTGGTCTGGGCTTTCGGGTATAACACAATAGGTATCCCGATTGCAGCTGGAATTCTATATCCTATCTTTCACAGGATCCTTATCACGCCTGAACTTGCTGCTGCTTTTATGGCACTCAGTTCGGTGTCGGTAACTACCAATTCCCTGCTAATGAAAAGAAGCAAGCTTAAATGAATAGGCGGATAGTCTTAAATTTTAATAAAGAAAAGTTAAACAGGATAGTTAAACAGACCGTTAAACAGGATAGTTAAACAGGATAGTTAAACAGATCGTTAAACAGGAAAGTTAAGCTTAGAGTCAAAAAGGAGAGTTGTATGGTAAAATTCGGATCCGAGGACAACAGACCCAGAATAGTGTTTCTGTTAAGTCTTGCCACCTCGATAATGCTTGTTGTCCTTTTCCTTTCCGGGGCTCTTTTAACCAATATCTCAAGGGGAGAAATGGCCTATACCCAGGTAGATATGGCTGCGGGCTCGATTTTTGTTTTTGTGATTTCCATGATAATCTCGCTGTCGCTCTGGCCCAAAATTGCGGACTGGCTTGAAAACAAGGAAAAAAGCAATAAAATTCCAGAGTGAATCCTTCTGGCAGAGCGGTTCCGGAACGGTTCCACAGGATTTTCGTAAACCTGACTTTTAAATCCGTCGATAAATGAGTCTTTACCAGACAGGGAACTTATTCCTGGACTGATAGGTTCCGGAACCTATTTCTGGACTGATAGCTTCCAGCAAAATAATAAATAGGGAGTTTAATCCGGAAAGGGTGCCAGTAAGAAAGATAATACAGAAAATGACCTTTTCAGAAAATGACTTCGCAATAAGTCATACCGGCCCTGCGGTAGAGAAACTCGCCTGTCAGAATTAACCGATACAGGATAAGCACTTATCAAGCATTATTTAAACGTAGTAAATTTGTCTTTTAATGCGCCACATACGGGGCACCTGTCAGGTGCTTCTCCTTCAAGGGTATATCCGCATACTTCGCAAACCTGAATAGGGCCGAGTTCGACATCCTTTTCTGAATTAACCCACTCCAGTGCCCTTTCAAAAAACTGTTTATGTAGTTTTTCACTGGCATATGACCATTCAAAACTTCTCTGTGCGCCTTTTTCTCCCTGGAATTTTGCTACTTCTATGTATACAGGATACATTTCCTCAATTTCAAAGGTCTCACCGGCAATGGCCAGTTTGAGGTTTTTTATGGAATCCCCGGGGCCAAAAGCTGCCATGCTATTTGCGACAAATCCCCCCTCGAGATGCCTTAACTCCCGATAATGGTCTCCTGCATGTATATATTCGGCATGGGCAATTGCACGAAACAGGCGGGCTACATTACTGTATTTTTCTTTTTCGGCCTGGTTTCCAAAATGTAAATATCTCATATGTGCCTGGCTTTCTCCTCCGAATGCATTGATAAGATGCTGTTCTGTCATTTTTTTCATTTGAAAACCTCTTTTTTAACAGGATTTAACTGATTTAACTATTTATATACTCCGGACTTACGCAGTTGGGGAACAGAATCAAAAGCAAGAAAGTCTATAACCAATATTGTGGTTTAAGCTGCAAATGTCCCTCTTTAAACAGCTTGAGGTTTAATTATCTAAACAGCTTGAGGTTTAATAATCTCAGGTTTAATTCCGGATTTCCCGGTTCAACTGCTTGATTCCCGGTTAACTTACTCGATTTTTACATCCACTGCTTTTTCAAAAGGCTGCTCATAAGGTACTGTAACTTTAAGTACACCGTTTGAGTACCTGGCTACCGCCTTTTCAGGGACTACCGGGCAGCAGATTGCGTAGCTGTCCGCATATTCGACCCCTTCCTTGGCAGCTCTTACATAAAAGCCGTCTTCGGTGATCTTAAAAGAAATGTCTTTCTTTTCCACTCCCGGAAGGACTACTTCAATTTCAAGGTTTTCGTACTTGTCGTCAGGATATGCACATATAGATGGTGAAACTTTTAAAGTGTCTGCCATTAAATTACCCCCAAATAACATCACCGATTAATATATTTATATATTTTCTTTCGGTTAATTAATCTGTTAACGTTAAAATGACTGCAAAGTGATTCATTATCTCGATTTTAATTTACAGGCCGACCTGATCTGGAAGCTGGCTTAAATTCACAGGCTTATGGAAAGAATAAAGGAAAACAGAAATAGAACTCCATAGGAAAGAAGTAAAATCCCATAAAAGCAGAGCGTATCAAATAGAATATGATCACATAGAAAAACAGAAAAGATATCAGATGTAAACATATTATATATTTACTCTTTCTATATTTACTCTTTCTATATTTACTCTTCCCGGTAGGGGAACTTTAATACACCTTTGGGGATCATATCAATTAATTATTTTCACGTGAGATCATTTTAAGATTATTTTAATATAAGCTTTTTCCATATTGATAATCAAAAGCGAGTGTTTGTACATGAGAGAATCCGTCAGAAAACTCGGGCTTATAGGAGCCGGCCTCTGGGCAGTAACCGAAGATAAGATAAACGACCTTGTAAAGGAGCTTGTCGATAAAGGAGACATCAGTAAGGAAGAAGGTAAAAAAGTTATCCAAGATATGCTGGATGAAAGAAAAAAGCAGAAGCTTGATCTTGAAAAGAAAATCTCTGAGAAGATTCAGGAATCGGTCTCAAAAGCTGACGTCTTTGCTAAAAAAGATATGCACGAACTTGAATCCAGGATAGAGAAACTGGAAGATGAAATTCAGAGAATTAAAAACAAAGAAAAGATGTTTTTTAAGTGAAAACGATTTTTCAGGGGTTTTCACCTCCTTCCTTTCCATTTCATATTTCTTCGATTACTATCTCTTCTTCAGGGCTTGCATTTTCAAGCAAGACTTGAAGCTCTTCCATATCAGAATCAAGCTCCTGGATTTCGGCCTGTGTAAGTCCCATTTCCAGATATTCAGCCGGTGACCCATTTCCTGCCTCGACGGCGTTTGGGTTTACCCCTGTCTTTTCTACTTCAGATGTACCGTTCCCAACACAACCGGATCCTGCAAGCCAGATAATTAAAGCTGACAGTACGAGCAGGTGAGCGAATTTAACCATTTTCTGCCTCCTCAATTATGTAATTTTCCTTCAGTAAGTTTTTCCAGTCTCATCCCCTGAGATACGATTTTTCCCTTTGTACAGTTTTCAGGCTGCTCTTCTTAAATTCCGTATATTTTCAATTTAAATTCCGTTACATTTTTGACATCGGTTCCGTTATATTTTTTACTTCAGTTCCGTTGTCTCCTTCAATTTCGTAATCCTTTAGCTCGCCGAAAATTTCCCTGAGTATCTTATTTGCCTTGCTGATATCATTGAGGGACTGACGAAGGTAATTATTCGCCTTTTGCAAATCTTCCCGGCTGACGTTCTCACCATTGTAGATGGAATCTGCTGCTTCTTTCTTCTCCTGCGCGGATTTTATATAGGAAATATAACTGGCAAGTTTGGTCTCAAGTTCAGCTGTGTTAACGCCTGTTTCTTTCTGGTTCTCGACTTTTGCTCCAAGTTTTTCAGAGAGGTTTTCGGATTCTTTAAGGAACTTTCCTACTTTCTCGCTGACAGTCTGCCCTGCGCCTGCAAGGCTGGTTTTCTCGGCATTATTCCATACTCCACGCACGGACCTGACTATGGCCACAAGCTCTTCCTGA
Source organism: Methanosarcina sp. (assembly GCF_049706645.1). Classification (GTDB taxonomy): domain Archaea; phylum Halobacteriota; class Methanosarcinia; order Methanosarcinales; family Methanosarcinaceae; genus Methanosarcina. The sequence continues at coordinate 109,574 of NZ_JBNAKP010000024.1, read as the reverse complement.
CTTGATGCATTTGCAATGTTTGTCTTCTCAACTTCAAGCAATTTAATCTTTTCATCTATGACAATAATTTTTTCTTCTGTTCCGTTCCCGTTTGAGTATGCCATGTTGCTCTTTATATTTGAAAGATGAGCTATCATATAGTTAATACTTGAGTTAAGGTAGAGCTTTGTGGCATTTAGAGCCTCTTCGGAGTCAGGATCAAGTTCTTCTGCCCGAATACGATTCCTGATCTTGAGAAAATCTCCTTTTGCTTCCATGTATTCTTGCTTATGAAACCGTAGTTCTTCCTCTAATTGTTTTCTTTCCTGTTTGTATTCGGAAATTTTATTCCCGTTTTTTACGCTGAGATTTTTCTGCTCCTGTCTGGCGCCGGATTCAGAACTGCTGGCCCCACTCATGTTGTTGGTCTCATTTCTGTATGAACTGCGGGCCTCTTCACGCATATACTGATTCGGATTGCTATTTCCGTGTTCAGAAGAGTCTCTGGCAGCGAGGGAGCCTCCTGGCAGCAAACTGAGTAATGTCAATATGATCGTAAAACAGGCCAGATATCGCAAAGCTCTTGATTTTCTCATCTGACTGCCTCCGTTTATAAGTTATTACACTGTCATATGGATTAAGGTAAATATAAGCATTCTTTTCCGAATACGTCTTATTAACAGACAGATATGAGTTTTCAAGCTTGATAAACTCCCTGCTTGCTTGATAAAGCTTTAATGTTTATCTGTTTTTTCGCGTCTCTTCATTAAGAAAAGTAAAACATTTATGTTAAAAACCCATTTAACACTGCGTGAATTTTAGAAAGCTCTGCAGGTTCGCACTTGTGTTGTTTCTCATTATAGTCTTTCAGGGGAATGCATTTGCGGCCACGATTCACGGGACAGTTTACGAATGGCATACCTTCAAACCTCTTAATAACTCAGTTGTAGAGATCAATTCTACTCCGGAACAGAACTTTATCGCAACGGATTCGCATTATTCTTTCAACCTAACTCCCGGGAACTATACGATAAACGCCAGCTATCTTGAAGGAAACAGGATCGTTTATATAGCTCAGGAAGAAGTTGTGATTTCAGATGAAGGAGAGTATGTACACGACCTTCTCCTGTTCCCACCACCCTATGATGAGGAGCTTCTGAACCAGGATGAATTTGAAGCCCCCATTCTGGATTATGAAGAGACAGGGCCCAGATCCCCACCAGGCTCTCAATATACCGCTTTAGTTTCAGCTTTCCTGGCTTTAATAGTCCTGTTGCTGGCTGGCTACTTTTTAAAAAAGAGGCGCGAAAGATCGACAGCGATTCATTTTCCTCAGGGAGACAGACAGCCATACCTGCTGGAGCCTGGAAACCCTATAAAGGATGCAATATTTTCTGAAGAGATTGAAACCGATTCAGCAGAAAACATTGCTGGAATTCCGGAAGTGAGCTCTGAGCAATTTAATCAAAAGTCCGAAGAGATTCCCGAGACTGATAAATCTTTACAGCAGAGACGCAAATCTACAGAAGAAGTTCAGGATCTCCGTAATTCTTCTCTTCATGAAGAGGAATCGGATAAACCGAGTTCAGGAGCCTCAAGACATTCAAAAATTAATCTTCCGGACGATCTCAAAGAACTTCTAGAGATGGTCCGAGCTAGCGGAAATCGAATCACCCAGAGAGAACTGCGAAAAAAATCCCCCTATTCGGAGTCCAAAGTCAGTCTTATGCTTTCGGACCTTGAGGAGCGTGGGCTCATTGAGAAATTCAAAAGAGGAAGGGGAAACATAATCCGTATTCCGGACATGCACATCTCCAGGCAGAAAGAGCGTGAAAGCAAGAAGGAGTAAGCGGATATCGTACCCTATAAAGTCTTTTTTGAAGGGCCATAAACAGTAAACTATATAACTTAACTAATCTACTAAGCAGCAGAAAGGGTTAACAATATTTGGAGTATGCGGTATATTTGAATACCCCTTTTGATCTCTTATGCCCCAGAAATTATTTACTGGACAAAAATATGCTTATAACACATCAGGGTAGCAAGGCCTCGCTTCGCGAGAACGGATCTGGAAATCAGGTTGATAAAAAATCAGGTTTAAGAGGCTAGACGCTGGATTGGAATCGGATACTCTGATATATTACTTTACCCCTGACAGTAAGCTGCTGGACATGAATATTATAGATTCGTAAATTATTATATTACACAAGGGATTATTAAAAAATGTGCGAGGGACAACATGCGAGTTTCCATGGACATTGAGTTAAAAGATGTACCCGGGCAGATGCTTTTAGCCCTCCAGCCTCTTTCGGAATGCAAGGCTAACCTGATAACAGTAGTACATCACCATCAGAAGAGAACCCCCAGAAAAACGGTGCCCGTAAAGCTTGTACTTGAAACCAGGCCTGAAAGCATTGAGACAATAAAGGCGAAACTGGAAGAAAACGGAATTAGAGTAGTGAGAGTCGGAGAACACCGTTTCAGGGAAAGCATAAACGTTGTGCTCATAGGGCATGTGGTCCATACAGGGATCCAGGATACGATTGACGAGATTGACAAGACCGGCTTTGCCGAGGTTGTGGACCTTTCCCTTTCCATGCCCGGTATAAATATGCTTTCTTCAGCCCTCATGAAAATCGATGCTGTCGGTAAAAACGATTTGCAAAGGGCCCTTTCCATCCTCAAAGATGTCTCGGCAAAAAAAGACCTGCTTATGGTTCTTCCAATTGATATCCAGGCCTGAAAAATAGTTTTAGGAGATTTGAAAATATGAAAACAGTGTACTGTTCCATTCTCGGGTTCGGTGCAATCGGACAGGGTGTGGCCGAAGTACTCCTTATGAAAAAAGAGTATCTTGAAAGTATCGGGCTGGACGTAAAAGTGGTTGCTATTGTGGATTCAAAGGGCGCGACTGTTAATCCTGAAGGCGTGGACCTTGCCGACTGCCTTACCAGGAAGAGAACAGATGGGACGGTAGCCCTTGAAAACCTTTCCGGAGTCGAGGTCATCCGATCCGTAGCCCACGAGCTGGTAATCGAGACCACACCTACGAATATACGAACCGGCGGAGCAGGCCTGCAAAACATGCTTGCAGCCTTCCAAACCGGAAAAGACGTTATTACCTCCAATAAAGGGCCCCTTACCCTCAAGTACAGGGAACTTACGGAAGCCGCAAAGGCAGCAGGTTCGCATTTCAGGTTCGAAGCGACAGTCGGCGGTTCAATGCCTATTGTCAACCTGGCAAACGAGGTGCTTGCAGGCAATAAGGTTAAAAGCATCAAAGGAATTCTGAATGGGACCTGTAATTATATCCTGACAAGGATGCTGGAGGAAAGGGCAAGCTACAATGACATTCTTGCCGAATCGATGCAGCTGGGGATTGCTGAAACCGACCCCACATATGATGTGGAAGGAATCGATACAGCCTGCAAACTTGTCATTCTTGCCAACGCGATTTTCGGACTTGATGTTACTTATAACGACGTTGAAGTTACAGGAATTACGAAAGTCACGCCTGAAGCCCTGGAGATGGCTTATGAAAGAGGGCATGTGATTAAACTCATAGGGGAAGTCAGCAGGGAAAGAATTCATGTAGCCCCCAGGCTTGTACCTATCAACCATCCCCTTGCAGTCGGAGGGACCCTGAATGTAGCGTCGGTAGATACCGAACTTGCAGGAGAAATTACGGTTACGGGCAAAGGTGCAGGTCCGGTTGAGACCGCAAGTGCGATTCTCAGCGATCTGATCGCAATTTACGGGAACTGATAGGTTAAGAATTCAGGTTTTGCCCGAATTCGGAAAAAAACAAATTGAAAAGCTGCGTGGATCATGACAAGTTTCAGGGAATTTTCAGAAACCTGCCAGGCGATTGAAAAAATCTCGAGTACTATTGATACTACAAACCGGGTTGCCGACCTTCTTAAAAAGGTTGATGTAGAAGAGCTGCCCATTGCAACTCATTTTATTATGAGTGAGGTTTTTCCGGCCTGGAGTGGAGAACAATTGGGGATTGGCACAAGCCTGCTATATGTTGCCCTTTCCAGAGCCTCGGGAATGGCTGTAAAGAGCATAGAATCTCTTATCCGGACTACCGGAGATATCGGGGATACAGCCCTGCTTATCCTTAAGGAAAAAAGAAAAAATCAGGTTACTTTCTCTTCTTTTCTCGAAGAACAGCCCGAACTCTCAATAACGGAGGTTTATAAACGCTTCAAGATCGCCTCCGAAGCCTCAGGGAAAGGCTCGCAGGATATTAAGATAAAAAACCTTCAGTTTCTCTTCAATTCCTCAACCCCGAGGGAAGCAAAATATATTTCCAGGCTTGCGCTTGAGGAACTCAGAATCGGCGTTGGTGAAGGCGTTGTAAGAGACGCAATTGCAAAAGCTTTTTCCGTGCCTGCGGATGTGGCCGAGCATGCCTTTATGGTTACAAACGACCTCGGGATAGTCGCTGCAACTGCGAAGGACGGCGGAACGGAAGCCCTGGGACACCTCGGGATTGAAATCAACCGCCCTATCAAGATGATGCTCTCGCAGATCAGCCCTGAGATAGATGCCGATATCAGAGAAATGAAGGAGGCTGCAATCGAATGGAAATTCGATGGGGCACGGGTCCAGATCCATAAGGCCGGAAATTCGGTTGCGCTTTTTTCACGCAAGCTTGAGAATGTCACAAATTCCCTTCCTGACCTTGTAGAAATAGTCCGCAAACATGTAAAAGCCGAATCAGCAATCCTTGATGGGGAAGCCGTCGCAGTGGACGAAAACGGTAAGCCCAGGGCATTTCAAGAAATCCTTAAACGTTTCCGGCGCAAGTACGATGTGGAGGAAAAAGCCCTTGGAATTCCTATTCAGCTCAACCTTTTTGACATTATGTACTTAAACGGCAAAACGCTGATCGACCTGCCTCTGATTGAGCGGCGAAAAGCGCTTGAATCCTGCGTGGAAAGCTCGGTTGAGGATTCAAAATCTATTTGCGTGGACAAGCAGGTAATAACCGGAGACCTCGAGCTTATAGAAAAGATCTACAGGGAAGCCTTAAAAGCCGGGCATGAGGGCCTCATGGTCAAAAACCCGAATTCGTTTTATTCCCCAGGCAAGCGCGGCAAAAACTGGCTTAAGAAAAAGCCTCTTATGGAAACCCTTGACCTTGTAATCGTGGGAGCCGAATGGGGCTTTGGCAGGCGTGCAAACCTTATAGGCTCTTACACGGTTGCCTGTTATGACCCCGAGACCGGCCGTTTTCTCCAGGTCGGCAAAGTTGGGACCGGCCTGACCGACGATCAGCTAAAGGAGCTCACAGAGATGCTGTCGGGCCTCATGGAAGGCGGAGAAGCAGGCGGAGTATTTGCAATCCGGCCGAAAATAGTCCTTGAAATCGCCTTTGAAGAAATCCAGAAAAGCCCCAATTACGACTCGGGTTTTGCACTGCGTTTCCCACGCTTTATCCGCATCCGGGACGATAAAGACCCAGACGAAGCCGATACAATCCAGCGGATCGGAAAGGTATACAGCCAGCAGTTGAAAAGGATGTAAACAGCTTTAAATGTTCTAAAACCGCTTTAGAGCTTCTGTTAACAGCTCAAGTCCCTGGGTTGATCCGAAACCTCTGAATAGTCTGAAGATTCTAATGGCTCTATCCTTACTATTTTTTAAAACGATTGAAATAAAGCAATAAACTGGCCTGCTTGAAAATCGGAATCAAACATACTTGAACAGGTCGTCCCTTTTCATTTCGTGCAGCCTGTCCCGAAGTAAACCCTTTATGGCTTTCAAGTCTCCTTTCTTGGCGCTGATAGGGGCTATAATATGCTTCCAGTTCTGCCAGGGCGGCTCAAGCCCGAGACGGACTGCAATCTCGTCAAGGAGAGGGTCATACTCGTTTTCTTTTACTTTGTCCATTTTGTTTGAAACAACAATAGTGTCAATTCCTACCTCCCTCAGGAAATCGAACATCTCAATATCTACCGGGATCTGGTCTTTCAAGTCCCAGCGGTCAACGATTTGCGGGAAAGCCGGGCCGTCTATTACGAGAACTCCGATTTTGATTCTTTCGGCATTCTTTTCAATATAGCGTACTGTCTGGTCTTTTACGATGTCCTGTTTCCGGTCTTTCACTCCGCTCATGAAGCCGAATCCAGGCATATCCGTGATAAGAAGGTCCGATGCCTGGGCATGTCTGGGACGCAGGGTAACGCCAGGGCGTCTCCCAACCCTTACTTTCGCCCCGAAGAGCTCTCTTAGAAGGGAAGATTTTCCCACGTTTGAGCGGCCCACAAAGATGATCTCAAAGCTTATTCCGCTTTCAGCTGCAGTTTTACTGGTTTCCATTGTTTTTTACCTCCTCAAATTTTTTCAAAAAAGGCTTGATCGCAAACTTTTTCAGAAAAAGTTTGATCAAAAACCATGCTTTATCTAAAATGACATACCGGCGTGATCAACAGGCGCAACGCAACCCTTTTGCGAAAAGGCTTGACCGAAAACGACATTGTCGGCGTGATCAACCGGCTCAGCGGTTGCGGCTCAGCGGTTGTGGTCAAGCAGGGCTTCTGTTGCTATTTTCCATTATTTTTATTTCATGTTCCTTCCCGAGTTCCTTATCGAAAGCCCTGAGGAATGCGTCAAGGGAATTCTCAGGGATTCGGGCGCCTGCCGCAAGAGGGTGTCCCCCACCGCTTCCTCCGAATCTCGGGGCGACTGAACGGAGAAGCCGGTCTACGTTGACTTCTCCCCTGGAACGAATACTCAGATCATAAGCCTCTTTTCTCTCACGGTATTCGGCTGCAATCCCTACTTCCCGCCTGCCGTAGGAGGCTGCGTAGATCGCTGCCTTTGAAATGGAATTGTTTGTATTTACAATATACGCACTGTTTTTCAGGACTTTCACATTTTCTTTAACAAAAAGCCTTATTTTCTCCTCGTTGATAGCGGCTTCCCTGGCAAGTTCAAGCAGTTGAGGAATGTTTGAAGGAATAATATCCTTTGAGAGGGGTTCGATCAGGTTTCTCTTGAATTCGTACTCCTTTCCCTTATACAGGACAGCCTGGGTCAGAGTTCCTGCCTGGAAATAAAGGTTTCTTTTATCCCAATCTTTAATCCAGCTCTTTACATGCGCAGTATTATCGCAAAAATCCCCTATCGCTCCGTAAATTGCTATCCTTCGCATGTCCCTGTTAAGGCGCTTCTCAAAGACCCTGTAGGTCAGCTCTGAAGAGCAGGCTTCAAGCTCATGATAGAACCAGTTTTCTTTTTCACAGCTTTTCGGAAGAGGGTGATGGTCAATATAGTAAAGATTACATTTTTTCGCAAATATGTTAAGTACTGCGTGCAGCTCGGAGCAGTTCCTCTCATCGATTGCAATATCGCAGATAATAAGGGTTTTCACATCCTCTATAAGCCTTAATTTGTCAAGAAGGCTAACCGGGCTTGTGAAATACACATAAGCATCCGGATAAGCAGTTTTTGCAATCGCACCCGAGCAGATCCCATCCGAATCCCCGTGGGTAAGGATTAAAGTTTTCGCTTTAAGCCGGTTCTCGAGTTCTTTCATACTTTGCTCCTTTTTTTCCGAAAAAATTCCATTCCTTTTATATCTGCGGCGCTTTTTCCAACATTATCTTTTTCCAACAGCAGGTTCTTTTTCTATCAGTATCCTTTTTCTAACTGCAAGCAGTATTGAGCCCCTGCTTCTTCCTCTTCCAGATATCTATTTTTTACTTTCATACTTTTTACTTTCAGACATCGATTTTTTTCACTTTCGGAAGATCATGGAATATCAGTTTCATATTGCTAAATTTTACCATTTTTTTACTCAAATGAGCCTTAAGGTAAAAAGAAGTTCGCATTAATATCTTGCTTTTCAGGAATGACAAGAAATATCCGGCAAGATGATAAAAAGAACAATGAAAAGTACAAACAAGAGTAACAAAAAAGGATTAAATCAAAAGATTAGATTGGGACGTAAATATTAATACTGATTTCTCAGGAACCTGTTATTACTACGCAGGTAGGAAAACCCAATCAAGACATTATAACCCAAAAAAACACTGAAAACACGGACCGCACTAAAGTTACCATGCCTTTTTCCTCTATTCCATCCCTTCCGGCAGTCGGCGTTTTCATCATTACTGTTTTATAAATTAATTCACCTGAGCACAAGCGCAACCGTTGGTCTGCAACCGTTGGGCCGTTTGATCACGCCGTCACCAGGGGTTTTCGCTCAAGCCTTTTCTGAAAAGGCTTGCGGTCAAGCATTTTTTTGAAAAGGCTTGCGGGACTCAGGTATTCGAGCATCCTAAATCGTTCTTAATATTTTTTCAGGCACGTTTTTTTCCCAGGAAGCCTGTAACTGCCAGAAGTCCTGCTATAGCAAGGATGGCGCCAAATCCGGGAGCTTCTCCGTTGTCTTCTTCCGTAAAGCTGCTTGAGGAGGCATTTTTCTCCTGGTTGGATTCCACTACTTCTTCGGGCTGCGTGCTGCTTCCTTCGAGGGGAATCGGTATTCCTACATAAACTACAGGAGCATTCGAGAAGGTCTCTCCTGAGTATTCATCCAGGTCAAGGAAACTTGCTTTGCATGCATGCAGACGGATTTCTCCTTCTTTATGCATCTGCAGGATGTAAGTTATCGTCTTTGAATCCCCATCTTTGCCGATAATCTGCTTGAAACCCATTTCCCCACTTATAAATTTAGCTTCTGGAGGCGCGGTGTCAGTTAAAGTTACACTTGCATCAACATTGCCGGTATTCTTTGCAGTAACCGTTACAGTCAGTTCGTCTCCGGTGTTTAGCTGCTGCCTGTCAACAGTTTTCGTAATTGATATTTCAGGCCCATAAATTTTTACTTTCTCCGAATTGTTGGAACCCGCTTCTCCGCTCTGTCCATTGGGAAGAGTAAAAGTAGATATAGTTTGAGGGAAGGTGAATTCTCCAGGCTTATCAGGAACCAGAGTGTACTCAAAAACATTTTTAGCTAATTCTCCGGATTTAAGGGAAAGAGTCTTTTCAAGTGTTACATCTTTTTGTAAATGCACTTCGGAAGCTATAGAATCCTTGAGTGCGATATCATCGATATCGCAGAGCCCATTGTTCTGGACGCTGATTGAAACGTGGATAGGTTTCCCCATATGGTTATCTCTTGGAATACTCTTTAGAATAACAAGGCCCCATCTTTTCTCGATTTTTATTACTTTCGAGCCTATATCTTCATACTTATCCTCCCTTACATCCACGCATGTAGTTCTTGCAGTTATGTTAAGGTCAGTATCGACCCAGGGGCTTGGAGCCTTCAGGGTAATGTTTACAGGTTCAAGAGTCTGGTCTTTAGGAACCTCCCCAAGCGTGTACTTTGCTTTTCCTTTAACAACCTCCATTCCTGCCGTATCGATGGTCAGAACGGTATCCTCAGCCTTTGACTTCCCTTCATTCTTAAGCTTTATCGACACATCGATCCAGTTGTCCCCAGAGGATTTGGAGTCATAGGTATCTTTCCGAGTTTCGACTTCGATATCAAAACTAGGCTCTCCTCTTACAAGGATGTCAAGCTCAGCATAAGGATTCCAGTTTCCTATCTTGAATTCCTTTCCATCTTTGGTGATAGTTTCATAATTAGGATCCACTTTCTGGGCATAGACCTTTACCCTGTCGTCATATACAACTTCAAAACCTGCGGAAAGTGGCGCTGTTTTCAGTTTTTCCCCATCCTTTGAAATTGAGACGAACACCTGTTTCTCTTCGTTGAAATCTTCTGCCTTTATAACGTAACCGTCAACTGTTACGGTCTCCCCCCAGTACAGTTTCGCTCCGTCCTGTTTTTCCACCCACTCGATATCTTCTGCCGCAAGGGTGGTCATTGAGACGGCCAAAAAGAAGAAAACGGCAAGTAATGCAATCAGTGCAAGCTTTTTAGCCATAATTACCTTCCTTGAATTTTACACTTTTATACCGGATCTGCGCACTGGAAGCATGCATTCTGGGATTCTTTAATGATTACGGCTCTTTAAATATTCTTATTCACTGAATACAAATACCTGATAAACGTCTATTCACGATATACAGCCGTATTTACTATTCGATGCATTGTTTTTGCCCCCGCGCTCCCCCATAGTTTATATTTTAGCTCTCAATTTCTTTCATAATCTAATTTCACAGCTTTCTCGTTGAGTTCAGGATCAATTTGTAATTCTTTGATCTGATAGTTCCTGCTGTTTAGTATTAAGGCCGTTTTAATCAGAAATCCGGTCTGGACCCTATAAATCCAAACTCTATAAAGTATCTTAGCGTAAGATATTTTAATTTTTTGTACTGTCCAGGGTTTCTAATAACTTCTAATATCAGAGGCGTTTACTTTTTAAGGCTTGTACCCTGACAGGATCGGAAGACGAAGTTTTTAAATCCAATCAAGAAGTAGCAGTTTCGCTCGGATATCGGAGGTTTTTTCATGGAACTTATAAAAGTTGTAGAAATTCTTGAAGAAATTGCACCACCCGAACTTGCGGATAACTTTGACGAGGGCAGGATCGGGCTAATTCTTAATCTGGAAAACGATATAAAAAGGATTGCAGTTGCCCTTGATGCCACTTCATACGTGCTTAAAAAAGCCGCAGAAATGAAAGCAAATTTACTGGTTACCCATCATACCCTTATCTTCCATCCGATAAACAAAATCTCAAAACCCCTGGCCGAATCCCTGAAGCTTGCCCTTGAAAACGGGATATCCCTTTACAGCATGCACACAAATTACGATAGGGCCGAAGGAGGTATCAATGACGTGCTTGCCTCGAGGCTTGGACTCAGGAATATAGAAACTGCGGAAATAGGCAGCATAGGAGAGCTCGAACCCTGTGCTTCGGCTGAACTGGCATCTCATGTCTCGGAAACCCTGAAAACTCCTGTAGTATATGCCGGAGAAAAAGAAGGGATTAGGCGGGTAATGGTTGTCGGAGGCAGCGGTTTTTCGACTGAATTCCTTGAAATCGCCAGGGCAAACGGAGTTGATGCTTTCATATCTTCCGAACTCAAGCATAACATTCTCCGCGCTTATGAAGATCTCTGCCTGATTGATGCCACTCACTATGCCACGGAAAATCCGGGTATGGAGGCTTTATGCTCCAGGCTGTGCGAAATTCCCGGCCTTGAGGTGGAATTCATTGAACAGCCGTCGGGACTCAAGGCAATCAATAAGGCCTGAACAGCAGTCCCGGGTTCCGGGCCAAATAAGAAGAATTTGGAAACTCTAATTAAAACAAAAATTCTAATCAATACAAAATTCTAGTCAATACAAAATTCTAATCAATACAAAATTCCAGTCAAAACAAATTCTAATTAAAATAAAATTTCAGTTAAAATGAAATTCTAATTAATATAAAACTCCAGTTTGAATTATTGAACAGTAAGTTATGTAAAAGTATAATTACAACAAAAACACGTTTTACCCTGGGTAGATGCAGGGGTGATTTCGATATGAAAAAGGAAAAGGATTCCAGTGAGCAGGGAACAGAAGAAAAGGATTGCATTAGACAGGAAACCGGAGAAAAGGATTGCATTAGACAAGAAACCGAAGAAAAGGATCGCAATAGACCGAAGATGGAGACAAAGGATCAAAATAAACAGGAAGAACGTAAAGAGGATTCCCTGGAGTCAATGCTTGAAGAACAGTTAAGAAGCCAGGTTCGTTCGGATTATCGCCGCAGTCTGGGCAATGAATATCGTAGAAGATATATGGAATGAACTCGGAGTGAATTTCTCTTTTCAACAAGATATTTAAAATTTTACTATACTGTTTTTTCCTTCTCCTTTTTTGTTTCCGCTTAATTTAAGATTTCAATTCATCTCTGTTTCAGTTTAACCTATTTATATTCTTTAAGGTCTTCTGGCCTTCTTCTGGTATCAATTTTTACTGCTTCAGGCTCTGATTTCGGTTTCGAAGGCGTTTAAACAGCTTTTAAGATGTTTGCGTATAATCTGCACTTCTTCGGTTTCTTGCATTGAGGACAGAATCGTATCCAGATAGCCGTGTTGTTTGAGAAGAGCAAGAGTTGCCTGAAAATTAATATCAAAAATCCAGCTCAGGCGAAGGAGTTTTATATCGTTTCGGTTCCTGACATCTGTAAGCTTTACCATCCTGTTATTCAGGATATCTGCAACTACCTTTTCCGAACATCCGGGTGTATCGGGGAAATCGAATTCAAGAGCCGGGTTCCTTGATTTTTCCTCTCTCGCGTAATCCTCACTCACAAGCTTCAGGATATCCAGCTTATCCGCATCCCGGATCAGTTTTGAATAAAGAAGAAATTCTCTGGAGTTTCCTGGGCAACCGGGGATTTCCATGAGATTATGATATTCCACAGCTTTCAGAATTAAATCTTTCTCTCTCAGGGGAAGACGGGACAGAATTCCGATATTTTCCAGGATTTTTACCCCAAGCAGAGCGTGATTTTCAGATTCCGAGTCTTTAAATGTCCTGTATTTCATAAATTGCTCAAAGCGGCCCAGGTCGTGAAATAAAGCTATTGCTTCGGCGAGCCTGCAGCCTTCCTCCCTTACTTTTTCAGTTTTAGCAAGTAAAAGGATATTTTCACGGACTCTTGCCGTATGTTCGATTTTGAGCTGTATGTTTTCCTTGATAAAAGCCTCAGGAGAGGAAAATCGGTTTACGTAATCCAGAAACCATTTTTTGAAGAGATCCAGGTCTTCTTTCTGCATACTTCTGCAATAGGAGCTTCGATGTATAAATTCTTACATATTCATGAGGTTTTGAGGCTATACTTACATTAACAATTTTATTTCCCTTATCATAGTTTTTTATCTTACTATTTATTATTTCTATAACAATAATATACTGTTGCGCTAAATATAGTAAAAAACTCAAAATTCTTTTTAAACTGCATAAATTTTATATGGGGGAACTCTTAAAACTAAGTATTAATGTATTGGGTAATTTATTGGATTTGTCATGGAACTGGTGAAATTATCTGCGGGGGGAGCAAAAAGAATTTATCTAGTCACTTTTATTCTTTGATTGTTCTTCTTTGTGTAGTAATGGAAAACAGCACCGGATAATGAATATAATGATAGTGTTAGACTCTTTATGAAAAGTCTCAGTAAGAACTCATTAGAATTAATCGGGGTATTTAATGAGCTCAGTTAAAAAAAATAAATCGATTGTTAGTTCTTTTATTCTCCTTGCTTTGATATTATATTTATTTTCAGGTTTTTTGCCTGTAGCAGGAGCTATTACAGGCCACGGGCTGGTTGTGGAAGATAATGAAAATAATGAAAAGACCGAAGCTAATAAAAAGACTGAAGTCACTTCGGATCTTGGTGAGGTAATCTCACAGAATCCAGCTTCTGTAGAAGGCCTGATTGATAAGGGGCACGCTTTATACTCTCTTAAAAAATACGAGCTTTCTATAGCCTGCTATAACGATGCGCTGAAGCTCGACCCCAATTCCTCACTGGCCTGGTATGGAAAAGGATGTTCTCTGGCAGAATTGGGAAAGAATGAAGAAGCAATTTCCTGTTACGAGAAGGCTCTTTTGACCTTTCCCGTTTCTTCCGGGAACTGGTCTGATAAAGGTGATGAACTTCTTGAGCTAAAGAAGTACGTTGAAGCCATTAATTGTTATGACAAAAGTTTTGCTGCCGATACTTATCTCTCCACAGTGTGGTACCGAAAAGCCCTTGCTTCCGAGCAGATGGGGCTTGATGAGGAAACTCTGGCTTCTTATGATAAATCTATTGAACTGAATTCCAATTCTTCCAGAGCTCTGCAGATGCAGGGAATGGCTTACGCCGGACTTGAGCAATATCCAGAGGCAATGAACTTCTTTGACCTGTCTCTTAATATTACTCCTGACAATTCTGAACTCTGGTACCAGAAAGGAGTAATTCTTGATAAGTCCGAGGATTACGAAGCTGCAGTAGACTGTTATGACAGAGCAATTTCTCTTAATCCTGATATGGTAAATGCCTGGCATAACAAAGGTGTTAACCTGGAAAGGATGGGAATGCACGAGGAGGCTCTGACTTGCTATGATTTTGTTCTTCTCTCGGAGCCTGAAAACCTTGATGCCCTGCAAAGAAAGGGTTCCTGCCTTGAAAAGCTTGGAAGAAATGACGAAGCTCTGAAATGCTATGATGAGGTTCTGGCCTACAATCCTGGCAATTCCGAGGCGTGGTACAATAAAGGCTCTTTGCTTAATAAGACAGGGCAATATGATGCTGCAATATCCTGCTATGATAAGGCACTTAACCCGGATGCAGGGATTCAGGTTGAGGAAATCGAAGGTGAACTGCTCGAAGAGCTGAGCGTTTACGAATCCGAGCTTCCGTGTTATTCCGAAACCCCTGAATTTAAGTCATCTACAATCAAGATCTGGTACGAGAAAGCTCTGTCTTTTGATAAGCTTGAAAAATACGAAGCTGCACTGGAGTGCTATGACAAGGTCCTTGAAACCGAACCCGGACATGCTGTCGTCTGGTACATGAAGGGCCTGGATCTTGACAGGCTCGGAAAGTATGAAGAGGCGATTGAGTGCTATGACAGAGCCCTGAAACTGGATTCCAGGTATGCTAAAGTCTGGTACCAGAAAGGCTTCGACTCTTCAAAAATAAAAGACTACAAAGGTGCGGTAAAAAGCTATGACGAAGCCCTCAAGATTGATGAAAATTATACGCTTGCATGGTATGGTAGGGCTTTTGCCCTGGCAAAGCTTGGAGAGTACGAAAGCTCGCTGAAATGCTACAATAGGGTTCTTACTGCTGTTCCCGACAGTGCCGATGCCTGGTACAATAAAGGCCTTGTTCTCGATGAACTCGGAAAACATGATGAAGCTTCGGACTGCTATAACCAGACTCTCCTGATCGATCCCGGGTATTCTGCTGCCCGCTTTAAGTTGAACGAAAATCTGGAGCAGCGTTCAACAGAAACGCCAGTATCCAGGCCTGTTAAAAACAGTAGTGTAGATGCCAATCCCTCCCAGGCACTGTCTGGAGGTTTCTGGCCTTATCTTCTGAACCATAAATATGCAAATTCGGAAGACAAATCCGAACCCTCCGAAGAACTTGACTTATTTAGCCCGGAATTCGGTTACGATGCTGCGTGGTATGGGAAGGCCTCGATCTACAGCAAACTCGAAATGTACGAGGATGCCCTTACATGTTATGATATGGTGCTTGCTATTAATCCTGCACGTGCTGAGGCCTGGTATGAAAAGGGCTCGATACTTGACCGGCTCGACAGAAGCGAGGAAGCTCTGGAATGCTACCAGAAAGCCCTGGATCTGGACCCTCAGTCAAGTACGGCCTGGTACGGAATAGCCTCTACTGTAAGCGATCTTGGAAGGCTTGAAGAGGCAGTAAGTTACTATGACCAGGTGCTTGCTCTGAACTCAAGCAATTCAGAGGCCCTGTTTGGGAAAGGCCTGGCCCTCTCGAACCTGGGCCGATATGAGGAGGCAATCTCCTGTTACACCGCTCTCCTTGGTTCTGAGCCTGAAAACCTTGAGGCTCTCAGAAACCGGGCTCTTGCTCTGTCGAAATCCAATAAATCCGACGATGCGCTGGCAGACTACGATAGAATAATCGAGCTTCAGCCTGACAATACCCAGGTTCTGGCTGAAAAAGCCTCTTTGTTTGAGGAGCTTGGCAGGTATGAGGAAGCTGCTGCATGTTATGAAAGAATGCTCGAAATCTCACCGGATAACAGGGAGATAATTTACAGGCAGGGAAAAGCCCTGGAAAGTGGTGGAGACCTTGAGGGAGCAATAGGCTGTTACGACAGGATCCTTGAGCTGGATCCGGGGAATGTGGATGCCTACAACAATAAAGGCTTTGTGCTCTACAAACTGGAGAGATACCAGCTAGCGATTGACTGTTACAATAAGGCCCTGGAGTATAATCCAGATAATGCTACAGCCTGGTATTTCCAGGGATGCGCTTATCTCACGATAAGCAGCAATAAGGCTGCCCTGAACTGCTTCGACAAAGTGGTCCAGCTTAAACCTGACTGCATCACGGCCTGGTATAACAAGGGATACATCCATAATATGATGGGGGAAGTTGAAGAAGCAATTTTGTGCTACGACAATGCTCTTGCAATTAACCCGAACTCATCTTCAACCCTTTACAACAAACGTTTTGCCCTTTACAGCATAAAGAAATTAGATGAGGCTGCAGTATGCAAGGCGAGACTTGAGGAAGTCGATCCCGGTTTTGTGGGTGCCCTGGAAGAAAGAGGAACTCGATTTTTCCTGCCTGAAATTTATAATAGCAGTCTGAATTACTCCCTGCCTTCAAGATGGTACGGACAGGAGGAAAATATATCAGGAAACATAAGTGCGAATACAACCGGTCCGAATACGACTGAGCCTTACCGGTCAGGAGCTATCCGGGAGACCTACAACCAGTCGGAAAACAATACCAGTAACTATACCCGGCCACCTGATGAGAGCCAGGGAAATCAGGATCCAGGCTACTGGTATGTTCCCGAACCTGATGAGGGAAGAGCAAATCCTGATGAAGAATGGCGTATTCCGGAAGCAGGCTAAAGCTTGAATTCCGGAAAATTGAATTCAGAAGTCTTTTCCGGTGTGCAGCAGAAATGCATACCGGTACAATTTTCTTAGAGCTTTATATAACAAATTTTTTAATGAAAGCATAGATACGAACTATTCATTTTTTCGTTTTCAGGAGCAAAATTCTTTTCCTGAAAGCTTTAAACTTCATGCCATCCTAACCGTAAGTATCCATGACAGACAATTCCAGTGAGATCGAAAAAAAGCTTAAGGCTGATATTCATACCTCGGGAGAACGAGAAACCAGGAATACGTCGAAAGGCTATACCGAAAATAAGGGAAAACGGGGTTCCGGCCCATCTTCTTCCGGGCTTGAAATTCAATCGGACGTAGTTATAGTCCGCTATGGCGAGCTTGCTCTTAAAAGTACAGGAGTCCGGAACTGGTATGAGAAAATTCTTATGAAGAATATTGCGGCAATGCTGGATTCGAGAGACATTTTATATTCCCAGATACGGCGGGAATGGGGCAGGATATTTATCGAGACTACGGATGGCCGTGCAGCCGAAGCTGCGGCTGATGTTTTTGGTATCGTCTCAACTTCCCCTGCATTGACAGCAGAGCCTGCTCTTGAGAACGCAGCCAGCGTATGTGCTGCCCTGGCCAAGGACCTGGTTTTGGAAGGCGAGTCTTTTGCCATCAGGGCCAGGAGAAGTGGAAACCACCCGTTTTCTTCCTCAGACATCGGCAGGACCTGCGGGGATGCTGTCTGGAGTGCCCTGAAAAAAGAGGGAAAACATCCCAGAGTTAACCTGAGCTCTCCTGATAAGGAAGTCTTCATCGAAATGCGGCAAAATCTGGCTTACGTTTATCTTGAGACCTTTAAGGGAGTTGGGGGGCTTCCTCTTGGTACACAGGGCAGTATGGTAGTTTTGATGTCAGGCGGGCTTGACTCTCCGGTTGCAGCCTGGCTTATGATGAAACGTGGAGTTCTGATTATTCCTGTCTACTGCAATAATTCGCCCTATGCAGAGAATGCCGCGAGAGAACGTGCTTTTGATTGCATCCGCCAGCTCCAGAAGTGGGCGGCGGGGCATCAGTTTAAGACCTATGAGATTCCTCATGGCCCCAATCTCCGGGTCTTTATCGATATCTGCAACCGGAAAAATACCTGTCTTCTTTGCAAACGCATGATGTACAGAGAAGCTTACGAAGTTATGAAAAAAGAAGGCGCAAGTGGAATTATTACCGGCTCTTCCCTGGGACAGGTAGCTTCCCAGACCGCTGCCAACATGTATGCAGAAATCTATCAGCTTGCTATCCCTATTTATCATCCTTTGATTGCCTTTGACAAAACCGAGATCATAGATACTGCCCGTAAAATCGGAACATATGATATCTCCAGTCGACCCGCAGGCAGTTGCACTGCTGTGCCGGAGCGGCCCGAAATAGGAGCAAATTATGACCTTATTGTGCTTGAGGAAAGGAAAATGGATATCGAGACTATGGTTTCCAGTGCTATGAAAGCAGCAAAAGTCCTTAAGCTCTGAAAAAGGCGCTGATTCTTTTAATAATTTTATAATTCTCTTTCAACTTTTTAATAAGATATTAACAATTAAAGTGTGTTCAGACTTTATTTACGCAGTAGTTTCCTAAAGATTTGAGCTCCGAGTATACCGTTTCCGGACAGTTTTGGACTATAAAAATTCTCTCAGTTTTTCTTTTTTGACCGGCTTTTAAGAAGAGCCGCCTCTATATTCTCACAGAGATCCTCCTCTTTGAAAGGTTTCGAAATATATCCTTCTGGCTCTGTTAACTTCGCTCGCTCAAGGGTCTCAAAATCCGTACAGGCAGTAAGGTAAATTACGGGTATTCCGAGACGCGATTTAATAATCCGGGCCGCTTCAATCCCGTCCATATCCCCTTTTAGCATAATATCCATTAAAACCAGGTCAGCGTTCGTAAGCTCAGCTTCTCTTATTGCCTCTTCCCCTGAGACCACAGTACCTGGAACGTCATACCCAAGATTTTTCAGCCTACTTTTAATATTGAGAGCCACGATAGTCTGATCTTCAACAACCAGAATTTTTGTTTTAACCATTTTTTTTCACCCTGTTTTTCATATTTTTTCTGAGTCATCCTACACTGTTTTTTTCTCCTGCTTACGATTTCTTCTAATAGCTCTAAAATTAGGCGTTTCTAAATTACATTCGATTCTCTCGACCTTCTGCCCCTTAAAGAAGTAATTCCAGGCTGCAAGCCAGATAGGTTACAATAAAATATATAAACTCTTTACTCTCAGATCTGTGTACTTTAACCACTAAATATTACACAGTTATTATAAGTTCTTTTTTTATTAATTTTACTATTGCGGCAGGATTCCGCTTTGGGATCACGCCCCGAATTGCGGCTCGGCAGAGTTGCGCCTCGGGAGGACGCTGCCCTTTTCGCTCCCCGAATTGCGCCTCGGGAGGACGCTGCCCTTTTCGCTCACTTCGTTCGCTCAAGAGGGCTAATTTATAAATAAAAACTGAAGTGAGCTCAAGAGGGCTAATTTATGAATAAAAACTGAAGTAAGCTCAGGAGGGATAATTTATGGATAAACAGTATTGTTTCGCCCGCGAAGGCGGACTATTTATAATCGAAGATCTAGTTTTTTCTTTGAAGCAGGTGATTCGGTGATACAGGAAATCAGCAGGTTTGTTCTAATGTTTAAACTCTGGACTTTTTCCGATGCCCTCCGTAAAAGTGCATATTCTTAAAAATGAGCGATTGCATACTTCTGGCTTTCAGTTGGGTTTAATTGACAGAAACAGAAGTAAATGAGATATTTTAGTTAAAAAACCGTTTTGAGGAAATAATTTTTTAATCTCTAATTTTTTAGTCTCTATTTGATGTGATGTCATATCGTTTTATCATACAGTTTTAATATGAACGTCATATTATTTTGATATGAAAAATCGTACATCTATTTTTAATATAAAAGAGCTTTAGAGGATTCTTCCATCAGTTTTTGAAACTATTCTCTCTACTTTCAGTTTCATTTTTTTGGGTTTTCCAGTTCCCTATGTCCATTAAGGCTTTCCTCTAAAGTTTTTCATGAGACCTGGTTGGGCCAGGTATGTGTTGAAAAGTTTACTCAGTAGCTTTCCCACTTTCTTTTTCGGCTTCTTTCTCAGCTTCCTTTTTTTCGGCTCTGTGTTTATGAAGAGCCATTTCTATATTGCTGTGCAGGTCTTCTTCTTTAAAGGGTTTTGAGATGTATCCTGCAGGCTCTGTCGTTTTTGCCCTCTCCAGAGTCTCGTCATCAGTATAGGCGGTGAGATAGAGTACTGGAATTCGGAGCCGGTTTTTAATTTCACGGGCAGCCTCAATTCCATCCATTTCTCCTTTTAGCATGATATCCATCAAGACAAGGTCTGCGTTCGTCAGCTCAGCCTTTCTTATGGCCTCCTCTCCTGTAGACGCAGTACCCGGCACAGTATAACCAAGATTTTTCAGTTTGTTCCTAATATTAAGAGCCACGATATTCTGATCTTCAACAACCAGAATTTTTGCTTTTTTCATTGTATCTCCCCTTTGATATCGGATAAGCCTCCGGATGATCAGTCGTTTTCCCTGAACAGTATTTTGAAGGTAGTCCCTGCACCTTTTTGAAGTTCGATTGTACCCTCCAGTTGTTCAACAAGAATGTTTACAAGTTGCAGACCCAGAGAGCCAGTATTCCTGAAATCAAGATTTTCCGGAAAACCCAACCCATTGTCCGAAACTACCAGCGAATATTGACTACTTTTGTCAACTGAGCTCTTAGCACCAATATTATTGGTGCTATTACTTATACTTTTATTCTCTCCATTCTCATCAACCCTGCAGAGTTTTATCCGGATTTCTCCTTTTCTACCCTGAGGAAACGCATGTTTCAAAGAATTAGACACGAGCTCGTTAATAATTATCCCCAGAGGAACCGCCGTATCCATCCCGAGAAAAGTCTCTTCAATATCCAGCTGCATTCTAATATCGCCTTTTCTGACAGTGTACGAGCGAAGTAGATCTGCAGTCAGTTTTTGAAGGTATTCCGAGAAATCAAGGGTCTCGTTATTTCTCGACCTGTAGAGCTCCTCATGGATTATAGCCATGGTGGCAACCCTGTTCTGGCTCTCACGGAAAGCTTCAAGGACTTCCTTTTCGCTGAACCTTTCGGCCTGGAGTTCCAGCAGGCTGGAAATGACCTGGAGGTTATTCTTTATACGGTGATGGATTTCTTTTTTACGGATTTCTTCTACTTTCCGCAGAGACTCTTCGGCTTCTTTTTGTCCGGTTACATCGTAGACTGCGCCCTGCAGGATTCTTTTCTTACCTGTAAGGTCCGAAACATTCTGGATAATCTCACGGACCCACTTTATTTTCCCATTCCTGTGCTTTATACGGTATTCGTGCTCTATAAGAAGCAGCGGATTATTCACCAATCTTTCATTATTATTAACAAGTTTTTGCCGGTCTTCAGGAAGAACAATCTGATACCAGTTTACTTTCCCGGAGATGAAGTCTTCTCCCCGGTATCCTGTAATTTCCTCCACAATTCCGTCCACAAGAATGGGGGTGAAATCCAGACTTCCCTGGAAGGCTATACCCCTGAAATTCTTCATGAAGGACCTGTACCGCTCTTCGCTCTCTCTCAGTTTTTTCGATGCAAGTTTTATTCCTGTAATATCTTTCATTACTCCGATATCCCTGTAAGAGTGCCCCTGTGCGTCTTTCAGGAAAATCCCGCTGTCCTCCACATACAGATAACTTCCGTCTTTCTTTCTGAATCTGTACTCGGTGGCGAATCTTTCTCCTCTCTCCCTGTACTCTTCAAGCTTTTCGATAATACCTTTGCGGTCATCGATATGGATATGTGTTTCCCAGGCTTTCCTGTTAAAATTCTGGAATTCTTTCAGACTATACTGGGTAAGCTCTTTAATGGCTCCAGCCCATTCGATTTTACCTGTGAGCCTATCATAATCATATACTATCTGGCCTGTCTGTTCGGCGGCAATCCGGTATCTTTCTTCACTTTTCTCAAGATCTTCCTGGGCCAGTTTCAGCTTGGTTATGTCTTTCATTACCCCAAGCATTCTATATGTGCTCCCTTCCTCGTCCCTGAGAAGAACTCCCCTGTCTTCTACATAAATATAATTCCCATCCTTTCTCCGGAACCTGAACTCTTCCCTTAGCCTCTCCCCCTTTTCAAAGAAGAACCTGACTTTTTCTATCACTTTTTCACGGTCATCAGGGTGAATATGCTCTAGCCAGATTTCAGGACTGATTTTCTGGAATTCCTCACAGCTGTAGCCAGTAAGCTCTGCAATAGCTCCAGCCCAGTCTACCTCTTCGGTTTTTGTATTATAGTCGTAAACAATCTGCCCTGTCTGCTCGGCAGCTATCCTGTATTTTTCTTCACTTTTCTGAACTTTTTCAGTTGCTTTCTTTCTCTCAGTGATGTCTTTAATTACCCCGAGTACCCTGTATATGCCGCGACTTTCATCTTTCAGGTAAACGCCGCTGTCTTCTACAGAAAAATAACTTCCATCCTTTCTCCGGAGTCGATATTCCTCAAGGTATTTTTCCCCATTCTTCATGCAATTTTCATGGGCTTTTACAGCTTTTTCCCGGTCTTCGGGATGTACATGGTCAGCCCAGAGGTCAGGAGTGAAGCCCTGGAATTCTTCAAAACTATATCCGGTGAGCTCCTCAATCGCGCCTGCCCAGGAGCTGTGATTATTCTTCACGTCGTAATCATAAATGAGCTGTCCTGTTTGTAGTGCAACTGCCCTGTACCGTTCCTCGTTTCTCTCAAGAATTTCCCTGGCAAGTTTTCTTTCAGTTATATCTTTTATTACTCCGACAATTCGATGAACCTGATTTTCTTCATCTAAAAGGTAAATGCCGCTGTCTTCTACATGGAAATAACTCCCGTCCTTCTTTCTGAACCTGTATTCTTCGAGGTATCTTCCCCCGGCTTTCATACAGCTCTCATGGGCTTTCCACGCTCTTTCTTGATCTTCTTTATGGATATTTCTTATCCAGCCTTCAAGATCAATCTGTTTAAACTTTTCAGGACTGTAACCTGTTAGCTGTAAAATAGCTCCGGCCCAGTCAATTCGCCCTGACTCGATATCATAATCATAAACAAGCTGTCCGGTCTGCTCAGCCGCGATCCGGTATCTCTCTTCGCTTTTTCTGAAGGTTTTTTCAGCCGTTTTACGCTGGGTTATGTCCAGCATTACCCCCACAACACCTGCCACTTTTCCTGAGCTGTCCTGGTATGTGGCTTTATGGAAAAGAAAATCCCTCTGTACACCGTCGGCACAGAACACCTTGGTTTCGTAATAATTGCTTCCACCTTTTTCAATAAGGCTTCTGTCATCTTTATGATAGATTTCTGCAAGCTCTTTTGGAACTCTCTTCTGAAATTCCTGAAAAGAACCCCCTATAACCTCGTCTTTGGGAAGCCCCATAATCTGCCTGGCAAAACTCTCATTACAGTTTACATATATTTCATTCAAATCCCTCTGGAACACAGGGCTTGGAATACTATCAAGCAGGGTTTCCAGAAACTGCACATTATTCTGAAGCTTATTCTCAATTTTCCTGAGCTCGGTTACATCAAGCAGTACGGCAACCATATTCCTTGCCTTTCCTTCTTCTTCGGGAAAAGTTGCCCTGCTCGCCAGAAAATCCCTTTTTATACCGTCGGCGCACATGATTTCTTTCTCATATACATCGCTTCCCCCTTTCTGCAACAACTCCAGATCATCTTGATGGATTTCAAGCGAGGTTTCGGCTGGAGACTTCCTGTACGCTTCAGCAAATGTTTTTCCTATAATCTCTTCCTTTTCCAATCCCAGGACCTGCCTGGCGAAAATATCATTACAACCCAGATACCTGTCCTCACTATCTTTATAAAATACAGGTGCGGGTATCGTGTCCAGGAGAGTTTCAAGAAACTTCAGGTTATTCCTGAGGCTTTTTTCAATTTTTCTCCTTTCCATTACTTCATGTACAAGTTTCTCGTTTGCTTCCGTGTACTCAAGGGTCCTTTTTTCAACGAGCTTTTCCAGCTCTTGCTGATGAATCGAGAGCCTTTCCTCGGCGCGCAGGCGTTCTATGATCCCAGATAACAGAAAAGCAGCAGAATTCAGGAAATATATCTCATCCTCAGTAAATTCTTTTTTTTCTCGACTATAAACTTCCATTATTCCGAAAGGCTTATTTACATCTCCTATCAGGACCGTCACTCCGCTGGCTATGCCGTATCGACTGAAAAGTTTACTGCATTCAAAACGGGTTTCGGTTTCAATATCCTTCAGGATAATCGGTCTTTTCAAAACAAGGGTGTATTCTGCCTGAGAGTTCTCTTTTATCACACTACTGTCTATGGGCCCTTCTTTCCAGCCATATCCTGCCCTCACAATGAAGGTTTTATCGGGCGTGAGTTCCAGAATCCTGGAAAATTCCATACCAAGTCCCTTAGCAATAAGCAGGGTACTTTCTTCCAGAATCGCCTGGAAGTTTTTGCATGTTAAGGATATCCTGCCGAGCTTGCTCAAAGCAAGGTATTGTTTTTCTCTTTTACGGAGTTTTTCTTCGGTAAGAACCCTGAAACTTATGTCAAATCCCTGAAGGTTTACATAATTCTCTGTCGGAAAAGGATAAAGTAATGCAGCATATGTTGTTTTCCCTGCCTGAATTTCAAAATTTTTAGGATATTCCTGTGCGAGAACTCTTCTTATACTATGTCTTAGCGCCTGAGGAACTTTTTCCCCCTCTTTTATGCCCCAGTATCCGAGAAGAGCGTCAGCTGCCCTGTTAGCACGGAGAACTGTTCCCTCCTTTCCCAGCTTCAGGAAAATGTTGGGATTTTTTGGAGAAAGTTCCGCTGCCATTCTTTCTTTACCTGATTCCCCTATCTCTTCTGCTTCTTCGAGCAAATCATTACTTTTAATAATTTACAATCCCCCGTTTTTGTTAATTTGCGTGTTTGCCAGTTGTACAGAAACAGATATCAGTATCTTTATCGAAGTCCAGGCTAAAACATCTTTTGAGGATTTTTCCCAATTTCTCGCTCTTTATTCCTTTAGTCCGACGCTTCCTGGCTTATCTAAGTTAAAAAAATATATATTGACCCATATGTATTCACTATTTAAAAAGTATATGATATCTGTCAGGATTTTTGAAAGTTCGACCTGATTTACTTAAAATTCGAGAGCTTAAAACAACTTATGCATGAAAACAGGCTTTCCTGATATTTGCTAAAATTATCGGGTAATTTATTTGCGTTTTTTAGGCTGCAAGAAGCTCTCGGTTAACTTTAAGCGGCTAATACCTCCGAAAAAACCTTATATTTCTATTTTATGCCGTATAACTTGCCTTTTTGAGCAAGCACTTTTTAAAAGAGCCTGAATGCTTAATGTTTTTAAGTGGACTCGGCGGGTGTACATCTTTAAAGTTTATAGTCCTGGAAGAATATTTTGGTCGTCCTCTGCTGTTTGATTGACATCGTCTCCAGAGTACTTACAATCGGCAATTTTATAACAGTTCGCGAACTACCGTAAGGCATCATCAAAGTGTTGGTCATTCATGGCAAAAAACATAGCAGGCTCAAACGGCGCAAATCTAGGTTTTGAAGAAAAACTCTGGCAGACAGCGGACAAACTCCGAAACAATATGGACGCAGCAGAGTATAAACATGTGGTACTCGGCCTCATTTTCCTGAAATACATTTCGGATGCTTTTGAGGAAATGCACGAAAAACTTTTATCGGAGGTTGAAGACGGAGCCGACCCGGAAGATCCTGAAGAGTATCTTGCAGAAAATGTCTTCTGGGTGCCTCCTGAGACCCGCTGGAACCATCTGGAGAGAAGTGCAAAGCAGCCCACTATAGGATAAACCGTAGACGACGCTATGACCGCAATAGAGCGGGACAATAGCACCCTGAAAGGCGTGCTCCCGAAGAACTATGCACGGGAAGGGCTTGACAAGCAGCGCCTGGGTGAGCTGATCGACCTTGTGGGCACAATCGGCCTTGGGGATAAGGAGAGCCGCAGTAAAGACGTCCTTGGCCGAGTTTACGAGTATTTCCTCGGCAGGTTTGCAGATGCTGAAGGCAAGCGCGGCGGCCAGTTCTATACCCCAAGAAGCATAGTAAGAGTCCTTGTCGAGATGATTGAACCCTACCGCGGCCGAATTTATGACCCCTGCTGCGGGTCGGGCGGAATGTTTGTCCAGAGCGAGAAGTTTATTGAAGCCCATGACTGCCGCCTTGAGAATATTTCCATTTCCGGCCAGGAGTCAAACCAGACCACCTGGCGCCTCTGTAAAATGAACCTTGCAATCCGGGGCTAGACAACGACGGCATCAAATGGGGTGACTCGTTCCATAAAGACCTGCATAAAGACCTGAAAGCCGATTTCATCCTCTCAAACCATCCTTTTAATGACTCGGACTGGAAAGGTGAACTTCTTGCCGAAGACGCTCGTTGGAAATTCGGAGTCCCGCCAAAAGGCAATGCCAACTTCGCCTGGGTTCAGCACTATATTCACCATCTCACCCCAACCGGAATTGCAGGCTTTGTCCTTGCGAACGGCTCCATGTCCTCAAACACCTCCGGCGAGGTGAAATTCTTTTTATCGACGCCCGGAACATGGGAGTTTTGAGGGACCGTACCCACCGCGAACTTACCGACGAAGAAATTCAAAAGATTGCTGACACCTACCACGCCTGGCGCGGGGAAAAAGTCGAAAGCGGAACCTACGAAGATATCCCAGATTTTTGTAAGGCTGCGACCCTTGAAGAAATCAAGAAGCACGATTATATCCTTACCCCTGGCCGTTATGTAGGTTTTGAAGAAACCAAAGAAAAGACGACGATGAGGAATTCGAGGAGAAAATGGAAAGGCTGACCGCAGAACTTTCGGAGCAGTTCAGGAAATTCGGGGAGCTGGAGAAGAAGATTAGGGAAAATCTGGCGGGCCTAGGGTATGAACTCTAATCCCAGGTTAGTAGAATCTGAAACTCTTGAGCTGTGAAAGGTTCCCACTGAAAGTAAAGAAAAACTGAACTTACAAACGAAGCTTAAAAACTAAGTTTAAACATATGCTGCTACAATGAATATTAAGGAAAATATAAATTATAGACAAGCGGAGGGCATTGCCATGAATCCTGATACTGGGAGCAAATTCACTGAAGGGGGAGACTACTCTCTTTCCCGATATCTAAAACCCGATACTCCGGAAATAAAGGAAATGAAAAGTCTGCAAGGAAAGGAGTACAAATACAGTGACTATCTGGGAACAATTGAATATTCGATTGCCAGGTATTTTTGTGAAAATGACCGAAAAATAAAGGACAAAGACGCAGTAGCAGCATTAAATAACATCAAAAATAACTACGATAAAAAAATCTCTTTTTTTAAGCAGGACCTTGAGATAGAAATAATTGAAAACCTGATAGAACTTCTTGAAGATGAACCAATAAGCCATCACGAGTTCAAACTGGCAATCGACTACGTTCTAGAAGTTATCGACAACAGGTCATGGATGGAAGACGAACAGGCGTACCTGAAGTGGGCCACTTATGTTATGGGGCTTTTCACTGAAAAAGAGAGTGAAGAGTACGAAAAAAGCGTCAAAAAGCTTGCCGCTAAAATGGGCCTGTCCAGCAAACATGCAGATCTCATGCTCATGAAAGGAGATGAGGAAGATTATTTCGATTTTGTAGAAAATTACGGAGCAGAGGGCAAAGAAGGACTAACTGAAGAAGAACTGGTAGCCGAAATGGAAACAAAGTTCCTCTCACTGCCCGAGGACGAAAAATTTGATTTCCTGCTGGAAAACGGCTCTGAGTTTTATGAACTCGTAGGCCTCTATATTTCAGACCTGTCCGAAAGAGGCGAATTTGATAAAATCCAGGACCTGTATAAAAAGCTTACTGAAAAATATGATGACTTCCTCTACCTGTATGTTTACATGGGAGGAGTCTATGTTGAAACAGACCCCACCCTTGCTAAATCCTACTTCGAAAAAGCTCTGGAAACTCTGGATAGACTCGATGATCTTTCGGATTCTACCAGAGAAGCATTAAGAGCCAATTTCCTCGATCTTATAAGTAAATTAAAGTGATTTTTCGGGGAAATCCCGACAGAAATCATACAAATTTTCGGCTGGCAGAGAAAAATAATTGAAAGAGCCGGGAAAAAGATCTGGCAAATCAAAAATAGAGGAGCTGTAATAGCTGTCTTTAGCGTGTCTTGGCAGAGTTGCGGCTCTGCAGTGCGCTGTCCTTTTCGCTTCGCTCAAGAGGACTCCCGGCAGAAATTATACAAATTTTCGGCTGGCAGAGAAATAATTGAAAGAGCCGGGAAAGAGATTTGGCGAATCAAACACAGAGGAGCCGTAATAGCTGTCTTTAGCGTGTCTTGTCCGCTCGCAAGCGAGCGGCCTTTCACGAAAACTTTTGAACATTAGAATAAAAATAAATTTTGAAATTAAGCAAAGACAAAGAAGAATGAGCTGAGCGCATGAAGAAAATAGATGGTACGCCAAAAACATTAAGAGAACTGTTCACTGGAGTCAAGTACACTGTTCATTATTATCAACGGGAATATATGTGGGGTAAAAAGCAGATTGAAGAGTTAATCGAAGACTTGACAAGCGAATTCTTAGAGTACTATAGTGAGGACAATTCTCTCAAAGATGTACCTTCTTATGGCCATTATTTCATGGGCTCAATTGTTCTGACTGACAATGAAAATGCAATTATTGATGGCCAGCAAAGACTTACTTCTCTGACTCTTCTTTTAATTTATTTATACCATAACTTAGAAGATGGCGAAGAAAAGGCAGAAGTTTTAAATTTATTTTACTTTAGAAAATCCGGCGAAAAAAGTTTTAATTTAAACGTAGAGGAACGAGAAGAGTGTTTGAAGGCATTGAAAAACGATGAATCCTTCGATACGATAGATAAACCTGAAAGTGTCAGGAATATCTATAGGAATTATGAATATATTGAAGAAATCTTCCCTGAAGAAGTTAAAGGGCAGGCTCTTTTATTCTTTAAAGACTGGCTTCTGGATAATCTGGACTTCATCCGGATAATAACGCAAGCTGAACAGGATGCACATAAGATATTTGTTTCTATGAATGATAGAGGGCTGAGCCTTACCGAAACTGAGATGCTAAAAGGCTATCTGCTCTCTGAAATCAAAGATGATAAAGAGAGAAACAAATGCAACGACATGTGGAAACAGACAATCCTGAACCTGAAAGAGTTAGACAAGGATAATGACTTGACATTTATAAAAAACTGGCTTCGTGCCCAGTTTGCAGCGTCAATAAGAGATACCAAAAAAGATGCTGTTCCCGGAGATTTTGACATTATTGGAAGTGCCTTTCACAAATGGGTGAGGGAAAATTCTTCCAAAATAGGCCTCTACAAAAGCGATAATTATGAGTTTTTTATCAAGAACGATTTCATTAAATTTTCGAAGGTCTACCAGAGGCTTTTAAAGTATTCCACTGAATTCGATAAAGAGTACGAACACGTTTATTACAATGCCAATAACAATTTCACTCTTCAATACCAGTTAATTCTGGCTTCCATCGATCCTAAAGACTCCGAAGAGATTGTCAATAAAAAGATAAAGCTTGTCTCGTGCTTTATTGATCTATTTGTCATTTCAAGAGTTTTTAATTTTAAAACCGTCGATTATTCTGCAATTAAAAATAGAGTCTTTGATTTAACCCAGCAGATCCGCAGGCTGTCCATTGAAGAGCTTGCGGAATATCTCTTCAATTATCTAAATAAATCCGAATTCGAAGTAAAAGAAGGAGCAAGATGGTTTTACCTCAATGGTTTTACCAAGCGGTACATGCTCAACATAATCTCACGGATGACAAATTTCATTGATCAGGAAATAGGCCTGACATATTCCTTTGAAGATTACGTAAGCCGGGACATTCAGAACCCCTGTGATATCGAACATGTTGTGGCAGACCATTTCAACCAGCATACCGAAGAATTCGAATCCGAAGAATCCTTCCAAAAATACCGAAATAAATTCGGCTCTCTTCTGATCCTCCCAAGAGACAAAAACAGAAGCTATAAAGACAAAGTTTACGAAGAAAAAAAAGAAATGTACTTCAGTGAAAACATCCTCGCCCGTTCCCTAAATGAAAAATGCTACCAGAATAACCCTCAATTCCTCAAATTCATAGATAAATATAATCTCAAGTTCAGACCAATTGAACATTTCACCAGACAAGCGATTGTGGAAAGGCAGGAATTATACACCGAACTTGCAGAAATAATCTGGAACAACGAAAAACTTCTGGAATTGAAACAATGATTCAAAAGTTTAAAGAAATCGAGATCGGGATGATTCCTGAAGAATGGAGTATATCCAAGTTTGGAGATTTATTTGAAGTTCCTCTTCGTAATGGTCTAACACGCCCCAAAATGGCTAGAGGTTCTGGTATAAAAATGGTGAATATGGGGAATTATTTTCTTATTGTCGGATTTTCAGTGATGTAGGAATGGATAGAGTACCTATATCAAATGATGAATATGAAAAATTCAAGTTAAAAAAAGGCGATTTGTTATTTGCTAGGCAATCGTTAGTTCTTGAAGGTGCTGGAAAATGTTCCATAATTATGGATGACATTATACCTGCAACATTTGAATCACACATCATTAGAGGTCGTCTGAACGAAAAACTTGCTGATCCGCTATTTTACTACTATTTTTTTAAATCTGCTACTGGAAGAAATCTTGTCTCTTCTATTGTAGAACAAGTTGCTGCTGCCGGAATAAGAGGAAGTGATTTGAGCAAACTTTCTGTATTGTACCTTCCTAAGGAAGAACAAAAGAGTATTGCCAATATTTTCAGCACCCTCGATGACAAAATCGACCTCAACCGCCAGATGAACTCTACTTTAAAACAAATCGCCCAGTCCCTTTTCAAACGCTGGTTTATTGATTTCGAGTTCCCTGACGAAAACGGAGATCCTTACAAATCAAGCGGCGGCAGGATGGTAGATTCGAAATTGGGAGAGATTCCGGAGGGGTGGGGAATTGGTAAGCTTGGAGATATTGCCAGCGAAAAGAGAAAAAACGTAAAAGTTGAAGATATGAATCCAGAAACTCCCTATTTTGGATTGGAACACATACCAAGAAAATCAATATCTCTTTCCGATTGGGGAAATGCAAGCGAAATTTCAAGTAATAAGTTAATTTTCGAGAAAAGGGATATTCTTTTTGGGAATAAGACCCTACTTCCACAAAGTCGGCGTAGCTCCTATTGATGGCGTTTGTTCTACAGATATTATCGTGATTTCTCCGGCAGAAGACTATTATTCGTTTGTCCTTTCAATAGTATCAAGTGAAAAATTTGTAGAATATGCGACTCAAACTTCCGAAGGTACAAAAATGCCAAGGGCAAACTGGAAAACTCTAATCAGGTATCCAGTTGTAATTTCTGATAAGTCGACATCTAAAAGATACAATGAAATAGTTTTGGATTTTGTATACATTATACAAAAAAATATATTTGAATGTAAAACTCTTTCTCAAATTAGAGATTCCCTCCTTCCAAAACTCATGTCAGGAAAAATCAGGGTTGAATGTTGAAATGGCAAAAATTGTTTTGATATCTTGCGTGAGTAAAAAACTGCCTTATAAAGCAAAAGCGAAAGATCTGTACATCAGTACGCTTTTCAAATACAACCTTAAATATGCAAGATCATTGAGCCCTGACAAGATCTTCATTCTTTCTGCAAAATACGGTCTGGTAGATTCGGAGGCGGAAATTGAGCCTTATGATAAATGTTTGATTAATATGTCTTCTAAGGAAATCAAGGAATGGGCAGATTGCGTAATAGACCAGATAAAAAAGGAAGCAGATCTGGAAGAAGATGAATTCATTTTCCTTGCGGGAGAAAAATACAGAAAATATTTACTGCCTCATATTTTGAATTACCAGATTCCTCTTAAAGGACTAGGAATTGGAAAACAACTCCAATATCTTAAAATGAGATGTTAAAATGAGTGAAAAATGCAAACAACTGCATCAATGGTTCAATAATCTGGAAAGGATGAGTTTTCCATTTGATGAGAGGAAAATCCCTCGCAATGGAATCTATATTTTGTTTGAAAAAGGAGAAACTGCCCACGGTATGGGCAGAATCGTTCGCATAGGAACTCATACAGGTAAAAACCAGTTAAGATCACGACTTAAGCAGCATTTCATTAAAGAAAATAAGGATCGGAGCATTTTCAGGAAGAATATAGGGCGAGCTTTGCTTAACAGGGATAAAGACCCGTTTCTTGATCAATGGGAAATAGATTTGACCAGCAGGAAGGCAAAAGAAGAATATTCGGCTTCTATTGACCTTGAGAAGCAGAGAGAAATAGAAAAGAGGGTAAGCCAGTATATCCAGGCAAATTTCAGCTTTGTTGTAATTGAAGTTGAAGCCCAGGAAAAAAGGCTTGAACTCGAATCAAAAATCATCTCCACAATTTCCCTGTGTGATGAATGCTGTCATTCATCGGACTGGCTGGGTTTGTTCTCCCCCAAAGAAAAGATAAGCAAGAGCGGGCTCTGGTTGGTAAATGAGTTGTTCAAAGAGCCTTTATCTGATGAAGATATGCAACAAATCAAAAATTTGGTATCACATGCCGCTGGAATCAATGAATTCCTTGAGTAAAGAACTTTACTTTCTTTTTTGTGCCTATTTCTGTAACTATTATTTTAGTGACTATTCTTTTTGAAATTTCGTGGAATGGCCGCTCTCCTGCGTCGAGCGTGACAAGACACGTTAAAGACACCTATTACGGTTTTCCGGTTTTCAAATAGACCATTTCTTCAGAGCCGCCCGCCGGTTTTTTGATCAGTTTATTGTCGGCTTTGGTTGATTATAAATTGTTGATTCTTCTAAAAAGTGGACTTCGCCGCCGACAAAAAAATATATTATATAAGCTATCGGCCGGTTTATTTATTAAATTTTTTTGATAGCTTGCGTGAGTAAAAATCGCCTCATAAAGCAAAGGCAAAAGATCCGTATGTCAGTTCTCTTTTCAACTTTCTTATATACTCCTTTGTGAATGTCCCATCTAGTTTTAAAACAACCTGGGCAGTCTAAATTTTCCAGAATCACTTAAAAAACTAAGAAAACTCCTGGAATCGATTGGAAAAAATGAAACTTTTTTATAATTTCATACTGTTAACTAATTATTCATCTGTGTAAACGACTTTACAGAGGTTCATAACTTGGTGACCAGGGAAATGAAAGAACCCGAAAAAAATTTCGACCGGGCGATAGAATTTGCCGAGAAAAAGAAAGAGGAAGCACTAAAGAAAGCAACCAATAAGGTTGAAAAAGAGTACTTGGAACAAGCATTCGACAAGGAAATACAGGAACTTAAAGAGAGAAAGAAAAAATTAGTAGATAGTCGTGAATTAACAGAAAAGAAAAAAAACGAAGAAATGGAGAAACGAAGACAAAAGAAAAAAACAAAAGAAACGAAAAATTAAAGGAAGAAACTTAAATCAGGCTCTCATTTTAAGTTTATATAAAGGCCATTTTCAGGTTAATCCAATAAGTTTTTGATTTTTCTAGAAGATAGACTGCGTCGCTTACAGGATAAATATATTTAATTAGTACGCGCTTGATTGATTTTTTTTCGTTTTTCGGTTTTTTTCTTTTTGCCGTGGGAAAAGAATGCTAATTATGATTAGTACTAATTTAGATTAGTATTTTGAAAATTCGATATCGGAAAGTTGTTTCTGTATTTTGCCAGAAGAAAAATACTAATTTCTGCCTTCTGCCTGAAAAAGGCGACACCAGAGGTTGAGGTTTCTGAATTCTCATTTTTTCAAACGAAGAGCGCAACAGAATAGTCACACTTAAATAAATTTACCAGGACACACAATTCTAATTTTTTTAGGTTAATATTTTAATGGCAGAAACTCTCTTTTGAACGGAAACCTGCCCTACTAAGGCAAAATCAGACCAAACAGATAAGAAAGTAGATAAAACAGACAAAAAAGACAGGAGAAATCTCTATTCCGGCCTTCATCCCCGAATCCGAAGTTGAAGTTGCAGCCCTTGAAATCCTCTCAGAGCTTGGCTACGATTACCTTTACGGTCCGGACATTGCCCCGGAAACAGAAGATGCCGGGAGGGACGATTTCGGGACTGTTATTCTGCCGCGCCGGCTTCGGGCTGCAATTGATATACTGAATCCCGGAATTCCGGCAGGAGCAGGGGAAGAAGCAATAAAAAAGGTGCTTCGGGAAGAGAGCCAGGATCTCGTGCATAATAACCTTTCTTTTCACAATATGCTGGTAAACGGGATTGAGTTGAGTATCAGGGGCAGGACGGGGAAACCGTTTATGATAAGGTCTGGTTTTTTGACTTTTCAGAGCCTGCGGAAAATGAATTTCTTACGGTAAACCAGTTTACCATTATAGAAGATGGGAACAACAGGCGGCCGGACATTATACTTTTTGTTAACGGGCTGCCGCTTGTCGTTATCGAGTTAAAGCGGCCGGATGAAGATAACGGGTTTGCAAATGACGAAATAATCTGGGACGCCTACAAGCAGTTCCAGACTTACAAAAAAGAGATTCCAGGCATTTTCCGATATAATGCTTTCTTGCTGATAAGTGACGGGCAGGACGCAATGGCAGGAACGCTTACCTCGAACAGGGAATGGTTTATGCCCTGGAAGACAATTGACGGGGAGAAAATCGCAGATTTTAAGGTGCCGCCTATGGAAGTGCTGTTTTAACACTTTTAGGTCCTCTATCGTTAAGCGGTTGTTAAGGTTATTCTGAAAAATAAAAATCGACCAGGTAACTGTGAGTGACCAGGTGTTGGGATGAGCCCATTAAATATGTGAACGGATTAAATAAATTTAATTAAATAGTTAATTTCTTATAATATTAAATACATAATATTAATTGGTTCATGGGGAAGTAATCTGTAAGATGGAGTAAGCTCAGGACAGTTTCAAACCTGATCCCGTGATATACTTCATTGCGCGTAATCTGTAAAATGGAGCAAATTCAGGACAGCTTCAAATCTGATCCCGTAATATACTTCATTGACGCGTATCTGTAAAATGAAGCAAATTCAGGACAGCTTGAAATCTGATCCCTAATATACTTCATTGTTGCAGGTCAAACCTTGTGAACCACCTTATAATCAGCTTTTTTACTCACCAGCTTTTTTACTCAACACTCAAGCCTATAGATACTTTTTCTCATCTTCTACTGCTTTTCCCTTTTACTGCTTTTCCCTGCCTTTTTCGCTTTCAGAAATATTATTTTCAGAAATATTATACATTCATGTCTTAACGGATACTTTCAAGGAATATAGATTCTTATTTTGAATCCCCTTTTCTCCACACTGAGAAAGCGAGAAATCCATATTTTGCGTATTAATATTCTCTTGAGCGAACCTTTAGTCTCTTTCTACAACTGTCTTTTCCGGGACTCAGGGCGTTGAGAAATAGGGCAAACTTTTGTTGCGATTAATGCGTCAATCCTTCAAGCTTTTGTTCTTTTGCTTTTTCTCTTCCAGAATTATTTTAAACCCTGCAGTTACGGTGGTCCTGAAGGAAAGGAAATCACTAACGTCCTGATTAATGACCTGGCCTTCACGCAGATGTGGAACAGACTGTGAACCATTCGTCTCTTCGATTTCATTCTGCCCTGTATGTGATATCACTAATTAATTTCCAAAGTGTTATATAAGATACACCTATAAATAGTTAAAGTACAAAATAGGACTTTATAGAACAAATATGGTGATTATTACGAGTTCAAGGTCATTGCTGATAGACCCATCCCGATGTACAGGCTGCAGGAGCTGCGAAATGGCTTGCTCCTTATACCACGAGGGTGAGTGCAGTCCGGTGTTGTCACGCATGAGGGTAGTAAAATACGAGGCTCTGGGAAGGAACTTCCCCTCAGTGTGCTCTCAATGCAGTAAGCCCCAGTGTTTGGCAGCCTGCGACCAGGGAGCCATCAGACTGAGCGAGAGCACCGGAGCAATTTATATGGAGGAATCCCTCTGCACGGGATGCCGTTCCTGTCTGGTGGCCTGTCCTGCTATGGGCTTTCATCCTGTGAAAAAAGTAGCCTTCAAGTGCGATTTATGCGGCGGAGACCCTCAGTGCGCCAGGTTTTGCCCATCCGGAGCCCTTACTTTCCGGAGTGTGGATGAATTCCTCATGGAAAGGCGTCGTGAAATGGCAGACAAAGTAATTTTAACCGCCCAGGAGTGAGAATTATGGTCGATGGCTGGACAGGCAAAAGGCTGAGGGTAGACCTGAGCAAGGGTACGGTTAAGGTTGAGGAGATCGAGAAAGCTTACAGGGAAAAATGGCTTGGAGGTCGCGGTTTCAACTCCGAACTTCTATACCGTGAAGTTGGGCCGGATGTGGATCCTTTAAGCCCGGAAAACAAGTTGATTTTTGGCGTCGGGCCTTTGACAGGCACCTTCGCACCTTCGAGCGGCCGGACTACAGTGACCGCCAGATCACCCTTAGGTGGCGGCTTTGGAGACTCGAATATGGGAGGCCACTGGGGTCCGGAGCTAAAGTTTGCAGGCTACGATCAGCTGGTAGTAGAAGGAAAAGCAAGCAAACCTGTTTACCTCTGGATAGATGACGAGCAGGTGGAGATCAGGGACGCCGGGCACCTCTGGGGCAGGACTGTCCCGGAGGCGGATGCGATCCTTAAAGAGGAGCTGGGATCAAAGGAGATCCACATCGCTTTGATTGGCCCGGCCGGAGAGAACCTGGTCAGATATGCCTGCATCCTGAATGATGTCTATAGAGCGGCCGCAAGGACAGGAATTGGCGCTGTAATGGGCTCCAAGAATTTAAAGGCCGTAGCCGTTCGAGGCACCGGGCCTGTGACAGTTTCCCGCCCCGACGAGTTTTACCAGGTCTGTGCCGACATCCGTGAAAGAATGAAGCGAGATTTGATGGTTCAGATGCTCTATGACCAGGGCACCTGGCTTCTAACAATGCCAGCTAATTACGAGCAGGGCTGGTTCTGCTGGCACAACTTTCAGAAAGGCTTCCATCCGGATGCCAGTAAGCTCAGTGGCGAGAACCACAGGGACAATTTTCTTTCTCACCGGGAAGGCTGCTTTGCCTGCCCTATTTCATGCGGCAGGTTCAGCAAAATAAGGGAAGGCAAGTATGCAGGCGAAATTACAGGAGGACCGGAGTACGAGACCCTGACAGCCGTAGGGCCGCGCATCGGCCTCCTTGACATGGACAAGGTAGTGCATAATAATAAGCTGGTCAATGAACTGGGCCTGGACTCGTGTTCCTGTGGGGGAGCTATCGCCTGGGCTATGGAGTGCTGGGAGAAAGGCCTGTTAACCCGGGAAGACACGGACGGCCTTATCCTTAATTGGGGAGATCAGACTTTAATCGACCGACTCATCCGAATGATCGCTTTTCGAGAGGGCTTTGGTAACATTCTGGCTGAGGGGTCCAGTCGGGCAGCCGAGCTTATGAATCGAGGTGCAGATTTTTCCATCTCTGTAAAAGGCCACGATATGTCCCAGGACGATCCTCGCGGGCTTGGCTTCGCCTTTGGAATAGGATTTGCCACTGGCCGCAGGGGCGGGGACCATCTCCAGGGCCTGCCCTGCCTGGAGCTGACTGGTCCCTTTTATCCAGGCCTGGTAGAAAAGATCCTGGGAACCAGGGAAGCGGAGGACCGTTTGTCACCAGTTAAAAAGCCGGAAATGGAGAAGTACTCCGAGGATCTCAAGGCATTAGGGGATAGCCTTACGCAGTGCACTTTCACGCACAACTGGTCTTTTGCCGTTCAGCCCGAAGACATGGTACGGCTGCTCTCTGCGGCTACGGGCATGGATATCTCTGCAGATGATCTGCTCAGGATTGGCGGAAGGATAGTGCACCTGGAGAGGGCTTACTGGAACCGCCTCCTCGTAGGATGTATGGAAGATCACTGTCCAAAAAGGTTCACCCGGGAACCCATGCCTGACGGCCCGAACAAAGGCATGGTCTTCCCGGAGGCGGATCTGATTCCTCGTTACTATGATGTGCGTGGCTGGGATCGAAAGACAGGTTTTCCTCTTCCGGACGTCCTGATAGAGTATGGTCTGGAAGACGTTGCCAGAGATCTGGAGCCCTGCCGGGAAGAATATCTGAAAAAAGTGCAGATGGAAGTTCAGATGGCTGAAAAGCTGTAAAACATTTAGAGGTAGCCAGAGACCGCCTGAATTCGTGAGGCCAGGAAAAAATGCAGGTGACTGTTCGATATTATGGTTTTTTCTCTACAGTGACCAGGAAGCTATACGAGACCGAGGAAGTAAAAGAAGGACAGAGGGTTAAGGACCTGATAGAAATCCTGTCCGGGAGATATGGCTACAAGTTCTCAAAGCTCTGCTTTATTCAACCCCTTTATAGCGATAAGGAGTATGCGAATATCTGCCTTAATGCCCTTGACCTGAATAATATCCAGAAGTTTCCCCGAGGGCTGGAGACTACCCTTAAAGAAGGAGATACGGTCTCCTTTGGTGTGATAGGAGGGGCTGCATGAGCCAGGATAGATGGTCCAGGCAGGTCTCAATACCGGGTTTCGGGGATGAGGGGCAGCGCAGGCTTTCAGAAAGCCAGGTGGCTGTTCTGGGTCTGGGCGGGGTAGGAGGCCCTGCTGCCCTCTACCTGGCGGCTGCGGGCGTAGGGAGCCTGATTCTGGCCGACCGGGATGTTGTGGAGATCAGCAACCTTAACCGCCAGGTACTCTTCTGCGTAAAAGACCTGGGTTGTCTCAAGGCAGAAGCAGCCCGTAAACGCCTGCTGTCTCTGAATCCCGACTTGAAGGTTAAGGTTGTGGCAAGAAACCTGAAAGAAAGTGATATGCTTACCCTGCTGAAAGGTTGTCAGTTCGTTCTGGACTGCTTCGATCGGAATGCTGATCGGCTGGCAGTCAACCGGGTCTGTATGAGACTGGGAATTCCTGCAGCCCACGGCTTCGCACAGGACTTCAGCGGCGAAATCTTTACGGTAGTTCCCGGCAAAAGTGCGTGCCTGGCATGTGCACTGGACGAAAACTTCCCCGAGACCGATATCACGCCTGTTCTGGGAGTTACTACCGGCCTGGTTGGAACCGGTATGGCAGCGGCTGCTATCCTGAACCTGACGCAACTGGGAGACCCGGCAATTGGGGAGAGAACCATTTACGACCTGGCTTTTTCCAGGGTTCTTAAGATTCCCGTAAAGAGAAGTATCCGCTGTCCTGCCTGCATGAATGTCCGGGCTGAAGAATAAGCCAGCCTCTCTGCTATATGTTCTCCATTTTTAAAGGAATTTAAAAATAGTAGTATTGATCAGGAATATTAAAACTTTTTAAATGGACTCGGCGGGATTCGAACCCGCGGCCTTTACGTTGCGAACGTAACGATCTTCCCCTGATCTACGAGCCCTTTTAAAGAAAGGAGAATGAAAAGGTATTTTTCCGGACACGCATTGTCCGGATCTTTTCTCCTCTTAAATACGGTAGGCTTCCATAACCTGGACGTTTTCGACGCCGGAAACTTTTGCGAAAGCCTCTTCTACAACTTCGGTTCCGCCTTCCTCGTCATTGACTATTAATGTGACAATCAGGGCTTTTAATCCGAAAGCAATAGGCTCTTCTACAATATCCCCGTGCAGGTCTGCCCCTGCGGGAATTACGGCTTTTAGCTTTTCTTTCAATTCTGCAAGGTCGGTTTCAACGCTTTCAGGCATTATCTTTATCTTTGCTGCAACATCGCCCATTCTGATTCCTCTTATATTTTTATCTGATTTTGTTGATCGAGTTTAATCTCGTTTACACGCGATATTATATATGGTTCGGGGCTTTGCCTGAATCAGGGTGCCTTGTATCCGCACTTGGGGCAGGTGTATACGTTACCCTGCTGCCTGCAGCTTGAACATCTTCCGATTTCTGATCCGCATTGGGGGCAGGGGAACTTTACATAGCCCTTTTCCACGAGGCGAATTCCGCATGAAGTACAGTACTCAACTTTTTGTGCTGACATTTTTTTTCTCCTTAAAGGTTAATTCGAATAGCAAATTTGTAACGAGTTGCCGGTGAATCAGGCGCCTTCCTTAAGCATCAAGCTTCTGCTTTCCCTGGCACCTTTGTTAACATTAGCAGATTTAATGAACTAAATTTAATTAATGCTTTTGGATACGCTTTGCGATACGCTTTGCTTCTCCCCTAGTCATATACGATATACGATTTAAATATTCCCCTTTACTAAAGTACCAAGCACAGGCTTTCCATACACTGCATGAATAACCCTATCCGGACATTTTCCGTTTACGATCAGGCACTCCAGCCGGTTTTTCAGTAGAAATTCCGGCAGGGCAGGATCGATACAGCTTGAGCGGTTCCCTTTGCAACTGGCAGCAGAAATTTCCCTGACTAATTTTCCATTCCTGAATATGCCGTCTACGTCCGTAGCCTTTATAAATACTGCTCCGGCCTGCCTTGAAGCCCAGGCAGCGATAGTGTCGGAAGTCACATCCCAGGTATGAGGCAGGGGATCTTCGTTTCTCATAAGCCTGTATGGAAAGAGAATAGATACTCCCTGAGGCAGGCCTGCTATCGAGTCTACAGCCCTTGCACCGGTTTTATCCTGAAGATAGCAGGCATACTGCTCCATGCCAAGTATGGCCATCCAGTGGGCTGCATCGTCTCCGAGTCCAAACCTCTCGTCAGCTCTCCTTACGGTATCAGCGAATATTCCTCCGCCGGGCACAATAAGGACGGAATAAGGTACTCTTTCGGGAACCTGCCTGTCTAGAGTAGTTTCTGCATTTTTGAAGCGAAATTCTTTTACGAGCCTGTCAATAAGTTCCGGAGCTTCGCTGATCAGGCTTCCCCCTATTTTGATAACTACTCTCATAGCTTTCATTAAAATTTCTCGTTCGTTGCGGTTTTTTGCAAATGATTTTCAGTTATACATTAATTCCATCAGGGAAACAGAAATATTATAGACTCAGTTTCCTGACCTTTCGGCTTCCAGCAGCCTGGCAGCCGCATATGCCGGAAAGACCTTCGAGATTTCTTCTCCACAGTGCCCAGAAATAGAAATGCATTCAAATCCGAGCCTTTCTGCAGCTTCCGCTATCAAAAACTCTCCAAGACCTGCTGCTGCAATTTTCTTAAGCCCGTTTCTTTTCGCAACTTCAGAAATAGCTTCAGCAAGGGTAGAAACCTGTTTCTCCTTTACCTGTTCTGCAATCTCGTATATCTCCCGCTCCCCTACCTCTGAAAGGTCGGCACAGACCAGCCTTGCAATCCTGCGCATGGATTCTGTCCTGCTCCTGCCGGCTCCGTCAGCCGTCTCGCACGTATACATGCCTTCATTGATCTCCCCGAGTATCAGATAGGCGTCCGCCGTCGTTGCAAAAAGTTCCGAGGATGTTCTGCATATCCCTTTTCCAAGTTTCACTTTTTCAAGGAGTGCAGCGAGATTTGTCCTCAGAGTGCCTGCATATACGAGTTCACTCCTGAGCAGGCGTTCGAAGTCAGTGTGCCCTGCCCTGTGCTCCCCTGAGACAATAGGAATAATATCACTTGTGGTACTGCCGACATCAACAAAAAGGCAGTCTCCTATCTCTCTTCCGATCAGTCTGGCTGAAGCTGCCCAGTTGGCAGCAGCAAGTTCCCTTAAATCGTCAGTTTCGTGCTGGAACCTGCCCATACTATTTATGTAAGACACTTTTGAGGGCCCGAAAGCAGAATCAACACATGATTTTATAAAGAGGATGCCCTGTTCCTTATTTTCAAAGCAGTCTGCAAGTTCTCCGGTCATAACAACAGCAACTTTTTCGGGATGCAAGCGCTGTGCGATTTCCTTTAAGACCTCTGGAAGCTGCGTATTTTTCCAGAGGGGCAGGTAATGCAGTTCCACGATCTTTCCGTCCGAGGAGGCGAGTTTGGTGTTTGCTCCTCCAATATCAAGTCCGATAACCTTTGAATTCATTTTTAAGCCCTTTATTCAGTTTTTTAAGTTTTACCGTATCTTCGCTTTTCTGGTCTTTTTCAAGCTTCCCGTATTCTTACTTTTCTGGCTTCTCAACCTGTTACCTCTCTTTCAAGCCCTTCCGAAAAGTTCGCCCAGCGCATCCTTTGAAAAGCGGTATTCTCCTTCAATATTTACCGAGTCAGGCAGTTCTCCAAACTTGTTTTTCAAAAGCAGATCTCCAATCTCCTCTCTCATGACCCTGCTAATCCCGAAAAGCGAGGCTGTAGGCCTTGGATTCACATCCACAACGTACGGCAGGTCAGCGAGTACGATATCTACGCCCACATACCCGAAACAGTCCAGGCATTTTACTGTGGAAATCGCAGTCTCATAGAGTTCCTCTCTCCCTGGAGTCCGGTAAGGGGTAAGGCTACCGTTGTATTTTATGCCGAAAACTCCGGTTTTCCCATTTTCTCCGGCTTTTACCTCTTTTTCGCCAAACTCTATGAACTGGCGGTTAACGGTAAGAGGAAGCGGTTTTTTTCCTGCGATAAGGCTTACGCTCAGGTGCTTTCCCTCAATATACTCGCTCGCAAAGAGTCCGTCCTCATTCTTAAACTCCGTGACCAGGTATGTTGCCTCCGCTCCGCAGCCGAATCTTGGTTTTACAACATACTTTTTGCTTTTTTCGGCCTCTTTTGCAATCTCAGGGGTTTTAATCCCGGCTTTCTTCAGGATTTCCGTACAGAGCAGCTTATCCGCACAGCAAGCTGCCGACTGAGGCGAGCATCCAAGGTTTACGGTATTTTCTTCAAGGACTTTATTCAGCTCGGGAAGCATGGAATCTGGGGCAATAACCAGCCCTGCATCACAGGCCTTTGCCTTTTTCTCAATTACCTGCCTGAAACTTTCGGCTGTAGATTCGAAGCACGTGCCTGCACCGATTTTCGT
Source organism: Methanosarcina sp. (assembly GCF_049706645.1). Lineage (GTDB taxonomy): Archaea > Halobacteriota > Methanosarcinia > Methanosarcinales > Methanosarcinaceae > Methanosarcina. The sequence continues at coordinate 67,079 of NZ_JBNAKP010000024.1, read as the reverse complement.
GCCTGCCGACGGGTAGTATACCTCATGCCCAAGCCGAACAAAGCTTTCCGCAAGGGTTTTAAGCATAGCTGCTCCCTCGGGGATAAGAGACTTTTCAATGTCCGTGCCGACAGCAAATTCCGCAATCAGGATTTTCATTGGAAAGGAAAAACCCGGTCATTTATATATTACTTTTTGTTCACAAGCCTTTTCAAAAAAAAGCTTGATCGCAAGCCTTTTCAAAAAAGGCTTGAGCGAAAACGATATTGTCGGCTTGATCAACCGACGAAACGCAACCTTTTCAAAAAGGGCTTGATCGCAAACCTTTTCAAAAAAGGTTTGATCGAAAACGGCGAACGCCTGTGATTGAGAAGTACTTATAATTCCCAAGCCCCATCCGGCGTGATCGGCCGTTGCGCCGGTTGGGATTGGAAACATTGAATATGTAAAAGTTTATATAAATTATACAGTTTATACCTTAAAAGTTAAACATTGCAAAATATAAAGGTGCCTGGTACTATTAACAGCAGAAACCCTAACTCTCAGTCGGTCCTTGAAAACCCGTTTGTGAAAACCCTTTCTATTGCGGTTTTCATGGGCATATTCCTGGTTGATATGGGGCTCGGGCTTTTTGAAATTTTTTCATCAAAAGAAAGTCCATTGCCCTCCGCAGTCGTACTTTTGATTTTTGCGGTGATGTTTATTGCAGGCATGGTTTTTTACGAAAGACATGGGCTGGATACTCTCAGTTCCCTTGTAGGAGGAGCTCTTGCAGGTTTCGGTTTTTCCTTCGTGTTTGTGTCGCTGGTAGGCGGTGTGCAATTCGCACTGGCAGGAGGAATCTCAGCCATCGGGTGGGACCAGGTGATTTCGGCAGTCGCGGCTTCCATGATTGCAAGCGTCGTAATGCTCAAAGCACTCTCTTATAAACTTCAAAAACACTTTTACTGATTTTTCTTTTTCTCTTCTTTTCGGAGTAATACATCTTCTCGAATGCCCGAAAAGTATTTATAGAATTACAAACAATCACAGATCAGGACGAGCGAAACCGTTATAATTACTTAATGGGGATCGACTAATGAGAATATTCAATAAAGAAGGAAATAAGGATTCTAAAGAAGATACCCAGGCTGGGGCTGAAAATCCTGACGCCCGGAATTCTGGTTCTTCGGCGGAAGAGGCTAATGAAGCACGGGATAATCCCGAAGAGGCTTCTGCCAGTTCGGAGGCTGAAAAAAGCCCTGAAGCCATGTGCCAGAAGGAGAACCAGATTCTCAAGGACCAGCTTTTCCGGCTTGCAGCAGATTTTGACAATTTCAGAAAACGGACCGCCCGCCAGATGGAGGAAAACCGGAAAGCCGTGCTTGAGCAGGTACTTCTTGATTTCCTTGAAGTAACGGACAATTTCGATCGCGCCCTTAAGTCTGCAGAGACTGCGGAGGATATGAGCTCGATCGTCAGCGGAATAGAACAGCTTTCAAGGCAGTTTTTTTCAATCCTCGAAAAGTACGGGCTTGAGAAGATCAAGAGTGAAAAAGCCAGTGAATTTGACCCTCACAGGCACGAAGCAGTTCAGCATATCGAGACTTCCGAAGTCCCGGACAACACTATAGTAGAGGTTTACAAAGCCGGATATGCTCTTGACTCAAAAGTTATCAGGCCTGCTATGGTCTCAGTGGCCAGAAACCCTGATGAAGCAGAGGAATAAAGCGATATATTCAAAGAAAGCGAATATTCAAAACGATATATTCGGAAAGGTTTAGTAAGTTCTCATAAAGGAATTCTTTACTGAAAAAAAGTGATTTTATTGAGTCTTCTTATTAAGTCTTTATTTAATAAAAAATCTAAGTTTACTACACTTAAATTAACACAAAATCACTATATCATTAAGTGAAAATAATAAGTAAGAAATTTACTCACGTGTAATTTCACTCCTGGGTCAGGTCTAACCTGACTCCTGAATTTAACTGAATAACTTTACCAGATAACTTAATAAATAATTTAATTCAATGATTTGTCTAAAAATTTTTGTCTAAAACTTTAATTGAAGAAATTAACCAGATAATCTAGTGAGGATAAAATATGGCAAAAATACTGGGTATTGACCTTGGTACTACGAACTCATGCATGGCAGTAATGGAAGGCGGGGAAGCTGTCGTGATCCCGAATGCCGAAGGGGCCAGAACAACCCCGTCAGTGGTCGGATTTTCTAAAAAAGGAGAGAAACTTGTAGGCCAGGTCGCAAAGCGGCAGGCCGTTTCGAACCCTGAAAATACTGTTTATTCCATTAAAAGGCATATGGGAGACGCCAATTACAAGGTCACCCTGCAGGGAAAGCAATACGCACCGCAGGAAATTTCCGCAATGATTCTCCAGAAGCTCAAATCCGATGCGGAAGCTTATCTTGGAGAAACGATCAAACAGGCTGTCATCACGGTTCCTGCATACTTCAATGATGCCCAGAGACAGGCTACAAAGGATGCAGGGGCAATTGCGGGTCTTGATGTCCTGAGGATTATCAATGAGCCTACTGCCGCATCCCTGGCTTACGGGCTCGACAAGGGAGATATAGAGCAAACAATTCTTGTCTACGACCTGGGAGGCGGAACCTTTGACGTATCAATTCTCGAACTCGGAGGCGGGGTCTTTGAGGTAAAGTCCACAAGTGGCGATACTCGCCTCGGAGGAGACGACTTCGACCAGCGCATTGTTAACTACTTACTGGCTGAGTTCAGGAAAATTGAGGGAATCGATCTCTCGAAAGACAGGGCCATACTCCAGCGCTTAACCGATGCCGCAGAGAAAGCCAAGATCGAGCTATCCGGAGTTGCAAGTACCAATATCAACCTTCCCTTCCTTACAGTCGGCCCGGATGGGGAACCCAAGCACCTTGATATTGACCTTACCAGAGCCCAGTTCCAGAAGATGACCGAGGATCTCCTTGAAAAGACCCTCGTATCCATGCGCCAGGCTCTCAGCGATGCAAAGCTTACACCAAACGATCTCGACAAAGTGATTCTGGTCGGAGGCGCCACAAGGATGCCTGCGGTAGTCGAGCTTGTAGAGAATTTCACGGGCAAAAAACCCTACAAAAACATCAACCCTGATGAGGCCGTTGCAATCGGGGCAGCCATCCAGGCCGGTGTGCTCGGGGGCGAAGTCAAAGATGTCCTGCTGCTTGATGTCACTCCTCTGACTCTCGGAATCGAAACGCTCGGAGGCATAGCAACCCCGTTAATCCAGAGAAACACGACAATTCCAACCAAGAAAAGCCAGGTCTTCTCAACGGCAGCTGATAACCAGCCCTCGGTAGAGATCCATGTCCTTCAGGGAGAAAGGGGAATTGCTTCCGAAAACAAGACTCTGGGCCGTTTTATCCTGGACGGAATTCCCCCGGCTCCGAGAGGTATCCCGCAGATTGAAGTTACCTTTGATATCGACGCAAACGGTATCCTGCACGTGGGTGCAAAAGATCTCGGAACCGGCAAGGAACAGTCCATATCCATCCAGAAACCGGGTGGACTCTCGGACGCCGAAATCGAGCGCATGGTCAAAGATGCGGAATTGCATGCCGAAGAAGACAGAAAGCGCAAAGAAGAGGTCGAGAACAGGAACAATGCCGAAGCCCTGATCAATGCTGCGGAAAAGACTTTAAAGGAAGCCGGAGATGTGGCCACAGAGGATCAGAAGTCAAAGGTAAACGCCGCAATCGAAGACCTTAAGAAGGCTCTTGAAGGTAAGGACAGCGAAGAGGTTAAGGCAAAAACCGAAACACTTCAGGAAGCCGTATACCCGATCTCCACTGCAATGTACCAGAAAGCCCAGCAGGCTCAGCAGGCTCAGCAGGCTGCAGGCGGAGCAGGGAGTGCTGATGCAAGAGGTCCTGATGAGACGGTCGTTGACGCCGACTATGAGGTAGTTGACGACGAAAAGCGTAAATAAGGAAAAACCAAGTAATAAAAGATAGGCCTGAAGATTCTCAGGCCTTACCGGAAACCTGCTTGCAGGCTCCGGAGATTTATCTTTTTTAAAACAACAGGGAATCCTGATGGCCACAACACGTGATTATTACGAAATTCTCGGATTATCCAAAGACGCCTCACCCGAGGATATAAAGAAAACATATCGAAAACTTGCGCTAAAATTCCATCCTGACAGGAATAAGGAAACCGGGGCTGAGGATAAGTTCAAGGAGATTTCCGAGGCTTATGCCGTTCTCTCGGATCCTGAGAAACGGTCTCAGTACGACCGCTTCGGACATGCCGGAATAAACGGGCAATATAGCGCAGAAGATATCTTCCGGGGTGCAGACTTCGGCGGCTTCGGAGATATCTTCGAAATGTTTTTCGGCGGCGGAGGAGGCAGACGGAGTCATATGGGGCCGAGGAGAGGGTCCGATCTTCAGTATGACCTTTATATTACCTTCGAGGAAGCAGCCTTTGGAGTCCGTAAAGATCTCGACATCCCGAGGACTGAAAGATGTTCAAACTGTTCCGGAACCGGAGCCAAACCCGGAACAAGCCCGAAGCGCTGTCCCACATGCGGCGGTACAGGGCAAATCCGTACCACGCGCTCCGGACTGGGTATGCAGTTTGTAAGCACTACCGCCTGCACTACCTGTCATGGTAGGGGTCAGGTTATTGAGTCTCCCTGCCCGGTTTGCAGCGGCACAGGCAGAGTTCGAAACACAAGAAAGATAACCGTAAATGTGCCTGCTGGGGCCGATTCTGGCATGAGCCTGAGGCTCAGCGGAGAGGGGGATTCGGGAGAACCCGGGGCTCCGTCCGGAGATCTCTATGTCGTGCTCCATGTAATGGAACACAAGTACTTTAAGCGGGTCGATTATGATGTAATTTCCGAGCTTCCGATCTCCTTTTCCCAGGCTGCACTCGGGACGGATGTGATGGTCGATACCCTCCACGGAAAGGTCAAGATGAATATTCCTGAAGGCACTCAGACTCATTCCGTATTCAGGCTTAAAGATAAAGGAATTCAGCACCTGCACGGGAGTAGAAAAGGTGACCAGCTCGTCAGGGTTGTGATCAGGACTCCAACAAAACTCACTCACGAACAAAAAGAGCTTCTTCGTCAGTTCGAAGCCCTGAGCAGCGGCAAAAACCCGGAAGGAGATGAAAAGGGAAGGGACGAGAAATCCACAGAAAAATCCAGGAAAAACAAAGGATTTTTTGAGAAAGTAAAGGACGCTTTTGAGGGTTAAAGCAGCTTTTAACTACATTTTAATTTTTTTATCTTACTTTTTTAAAAGATATTATTCTCTTTAACGCTCAGACTTTTCTCTTTAATGCTGAATTCCTTTCCTTATTATATTTTTCCCTGATTCCTTTTTTCTTTTTATTTTCAGGTTATCCCCGGGTTATCCTTTTATCCCTTATTAAATATCCTTTTTGCCCGTTACAGCGTTAACTTCTTCCTCTTCAGCCCTTTTTGAGGCCTTTTCTTTTCCCTTTCCTGCCTTTTTCTTTTCTTTATTCGATTTTATTTTCACAGGTCCAGTTCACGCTTGTATTTTATTTATTGCTGTAAAAATCTGAAAACATTTATATAACTGCTCAATTCTAGAGCTTTAATCTGCAGTTACTTTGCAAAAGCATGGGTCTTATAAATTCTGTTTGCAAAACGTTTAATTTCCAGAGATGGTCAACACGCTGATTAATTTCATTCCAAACAATTTATCGGACCGCCTTTTACAGTTTTATCTTATCTGTGATCTCCGAACCTCTTATATTTCTTTATCCAACGTTTTCTCTCTTGATTTATCCCATGCCTGTTGCTTCTGGTCTGCCAGGTTTCGCAATATCAGCTTAGTTAAAAACAGTTTTTCTGAAGGTGTGCTATGAAGGTTATAATTATTGGCGCAGGGGAAGTTGGTTATCATATTGCAAAGGCTCTTTCCCCCAAAAACGATGTAGTAATTATTGAAAAAAACGGAGAAGCAGCAAGAAGGGCAGACGAACTTGATATCCTCGTTATAGAAGGAAATGGGGCAAATGCCGAGGTCCTTTCAAAAATTCTTCAGGATACGGATTTGCTTGTGGCTGTGACCGGTATCGATGAGGTTAACATTGTAGCTTGCATGACCGCCAAGCTAATCGCCCGAAGCAGGCCCGAATGGAAGGAAATTAAAACCATTGCAAGGGTCAGCAACCCGGATTATATAGATTCGCCTGTAACCTCAAGGGCTCAGGTTGGAGTTGATCTTATGATCTGTCCGGAACTTGCACTTGCCTCCGAAGTTGCTGAGATCCTGTCAAGCCCGTCCGCGATAGATGCCGAGATGTTTGCCGAGGGAAAAGTCCGAATGACTGAGTATGCAATAAGTCCCAAAAGCAAGCTTGTAGGAAAGCAGATGCAGGACCTCAAACTTGCTGAGTGCTGCATTGTAAGTGCGGTCTTTCGGGAGCACGAAATAATTATTCCTCATGGAGACGATGTAATCAAGGCAAACGACCATATGGTAGTTGTGGGTAAACCTGAGGCTATGGAAAGCCTGGGCAATGTTTTCGGGAGCCAGGTGCCTCACAGGAATAAAGTTCTTATTATAGGCTGCGGGATTGTAGGTTTCTATCTGGCCAAACTGATAGATAAGGAAGAGAATGCTGAGCTGAAAATTATTGAGTACAGAAAAAACCGCTGCATAGAAGTGGCCGAGATGCTGGAAAACGCCCTCATCTTAAACGGGGACGGCACTGATCTCAATCTGCTCAGGGAGGAAAACATCGAGAATATGGATGTTGTTATTGCAGTCACGGACAGTGATGAGAAGAATCTCCTGTGTGCCCTTCTTGGAAAACAACTGGGGGCAAAGAAAGTGATTGCAAGGGCTGACCGCTCGGATTACCTTCCCCTCTTTGAAATGGTCGGCATAGATATGGCAGTCAGTCCCAGGGAAGCGACTGTTAACGAGGTCCTGAAACTTACAATGGGCCGGGGAATACAAACTCTGACAACCATTGAAGGCGAAAGAGCGGAAATTATAGAATATACGGCTTCCGAGAGCTCAAAAATTGTCGGGAAACCTTTGAACAAGGTAAAGTTCCCAAGAGGAGCTCTCATTAACATGGTTGTGCGCGGAAAAGACACTATAATCCCGAGAGGGGATTTTGTTATAGAGAATGAAGATCGAGTGGTCATTTTTTCCATGGCTTCCGCAATCTCGGAAATAGATAAGTTTTTCAGGTGAGCTTTAAAATGCAGGTGATCTCTTATGGATAACAAAGCGGTTTTTAACGCTTTAGGGAAAATTCTATTCCTTCTGGCGTTTACAATGCTTGTTCCTCTTTTAGTAGCCTTTTACTACCGGGAACCCCTGGTACCTTTTGTTTTCTCTTTTTTCATAACCCTGATTACGAGCTTGTTTCTCATGCGGTTTAAAGGCCGCGAGGATTGGCAGCAAAAAGAAGCGCTTGCCATTGTGGCTTTGAGCTGGCTTGCAGCAGCTATTTTCGGGGCTATTCCTTTTCTTTTTGAAGGAGTCTCTTTTATTGATGCCGTTTTTGAAACAATGTCGGGTTTTACTTCAACGGGTTCGTCAATTCTCGTGGATATCGAAAGCTATTCAAGAGGCCTTCTTTTCTGGAGGTCTTTCAATGCCTGGCTTGGGGGCATGGGGATTATCGTACTTTTCATAGCAGTTCTGCCCAAACTCGGAGTTGCGGGCCGGCAGCTTTTCCGGGCCGAAGCTCCCGGACCCACCGAGGATAAGTTGAGGCCGAGAATCAGGGAAACTGCAAAAATTCTGTGGAAGATCTATATCCTGATCTCTGCTGCTGAGGTTCTGGCTCTGGTGCTGGCAGGAATGTCCCTTTACGATGCCCTTACCCATACATTTGCCTGTATGGCTTGCGCGGGATTTTCTCCTTACAACGCAGGAATAGAGGCTTTTAACAGTCCTTTGATAGAGTTTATTCTAACATTTTTCATGTTTTTCGCAGGGGCGAACTTTGCCCTCTATTACCGGCTTATCCATAACAGAAATAAGAATATTCTCTTCCGGGATGAGGAATTCAGGGCTTATACTTATTTTCTTCTGGGTTTCACGGGCTTGCTGACGCTGGTTCTATTCAAGGATATGGGATTTTCTCCGTTCAATTCGTTCCGGTATGCCATTTTCCATATAACCTCGATCATGACAGCTACCGGCTTTGCTTCAACGGATTTTAACCTCTGGGAAGATTCTGCAAAGATTCTGGTTTTTGCGGTAATGTTTATCGGGGGTTGCGCAGGTTCGACGGGCGGCGGCATGAAGGTTGTTCGTTTTCTATTGATGTTAAAGTATGCAAGGAGAGAGCTCTTTAAATTTGTTCATCCCAGAGTTGTCAGGCCTATCCGATTTAATAACAAAGCAGTACCTGATGACATTATGCAGTCAATCCTGTCTTTTGTTGTACTTTATATAGGCGTTTTTGTCGTAGGTACAGTGCTTCTAACACTATTGGGAGTTGATATGATAAGCTCGGTTACAGCTTCGATAACCACTCTCGGAAACATAGGTCCGGGTTTTAATGTTGTCGGACCTATGGCAAACTTTGAGTCAATTCCGCCACTCGGCAAAATTATTCTTATCAATAATATGTGGGTAGGTAGGCTTGAGGTTTATACCGTACTCGTACTCTTTACAAGCGACTTCTGGCACTCCTGAAAACGTGAACTCGTTCAAATCTTAAAAGGCAAATTATTCATTGAAGAGCAAACTGCTTCTGAGAAGTAAATTATTTTTTGAAGAGTAAATTGTTCTTAGAAAAGTAAACCGCCCCTGTATACTTATGTCTCATTCTTTTCCCTGAAACTGAGTTTTGAGGGTTTGCCTTTTGCTCCCACTACTGGCTTAGTTCCTTCATTTGCCCATTGAAGGCTTTTTATGTTATTACTGCGTAATATTTGTCATAAACATAACCATTTATGGTTTTCTTTTTCCAAGACTACTTAAACAAGCAGGTTAATTTAACTGGAATCAAGCTTTTTTTGAGGAAATCTTATGAAAGCAATAGTGATAGGGGCAGGCGAGGTTGGATATCATATCGCAAAGTTTCTCTCCCTCACACACGACGTAATTGTTGTCGAGAAAAATGAGGAGGTTGCACGAAGGGCGGATGAACTCGACGTTCAGGTTCTGGAGGGAAATGGTGCAAACGCTGATATTCTCGACAGCATCCTTCACGATGTGGACATTCTGGTTGCTGTCACGGGGGTCGATGAAGTCAATATTGTTGCCTGCATGACTGCAAAACTTATCATAAGGTCCCATCCCGGCTGGAGAGAGACCAAGACCATTGCAAGAGTAAGCAATCCGGATTACATTGATGTGCCTGTAACCTCCAGGTCTCAGGTCGGAGTCGATATCATGATCTGTCCCGAACTTGCACTCGCCTCCGAAGTTGCCGAGGTACTCTCAAGCCCGTCAGCCATAGATACTGAAGTCTTTGCCGGGGGAAAAGTTCAGATGATGGAATTTGCCATCCGTCCTGACAACAGGCTCGTAGGACAGCAGATACAGGACCTCAAGCTTGATGAGTGCTGCATTGTAAGTGCGATTTTCCGGAAAAACGAAATAATCATCCCGCATGGGGACGACAGTGTCCACGCAAACGACCATATGGTAGTTGTAGGCAAGCCCAAAGCCCTTGAAGAATTTGGCCGCATCTTCGGCAACGAGGGACCCCACAGGATCAGAATTCTCCTTATAGGCTGCGGAATTGTAGGATTTTATCTGGCCAAACTGATAGATAAAGACGAAAATGCCGATCTCAAGATTATCGAGTACAGGAAAAGCCGCTGTATAGAAGTAGCCGAGATGCTGGAAAACGCCCTCATCTTAAACGGGGACGGTACTGATGTCAGCCTTTTGAGGGAAGAGAACATCGAAGACATGGACGTGGTGCTTGCAGTTACGGACAATGACGAGAAAAATCTTCTGTGTTCGCTTCTGGCAAAGCAAATGGGGGCAAAGAAGGTCATCGCAAGAGCTGACCGTTCGGATTATGTGCCCCTTTTCGAAATGATCGGAATAGATATGGCAATCAGTCCAAGGGAAGCGACCGTAAATGAAGTCCTTAAGCTTACAATGGGAAGAGGTATCGAAAAGCTTGCCACGCTGGAAGGTGAAAAGGCAGAAATCATCGAGTACACGACCTCAAGATACTCAAAAATTATAGGAAAGTCCCTCGACAGAGTCAAGTTTCCTAAAGGTGCAATCGTCACCATGGTAGTCCATAACGATGACATCATCATACCCAGGGGAGACACCGTAATTCGGGAGGGAGATAGGGTAATAGTTTTTGCGTTATCTTCTGCGGTTTCGGCTGTGGAAAAATTTTTTAAGTAATGACTAAATAGAAAAAATTCCAAAGGGTCTAACAGCTTTTAAAACAGAGGATCCGCATGAATTTTAAAATTGTCCTGTATGTGCTTGGTGGCTTGCTCAGGCTCCTGGGGCTGATCATGATAATCCCTCTCGGAGTCGCATATTATTACGGGGAGAGTTTAACTCCGTTCCTGGTTTCGATTTTCATAACCACCCTTACAGGCTTTCTCCTGCTCTCCTATAAGACCGAAGATGAATGGATGAGAAAAGAGGGTTTCGCAATCGTTGCCCTTGGATGGCTTGCAGCTGCAGTTTTCGGAGCCATACCTTTCATGCTGGATGGGATTTCTCCTCTGAACTCTCTCTTTGAATCCATGTCAGCATTTACCACCACAGGCTCGACAATTCTAACCGACATCGAAAGTCACCCGAAAGGAATCCTTTTTTGGAGGGGCATGATGCAGTGGCTCGGGGGTATGGGCATTATCGTGCTTTTCATTGCGATCCTGCCAAAACTCGGAGTTGCGGGCCGCCAGCTTTTCCGGGCTGAAGCGCCTGGACCTACAGAAGATAAGCTCAAGCCAAGAATAAGGGAAACCGCAAGAATTCTCTGGATGATTTACTTCGTAATCTCCTTTCTGCAGGTTGTAGCTCTCCTGCTTGCAGGAGTTTCCCTTTACGATTCACTTAATCATATGTTTGCTACAATGGCTTGCGGAGGTTTCTCGAATTACGCACTCAGTGTCGGAGCTTTTCACAGCCCTCTTGTTGAGTACATAATAACTTTTTTCACGTTCGTTGCCGGTGCGAACTTTGCCCTCTACTACCGGGCAATATATGTGGATAAAAATCTCCTTTTTAAAGACGACGAGTTTCGATTCTATACCGCCCTGATCCTTGCAGCAAGCGGGCTTCTCACCTTCCTGCTCTGGCGGGACCTTGGCACAGACCTTTTTGATTCTTTCAGGTTTGCAATCTTTCATGTAGTTACAATCATGACAAGTACCGGATTTGCGACAACGGATTTCAATCTCTGGTCCGAATCCGCGAAAATGATACTTATTATAGTCATGTTCATTGGAGCCTGTGCCGGTTCTACAGGCGGAGGCATCAAGGTTGTACGTATCCTCATCCTTCTCAGGCACAGTAGAATGGAACTGTTCAAGGCCCTTCATCCGAGAGCCGTAAAAGGCGTTAAATTTAACAATAAAAACGTGCCTGAGGAGATTGTCAACTCCATTGTCTCATTTGTTGTCATATATCTGATTGTCTTTCTCACAAGCGCCCTGATTCTCTCGGTTCTGGGCATGGACATTATAACCTCAGTTACTGCATCCATAGCTACACTCGGTAATATCGGCCCAGGCCTGAATGTTGTAGGCCCGATGGGCAGTTTTGACCCTATCCCGCCCCTGGGTAAACTGGTCCTGATCGCGAATATGTGGATTGGCAGGCTTGAAGTCTATACCGTGATTTTACTCTTTACGCCTGAGTTCTGGAACAAGTGATCATAAACCTTTTCAAAAAATGCTTGACCGCAAGCCTTTTCAAAAAAGGCTTGAGCGAAAACGGCGCAACGTTTGTGATTGAGAAATACTTATAATCTCCAAGCCCTATCCGGCGTGATCACAAACCTTTTTTGAAAAGGCTTGATCGCAAACCTTTTCAAAAAAGGTTTGATCGAAAACCCCTGACAACGGCGTGATCAACCGGCGCAACGGTTGCGGCCCAACGGTTGCGGCTCAAGAGGGCTGATTTCTGGGACAGAAATTTTTCTTATTTTCCGTCTTTCCATGGTTATAAGTTCGGATTGAGTTTTTCGGTGTGCCTGGTGATTACAAAAATGATCCGGTTTTTGTCATGGGGGTTTCTGGGTGGTTATAGAGGCTGAGCGGGTTGCCGTAAGAATTTATGCTTGTGTTGAAAAAATGTAACTTAAGGGTAATTCACGGCAGTTTGCTTTTTAAGGGAATATGGGGTTACCGAAAAAAAAGAGTTTGGATGAACCCGGGATTAGAGAATTTTTTAGGGAAGGCTAAAAAAAATATAAACAAATAGGAGATGCCCGGGTTTCCGGGCGTTACATTTTGTTTTTTACTACTTCTTTTGCGGCGTCCTTGAAAAGTACTCGAAGGTCCCAGAGAAGTTTTTTGTTGGCTTTAAAGAGGGCCTGTAGCAGGTCAAGGAGGCTCATTCTGTCAAATCTTACATCTTTCAGGGAATGGGCAAGGGAATTCAGGTCCTCATCGCTTAGATTGATAAAGCAATTCTTTACGATGAGGCTCATATCGATTTCATGCCCTATGGTTGCCCTCCACGGCTTTTCATAAACTTCTTCAAGTTTCTGGAGGGAGACATCCCCTGCGGATATAGCGGTATAAGCAGCTTCTCCTGCCAGCTTCCCCGCATCCATAGCGTTAAGAATCCCGCCGCCTGTTATCGGGTCGGACTGGCGGGCAGCGTCTCCGATTAGCATCAGCCCGTTAGCAGAAGTTTTCTCAATGCTGCCCGAAACCGGAACTCCTCCGAAAACCATCTCGACTACCCTGGCATTGGGAAATTTCTTTTCCAGAAAGCTGTTAAGGTAGTCTACAGGTCTTGGCTTGAATTTTCCAGTCTTGCTCCCTAGAATTCCAATCCCTACATTGGCTTTGCCTTCGCCTTTCGGAAAGATCCATACATAGCCGCCCGGAGCAATTTCATTTCCTATGTAAAATTCGCAGTGGTCCTGGTCGATATCCGCTCCGGCTATCAGGTACTGGGTGCAGGTTTCGATGTCTATCGGCTTTAAGGAAGTATCGATACCTGCCCATCGGCCTACCTTTGATTCGACCCCGTCAGCACCTATAACTATTCCGGCACGCACATCATACGCTTTTCCAAGATGCATGAGCCTGGCTCCCCTTACGAAGCCATCCTCGATGATCAGGTCAGTTGCTCTGGTTTTTACTCTCACCTCCGCCCCGGCATTAGCAGCCTGTTCTGCAAGGGTCCGGTCAAACACCTTTCTCTCAAGGACGTAACCTACTTCTCCACCAGAGATTTCCTGTGCCATCTCTATCCTTGTACCGTCCGGGGCGTAAATAAAGGAAGCTTTAAGGTCAGCGCAAATCCATCTTTTGTCAATTTCCACATGTTTTTTGAGGTATTCTTTGTTCACGCCTTCGGCACAGCGTACAGGGTCACCTATCTCCTGGCGTTTCTCGATTAAAAGTACATCAAGCCCTTTTTCGGCTGCGGTTCTGGCAGCAATGGAACCTGCAGGACCTGCTCCTATTACTAAAACATCGTACCTGTCCTTCATTTCATTACCTCAATTGCTCCCACAGGGCAGATGCGATCGCATATCCCGCATGCCACGCACGTACTTTCATCTACTTCGACCCAGGTCTCTACAAGTTCGAGTGCTCCCTTAGGGCAGACTCCCACACAGGCACCACAGTATCCACACTTATATCTGTTTATCTTGATGCTCACCAGCTCACCTGTAACTTTTAAAGGCAAATAAGGCAATTATGGCATGTTAGGCAGTTTGGCAAATTATGGTAATTTTAAGGCAGTAATAACAGTTCTCTATCATATATTTTTTTGTTGATTAAAACTACCAGTGCCTGAAAGATTTTTCTCTTTCAACCGCTAATTTCGAGAAATCAGGGTTTTCTCCGATCTATAGAGCCACTTTTCCCGTAGACAAACTTCTTTCTTCTAAGGCATGAATTATGCCTTTCAGGTTTCCCTTCTGAAAGTCCGGAAGTTTTTAAGTTGCAGGCATAATCTTCCCTGTTATTAATAACTGCAGTGAAATCTCTTTGGTCGGCTTTCGAGTTCGGGCATAATATCGGACATGTCCACGCGATGACAAGATTGAGTTAACTGGATGGTATAATTCAGTTCAAAAAATTGAACTGAATTGTTTGCAAGCTAATTGCTCGAACTCTTAATGTTCGGACTATTAGTTTGTTTCCTTATTATTCGATTTCAAACTAACTTATTAAATTCTATTTATACTTTTTGATCCTGAAGACCGGATTGGAAAATTGGCACTTGTATTCCTTTTTTAATCTTAATATAAGGCTTCCAAACGCACTTCTATCCATCCAAAACTGATTCTCTGACCTAAAAAGCCCTATCCCACCAGTTTAGTTCCGCGAATTCAGTTATTACTTACCCCATACCAGTTTCTCTCAATTTCCATATAACCTTTCTGTTTTTTAATTTGAGAATTGTCATCCTGCTAACCTCAAACAGGAGCCAGCCTTACTCTTCCTCTGCTAATGTCAAGCCTGAACTTTTTGCTTATATAAGCTTTCGCAGCTCCGCTTCCGTGTATAAGCAGTTCGACCAGATCTTCAGGCTCATCTATATCTATACCTGCAAGGAAAGAATCATAAATTTCAACATTCTGCCCTGTTTTTTCTGCAATCGAGCAGTGCGTCAGAAAACTCGAACCATAGTATCTGACCCTGTAACCTGAAGGGCTTTTGATAAACAGTACATTTGTACCTCCGCCTTTTCCCGGTACGATACAAACATCTTCTTTTGTTGAAGTTATGCCTTTAACATGGTCCGGAGAAAGGAGGGGAAGGTCAGCCATAACAATCATAACCGGCTCCTCAGCCTGCTCAAGATACCTGTTAAGAGCTTCATTCAGGTCGTTTTTATCCAGAAGCACATTGGCCTTTGTCATACTCTCAAGCCCGTACATCGATGGACTGAGAATATCGATTGTCCCTATCCCGGCTTCCTTAAGGGTGTCTATCACCTGATTCAACATCAGTTCTACAAACTCTTCTCTCTCTTCCCGAGTCAGGACAGGGGATAATCTGGATTTTGCACTGGTTTTTTTATAAGGGATTACGGCTTTCATCTGAACTCCTGAAAATATAAGTTCGGACATAAATAACATAACATAAATATAAAACTTAATTCACTGAATTTATATAATTACTTAAAACCCACTGCACACGAACAAATCCGTTCGTCTCTCCTCTTTACCGGCTTGCAGGCTTGCTTCCAGCGCCCTAATTTACTTTGAATCGCTAATCGAATCCGGAGGGCACATGGAAATCAACACTTAATAAAACTCGTTCTCCTTAGCGAAATTCGGTTTCTTTACTTATAAATTAGCCCTCTTGAGCGAGTTGAAAAAGTAGCCTCTCTTCCCCATAAGCCGGCCCTCTTGAGCTCACTTCAGCTTTTATTCATAAATTAACCCTCTTAAGCTCACTTCAGTTTTTATTCATAAATTAGCCCTCTTGAGCTCACTTCAGTTTTTATTCATAAATTAGCCCTCTTGAGCGAACGAAGTGAGCGAAAAGGGCGGCGTACTCCCGAGGCGCAATTCGGGCCGTCCTCCCGAGACGGGACTCGGGCTGCAGAGCCGCAACTCTGCCTAGTTGAACTCGGGCGTTTATTCTCTGCTGCTTATTTTTGTTTTTCCGAAACTGGGAAGCGGGCTAACTCTATTCGGAAAACCTGGCTCCACTTTCCGGTACAGAGTATCCCTCTGCACAGGAATTCTTCCTGCCCCTTTTATCATCCATTCGAACTCGGCAGGAGACACATATTCCCCGTGGTTCCCTCCGGATGCCGTTGAGATCTGGTCTTCCATAAGCGTACCTCCAAGGTCATTTGCTCCGCATTGGAGGGCGAATTGGGCAAGTTTTTTCCCGAGCTTAACCCAGGTGGCCTGAATATTGTTTACGTAAGTGTGCAGGATTATACGGGAAATTGCAATGAGTTGCAGGTCTTCGAGTCCAGTGCTTGCGAATTTTCCGGATGCCAGCATTTTCTCTCCTATCCTGTTATTATAGGGCAAAAAAGACATAGGAATGAGTTCCGAAAATCCGCCGGTCTCTTTCTGGATTTCACGAATGATAAAAACATGATCCAGGCGTTCTTCGACCGTCTCTACATGCCCGTACATAATGGTCGCATTCGTGGAGATTCCGGTTTTATGTGCGGTCTTTATAGTATCGATCCACTGCTGAGTATTGATTTTTCCGGGACAGATTATTTTTCTCACCCTATCGGAAAGGATCTCGGCTGAAGTTCCGGTAAGAGAGTCAAGCCCGCTTTCTTTAAGCTTGCGGAGAGCCTCTTTTACGGACATGCCGGAAATCCCTGCCGCATAGTTTACTTCCATAGGCGAGAGGGCATGAATACAGAGCTCGGGAAATTCAGCTTTTATCGATTCCATAATCTCAAGATAAAATTCCATATCAATTTCCGGAATATACCCTCCCTGGACGCAAACCTCGACAACTCCGGCTTTCCTGGCCTCACCCACCTTTTTCAGGATTTCCTCTACACTAAGTACATACCCTTTTTCTGTCCTGTAGGCGCAGAATCCGCAGTTTCCTGCGCATTTATTTGTAATGTAGATATTCCGGTTCGTGACATAACTAACAGTGTCGCCTACGGCATTGGCTCGCAGGGTATCGGCAAGTTCGAATAGCTCGAACGGGCTTCCTTCAAGCAGGATAAGCGCATCCTCTTTAGTACAGTTTCCCTGATGTGCCCTTTCAAGGACATCATCGGGGACTGCTGTCGGTTTCTTCATGTACATCCCGATCATTCCTGTTTAAGCTAATATATCTACCCCGACGGATAGACTCATTCCGATACTCTGCACCCCGAGCTCTTCGGATTTCCCGAAACCAGCTCATTCACTCTTCCGTACAGAGTGGTTCTTTCTTCCGGAATCCTTCCGGCTCCATAGATCATCCATTCCAGTTCTTCTACGGATATTTCTTCGCCGTTAGAGGCTCCTGCAGATCTGGAAATGCTTTCTTCCATAAGGGTACCCCCAAGGTCGTTAACCCCACAGTGAAGGGCGAATTGGGCAAGCTTTTTCCCTAACTTCACCCAGCTTGCCTGAATATTGTCTATATGCCCGTGGAGAAGAATACGGGAAACAGCATAGTTTTTCAGGTCCTCAAGGCCATACGTGGCATATCGGCCTTCTTTTATCATTTTCTCCCCTACAGGGTTGTTATAGGGCATAAAAGGCAGGGGCACAAATTCTGTAATTCCACCTGTTTCTTTCTGGATTTCCCTGATGATCAATATATGGTCGATCCTTTCCTCCAGGGTCTCAATATGTCCGTACATCATTGTTGCAGTTGTAGGAATGCCTGCAGCATGTGCCTGGCTGACCACCTCGATCCATTCCGAGGTCTTGAGTTTCGAGGGGCAGATAATTTCCCGCACCCTGTCCGAAAGGATTTCGGCTGCAGTGCCGGGCATGGTGTCAAGCCCACTTCTTTTAAGACTTAACAGGGCTTCTTTTACCGGGATTTCGCTGATACGGGAAGCATGGTAAACTTCCATCGGCGAAAAAGAGTGGATATGCATTTCAGGGAATTCGGCTTTTATGGCTTCTACGATCCCAAGGTAAAAGTCCAGGCCCACATCAGGCAGGAGCCCTCCCTGGATGCAGACTTCGGTAGCATTTGCCTGTGCTGCTTCTCTTACCTTTGCCATTATTTCATCGAGGCTGAGAACCTTGCCTTTATTAGTCCTGAATGCGCAAAACCCGCAGGTTCCCACACATCGGCTGGTAAAGTTAATGTTCCTGTTTACTACGTAAGTAACCGTATTTCCTGCCATAAGGGAGCGAAGTTCATCCGCAAACCTGAAGAGTTCGAAAGGAGGTACCTCCAGGAGCAGGAGCCCGTCTTCTTTTGTGCTCTTCCCCTGGTATGCGCGTTCTATAAGGTCTTCGGGAATTTTGCTGTTCATTTTTCTAATTCTCCGCGTGCCCTGTTCAGGGCTGTTTCCTGTAACCTTCCGTATCCGAGAGTTGTGCTATCAGCCCGCTTATCCGGTTCGAATACCACCCTTTTCTTATATACTGAGGGTAAACTGGCAGGCGTTCTCTGAGCAGAATCGACCCGAGTTTCTCCTGCAGGTCCTTCACATCCGGCCATTCGGCTTCAGGATTAATCCAGTCAATTGTCAGTGGTGATATGCCTCCCAGGTCACTCACCCCTTTTGCGATAAGGGCTTTAGGGTCTATAAGGTTTGGGGCAACCTGCACTGCCACGTCAGGAGGGAGGAGTTGCCTGGCAAGCTTTATAGTATCAATCATTTCCTCTACCGTGGGTTCAGGAGAGTTTTCCATGGGTGTTCCTGGCTTTGGGGCGAAGTTCTGGATAATGACCTCCTGGATATGCCCGTATTCCCTGTGAAGACCCGCAATAGCCTCAAGGGACTCGATTCTATCCTTCCTTTTCTCCCCGATCCCTACAAGGAGGCCGGTGGTATAGGGAATTTGGAGCTTTCCTGCTTCCCGGATAGTCTCAAGCCTGAGTTCGGGAAGTTTGCCAGGGCAGTCTTTATGGGCATTAAGGGTTGCCGTGCTCTCAAGCATCAGCCCCATGCTTGCGTTCAAAGGCTTTAAAGCCTTCAGCTCCGAGCGCGTCATAATTCCCGCATTCGTATGAGGAAGGATTCCGATATCGATTGCATTTTCACAGAGAAAGAGAAGGTATTCCAGAGTGGAAGAATAACCGAGTTCCTTGAGCCATTCTCGGTATTCCGGCACTTCCTCCGGCGCCTCCCCAAAAGTGAAAAGTGCTTCGGTGCACCCTGCCTTTACCCCATTTTCAAGCACAGAAAGAACCTCTCCGGGCTTCATGAGCCTGGCGTCCGGCTGCCCCGGCTCCCGCCGAAAGCCGCAGTATCCGCAGCGGTTTCTGCAGATATTGGTTACAGGGATGAAAACGTTTTTCGAGTAAGTTACAAAACTGCAATTTTCTGGTGGAATGATAAAAACACCTGCTGGATTTCTTTAGCCGAGGATTTTCTTCATGGTTGCAGCCACGCCGAGAGCTACGCCTTCGACTTCGATGCCTCCTCTCCCTTTGGCTCCGTCCCCAACGACGTAGAGCTCGGGAATAGGGGTTTCGTTGCCAGGGTCCGTACCTGAGGCTGCTCTGTTTACCGGCCAGCTGTCGTGGTATGACTGGATGAGCAGGACTTCATATTTTTTGCCGGGAAAGATTTCTTTAAGGTCCTGAAGCCCGAATTCGATTTCAGCCTCGAGATTTTTCACGTTCTCAGGGGCTACGTACTGGTGGGACATTGTAAGGTGCTTGCCAGGAGGAGCTAATCTCGGGTCAACCTGGGTAACCTCGTCAATCCCATTTACCCTTTTCGCATATGGAGTCAGAAGGACGCCCGAGTGCCCTACAAGCGGCTCGTCTGCAGCAAGGCAGATCTTTATGCCGGCAGACGGCTTAAGGGTTTCAAGCCTTCTGAGGTATCCTGAAGCTTTCTCTGCTGACAGGGCCTCCCTGCAAAGGCAGGCAGTTGCAACATGCCCTAGATTGCTGATTATCAGGTCTGCTTTATGAGCCTCCTCGCCAATAAGCACGCCTGCAGCTTTTCCATTTTCCAGAAGGATTTCTGAGACCTCGGTTCTGGTCTGGATCTTTCCGCCATGTGCGGCAATTACACTTTCCAGAGCATCGATTACTCCTTTGCATCCGCCAATAGGAACGCCAGGGCCTCCGAATCTGTACATGTTTTCAATGATTTCGAAAATTTCTTCCACAGGGACTTCGTCACTTCTCAGGCTCAGCGCCCAGCCACAGAAAGCATCGGCGAATCTCACAAGCCATTCATCCTTAATCTGGGTTCTGAGCCAGGTCTGGAGAGTGAATCCTGCCGGGCGGTTCTTTCGTGTATTCACTATAAGAAGGGCGATTTTCAGGCGGTCTTTGGGCGAGAGAAGCGTGGAAAAATCGGAAAACGAAATATCCTTGAAACCTTTCCCATAATCCGGGCTGCCCTTTTTCAGGGGCACGCGCACTATTGTATTTTCAGACCTCACTATCTCTACATCAGCTCCGACTTCGCTGAGAAGTTGGGCCAGAGGGCCTGAAGGTCCGTGGGGCAGGATATGGAAAGCTCCGCTCGAAAGCTGGAAGCCTTTGTAATTCAGGTTTGTAAACCTTCCTCCGGTAATAGGAAGCCTTTCAAAGACTTCGACCTGGTATCCTGCCTTTGAGAGCCTGGCCGCACTTAAGAGCCCTCCAAGTCCCGCACCAATTACAATTGCTTTCACACCGACACCTCTATGGCCTTAACAGGGCAGTAGAGAACGCAGATCCCGCAATCTACGCAGGCATCAGTAGCTCGTGCCTTTCCTTTTACCTCTATTGCTCCTTTCTTGCAAAAAGAAGCACACTGGCCGCACCCTACACAGTTATCATTAATCTTCATGCGATTCCACCAGCTTTTCTATCATGAAAGACTTATTATAATGTATTGGTACAGTGTATTCTCAGGATTAAGTCCGGAAGCGTAATTTTCTCTTAGCCGTGAGTGCGGCAACTATATGTTGTAATCGGTGATATGTCATTTATTTATTCTCTACTACATATTTTATGCCGTGTTACTGCGGAATTCACAATTGCTTTCAGTAATATATCTCAAAAAGTAGAAATGGGATCTTTCACTCCGGAGCTTGCGGCAGGAAGATTTAGACTATATTTAGTCCTTTATTATTTTTATTTTCGAGACGGCCTGAAAAGCCTTTTATCCTCAGAATTCATCACGATTATTCGTAATATATGTGCGAACTTTTTATTCAATCTAAGATAATTAAATATTATATATAATTATTCATGTTTGCTCCGGACGTATTTATATATTCTATAAATTATTTTACTGCGGCATGGGGCTGTCCCGGGGTAATAACATAATTATGGCTTGTATATAATATCGTAAACGGGCCAATGCTTTTGCTCTGGTTTTTTAGACATATCCATATTTTAAAAGGAGACTTTTAATTATTTAGACTTAATATTTATATAATATTAATTATCTAGCAAATAATTATAAATAACCCCTCATTCATTTGCAGGACTAATTATAGAGACCTGTAATCTTAACTATTAATTATACTAATTTCACGCAATTGGATCTATACTGCCTGAAGCAGGAGTAATCCCGCACTTCTGGCAATTTATTACATAATCCCGGGTAAAGGAATCTAAATTTTCAGAGCCCGGAAGCAAATGTCTGTATACAGGAATCCTTTTATTGCAATTAAGGGCCTGTGGATTCAGGCGTTTCCAAATGGACCTGTGTCTGGACCGAAAGCGATTTCCCTAAAACCCGGGTGCTCGGACGCAGTTTTTTGTCCAAAAACCCACAATCCATGTCATGTAACGCTGCAATTCAGGTTGCTGCACTTTAATAGGTGATATTAATGTCTGGAATAATTGATAGCTACATACCAGTTGCGATATTCCTTGTCATGGCGCTTGTTATGCCTCCTATGACAATGTTTATGGTAAAGCAACTGAGTCCGAGGAGTAAGGCAGCCGGCAAATACACGACATACGAATCGGGTTCGGTTCCCACAGGGACTGCAAGGATCCAGTTCAATGTTGAGTATTATCTCTATGCGATCGCATTTGTGCTCTTTGATGTTGAGGTGCTTTTCC
This sequence comes from Methanosarcina sp., assembly GCF_049706645.1. Classification (GTDB taxonomy): domain Archaea; phylum Halobacteriota; class Methanosarcinia; order Methanosarcinales; family Methanosarcinaceae; genus Methanosarcina. Next base: position 45,320 of record NZ_JBNAKP010000024.1, on the reverse strand, counting down.
TTTATCCATGGGTTACGGTTTATAAGGGACACGGGATCACCTCAATCGCAGTAGTTGAGATGTTTGCCTTTGTTTTCATACTGCTCTTTGGATACATTTATCTCTGGAAGAAGGAGGCCCTTACATGGGTGAAGTGAAGGAGGAAAAAACGAGTAAATCCGATGAAACGTCTGAAGAAATCCCTGGCGTTATCACAACAACAACCAGTGCGATTCATAATCTTCTTAAGAAAACCAAGGCTCAGGATCTGATCAACTGGGGAAGGAAAAATTCACTGTGGTTTATGACCCAGCCTATGGGCTGCTGCGGAGTTGAGATGATTGCCACAGGCTGTGCTCACTATGACACTGACCGCTTCGGGATCATTCCAAGGAACTCCCCGAGGCAAGCTGATGTCATGATTATCAGCGGTTATGTGACAAAGAAATACCTGCCTTCTTTAAAGAGGCTCTGGGAACAGATGCCTGCACCGAAATGGGTCATCTGTATGGGAGACTGCTCCATAAGCGGCGGGCCTTTCTACGAATCCTACAGCACTGTGCAGAATATCGATGAAATCTTCCCGATTGATGTTTTCATTCCAGGATGTCCGCCAAGGCCCGAAGCCCTGCTCCAGGGGTTTGTGGAGCTTCAGGAAAAAATAAAGGCCAAAAAAGACCGGGGTACGGAGTATTAAGCTTACTGAGGTTCTTCTGAACTTTCAGATTCATTCGAGGGAAAATTATGGATGTTACAGAAATTCTCAAGTCATTAACAGGTACATTTCCTGAGGCAATTTCCGAAGCAACCGCAGAATCCGAAATCCGCGCCAGGGCTTACGTGGATACGGAGAAAGCGAAAGAAGTCTGCCAGTACCTTAAGGATTCCCTTCAATTCGACCACCTCTGCTCAGTCTCCGGGGTGGATTACATCAAAAGAAATGAGCTTGAAGTAGTCTATCATATTGCATCATATGACCATCCTGTGGTTCTGACGCTCAAGGCCAGGCTTCCGAGGGAAAATCCGGAAATCGAATCCATTGTATCGGTGTACTGGAACGCAAACTGGTATGAAAGGGAAACATACGAGCTTTTCGGGATTATGTTTAAAAATCACCCGAACCTGAAGCCACTTGTACTTCCCGAAGATATGCTTGGAGAATGGCCCCTCAGGAAAGATTACGAGGGCTTTCCGAATAAAACAGCCAGAAATCTGGTGTGAGGGTGAAAAATGGAAGAAAAGCTTGGATCAAATGAAATGATCGTACACCTGGGCCCTCAGCATCCCATGCAGCCCGGCCCCTTCAGGTTAAACCTGAGATTAAAAGGGGAAACAGTCGTGGATGCCGAGGTAGAACTGGGATTCATTCACAAGGGCATTGAAAAAATCCTGGAGAACAAGACTTACCTCCAGGGAATTACAATCGTGGACAGAATCTGCTACCTTGTAGCCCTTGTAAACGAGGAATGTTTTGTAGGCTGTACCGAAAAATTATTAGGTATCGAACCGCCTGAGCGGGCTCAGTATATCAGGGTTATTCTTGAGGAACTCACAAGGCTTCAGAGCCATCTGCTGGGTATGGGCGAATTCGGAGAGTTCATTGGTTTTGTTTCCATGTTCATGTACACGATCAAGGAAAGGGAAGAGGTTCTCGGGCTGATCGATATGGTAACAGGGGCCAGAATTACTCACAGCTACCTGAGATTCGGAGGAGTACGCGATGACCTTCCTGATGGCTTTAAAGACAAAGCAACTTCTGTCCTGAACAACCTCAAAAAAGCTGTTAACGACTTTGAGGAAATGTTCCATACTGACAGGATCTACAGGGAAAGGACTGTCGGAGTCGGTATCCTGACTGCTGACGCCGCAAAGAGCCTTGGGGTTTCAGGGCCTGCTCTGCGTGCAACCGGTGTACCTTTCGATATCCGGAAAAATGAGCCTTACCTGGTTTACAAAGACCTGGACTTCAAGGTCTGCACGGAAACCGCAGGGGATTGTTTTGCAAGAGTGCAGGTCAGGATTAACGAGATAAGGGAAAGCATCTACATAATAGAGCAGTGCCTTGACCAGATTCCCGGCGGCCCGCTCTTCCCGGAAGATACCCTGTATGGCAGGAGAACCCCGGTAATGAGAGTTCCGGCCGGTGAGGTATTCCACAGAGTGGAAGACCCGAGAGGGGAAATGGGAATGTATATGATCTCCGACGGCTCGGACAAGCCGTACAGGGTCAAGATAAGAGGGCCTTACTACCCTACCCTGCAAGCCCTGCCTCCCCTCATCAAAGGCACGACCGTTGCAGACGTAGCAGCAATTTCGGGCAGCATGGACGGCTGTACCAGTGAAGCGGACAGGTGATTATAATGCCGATAGAGATTCCTGAATTTATACTTCCTTTACTTCCCTGGATCCGCGGAACAGTCGGCCTTTCTCTGGTTGGAGTTATTTTCCTCGGAGCAATGGGAGCTGTGTGGCTCGAACGAAAGCTTTCTGCCGATATCCAGTCCAGGATGGGACCGTGCCGCGTAGGAAAATACGGGCTTCTGCAGCTTGTAGCCGATGCAATCAAGCTCTTTACGAAAGAAGACTTAAGACCACTGAATGCTGACAGCTTACTTTTCAATAATGCTAATATCTTTATGATTGGTTCGGTTTTTCTTATGCTGGTTGCCATTCCCGTGGGCGCGGTCTTTATCAATGGGGTCGAATACCCGCTTGCGGTCACCCAGATGGACATCAGTGTGCTTTACATCGAAGCAGTGTCTGCAATCTCGATTTTCGGGATTTTCATGGTGGCTTACGGCTCGAACAATAAATATTCCCTGCTCGGGGCTTTCCGAAACTTCGCCCGGATGGTCGGGTATGAAGTGCCTCTCGGATTAAGCGTCGTAAGTGTAGCTGTTATGACAGGTTCCCTGAATATCGTGGAAATTTCAAGATCACAGGGCATGATCTGGAATATCTTCCTGCAGCCCCTGGGATGCTTTGTATTCTTCGTATCACTTATGGCCGATATGGGCAGGCTTCCCTTTGACCAGAACGAGTCCGAAGAAGAACTTATAGCAGGCTGGATTACGGAATACTGTGGAATGCGTTTCGGGCTCGGTTTCTTTGCCGAATATATCCACATGATCCTTGGTTCTTTCCTCGTAGCCCTTCTCTTCCTCGGCGGCTGGAACGTACCTGGTTTTGTTGCAAACAATCCCGTGCTTGGCCTTATTGCCCCAACAGGTTTCCTGATTGTAAAAGTTGTCTTTGTACTTATGGTAATTATAGGTCTCAGGTGGGCTGTTCCGAGATTCAGGATAGATCAGGTTGTCGACCTGAGCTGGAAAAAACTGTTTCCTCTTGCCCTTTTAAACCTTGTCTGGGCCGTAGGGCTCGGACTCTACCTGGGAGCGTAAGATCATGGTTCTTAAAAACATTAAGTACGCGATTAAAAACATCTCAAAGCCTCCCGTGACCAGGATGTACCCGGAAAAATGCAGCGAGCTTTCCGACCGGTTCAGGGGGCTTCAGATACTTGATAAAAGTAAATGCATAGGCTGTGGCATCTGCGCCAATACCTGCCCTAACGCCGCAATCAAGATCGTAAAAGCTCCGATTGCGCCAGGCAGCGAGAAACAGCGCTGGTTCCCCCAGATTGATATAGGACACTGCCTTTTCTGCGGGCTCTGTATCGACCAGTGCCCGAAAGGCGCGCTTTCAAGCGGTAAGGAATACACTAAAGGTCTCATTAAGTGGAAACACAAAGACCTGCTTATGACCCCTGATAAACTTTCCAGGGAAGTTGATCTTGAGAAAGGTGACGAGAGATGATCGGACTCGAAACGATCGGAGCAGCTGTGGAAATGGCCGTCTTCGGGCTTCTTGCTGTTATCACAGTCTTCTTTGCAATCTTCGTGGTAACCGCAAAGGATGTTGTCCGGGCCGGACTTGCCCTCATTATGTGCATGTTTGGAGTTGCAGCTCTCTACATCCTCTTAAACGCCCAGTTCCTGGGAATTATTCAGGTGCTGGTTTACATAGGAGCAATCGGGGTGCTGATCCTCTTTGCAGTTATGCTTACAAAACGTGAAATCGGAGGTGAACCCGGTGCGGATTAATCGGCCTTTAGCCTTTCTCGTAGCCCTGCTCTTTACAGCTGTTGTGGTAGTCGGGGCTTTTGGGACTTCCTGGAACACGGTTTCCGAACTTCCTGAAAACCCGGCTGACCAGAGTAATATAGAAGGCATAGGCATGCTGATCTTTACCCATTACGTAGCGCCTTTTGAGGTACTTTCAATTGTCCTGCTCGCATCCCTTATAGGAGCGATCTATATGGCAAAAGGGGAGGGCAACCGATGATTCCTTTAAGCTTCTATCTAGGGCTTGCAGCCCTGCTCTTCTCAATCGGACTCTACGGTGTAATGACACATAAAAACGGTATCAGGATGATTATGTGCATTGAGCTCATGCTCAACTCCGCAAACCTGAACCTGGTAGCTTTCTCAAGTTACACGGATACCCTGAACGGGCAGGTTTTCGCCATGTTCTCGATTGCCCTTGCAGCTGCCGAAGCAGCGGTCGGGTTTGCAATCTTCATGGCAATCTACAGAATGCACGATAAGATCAACCTTGATGAGCTCAACATCCTGAGGTGGTAAAAACGGCTCTGGAAGAATTTGCATTTTTAATCCCCCTGCTTCCGGCACTGGCTTTTGTGATCACCTTCTTCTTCGGCAAGAAAATGCCATCAGGTGGTGCCGTCGTCCCTATTCTGGCAATTGCAGCCTCCTTCGTAATCTCTTTAGCGATTACGCTCGGGCTGCTGGCAAATCCGGAAGAGGTCGTAAGCCAGTCCTATTCCTGGTTTGCAGTGCTCAATATCGGAGTGTTGATTGATCCTCTGGCCGCAGTGATGCTGTCAATGGTCTCCTTCGTGAGCCTGCTGATCCACATTTATGCAGTTAGCTATATGTCCCACGATCCCGGAAAGGCCAGGTACTTTGCAGAAACCGCACTCTTTACTGCGGCAATGCTTTCCCTGGTCCTCTCAGACAATATTCTTCAGCTCTTTGTTTCCTGGGAACTTGTAGGGCTGTGTTCCTATCTCCTGATAGGCTTCTGGTTCGAAAAGCCCTCGGCTGCAGCTGCTGCCAAGAAAGCTTTCCTGACAACCAGGATCGGAGACGTGATGTTCCTTACGGGAATAATCATACTGACTTCCGATCTCCTGAAACTTGCAGGAGGCTTCCAGGACGGAACATACCTGCTCCGTTTTGACGAAATCTTCAGCTACATCCCGCAGCTGTCTGCGCTTCAGGCAAACATTTTCGGCTTTGAAGTAAGCCACCTTACTATTATCACCCTGCTCTTCTTCGGAGGAGCCGTAGGAAAGTCCGGGCAGTTCCCCCTGCATGTATGGCTGCCTGATGCAATGGAAGGCCCGACAACCGTTTCAGCCCTTATCCATGCTGCAACAATGGTCACTGCCGGGGTCTACCTGGTTGCACGAACCTTCCCGATGTTTATTGCAGCCCCTGACTCCCTTATGGTTGTTGCCTACTTCGGAGGGTTTACCGCGCTCTTTGCAGGCACTATGGGAATTGTTATGAATGACCTCAAGCGTGTGCTTGCTTTCTCGACAATCAGCCAGCTCGGATACATGATGCTCGGTCTGGGTCTTGGTACGGCAATCGGGCTTGAAGCAGTCGGGATCTCCCTTTTCCACCTGATTAACCATGCTTTCTTTAAGGCACTCCTTTTCCTCTGTGCAGGCAGCGTAATCCACGCAGTAGGCACCCAGGACATGAGGGAGCTCGGAGGCGTAGGAAAAGTAATGCCAATTACGGCTGCAACTATGACAATTGCAGCCCTGGCCCTGGCAGGGTTCGGGATTCCGGGAACTTCCATAGGAACCAGCGGTTTCTTCTCAAAGGATGCAATTATTGAGGCTGCCTATCTCTTCGGAGAACACAGCAACAACTGGATCCCCTACCTGTTCTCAATTGCGGCTGCACTCCTCACGTCGATTTACATCTTCAGGCTGATCTTCATGACCTTTACAGGGAAGCCGAGAAGCAGCTATCACGGGCATGAGTCCCCTTCCATTATGACCATTCCCCTTTCCATTCTGGCAGTCTTTGCCCTTGTATTCGGAGCGCTGACACAGACAGGGTTCATGGCTTTCCTTGAAGAAACCTTTGCCAACACTTTCGTGAATGTTGATATAGGAAGCCTTGCAGGCATCGGCGGAAATGAGCTTGTAGAGGCAGCAGGGCATGAACCTCTTCTCGTCCTGTGGATGCCTTTGATAGTAGCCGTTGCAGGCCTTGCAGTCGCTTTCTTGATCTATTACCTGAGGATAATAAAACTCGGGCCTCTTGCTTCCATGAAGAATCCGGTTTACAAGCTGCTCTACAAGCGCTACTACCAGCATGAGATTTATACCCAGTTCTTCTCACTCGGAATCGTATACGGAGTCATTGCTTTCCTTTCGCAGGTGCTTGATGTGATAGTTGACAGCATCGTGGAGGCAATAGGAATTCTTACAGTCGGTGTAAGTGAGGAACTCCGGAGAATTCAGACCGGGGTTGTCCAGACTTATGCAACTGCCGTAATTGCGGGTGTTACCCTGCTAATAATACTTGTTAAGTTAATAACGGAGGTACTCTGATGCTGCCGGTCGCATCACTGTTGATTCTGGTGCCGCTGATTTCCGCAGCAGTGACCTTTTTCACAAAAACGAAAGAACAGGCTGCAGGTCTGGGCTTTTTAGGGTCCCTTGTGACGCTCGGCCTTACCCTGTACGCCTACCTGAACTTTGACAGCAGTACAGCTGCCATGCAGTTCTTTGAGTCGATGGAATGGATCCCCTCGCTCGGAGTTAACTATTCAGTAGGAATAGACGGCATCTCCATGCCCCTTATTCTCCTGAATTCAATAGTTATCCCGTTCCTTATCCTCTACAGCTGGAAGGAAGACAGGGAAGCCCCGAACAGGTTCTATGGGCTCATCCTTACCATGCAGGCTGCAGTTATAGGAGTCTTCGTAGCCCTTGACTTCCTGGTCTTCTATATCTTCTGGGAGCTTACCCTCATTCCTCTCTTCTTCATGGTAAATATCTGGGGAGGAGAAAAACGGGTCCATGCGTCTTACAAGTTCTTTATTTACACGCATGTTGCCTCCCTGATAATGCTGCTAGGGATCTTCGGGCTCTTCTATGCCTCCTGGCAGCAGACAGGGGTTCCTAGCTTTGATATAAGAGAGCTGGTTGCACAGTTCCAGTTCTTTGAATCCGGGCTATTGAGGGATGCAATTTTCCTCTCTATTATCTTCGGATTCCTGGCAAAGCTGCCGACCTTCCCCTTCCACTCCTGGCTTCCGGATGCTTATACCGAAGCCCCTACCGCAGGCAGTGTACTCTTTATCCTGCTCAAAATCGGAGGATACGGACTTTTCAGGATCTCACTTCCCATGCTCCCGAATACGGGCAGCCCTGAGCTTATGATCAATATGCTGGGCCTGCTCGGGGCTTTCAGCATAGTGTATGGGGCGCTTGTGGCTCTGAGGCAGAAAGACCTCAAACGCATGATCGCCTACTCAAGTCTGAGCCACATGGGATTTGTCATTCTGGGTTCGGCTGGCTTCGTTGCCCTGTCGGTTTCAGGTGCTATGTTCCAGCAGTTTTCCCACGGGCTTATAATGAGCATCCTGTTCATGTCAGCAGGTGCAATCCAGACCACTACAGGAACAAGGATCATCAACAACCTTGGCGGGCTTGCAAAGAAAATGCCGAAGCTGACAGTGGTTATGATGGTTGGCTTTATGGCATCTCTCGGCCTGCCCGGGCTGAGCGGCTTTATTGCCGAGTTCCTGGTGTTTACCTTCAGCTATGTCAACCTGCCTGGCTTTGTCCTGTTTGCCCTGCTGGCAATAGTAATTACTGCAGGTTACCACCTCTGGGCAATGCAGAGAGCAATGTTCGGAGTGTACAATGAGAAACTCGGGGATATCAGCGATATTAATTCCCTTCAGGTCTTTTCCATGGCAGTAATTGCCCTGCTTGTGATTTATTTCGGCTGGAACCCGAGTCCGGTGCTTAATATGATGATTACGAATTCGGAAGCAATAGTAAGCCTTGCGGCTGCCCTGGGAGTGTAAGATATGGAGAATTTAATGTTCCTTGCACCTGAAATCGCAGTCGCTGCAACCGGCCTGATTATACTGCTTATCGGGGTCTTTATGTCCCCCCGGACCAAGAATGTGCTGGGTTACCTGGCAACCCTGGGAGTGCTTTCAGCTCTTGTCCTGACAGTACAGAGCTTCGGGACCGAAGCTTCAATGTTTTACGATACTGTCAGTATCGATGCCCTCTCCCAGTTCTTCAAACTGGTCTTCCTGGCAGTTGCGCTGATCGTTTCGGTTGCTTCAATCAAGTATAATGAAAACAGCGACCATACCGAAGAGTTCTATACCCTGGTACTTTTCGCAACCTTCGGGATGATGGTTGTTGCATCCGCAAACGACCTGATCCTGCTCTTCTGTGCTTTTGAGCTGGCAAGTCTTGCCACCTTTGCACTTGCAGGCTTTGAAAAACAGAACGCAAAGTCTCTCGAAGGTGCCATGAAATACTTTGTAATAGGCGCGGTTTCTTCAGCGCTTATGCTCTTTGGGATCTCTTTTGTCTACGGGGCAACAGGCACTACCAGCATTCCCATGATTGCTGAAAACGCCGCCCTTCTGGCAGAAAACCCGATCGGGCTTGTTGCAGTAGTGCTGCTTATTGCAGGTTTTGGCTTCAAGATGGCGCTTGTGCCCTTCCACATGTGGGCTCCGGATGCCTACCAGGGCTCGCCTTCAGTTGTTTCATCCCTGCTTGCAGCCGGGTCGAAAAAGATGGGCTTTGTGGCAGCTTTCAGGGTTTTCATCCTTGCCCTTCCCGCCCTTCAGACTGACTGGCAGTTTGCCTTTACGCTCCTGGCAGTCGTAACCATGACCTTCGGAAACGTGGTTGCAGTATCCCAGACCAGCGTAAAACGTATGCTCGCCTACTCTTCCCTGGCCCAGGCAGGATATATTGCAATGGCTTTTGTGGTAATGACCCCAATGGCCCTTACAGGCGGAATCTTCTATACCCTAGCCCACGCCTTTATGAAAGGAGGAGCATTTATTGCAGCCGCAGCCGTGGTCTGGATGATTACCACGCAAAAGACAGGAGACCTTGATGTCCCGGACCATCTGGACAGCTTCAGGGGCCTTGGAAAGAGAATGCCTCTGGCTGCCCTTTCAATGACGGTTTTCGTCTTTGCCCTTGCTGGCATCCCCCCGACTGCAGGTTTCATGGCCAAGCTGGTACTCTTCTCTTCAACCATTGAAGCAGGCATGGCCTGGCTTGCAGTAATTGCAATCCTGAACAGTGCCCTTTCACTGTTTTATTATGCACGGCTTGTAAGATACATGTATTTCCTGCCCCCCGAAGGAAAAAAGATCGGCATGCCTTTCCCATATGCAGCAGCTCTCCTGCTTGCAGTGGCCGGCGTGCTGTCAATGGGCATCTGGCCCGAACCCTTCTTGCAGTGGGCAATGGATGCAGCACAGGTATTAATCTAAGGAGGTATGAGAAATGACAGATTGTGATCTTTGCGGACGTGCACTCCCGACCGTTAATCCGGTCCGGACCTTCCCTCCCCTTCTCAAATTCGCCTATCCTGAGGGTGTCTGGAAAGGGCTTTGCGAGACCTGCCTCGATTCCGCCCAGAAAACCTATTTGAGCATTAACAAAGACGAACTCTCCTGCAGAAGAAACAAATGCTCTCTATGCGGTAAAAAAGGTAGGGTCTACCCTGTGGAACTTCAGGTCCCCAGTTTCTCAAAAGGGGTCGTAAAAAAAGAGGTAAATGTCTGCACAATTTGCCTGGAATCCGTCAATGAGACCTATATCAGGTTTAAAAGAGAGCAGCTTGAGGAAGCCCATGAAGAGGGCCGTATACACGGGCACGAACACGTACACGAGCACTGAATTTAAGTAAAGCTGCATTTTGCGGCTTTATTAATTTTCTTATTTTTTAGCAGAGTTTCTTCTGAATGTACCTGCGGAATCCTCCAATGCTGGTCCATAGAGATGTTAGGGAGTACCTGAATTTAGAAAAATGATTTTTTTTCGCTAAGGTTAGCGGACGAAAAAAGGTTATACCTGAAAAGAAGATAAATGCGTATAAAACAGATTTTGGGATTTTTCCTGAAAAAGGTGATTATGTGACCGTTGCGCATGAACAATACGTGATTGATGAAAATGGGGAAAAAGTGGCGATTATTCTTCCGATAGAGGAATATGAAAAAATGAAAGAGGATCTCCATGATCTGGCTATCGTTGCAGAAAGACGCAACGAGAAGACTCTTAGTCTTGAAGAAATGAAACGAAGACTGTAAATTCAGAGCAATGGCAGCTTATACAATCGATTTCAAGGCCAGTGTAGAGAAAGATTTAAAGAAAGTGCCAAAAGACAGGCTTCCTGATATCCTCGAAAAGATTGAGGAGCTTGCAGAGGTGCCTCTTCCGTCCGATTCAAAGAACTGTCCGGCGCTGAACATCGGTATCGTGTTCGGGTGGGAGATTACAGGATAATATATGAAGTAGTGCACAAAACAAAGAATGTAACCATTTTTTACGTAAGAAATAGGCGTTCTGCTTATAGTGAATTATGACTCACTTTCAGTCTTTAGTCTCTTTCTTTCAATACACTCCAGCACGTACTCCGCATATTTCGAATTAGGTTGAATCATTACGACCTGGAGAGAATGTATCATTATTGACCCTGCCGTCCTGGCAAACAAGTAAAAGGGTACACACCTGAAAGTCAGTAAAGAAATGAAAGTATTTATGTGCTTTATAAATTGACAGAGTAATTCATTATCTTCAATAAAATCCAAAGCTTTTGGAGCATTTATTGCATTTGGCCTTAAAGTAAAATTTGCTTTAACATGAATAGTCCTAATTTGCCCAAATAGTCAATTGCAAGCTAAAAAATCCTGATTTCATAAAAAAGTAAAAAATTGTAAACTGTAAAACAAGTTTAAAAATAATCTACTTTTTTAGCTGACTATTGTCCAGATTTTCAGAGCCTATTAATAATTAGGAAATTTTATTCTATTAATATTATATAATTTAAAGTTCTATGCTTATTTGTACCACCGGCATAGCCACCTTTTAAGATGTTATGGACAAATTGCCTGAATTCATTTTTTCTTGAACCGGTGACTACGTAAGAATATGCAAAAAAAGCGTGAAATACACCAAACGAGTGGAGGAAAATAAAGTGTACATTGAAAACTTTGACATTCTCTTCAGCAGGAAGTTCAAAGTAATTGTAAATGGCCTGGTAGTATGTAATGGATAAATAACCATAATAGTTACCTTTTTAAAATTAATGGGAAATTTCGGTAGGTCCATTATATTTTGAACGGGTGGCTGTACAAAGAATATTCAAAAAAGATTAAAATAAACTTAGAGCCGGAAAACTCAGTATAGTGTATTATGTATCTCTGGCAGAATTCAAAGCAATTTCAAATGATCTTTTCGAAACAGCCTGAAAAGAAATAGTATCTATAGACATCTTTCAAGATTAATATCTGGATTTTATGAATTCACTTTATCTTGAACTGGTGGCTATCTATTTTTGCTCGTGTCCTTGAATTATTGACTCTGGAAACAGAAAATGGTTCCAAATAACTCTATTGACGGTGGAAAAAATAACAGATCATACATGTAGTTTAAAGGAATTATTAACTTTCGAGTTCCGGTTCAATAACTCAGGTAGATGACCCAATTTTTGTCTTGACTGTCATTAAGGGAAAAGAAATAGAGTGCCAACTCAATTGCAGGCAGGGGCACAGAAATATTAAACATTATCTAAAGTTGCGTTTTGTGGCTTTTTTATTAATTTTAGTGTAATTCCTGTCTTTTTGTTAATTTTGTAGTATTCCCTGTATGAAGTGCCTGCTAATTGGTTCTTGTTTCTGTTTCTCAACGGCTTTTTATATTCGATCCTGATATCTCTTTATAAATTAAATTTATTCATCATTGATTCTTTCAGACTTATATGCGTTTATATAATGAAACAATGGTTCTTTCCTGATTTAGTTTATATATAATTATTATCTTTATGTCATATTTTATCATACTTTCGTAAAAAAGAAAAGTATATTTATTAGTTATACTTTCTAACTATGAAAACTATTTTATCAATTATATACATATTTTTTATATGTATACTGTTGAAGAGATTTATAAAATTGTTGGGGTATAGAGGTGAGGTCAGAAAGGGAGTTCGATTACATTGACAAGACTGGTTAAGCTCGAAAATTAGTATAGATTTGTGGAAAAATCTCTAAACTACGAATTTAGTTAATCCTGTTTGATATGAAATAATAACAGCTTGGAAAGTAAGAAGAAAACTTGAAAGCCTGATATCAGAAAAATTGGCTTCTTTCTGATCCAGGAATGTATCGACAAAAATGCCTGCCTGGTGCGGGTATAAGAGTGTGTAAAAGCAAAACTTGTGAATTTTTTAACATTCTGCTATATGGGGTACTAAATAATTCTGGTGATGTATGATGAATCTCAATTTAAATCCAAAATTATTAACATTTCTGGTTTTACTGCTGGCATTCACTGCCATAACCGGGGGAGCGGCTTCTGCCGTGGAGGAAGGTCGTTCTGGAGGTCCTGATTATTTTGGCTATACGTTTGAAGATAGTAACGTTGCAGGTGGTCCGGTTTACGACTGGATAGAGATTGCATGGACGGGAACAAGGATACTACCCTGTAGTGACGATAAATATGTGAACGGCATTCCTGTTGGTTTCTTATTCAACTACTATGGCACTGATTATAGCCAGGTAAGCGTAACTAATAACGGGATTACTCTTCCCGGCGACGGAACAAACCAGTGGGAAAATCAACCTATAGGAAGCAGCACCCTCCATAATTTCATCTCACCTTTTTGGGATGATCTTGTTACATGGAGCTCGGATGGCGCGGTCTATTATCAGGTAATTGGAGAAGCTCCGAATAGAAAACTCGTTGTTGAATGGTTTGAGAACCAGCACCGTACACCTTCCGGAGCCTCACCTTCTGGCGGTACCTTCGAAGCTATAATTTATGAAGGTACGAATGACATTAAATTCCAGTATAAAGATGTTGATTTCGGATCCGATTCTTATAATAATGGAGTATCAGCCACTGTCGGTATTGAGAGTGATGATGGCAGAGGCTTACAATATTCGTATAACGAACCTGTAATTAGCCCGGGTCTGGCAATTTTGTTTAAATATCCTGCACCTGTAACAGTTGAAGCAGGTGAGGATAAGACTGCAGATGAAGGAACAGGTGTGGACTTTGAAGGAACCATTACGGCTTCAGGGCCACACACCTATACTTCCCACTGGGACTTTGGCGACGGCTCGGAGGGAGACAATTCCCTTAGAAGTTCCCATACCTACGCCGATAACGGAGTTTATACAGTTATTTTGACTGTAACTGATGAACAAGGCAATTCCGCCAGTGATACATTAACAGTCTCGGTCAGTAATGTTGCTCCTGATGCCGGTGAAATCAACTCTCCGTTTGATCCTGTACAGCTCGGAACGCAGATAAAGGTTGGTTCTACCTTTACCGATCCCGGAATACTTGATACTCACACAGCAGTCTGGGATTGGGGTGATGATCTTTCCTCGGACGGATCTGTCACTGAAAACGGAGGGTCGGGAACAGTTAGCGGGGAACATACATATTCCTCTGTCGGGATCTATGAAGTTACCCTGACAGTTACGGACGATGATTCGGGAACTGACTACTCGGTTTCCAAATATGTTGTTATTTTTGATCCTGAAGGCGGCTTTGTTACGGGCGGAGGCTGGATCAACTCTCCGGCAGGAGCCTATGTACCTGATCCGAGTCTGGAAGGCACTGCCAATTTCGGTTTTGTTTCAAAGTACAAGAACGGAGCCACTGTCCCAACCGGTGTTACTCAATTCCAGTTCCAGGTAGCAGACCTGAATTTCCATTCAAACAACTATGACTGGCTGGTAGTTGCCGGAGCACGCGCACAATATAAGGGTACAGGTACTATCAACGGAGCAGGCGAATACAGTTTCATGTTAACTGCTATTGACAGCGAACTTAACGGCGGTGGCAGTTCCGATAAGTTCAGAATCAAAATCTGGGATAAAGCTTCCGGTGCAGTCGTGTATGACAACATGCTGCAAGCTGATGACAATGCCGATCCGACAACAGAACTCCAGGGAGGATCAATAACAATCCACAAGGAGAAATAATGTTTTTCAATCTTTTAACTGAGATTTTGAAATTCAGGGGACTGATTCCCCGAATTTCTTGATCTTTAATCTTTTTTCCATTTCTGGAGAAACAGGTTACTTAATAGCTTTTGCCAATATTCGGGTTTACTTATTGAGTTGAAAACAAATTGATTAAAATCCATTTTTCCTCTGAAATTATTACTTATCCGATATTAGTAATACTTTAGACTTCCAGCTGGAAATTTCTTTCAATCGCATTTGTCCCTCACTGAAAAACTTAAATACACATACATACACAGTTACTATCGTGCCAACCAGAACAATCAGCATAAGTGAAGAAGCCTACGAAAAACTCAAAAGCCTCAAAACCTCAGAAAAAGATAGCTTCTCAGATGTAATCCTCAAATATTACCCCAAAAAAAGAAAACTATCTGACGTGCTCGCAGATATAGGTTCCAATCCCGAACTTGCCGATGCAATTGAAAGAGCTTCCAGAGATATGAGAAAAGCTAAGATAAGGGAAATTAACCTTGAGGAAGGTTGATCTCGATGCCGGTACTTGATACTTCTTTTATTGTAGACCTACTTAGAGGAAAAAATGAAGCTCTCCAGAAGCTGGATGAAATGGAAGCTCAGGAAATTCCCTTAAGCACGACCGAGATTAATGTCCTTGAACTGTACCGGGGAGCATATTTATCCCGAAACGCATGAAAACCTGGAAGAAATTAAGAAACTTCTGGAATGTTTTCAGGTTCTGAAGCTTGAAGAATCAGTCTATGAAGTTTTTGCTTCGCTTTCTGCAAGTTTACTCTCCAGGGGAAAGGCCATTGGAGCATTCGATGAACTGATAGCTTCAATAGTACTTTGTTATGATGAGAAAATAATTACCAGAGATAACCATTTCAAAGAAGTGCCAGAACTTGAAGTTATAATTTATTGAAAAACTAGTTTCGCAGAGAGATAGAAGGTCCGGTTGCGATTCTGATAAAGCCTTTGCACTATTTTGTTGGCGTTCTCGGTATCAATTGATTTAAGATAACTTACAGGGCGCTGAATGAAGTTCAACTTCCGAATTATCTTGTCAACAGCTGTAACTTAGAATCCCCCCTTCTCTTTAATTCTTTTTAAAAAAGCCCTGTTCAGGAAGTCTTCATGGTGTTTTCTATCCAGGTAGCGAGACATTATCTTCTGTTCAACGTCAAGCTTGATATCATCATCTCTCACAAATAAAGGAACATTGGGTTTTATTATTTCAAAGTTAATAACAGGCGGTGCATCGTTCATGATTATAAGGTCAATACTGTCGGATTTAAGGAAACCTGCAAGCTTAACTGCTAATTCCAGGCGCTTGTCTATTCTTTCCATTTTTGTAAGCCTGACTGAAAGGTAAACACCCACATCGATGTCACTTAAAGGCCCTCTATTATCCTCTGCCGTTGAACCGAAAAGGTAAGCAAGCTCAACATCTTCTTGCGATTCGAAAAATTCTGCAAGTTTGGAAATTAGAATCTCTTTATCCAGTTTATCGGTCTCGGAGATCATTACAATGTTTCCTATGTCTTATTCTTTCAAATAGATTCTCTCGATCTATTTCAAATTTTTTCAGGAGAATCTGGAAACTTGTTTAGCCAGGCTGGATACCTGAAAAATCCGCTTTCTTCTCCTTAGGGAAATCCTACTAGTGGTAAACATTTTTCATGTAAAAACAAAGGAACAGTTAATATATAAATTATTGATTTAATCTGTATATTAACAATTATCTTCACTATAAACGATAACTGTCGGTTCAAAATTTATCTTGTTTTGAGCTGGAGGGGCTAATATAAAGTTTCTGGGGGGTCAATTCTGAGAATCGTGTTTATGGGAGACCGCAGTAACAGGCGGAGGTTCAGTACCGCACTAATTGTTATTTTATTTTTGCTTTCGGCAGGCGTCGGAAGTGCAGAGATTATTTATGTAGATCCTGGGAATTCAATCCAGGCTGCAGTAAATAATTCTACGTCAGAGGATATCGTTATTGTGAAAGCAGGCGAATATCAGGAGAATATTGTTGTCAATGTGTCAGGTGTGAAGGTCAGTTCGGAATTTGAGAACCCTGAAAGTGTGCTTGTAAGGGCAAGTGATAAAAATTCCAGCGTATTCCAGGTTAAAGCCGATAATGTAACTATCAGCGGCTTTAATATCTCGGGGTTGTGGGACACTTCCAGAGTCCCTGAAGCTTCAGGCTCTGCAAACTCTTCTGGCCAGGGCAATAATTCCAGTGGTCCCGGGGATGCAGAAGAAGGGCAAATTTCGGGTCAGGTTTCAGGCTCCGGGTTCGATACGCTTTACCAATGGGATGAGATTGGCTGTCCTTCAGCAGGTATCTGTCTTGAGCAGGTTAACAACTGCACAATCGAGAATAACACGTTTTTCGAAAACCGGTACGGGGTTTACCTGCAAAACTCCAGGAACAGTACACTCCTGAAGAATACTTTTTTCCGCAACGGCATCTGGCTTGATGAAGGGTGCGGCAAAAACCTGCTGATAAATAATATCATTGAAGAAAGTAACCTGGTGATTGGCGCCCACTGC
The DNA here is from genome assembly GCF_049706645.1 of Methanosarcina sp. GTDB lineage: Archaea > Halobacteriota > Methanosarcinia > Methanosarcinales > Methanosarcinaceae > Methanosarcina. Next base: position 28,469 of record NZ_JBNAKP010000024.1, on the reverse strand, counting down.
TGGGATAATATAATGTTCCAGAACCGGCTCTCGAACGGCGACGGGATAAGTATCGCCTGCTGCGGTGGAAACAATCTCGTCTCAAGGAATGAAATCATAAACTGCAGTACAGGCATTGACATTTATGATGTTCAGGCAAGGACTGTCCTGCGTGATAACCTGATTATAGGCTGCGGGAACGGGATTTATCTATCTTTTGTCTTCGACTCCAGAGTTTACAATAACACGATTTCAAATGGCAGCACAGGCATTTTTCTGAGAGAAGACTGCCACGACAACGAGCTGTCTAACAATACAATAAAAGCAAGTAACGAATCCGGTATTTACCTGCTGGACTACAGTGCGGATAACCGTATTTATAATAATTACTTCAATAATAGCATAAATGTGAAAACCGAGAACGCCAGGGGAAATATCTGGAACACTACACAGTCGCCAGGGACAAACATTGTAGGGGGCTCAAACCTGGGCGGGAATTTCTGGGCAAACCTGGAAGGAACCGGTTTTTCCCAGGTATCAAATGATTCGGATTCCGATGGGATCTGTGACTTGCCATACAATATTAACGGAAGTGACTTTGACTATCTTCCGCTCGCCAGGCCTCCTTTCGCAACCGGAGTGGATCTTACGGTCACAATCGGAATGTCTGAAACAAATAATACTTCTGACGTTTCCATTGAAATTGACCGAAATACCCTTGACTTCGGAACCCTGCTCTCCGGGCAGTCAACAGGACAGTCAAGCAAACCTCAGGTTTTGAAGGTAAGGAACACAGGAAAAAGTAATGTTAGCCTTTCCGCTGAAGTTACAGGTTCTTCAGATCCGGTTTTCTCAGAAGGAATTTATATTTCTTCCCTTTTCTGGTCGGATTTCTCCGAAGTAATTCCAAACAATACAAGTAAAGACCTGGAGGTTGTACTCAAAGTCCCGGCGAACTACTCTGGAAATGGCACTGAAAAAGGGTCTCTTATTTTCCTGGCTAAACGGGTTTGAGAGATCGAGTTTTTATCTTTTTTGTTTCTTTTTTCTTTCTGGCGTTTATTTCGTTTTCAATGTTTTATCTAACTCATTATCGTCTCATTTACCTTCCAGCCTTCCAGTTCTAAATTACCTTCCAGCCTTCCAGTTTTAAAGCTATTTCTTTAACTTCCGATCTCTCTTATTTTTTCGGCAGCTATCCGACAATTATATTTGTCTGTGTGTTCAGGTTCTTTGTAGGGTACTGTAAAAATCCCCATGTCCGGTTATAGTTAATAGTAAAGCTTGACATTTCGAGGTGTACTTCTATTTATTTTTATTATATTATTTAAAATATTAATATAAAGTGCACAGGTTCAGGGAAGGGTTTTCGCAGTTCCCATCTGGAATATTCACTGGACCTGTTTAAATCCCGCATTTTGTTTCTGGTCAGTTCTTACTGGAAATATACTATTAAAACAGGCAAAGTCTGGCTGCTCTCAAAACAGAATTAAATGGATTTTCTAACAGGTTCAGCAGGAGTGGGGAGTTAATGGGAGCAAACAGAATAGTTCTTTTAGTGGCTATTGTGCTTATAGCAGGTGTGATTTGCAGTCCTGCGTCAGCAAAGCAAATTATCGCAGGTAACGACCCTCAGGCGAAGTTCAGTTCTATTCAGGAAGCAGTAGATAATTCGTCTTCAGGGGATGTAATTCTCGTTTTACCGGGTATCTATAACGAAAGAGTGAACGTTAATGTCGAAGGCCTGAGTATTCTATCCAGGTCCGGAAATCCGGAAAATACCGTTGTTACGGCTTTTACCGTGAGTGCCAATAATGTTGTTATTTCGGGGTTCGGCATCCAGGAGTACATAACTACTGATATAAATCAAGGTGTGCAGTACTGCACTTTCAAGCATAACAAATTCCCAGGAATCAATTCGGATGTCGGCCCGATAGGTATTGATGCGGTTAACTGTTTCAACTGTATATTCTCGGATAACATATTTTCTAATTCAGGTATCGGATTGAATGCAGGGGGAGATATAACCAATGTTACAATAGCAAATAACACTATAAAGGGCGGTTCTATAACATTGGGGGGTTCCAGTGAGAACAGAATTCTCAACAATTCAGTATCAAATACTATATCTGACAATGGAGAGAGTTATGGACTCAATCTCCCTGAGTCTCACGACAATATTATCACTAATAATTCGATCTCAGGATGCAATTACGCTATTTTAATGTGTTTCCTCACCGGAGGCAATAACGTTTCCAATAATACGTTAACCTCAAACAGCAAGGGGATCGTAATTGATCATCTCTCCCCTGGAAACGAAGTTAAAAATAATATGATTTCAAACAACGATATTGGCATATCAATAGGAAGTTCCTGTCCTAATACCCTGATCACTGGCAACAGGATACAGTTAAACAGGGATTATGGAATCTATATAGAGCAAACTTCCACAGATCCTTCTTTTGAGGAAAGCAGCCTGATTTACAACAATCTCTTCAATAACACGGTAAACCTCTTCAATAATACCGTAGAATTGCAATACGGAGAACCGATAAACACTATCTGGAATACCACAAAAATATCTGGAACCAGCATTGCAGGCGGGCCCTACCTGGGCGGTAATTACTGGGCAGAGCCAGATGGATCCGGTCTTTCACAGAACTGCAATGACTGGGATAGCGATGGAATTTGCGACTCTATCTATACGATCAGTGCAAATGATATTGATTATCTTCCTCTCACCGCTTTGTCGGACCAGCAGTTAGTATTTCCGGTTGCAAATTTCAGTGCCAATGTGACCGCCGGGAATATTCCTCTGACTGTCCTGTTTACGGATCTTTCGCGGAATGCAACGTCTAGAAGCTGGGATTTTAATAATGACGGAATAACTGATTCCACCGATGCAAATCCGCTTTATGTGTACACAACTCCAGGGATATATACTGTCAACCTGACAGTTAACAATGCAAACGGAACTGTCTCAAGACTATCCATGATAACTGCACTTCCTGCTCCGCCTATAGATGGATTTATTCTCAAGGAGACTCAAATAACTGTTAACAAATCAAATCAATCTCAACCCGCTATTTACGGAAACAGGATAGTATGGAATGACGACCGTAATCGAAGAGATTACGCAAATGTATACGATCTATATGTGTATGATGTTTCTACTTCTAAGGAAGCCCGCATTAATTCCAGTGGACTGTGGCCCTGGAAGCCGTCAATCTACGAAGACAGGATAGTTTGGCAGGAGTATCGCAGAAATAATAATACGAATGTCTGGGATAAATCTGATATTTATATGTATAATCTCTCTACTTCCGAAGAAACTCGTATTACAACCAGCGGAAAAGCATTCTATCCTGATATTCACGGGAACAGGATTGTGTGGACAGACATCCGAAATGGAAATGGAGATATATATATGTATGATCTTTCCACATCCCGGGAAACCCGGATTACCACTGATGAGGCACATCAGGATGACCCTGCGATCTACGGGGACATAATAATTTGGGAAGATTCTCGCAACGGAGAAGGCTATAATCCCACAGATATCTATATGTACAATATTTCCACATCCGAGGAAACGCAGGTTACTGCTGACGATTCGGATCAATATTCTCCTGCTATCTACGGGGACAAAATAGTGTGGGCAGATTGGCGCAATAGAAACTGGGATATCTATATGTACAATCTCTCCACTTCAACTGAAACCCGGATCACCATCGATGACTCGGCACAGGAGTTTCCTGCGATCTTTGGTAACAGAATAGTATGGCATGATCTCCGGAATGGAAACTATGATATCTACATGTATAATTTCTCTACTCAGGAAGAAATTCCGATTACTACCAATAAATCCGACCAAACGTACCCGGCTATCAATGGGAACAGGATAGTATGGGAAGACTATCGCAATGGAAATAACTGGTATATTGATCCCGACAGAAATGCAGACATTTACACGTGCACTGTTTTCGGAAGAGAGCAGGAGCAGAAAGTCCCTGTTGCAGACTTTTTCGTAAATACCACATCAGGATACGCACCTTTAAAGGTACTATTTACCGATAACAGCACAGGCTCGCCTACCTCCTGGCTCTGGGATTTCGGGGACGGAATTTATTCAAAACATGCCATGAATGCGACTCACACGTTTACAAAGCCAGGAAAATATAATATAAGCCTCACAGTTGCGAATGAGCACGGCAATAATACAGTTACGAAACCCGTTTTTATCACCGTTAAAGCTTTGAAAGCTCCTGTTGCCGACTTTTCCGCAAATGTAACATCAGGAGATGCGCCTTTAAAGGTATTGTTCACAGATAACAGTACAGGCGCACCAGAGTCGTGGTTCTGGGATTTCGGGGACGGGATTTACTCGAAACATGCCATGAATGCGACGCATACCTTCAAAAAACCTGGAATTTATAATGTTACTCTAAAGGTAACTAATGCCGCAGGCAGCAATTCGATAACCAGGCATGGCTATATCACAGTCATGGCAACCACGCCGACGGTAAAGCCTGTTGCGGATTTCTATTCTCCGGAAGCCGAGGAGGTATTAAATCAACCCAGTGATCATGGGATTTACGAGAATGAGGTTGTATCGTTCTTTGACAACAGTACAGGCTCACCAGCTTCCTGGGAATGGGACTTTGGAGACGGAAACACGTCAACCCTAAAGAATCCTGCTCACGTTTACGGGAAAATGGGCGGGTATACTGTTAACCTGACAGTGAAAAATGCCGCAGGCAGTGGCACAATAAGTAAGTACGGTTACGTACTCGTTGGAATCGGGGACGAACCTGCATCTCCGGCATACTTCTCTTCCGATGTAACGTCCGGAAGCGCTCCGCTCACGGTAATTTTCCTCGATGATAAGGACGCCGAGTTTCCAAATTATCCAATCTGGCGCCAGTGGGATTTTGGCGATGGCGTAATTCAGTCTTATATGGTGGATAGTAACGAATCAGCAACCCCGTATGCAATGCACGTTTACGAAAAGCCTGGTAAATACACCGTAACATTATACCTGGATAACCGTGGCGGTAAGTCTATCATTACAAAATATCACTACATAACAGTGACAACTCCTGATACGATTCCTGACATGCCGGTTGCAGATTTTTCTGCGAATGTAACGTCCGGAAAAGCGCCACTCATAGTTAAATTCACTGATACGAGCACCGGGTCACCAGCTTCCTGGTACTGGGATTTCGGTGATGGGATCTATTCAAAACATGCTATGAATGCAACTCATACATATACTGGGGCAGGAAATTATGATGTTACATTAACTGTGAAAAATGCTGCCGGTAGCAATATAGCTAGAAAAACCGGCTATATTAAGGTGGAAAGCAGGTAATACCTTCTGAAAAGCATGAAAAGGGTCGGTTAGCCAGAATTAAACCCAATTATTCAAGCCGCGACTTACCTTAAAGTTTAGGGCTGTAGATAGCTAATCTATGGCTCTTATTGATTTTATTCGCCATTTTAACTTACTTTTTATCTTCCGGGTATCCACCGCGGCTAATGGTTCAGTGAAACGAAACCAGTACCTTGGCTGACTCTAATTTCCTGATCCTCAATTCTACTCCGTAAAACCTTACTGGTTATATAACGCCCTTATTTTTCTGCTGCAAACTCTAACAAAAAATTCATTTGGAATAAACTCCTACATTATAATTACTATGAGACAGTCAGCAGGAATATGGTTACTTATGGCACTTGGTCTGCTTTTCGGCCTGATTGCAGATCCAGGAGCTGCAGATCCTGTTACGGATAGTGGGGAAGTAAACCTTTCGGAACTCAGGGCTTTTGACCTGCTTTGCAAATGTGAGACCGGATGCATAATCAATACAGTTTCTCTCTCTTCCGGTGGGAATTATCTTGCAGTAGGGGATTTTGATCATAGTGTTTCTCTTTTTAATCCAGATGGGAAAAAACTCTGGAATTATACTACCGGAGACGTTGTCTATACCGTATCGATTTCTTCCGATGGGACTCGTGTAGCTGCAGGAAGCAATGATAAAAAGGTATACTTTTTTAACCGGCAGGGTAACCTGCTCTGGAATTATGAAACCGGGGGCAGCCTGAATAGTGTGATGGTCTCTTCCGATGGTTCGTATGTGGCAGCCGGCAGTGAGGACGGCAAGCTTTACTTCTTTAATAGGGAAGGCAAGCTTTTATGGAGTTTCGATTCCGGGGATTCCGTCCGAAGTATAGCCATCTCCAGGGACGGATCTTATGTTGCAGCCGGGGGTTCCAATCAGTGTATTTACCTCTTTGACAGTAAAGGAAATAAAATCTGGGAAAGAAAGACAGGCAGTGTAATCAATAGCGTGTGCATGACTCCGCACGCCTATTATGTGGCTGCCGGCGGGTCCAATTATAATGTCTATCTCCTTAACCAGAAAGGGGAATTTTCCTGGATGCACAATCCTGCTTTCTGGATAAGCAGCGTTTCGCTATCAAGCAACGGCTCACATTTGGCAGCAGGCAGTTTTGACGATAAGATCTACCTGTTTAACAGCACAGGCACGAAACTCTGGGACTACCGGGTAAAAGACGATATCTACAGTGTTGTAATTTCTCCGGATGCGTCATTTATTGCAGCCGGAAGCTGGGATGATATGCTTTACGTCCTCGACATGGAAGGGAACGAATTCTGGAACTGCAGTTGCGAAGGAAATATTAACTGCGTGTCCGTTTCTCTCGACAGTTCGGTCCTTGCTGCAGGGAGCGATGCCGGAGCGGCATATCTCTTTGAACGGAATTCCACGTTTTTTGCACAGTTCTTTGAAGATGAACGTTTCCTTTCCGGAAACGGACTCAGGGAGTCAGACCTCGATACGGAATTAGAAACCGGACTGCCGCTAAATGAAGGTACGGCAACGACTGGGGGCATTGAAAACGTAGTTGAAATTGCTTCGGCCTCCTCAGGTAAAGTGTCAGGTGATACAAATAACGAAGAAGATCCGGCTGCAGAAAGCTCGGGCTCTGCAGAAAGTTCTTCAAAGCTTCCGGGACTACTTAATTTCTTTAAGTTTCCTATGGTCCTTTTACTGGCAGTCTTAATAGTAGCGCTCTACCTGAAAAACAAAACCTTTAAGACACGGACCCGAAAGGTGAATTCTGAATATTTCGAAAACCTTGACGATGATATACACAGACCTGAAAATCAATAAAAAATCCGAAACTGAAATTTCAGCCCTGGAGGTGTAAACTTCCAGTTCTGTAAATTTCAATTTTGCAAATTTTAGTTCTGTAAATTTCAGTTCTATAAATCTTAATTCTTTAAATCTGAATTTGTAAATCTGATTTCTGCAAATTTTAATTTTATGTGTTTCAATTGTGTAATTTTTCAGCTTCTAACTTTCAATTATAAAGCTGGTTAATTTCTCAAAGCTGATTAATCTCTCCAGGGTCTTAAATAGCTTAATTTATTAAACATGTAAACCTTTAACAGTTTCAAATTTCTTTGCTTGCAGCTTCGGATAATGCTCTTATGTGGAAGTCCGAATCAAGCTCATCTGCAAGCTTTTTACATTTTTCCAGGTCTATTTCGGACACGTTAACTACCGTAACTCTAGTACTGATTCCTGCCCTTTTTGCTCCCCTTATAAAATCAAGTACTGCACCGTAAGCGTTTTTGTGAATCGGCCTGCAAAGCTTGTTATATTTTTCCTCGGATTCGGCATTGAGGCTTACGGATACGGAGTCTATTCCTGCGGTTTTCAGTTCCGAGATCACATCTCTTCCCGGATTTATCAGGGCTGCCTGTCCGTTGGTATCAAGCCTGACTCGAATATTCCGGCTTTTTAGCCAGCGGGTTACTGCAAGCACCACGTCGAGCCTCAGGGTGGGCTCTCCAAGACCTGTGAATACAATTTCTCTGTATTTTGAAAGGTTCAGTTCTTCCAGGGCTCCGATAACTTCCTCAGTTGTAGGTTCTTTCGAAAGCCTCAGGTTATATCCGTAAACTCCGTCTGCAAAATTGCGGATGCAAAAAATACAATCTGCACTGCAGCGGTTGGTAAGGTTAAGATAGAGATTTTTATGAGCTTCGTAGTAAATTGTGTCCATGCGATCAAAATTTCTTACATTCCTTATAACCATAACGTATTAATTCGCTTTTTATCCGGGAACTGAAAATAGCCTTATATATACGAATTTCTTATTACTTTACTTCTGCTTTTCGTTTATGACTCGCGTTTTCAAGCAGAAAGTTTATAGGTGATCATGTACTTCTAAGGTTCGATCTGCGGCATTTAGCTAGCAGTATCTATGTTTCAACTCATTTACTCTCCACATTGAAGTATCTCAGGCTTTAATTTAAGAATCTGAATCTCAATGTTGACAGATGTGTGTTAAAAAACCTATGATTGATGAAAAATTGCGGTACTCGCAATTTCGAAGGAGAATCTTAAATGGCACAATTAGCTAAATTCGACGTTCCAGAGGAACTTACAAACAAAGCACTTGAAGCTCTGGAGCTTGCCAGAGACACTGGAAAGATCAAAAAAGGCACCAATGAAGCCACAAAAGCAATCGAGAGAGGCAACGCAAAGCTCGTCCTCATCGCGGAAGACATCGAGCCTGCCGAGATCGTTGCTCACATCGCTCCCCTTTCCGAGGAAAAGAAAGCACCTTATATCTTCATCAAAAACCAGAAGGAACTCGGTGCAGCCAGTGGGCTTGGCGTGTCCTGTGCAACTGTCGCAATCGTAGACTCAGGAAAAGCAGCTGAAATGGTCCAGGACATTGCCCAGAAGCTTGAAGCTCTTAAATAATCCTGATAACATGAGGTGCTGATTATGGCTGACGAAAGCACAACCGGCGGCTTTGCTGCTGAGGTTATTGACGTTATCGGGAATACAGGTATGCATGGTGAAGCCAGTCAGATCCAGTGCAGGGTTCTGGAAGGCAGGGATAAGGGTCGTGTTATTACAAGAAACTGTGTAGGCCCTGTCCGCATCGGCGACATCCTGATGCTTCTTGAGACCTCAAGAGAAGCGAAGAAACTGACCACCAGATAAGAAAGCGGTGAAATGGATGGAACAGAGGAAATGCTATTTTTGCGGAAAGATGCTGGAGCCCGGAACCGGTAAGCTCTACGTCAAGAAAGACGGTTCTACCTACTATATGCACTCTTCCAAGTGCATGAACAACTTCAACCTGGGTAGGCTTCCAAGGCGTACTGAGTGGACCGAGAAAGGCAGAATCCAGTTGAAGAAAGCATAAGAATAGAATTGTCAGTTATTTGTTCGGATTATTAAGGTGTGTACATGGAACAGACATACGTTATGGTAAAACCTGACGGAGTCCAGCGCGGGCTGGTCGGAGAGATAATTTCCAGAATTGAGAAGCGGGGTCTAAAAATCGTCGCTCTCAGGATGAACGTTATCAGTGAAGCCACTGCAAAAGAACACTACGGTGAACATGCAGCCAGGCCTTTCTTCCCCTCCCTTATCGAATTCATCACCTCCGGCCCTTCAGTCTCAATGGTAGTAGCCGGAAAAGATGCAGTTCGTGTCATGAGGGCCATAAACGGGGCTACAAACCCTGTGGATGCGGCTCCCGGAACAATCCGTGGGGATTTCGCTCTGGATGTGGGCAGAAACGTAGTTCACGCATCCGACTCCCCGGACGCTGCAGCAAGGGAAATTGCAATTCACTTTAAGGACTCCGAAATCGGGAAGTATTCCAGAATCGATGAGGTCTGTCTGTACGAATAAAGCAGGTACATCAAAGCCTTTTCATGCCCTCGAACTTCAGGGCACGATTCAGGCTTTTGTTTATCCGGTACCTGCAATATGGGTCCTTAGGGGAAACCCGGACCCTTCTGGACCTGCAGCGAATAAGACGCGGGAATGAGAGAGGTTTTGCATATGGCCGACAAGAAAAATTTAAGGACTCCTATAGTCTGCGTGATGGGGCACGTCGACCACGGGAAAACGACTCTGCTGGACAAGATCAGGGGTACTGCAATTGTCAGCGGAGAAGCCGGCGCCATCACCCAGCATATCGGGGCAACTGAAGTCCCAATAGATGTGATTATCAAAAAGCTCGGAGACCCGAGGCTTCGAGAAAGGTTCATAGTGCCAGGACTGCTCTTTATTGATACGCCTGGACACCATGCCTTTACAACTTTAAGAAGCAGGGGAGGTGCCCTTGCCGATCTTGCAATTGTTGTGGTGGACATAAACGAAGGTTTCAAGCCCCAGACCTACGAAAGTCTGCAGATCTTAAAGCGGTTCAAAACTCCTTTTGTTGTTGTTGCTAATAAAATCGACAGGATTGGCGGCTGGGTCTCACAAAAAGACCTGCCTTTTGCAGCCACTTTCAAAAAACAGTCCGAGGACGTTCAGGCCCGGCTTGAGACAAAGCTCTACGAGGTAATAGGCGAGCTATATAACCAGGGTTTTGCAGCAGAAAGGTACGACAGGGTTACAAACTTCCAGAAAACCCTGGGTGTAGTGCCTGTAAGTGCTGTTACGGGCGAAGGAATTCCTGATGTCCTGATGGTACTTCTCGGCCTTGCCCAGAAATTCCTTGAAGCAAACCTGCAGTATAGCGCTACAGGCCCTGGAGTCGGCACTGTGCTTGAGGTCAAGGAAGAAAAAGGCCTGGGTGCGACCCTTGATGTTATTCTCTACGACGGCACTCTGAAAAAGGGCGATACCGTTGTTATCGGAAGCCTGGGAGAACCGATCCAGACAAAGGTACGGGCCCTTTTAAAACCGAGGGAACTTTCCGAAATTCGTTACGAGAGCAAGTTCAAGCAGGTGAATAAGGTTACTGCTGCGGTCGGTGTAAAGATTTCGGCTCCCGGTCTCGAAGGTGCCCTTGCAGGCTCTCCCATAAGGGTTGCTACCGAAGAAACCCTTGACGAGATTGTAACCCAGGTAAAATCCGAGATTGATGAAGTCCGGATTGATACGGGTTCGGTAGGAATCATGATCAAAGCCGATACCCTCGGTTCCCTTGAAGCCCTTGTCCATGAGTTCAAAAAAGATGAGGTACCTATCAGGAAAGCCGAAGTGGGAGATATCTCACACCGTGATGCCATTGAGGCTTCGACGGTTGAAGACCCGCTCTATTCCGTGATTATAGGTTTCAGTGTGAAAATTCATCCTGACGCCAGAGATTTCCTGCAGGAAAGCAATGTGAAGGTATTCACAAGTGATGTGATCTACCGCCTGATTGAAGATTATCAGAAGTATGTAAAAGAGCAGCAGGAAAAGGCTGAAAAGAAGATTTTCGAAACGATAATCCGTCCCGGAAAATTCAAAATCCTTCCGGGCTGCGTATTCCGCCAGAGCAAGCCTGCAGTTGTCGGCGTAAGAGTGCTTGGCGGAGTCGTGCGGACGAACGCAGATGTCATGCTTGAAAACGGAAACGTTGTAGGCAAGATCAAGGGCCTGCAGTCCGAAGGAGATAATATTCCATCGGCAGGGGTAGGCAAAGAGGTTGCAATGGCAATTGACGGCGCAACCGTAGGCCGACAGATCAAAGAAGACGATGTGCTCTATATTAATGTGCCTGAGAGGCACGCCAAAGTTCTTGAGCACGAGATATACGATTCCCTTTCAACCGATGAAAAGGAGACTCTTGACATTTTCCTTTCCCTGAAAAGAAAAGACAATCCTTTCTGGGCAAAATAACGCTTATAAGTGCATAATTATTCAGGATGCACGTAAGGTTCAGGTAAGAATTCAGGAAATTCCGGGTGAACTTCGAATAGGGGTAAACTTCGGATAGAAAGGCAAGGCAAAGGAATTATTAAAAATAAATCTGATATTGGAGGATTTCACATGGCTAGTTTCAAAGTTGTAATTTCTGACCCGAAGGAAGCGCGTGCTTACCAGGTCGATGTAAAAGACCCTGACACAAACGCATTAATCGGGAAATCAATAGGCGACGTTGTTGACGGTGCTGTTTTCGGCCTGACCGGATACAAAGTCAAGATCACTGGCGGCTGTGACGGCAGCGGTTTTGTTATGAAACCCGACCTTCCTGGCCCCAGAAGGCAGAGAATTCTGCTGGCAGTAGGCGTGGGCTACACCCCCAAACTTCCGGGACAGCGCAGGAGAAAGATGATGCGCGGCAAGGAAATTGCTCCTGACATCGTCCAGATCAATGCAAAAGTCGTAGAGTACGGAAGCAAATCCATAAGAGCCCTTCTCGGTCTCGAACCCGCAGCAGAAGCTCCAGCAGAGGCTCCAGCAGAGTGATTTTTCAAGTTCCGCCCACGGGCGGGCTTTAAAACACTTTTTGATTTTGTTTTTGATCTTTTTTAGTTTTATGTAGTTTGATTTTGTTTTTATTTATTTCATCTGTTATTGGTTCTAGTATTTTTTTCTATTTCTCTGGTTTCCTTTTCTCTCTTCTTTTTCCTAGCTCTGTCCCTATACCCACCCCGATTCCAATGAATATCCCAGTGCGTATTCCATTCATTAAATCATTAGACAAGTATCCTAATGACGTGCATACGATAAGGGGCATAATAAAATATAAAAATCGTTCTTTCATTAGAGATTTTCTCATATTTGCAATCTCCTGACTTTAATTGAAAATTTTTTCAAAAAAGAAAGGTAATGGGGACATTATTTCATCCCATACGTCAGAATAAAACAGTAAATTTTTTAAGTTGATTTGAAAGCTCTTTAGAGAATTCTCTTTCCGGGTTCTGTGAAGGGCTTGCAGTCATAAACTTCGGTAATTTTCATAACTACAAGGGCTTTTGCAGGGAACTTATCTGATTTAGCTTTAACCATTTTATACATTTTCTCGTAATCTTCCCCTTCAGTCTTTATCTCAATATCTCCTTTTATCTGATAGCAGGCTTTAATCTCGGGTCCCCAAAAATAGATTGAGCCCCTGGGATTTTCATCAAGGTTTTTACGGGTCTTAAGGAAATAGTTGTCTGCTATCCAGATTGTTTCTCCATCTTCCTGTAAAATGCACAGCCCTACTGGTATTACATTCGGTTCTCCACCTTTAGATGCAGTTGCAAACGGAAAAATTTTCATCTTTGCAAAATCTTCCTTCATCTCATCTGTCAATTTTACCATTTATATTACCCCTTATTGAGTCGGTTTTTATTAATATGGCTGCAATCCGTATATAGTTTTCAAGGTATCAAAAATAAAGAAAGTAAAAACGCTTTTTGCTCAGCTTTTTGCGCCTATAAGAAAGCTTGCTGGAAGGCACAGGAAAAAAGTACAAAAATCAGATAAAAAGTATGAAGAATTTAACATAAGTATGCAATAGTTAAAGAGTGCCTGAAAAATTAACATAAAAAGCTTATATAAACGTTATATAAAAAGTTACAAAAAGGTATAAGAAAGAAGAGCCGGAAAAAAACCGGAACCCTATCTTAATTTCAACAGCCGGATGTTAGCAGTTAAACACTTTATCCAGGAAATACTGGTGAATCCGCAAGTCCCCGGTTAATTCGGGATGGAAAGCAAGCGCAAGAACGTTTCCCTGCTCTGCGGCAATAATCAGGTCGTCGAGCCTGGAAAGCACGCGAACCCCAGGCCCGCAGCTCACGATTCCCGGAGCCCTTATAAACACGCCGGTAAAAGGAGAATCAAGAAGATCAATCTCAAGTTCGGCTTCAAAAGAAGCCCTCTGCCGCCCAAAAGCGTTCCTGTTGACTTTCGTATCCATAATCCCGAGCAGTTCCTGGCTGGTTTTTTCAACCTGCTCGTCGCCTTCCTTTGCAATTACAATCAGGCCTGCGCAGGTCCCGAGGATCGGAACTTCTCTTGCAGCCGCGTCCTTAATCTCCTCTGCAATCCCCTCGCGGGCAAGCAGCCTGCAAAGCGTGGTACTCTCCCCGCCAGGAATCACAATCCCGCTGCATTCCGGGACAATACCTTTATGCTTTATAGCAACTACCTCTGCATCCGCCCCTCTTTCCCTGAGGGCTCTCCTCAAAGCATCAATATGCTCAGAAACCGCTCCCTGAATAGCGATTACACCTATCTTCATAAAAAACACCATTTTCCAGAAATAATTTGTTGTTTTTTGATCCGAAAATAAAAAATTGAATTAATTTATTCCTACAGCCCGTAAGAAAAATCCATTTTTAAAAATTAAATCTCAGCTCCGTTTGAATGAAGCTAAATTCCAGTTTTTTCTAAAATCTTCCGCTTAAGCAAGTTAAAAAGTCATTTTACCTGTCCATAAGTTATTCCGCTTGAGGGAGCGTAGCGACCGAAACGGAGGCGTGCTCCCGAAGCGCAATTCGGGCCGTCCTCCCGAGACGGGACTCGGGCGAGACGGGACTCGGGCGAAGCGCAATTCGGGTGGGTCACCAGCCGCGTTCCTGAAGGGCTTCTTCAAGAGGAATCATATCTGCGCTGATCCCTTTCATGCCGGCACCCACGCCTTTTGAGATCTCAGCAAGTTTTGTGGGGTTGTCAAAGTTGTTTACGGCTTCGACGATGGCTTTTGCCATTTTCTCAGGGTTTTCGGCTTTGAAAATGCCTGAGCCCACGAAAACACCGTCTGCCCCAAGCCGCATCATAAGCGCAGCATCCGCTGGGGTTGCAACTCCGCCGGCTGCAAAGTTTACTACTGGCAGGCGCTGCATTTTTGAGGTTTCTACTACAAGTTCGATCGGAGCTTCGATATCTCTGGAAACCATAATCAGTTCTTCTTTAGTCTTCCCGGCAAGGGCACGAATTTCACCCTGGATCTGTTTCATGTGTTTTACTGCCTGGCTGACATCTCCGGTTCCGGCTTCTCCTTTTGTCCGGATCATAGCTGCCCCTTCGTTAATTCTTCGGAGAGCTTCTCCGAGGTTTCGGGCCCCGCAGACAAAAGGCACGGTAAACTGTGTTTTGTCTATATGGAAGTAGGGGTCAGCAGGGGTCAGGACTTCGGATTCGTCCACCATGTCAACACCCAGGGCTTCCAGGATTTCGGCTTCGACGAAGTGTCCTATCCTGGCTTTTGCCATTACAGGGATTGTAACCGTATCAATGATCTGCTGGACAATTTCAGGGTCGGCCATCCGCGCAACCCCGCCTGCTTTCCTGATATCAGCAGGGACAGCCTGAAGGGCCATAACAGCAACTGCTCCGGCTTCTTCTGCGATCCTGGCCTGTTCTGGAGTTGTAACATCCATGATCACACCCCCTTTCTGCATCCTTGCAAAGCCCCTCTTGATAAGTTCGGTCCCGTGTCTTAATTTTTCAAAATCCATGAATGTCGTCCTCTCTGTTTTGATATGATTATAAGCTCTATGCCGTGGGAAACCCTTTCCACGGTGAAATGACCCTCAGGTCTTTTCCACTGATTGCAACCGACAGGTTGCGGTTTTCGGTTAGTTATTTCTCCAGTGAATTGTGAATACGCTCAATAGTTAAAAGCATTATTTAAGTTATTCCTTATGAACGGCTACAGATAAATTAAATTGCAATAATAGAGGATTTTTTAGAGGATTTTTTCATTTCTGGGTATGACTTTATATTTTTTGACTCTGTATGGCTCGTCCGTCCTCTATACCCGATGCATTATAGAGCCTTACCGCGACTTTTTAGTCTGCTTTTATCTGTTGTGCCTGAGGTCTATTAACTCTATTTCAGTCTTCATATAATATATATGATCCCCCTCAGGTTCTGGGATATAAACTTATCCAGGATCCAGGGCAGAAGGACTCGAAAAGTCCTCTTAGTCAGTCCCTGAGCAAGTGGATATGATCTTATTTAACTTTACAGGTTTCAGCCGGGCTTTACAACCACTGTATGAGAATATAATTATAAGGTATACTGGGATCATTATATACAGGAGTTTTTTCCGGGATAGCTTCTGAATTTCAGGGTTTTACCGATTTTCTATTCAATTCCGTGTCCTGACTGCTTGCAAGCTCCTTCTCTCTTCTATACAGGTTGAGCTTTATGCAGACGACTGCAGATATCCAGATCGTAGATGCAGGCATGAAAGTCTTTAAGAATTCTATGAGTTTAAAACTGAGATAGCCTGTAGTTTCGATACTACTGAACCCGACAGCAAGAACAAGACTGGAGACTCCGAACAGCAGGAGTGCAATAAATATCCTCAAAATCCTCTGTTCCGTACTTCCCGTATCATCAGGAAGCCCTTTTCGTATAATCAGAATATATGCCACATTCGTGCCAAGGAAAAAACCTGCTGCATCAGCACTTACCAGAGATAGGGCTGTAAGAGCGGGAGGGATAACAAAAAGAATGAAGTACAAAATAAGGTTTTGGCGCCTGAATGCAATTTCAAAATTCTCTTTCTTGAAAAAATCATCTTTCAGGGGACTTTTGAGAAAGAGGGTAAAACCAATCAGGAAAATTAAGCCTACAATCGCCCCTCCCAGCAAGTCTCCCAGGAAATGCCTTCCCAGGTAAATCCTTGAAAACGCTACAAGTAATACCATAACAGGAGCTAGATTTTTTATTGTCCTGCTGTTGAAAATCGCGGAACCTCCTCCCCAGAGTGCAGTCGTGACTGCGACATGCCCGGAAGGGAAACCGAAAGGCGAATGGGTAAGTTTCTCCTGAAGGCGAAAGGTTTCAAGAACCTCTCTGTCGGGAAGTTTGAACACACCTTCAGGTCCATTCCCACTAAAAGGTGAAGAGTTTTTTACTCCGTACTCAAGGTTAAGCACTCTGTTATCTACAAAATCCGGCCTTGGAAAGGCAATCATTGTCTTAAGAATCTCGGTAATCAGCCCTGTCCAGATTAAGAGCTGGAACAGAAGAATACCTTTCCGAAAATTAATTCCGAAAGTTATGCTAATTATCAAGGCAGCTAAAAAAGCCGATGATCCCATTGTAGTTATCAGAATCATGAGGAATGTAAGCCATTCGTTTCCAAGAGATTGCAGGTAGATTATAGGTTCGGTCTGGAACAAGGGCTTTGACTCCTGATTAAATATTTTCCTGCGATATATCAGTTTTATCCGGAACTTCTGGATAACGCTGGATATCACGGAATCTGTAAAAAGTTTATGTCGATTCAGGGCTGGATAATTATTTTAAGTTTTCTAGTAAAATTACTGTTGTCAGGTTACTGTTCAGGCTTCAAGGACTCCGGGAGTTCCAGCTTAAAATCACTTATCGAGAACTTTTTTTCAGGGCACCTTTCTTCACATCTTCTGCAGGCAGTACCAAGACATCTTTCAGTATTGATCTTAAAACTCTCATATTCTCTTGAAAGGGCCTCTTCAGGGCATTCTTTCACACAGGTATCACAACCGCTGCACTGAATGGTAGCAATAAGACCCCATTCAGACTCCATGATCTCCAGACTTTTTCCAGGTTCGCGGATATCCCTTTCATATTTTCTTTCAATAATGCTTTCCTGAAGTTTTTGTGGGATAGGCTGGACACCTGATCTTTCAAGGTTTGCATTATACTTTTCAAGTGGCATCCCTTCATTCCATAGGGCTATTTCCTGGATGTAGATGGCTGCAAATATAGGGGACGAGGCAAACATGATATGATTTGCAAGGATCGATTTCTTCATTTCGTTGAGGTATAAGAGGTAGTCGGGATCAAGGGCAAGGTCTTTTGCAAGTTCCAGGGACGTATTTCCGCACTGGACAATCCGTTTCGCCGTTGCAGGCACAGCGCCTGTAAAGCGGGCTTTTAGAGGGTCTACATAGGTTCCGCTTGCCCCGCACATGTACATCGTTTCCAGGTCTTCGTAAGCTATCCCTGCCTCATGCATCAGGGTCATGTGACCTGCTCTCAGGGCTCCGAAGGCTTTTCCTGCTTCTATTACATCTTCCTCCGTGAACGTGATCTCCTTACCCAGCCGAATTTTATTGCCTTCAATATGAGGGGGCTTTATTATGCCAGTTACAAGCCCTGCATACATAAGGGCAATTACGCCCGTGCCTGTAATTCCCTTTGCAGGGTATCCGGTGGCTTTAAAAGTTCCGTTGCGCAGGTCGATCCTTGGCCCTTCTACCAGCCTGAGTTTTTCATCAAGGACAAGCGCTTGCCAGCCTCCGGAAAGCCTTAAGTCGGCAATCGCTCCAGGTGTTGCCAGCATTCCTTTGCTGATTTGCTGTCCTTCAATGACAGGGCCTGCAGCAGCCGATCCTGTGTATATTCTGTCGCCTACCTTCAGGGCCATCTCGGCATTTGTCCCGTAATCCGTAACCATACACGTTTCGGGAGTATCCAGAAACCCGGTCTTTATCATCATGGCAAGGGCATCGGCTCCGATTTCATGCCTTATCGAAGGCGGGATAATCACATCAACATCTGCATAAAGCCCTATTTTATTTCCTGAGACGATGTGCCCGTCCCTTTCCGGAGGCTTTAAATGTAATTTTTCGAGGGCATTTTTTCCCGCAAATGCAAGGTCCCGGATTTCTATTCCTTCGAATAGCGACAACTGGATCGGATTTCCACAAACGGCTATACGCTTGAGGTTTTCCGGTTTAAGGTTATTTATCAGGGAGTTTACGGCTGAGACCAGAATTTCATGGGCTATTCCCTGCCCGTAATTAATTGCAAAGTCCATATGGTCAACAACGTTTGCACCCGGAAGCGGGTTTCTGGACAAAATTGCAGTCCTGAGGACGGAAGAGTCCGTAAGATTCAGGAGCTGGGCTCGAATCCCACTGGTGCCGATGTCGATATTTATTGCCTGATCCATATTTTATCCCAGGATTCTGTGAAAGTTTTTGTTCATCCTTTCCCGATTTCAGGCTTTTCTTCCTGTTCCCGTTTTTTCGGTTTTCGTTTTTTCTTCCCGATCCCTATTTATTAACTTTCCGGCATTTATTTCCCGATTTAAGTGTTCCGTAGATGAAAAAGAGACAAAGATCGAAAAATAAAAAGAAAAAGAAAACCGGAAAGTAAAGTAGAATCAGTAAAGTTCCTTGCGGGTTTCTTTCCAGTTCTTTCCTGCACAGATCTTCTTTGCAATTTTTACCGCGTCAAGCGGTGTTTTTCCATATACCGAATTGCCAAAGGTTTCGACAAAGCGCCTGTCTATGGCAGCCCCGCCACAGGCTACGGGAACGTCTTCGGAGTCCAGGACCTCTGCAAGGGCTTTAAGGCCTCCTTTGGTTGTGCTCATCAGGGTTGTTCCGGTAACAAGGTCAGCGTTTGCTGCCTTCACAGCTTTAACGGCTGCTTCCACCGTTATGTCTCTTCCAAGATCAACTACTTCGAAACCATTTGCTCTGAGAATAGCGGCTACGATGTTCTTGCCTATGTCATGCACATCTCCCTCAATAACGAGGGATACCACCTTACCCTGGGAAGGGACTTCGCCTATTTTTTCCTGGCAGAGTTCCACCCCTCCGATGAGGGCTTCATTTGCCAGCAGGATTTCCGGCACATAGCTTTCCCCGATATCGTAAAGCTCACATACGGTCTGGATTCCTGGCATAAGGGCATTTAAGACAAGGTCTGTCGGATCTTTTCCTTCTCCAAGCAGGGCAGCTGTAAGTTTTACGGTTTCAGCTCTATTCCCCTCGATCACGGCTTCTGCCACGGCTACATATTCGGGATCTTTCGGCCTGTTCTGTTTCTTTATCTGGTTGGCAGGGGTCATTTCTTTATTTCTATCTCCAAGATCCACCCCGAGACCGATCATGATTCCTTCATCAATGAGTTTTTTAAATTTTGCAGGCTCTTTTTCTTTCATCTCAAATATCTTCTGAACTGCAACGTCGATATGCCTGATCATTCTTTCATCCCACCCAGCACGTTTTCTTTCATATTCCTTCCAATACCGACTCCAATCTGCCTGATAAGGTCTTCCACGTCATCGTATTTCGGGATTGAGGTCTCTTTACAGGCCCTGACATATGCTCTGAGATTTTCTAGGGAGGTTCCAAATGAGACCCCACATGAAGTCCCGACAATATCAGCTCCCTGCAAGATGCATTCCCTGGTTCTGTTATAAACCTGCTCGGGGGTGCCGTTTGGCATCAGGTCTATGACATCCAGGCTTCCGAGAATGGACATCTCGTTGCCCACTACCTGACGGCAATACCAGACCGGAACGGCATCAAAGGAGAAACAGTCAATTCCGCTCTGCTTTATGTAAGGCAGGAGTTTACTGGTATCTCCGCAGATGTGCAGGATCTGGGGACAGCTGATCTCCTTTGCCATTCTTTTGTGGGAAGGGAGTACAAATTCTCGGTACGTTTCCGCAGAAATCAGGTCACCGGAAGCTGAAGGATCAGCGAGGAAGATGATATGTGCCCCGTAAGCAGTCTGCAACTTCCCGTAAGCTATCACGAAATCAGTTGCTGCTTCAATGAAGGCCTGGGCTTTTTCCGGGTCGGTTTTTGTCCACCGGGCCATATTCTCAACGCCTGCTATGTGACCTGCTACCGTGAAGGGGGATGTAAGTACAGGGATAACAGGAAGCATACCGTCATAGCGTTTCCTCAGTTCGTCGATTGCTCCGAGCACTACCGGAATTCTTTCGGCTTCTTCCAGGTTGTCGGGCCAGGTTATATCGGAGGGATCGGTATAAGCAGGGCCGGTTACGGGAGGCCTGTCCGGTTTGTTCCAGTCAAGTTTGCATCCCAGGACCTCTGCTTCGAGAGAAATGTCAAACTGGGGACGTGCAGCCTCAATGCCGCAAACTTCATAGGGAGCGGCTGCAAGGTCTGCCATCATTTTGCTGTCAAAGTGGGCTTTTGGCCAGGAAGCGTTGCATACCTGCATCAATTCGGTTGTGGTTTGAGATAGGGGATTTGCAGGAGGTACGTAGTCCACCCTGCCTCCAAGCACTGCTGCCAGAGCTCTTCGGGTTGGAGTCATTTCACTTACCATGCTTTATTTCACCTTTTTAATCTACATCAATATATATTATTGATTAAATATTAACACGTTTTACTTTGCAGTCCGATCACCAGAGAATTCATTTTTTTGAATGCCACCAACAGGGTAAAAGAAGTATTGATCTACTGTCAGGTAAAAGCCTGAAATGCCTGTTTTTACGGTTCCTTTTACAAGTTCCTTTTCCGAGTCCTGGAGATAGTACGAAAGCTACTTTTATTTTGCAAAAGTTCACAGTTCTTACGCTGACATTTATTAATATGAACATTAGAATATTTAACCGAATACAGTTAGCACAATATAGAAAAACTTATATATTTCTCAAATTTGCGCTACATAAATTATTTTTAGCAGCCGATTTATTATTTGCCCGGAGTTCTGGGATATAGCTCAGGACGGTGAAGGGCTTGTTTGAGTTTAGCCAGCGGCCAGGTCATGCCAGAGATACACGTTGGGGACATGTAGGAAACATACATTGGAATTGAAAATATAAAAAATTTTGTAATGTAAGGCGAAAACTTCCGGATCTTTCCTTTAAGAAAAAATTAATCCTTATGGTTTATATCCCTTAACATATAATTTCCTATTAATATATATCTGGGGATTATCTTGTTATGTCAGGTATGTCAGGTTCGTGTAGAGACCAGGTTTCCAGAGCCGCCCGGAATTTCTTGCACTTCGGGAAAAGGGCATTCAAATTGCACGATATTTCCCGGTGTATATAATTTTGGGGGGTAAATGAATTTCATGAACAAATTAGTTTTATTTTTGCTTATAGTGAGTCTTCTTGGCGCTTTAGGCAGCACGGCTTCCTCTTATTCCGACTCTGAAGCTCCGGAAGCTGCAGGAACCGCCTGCAATGAAACCGAGAGCCAGTGCTTAGCTTCATCGCAGAATACCGGTCTTGAAACCACGAATTGTTCAGCCCCGGTTGAGGCTAAAACGGTTAATATTACAAGCAACTGCAAGGTTTATCCGGCCTATACTGCAGCCCCGGCTGAAGAAGGGAATTATCCGGCTATAGTGCTGATTCACTCATTCAGGGGATTTGAGCCCGGGTATCAGATTATGGTGGACAGAATGGCCGAAGATGGGTATGTTGTGATTGCTCCTTTCTGGCAGACATACTCTGATTCTCCTTCCGATGCCGAGGTGGAAGCCCTTATCAGAAACAGCACAGTTTACCTTGAAACAAGGGATGATGTCGATTCCGAAAGACTCGGCCTTACCGGCTTTTGTGCTGGCGGAAGGTATACCATGCTATTCCTGCCCCAGATTGAGAAGTTCGAATCCGGAGTTGCCTGGTATGGTTTCCCTTATATGGGCGGATCCGAAACCCAGCCCGACAGACCGGCTAGCCTGATAGACCAGCTTGACACGCCTATGCTTATAATACACGGCACCCGGGATCAGTACAGCAATATTACCGACATTTACAGGTACGTCGGGGAACTGGATGCAGCTGACAAATATTTCGAGATGAAGGTTTACCAGGGCGAGCCTCACGGTTTTATGATTACAGAAGATGGAGAACTTTCCGAAAGTTTTGTTGCACAGGATGCGTATGAGGGGATGATAACCTTCTTTGACAGGACATTGAATAGTTCAGCCCTGTAAGAACATTGAACAATCTTGCCTGTAAGAACATTAAATAATCTGGCCTGTAAAAATATTGAATAATTCGACACGGTAATTTGAGAGGGATTATCCTCTCATTAACTAATTTTTGTTTTTAATAAGAAGGCAGCCATTTTCCTTTTTTTATAAAAAGAGAGATATTTATCTTACCTGCGATCCTGAAAATTTGCTCTTAACATTCAACTTTTGCTTTCCATTATTCTCGAATGTAAATGCAACTTTGCAACTCCCGTACACGATTTTTCAAAAAGAAGAAATATATCTTTAATTCTCTATATTATTAAATATAAAAATCCGCTTCAGGAATACGGGATCATGGTAAATGTAATTTCCCATATGGGGGTAGGTCTTCTCATTGCTCTGGCTTTGGGCCTTAAAGGAAACAAGTTTAAAGTCGTGGTCTTACTATCTGTACTTCCGGACCTGGATTTTATCCTTTACTCGGCATATGTTTTTACCAATATCAACCTGAGCCCTGAGGACAGAAACCAGCTTTTTTACCTGATCGGGCACAGGGAGTTCATGCACTCCATCCTTTTCATCCTGCTTGTCACGGCTCTTATCTGGCTTAAGACAAAAGACCGGCTTTTTACGGTTGGAGGGTTCCAGTCCCTTTTCTTCCATTCTTATCTGGACTACGTTACAAGCTGGAAAATGCGTCCCCTCTATCCGTTCAGTACGGATGCTTCTATTATGGGAGCCGTGTATTTCTTTGATCCTCTGTTAAATTTGCTCCCTCTCCTGCCTCCCTTCATTGTGATTATTGGAAATTTGAGCCACAGGAGAAGAATCAAAGGGAAAGTAAAGGGCTTTTGCACGTTTATATCAAATATTGATGATAAACTCTATGCCTCGCTTATTCTTCTGTTACTTGTCTGGCTTACTCTGATGCCAATCTCGAAAGCTTTGCTCATCAGCAATATTTCCCTGTCCGAAGAAACCGAAATCAGCTACCAGAGCACCTATCCCGAATCAATGAACACGTTCCTGACGGCGTACTCATATAACTCCACTCATTATAAAGTCCTGAAAATAAGTTATCTTTCAGGAATCGAGAAAAGTTCCTACGTTGAAAAAGTTTCCGTAGAGGGGAATGTCCCTGATTCTGCTGCTTACATTAAAAGAGCAGAAAACTTATACAGGGCAGGCGTTTCTCAGGAAATCGATTATCCGGCTTACTCGGTTTCCGAATCAAACGGGACTGTGACGGTTGTCCTCAGTGATGCCAGAAGTCCTCATCTTAATGAACTGGCTTATTTTAAATCATTCTACAGGTTTGTTTTTGACAGGAAAAATGAAGAGAAGTACGAAGTCTATGCAGGTATGCATGGAGGACAGGAAGAGAAATTAGGCAGGAACTGGTTCGGATGAATCTTTAAATAGTCAAGCAGAGTATTTTTGCATCGAAAGTACGATGAAAAACCATAATTAGCCTCTTTTGACACGGCAGCTAACAAAAATAAGTTCTATTTTTCGTCCTTTTTTCTGGATCAGAACAGTATTAAATCAATTTTGTATATAACGTCAATTAAATATTACGAGATGCGATAGCTCCGGAATGTTCGCTCTCACAGGTTCTTCCCGAAATATGGTTTCCTATAAACTTATTATGCCTACGGTTTATATTATAATTTAGTTTTATTCTTTAGCGGGCATAATCTGGGGGGTACCGTCCGTACAAATTTTATCTGTGCTGTTAGCTGCCAGTAACATATCAGGTTCTATAGATGATGTGTTCATCCTTCATGTTCTAGAATATATAAAAAATGTAATTATATCTGTACTTGAAGTTATTGTAGGTCTTGTTGTTCTGATTTTTGTATCTGGACTCTTTATTTTTCTCTCTACTAAGAGTAAAGGAGCTGTTATTTTCCCATTTGAAGTAAATATCAATAATAAAACATATAACGGAAAAATAATTTCGGATTCTCTGATCGCAGAATTAAGAAAGATTGAGAAAATTCATAAACATCAATTTGAGGAAAAAGGTATAACTTGTGAAAAAATTTACTTGCCCAAAGTGGCTCTAAATACCGAAAATTTAGAAACAAAAATTTCTAATCTAGGAGATGTGAATATTGCCGGAATGGCTCTTTCAGTGGGTGGTATTCTCACCGTTCTCAAACAACTATGGCCGTTAGGAGAGCCAGCTAAAACTATCAAGGGGAGTTTGCAAGAGTACGACTCAGAAATTCATCTTATTGCACTGATGGAAGGCCCCAGGGTTTATGGATGGAATAGCAGTCGTAAAATAGAACAATCAGCAAATGAAGACAAAATTCCGGAATTAATTAAAGATTTGGCTTTCATGATAACCTATGATTTATCAAAAGAAAAGACTAAGAAAAAAGAAGGGATTACGGCAAAAACATGGATTAGTTTTAAATATTTTACAGAAGCCCTTGATTCTTATTCCCAGTATACAGCTACCAAAAAGCCTGAACACCTGGAAAATGCCCGGATAAATTGTATTAAAGCTTTGCAGGAAGAAACAGATTATCAGATCCTTGCTAATTTATTTTACAGCCTTGGTATCTCTTATTATTATGCCGCAGATTATAATTTTGCCGAAGATGCATTTCGCCGCTGTATCGATCTAATGCCTGACAATGAAAATGGTTTCATTAGTTTAGGTGTTGTGCTTGATATTCTCGGCCTACACACTGAAGCTTTAGAAGCATACAATGGAGCTTTAGAAGCATGCGAGAAACGGCTGAAAACAAACCCTAGGGATGCGGTTGTTCTGTCCGCCAAAGGTTTTTCTCTTGATAAGCTTGGTCGATACGAAAAATCTTTAGAAGCATACAAGGAAGCTTTAGAAGCATGCGAAAAATCGCTGAAAATAAATCCCGATGACTCTGTTTTGTTGTCCGCCAAAGGTTTTTCTCTTAATAAGCTTACTCGATATGAGAAAGCTTTAGAAGCATTTGAGAAAACACTGAAAACAAACCCAGAAGATGCGGTTTTGCTGTCCGCCAAAAGCTTTTCTCTTAATAAGCTTGGTCGATACGAGGAAGCTTTAGAGGCATGCGAGAAAGCGCTGGAAATAAAACCCAAATTTGTGGAGGCGTGGTACAGTAGGGCTTGTGTTTATTCTATGATGAACAAAAAAAATGAAGCACTCGCAGATTTAAAACGTGCAGTCGAACTTGATCTTTCTTATAAAAAACGGGTGACAAACGATAAAGATTTTGAAAAGCTGTGGGAAGATAAGGATTTTAAGGAAATAGTTAAAACCAATGAAGAAAGTTAAAGTGCTAATGTGGAGCGTTTTCCATATCTTTTTTGAAGTTAGGTAGGAATGGTTTGGTTGCTCATTTTCTAAAAATTCGAGTAGAATTTATCAATTCTTTTATATAATATTAGTTAAATATTATCAAGTGCCATCGCACTAGGAGATTTGCTATCTTGAGTTCTTCCTAAATCTTGTTTATGATAACCCTGTCACTAAAAAACCCAACAATACGGAACATAAATTTATGGTAAATACATTATCCCATCTTGGAGTCGGCCTGCTTCTCTCCTATGCTCTGGGAATTAAAGGAAGGAAGAGGCTGGTTTTACTGTTTCTCTCTTTACTCCCTGACCTTGACTACTTTACATATTCGATATTTACTCTCATAAGTAGCAGCGTAAGCCACGAGGCCCGGAACCAGCTATTCTACCTGCTTGGTCACAGGGAGCTCACGCACTCGATCTTTTTTGCTTTTCTTGTTGCACTTCTAATCTGGGTTAAAACTAAAGACCGGCGCTTTACGTTCGGAGGGTTTCAGGCCGTTTTCCTCCACATCTTACTGGATTATACTACAAGCGCAAAAATGCGCCCCTTCTATCCGTTGAGCACAAATGAGTCAGCCCTCAGAGCCATTTATCCTTTCGACCCCATTGTAAACTTTCTCCCGCTGCTGCCCCTCTTGATAGTGGCTGCAGAATTTGTTAAGAATAAAAACAGACCTGGGGTTAAAAACTGGGACAAGCTGAACATTATAAGCAACGACAGCTGGATCATTAAAAATTGGGATAAACTGAGCACCAGGAACGGGGATAGATGGAGTACTAAAGACAGGGATACCTGGAGCAGAAAACTAAACGGGCTAAACAGGCTCCATGGTTTTGTGAACAGGAACGAGAAGAAATTCTATGCCTCCGTAATCCTGGTTCTCCTGCTCTGGACCGCCGTGTTTCCGATTGCGAAAGTCTTCCTGATCAGACATGTTTCCGACGCAGAAGGAACCGGAATAAGCTATAAGAATACCTACCCGATATCTATCGGCAAATTCCTTGCAGTTTATTCGTATAGTGATACCCATTACAAACTCCTAGAAGTCAGCTACTGGTCAGGAGTTAAAGAAAGCTTTTACGTCGAAAAAGTGTCTGTAACAGGCAACGTCCCTGAGGCCCAGGCTTACGCCGAAAGGGCAGGCAAACTTTACAGTGCCTCAGTACCCAAGGCAATTGATTATCCGGTTTATTCGGTTTCCGAAGAAAACGGACTCGTAACTGTAATTCTGAGCGACGCCAGGAATCCGTATGTTGATAAATGGCCATATTTCGATACGGTTTACAGGTTCGTCTTTGACAGGGAGAGCGGAGAATATGAGGTATATGAAAGTCATTACGGGAGAGCGGAAAAGAAGCTTGATAAAAACTGCTTTGAGTAGTTTAAATGAAATATGAGCGTGTTTCCGATAAAAATGACATTATTTCCGATTAGATGAGTTTTCTAATTAAATGAAGTTCCCTGATTAAATGGAACTTCCGATTACTGTTAAATAAAAAATTAATTGAAAAATGTAATCGGAATGGAACAGATTAAGCAGATGTGTCAGAAATAACTTTTTAATTATTTTCTCATTTTCATGAAGTACTTGTCGATTTCTTCCCAGTTGACTATGTTCCAGAATCCTTCTATGAATTTGCCTCTATCGTTCTTATAATCAATATAGTAGGCGTGTTCCCACACATCCAAGTCCATAATGATTGGATAATCCGGGACAAGGTTTACGTTATGTTTTTCGATCTGCATAATCATAAGCCTCTCTGTATCTTTACAGAAAGTTAAGGCAGCCCACCCGGAACCTTCAACACTCGCTGCGACCTGGGTAAATTCTTTTTTAAACCTGTCAAAGCTTCCGAAATTGTCTTTGATCATCTCGGACAGTTCGCCCACAGCCTCCTTGCTTGCATTGCTTTCGGGTGTCATCTCCCACCAGAAGTAATCATGAAGTACATGCCCTCCCAGGTTGAAAGTCAGAGCTTTTGCACTGGCTTTATAATCAAAGTCAGTGCCATCTTTCCTTGCCTTGTCCATCATCTCTATAAGTGAGTTAGCGTTGGTCACGTAGGCCTGATGGTGTTTGTCGTGGTGGATGCGCAGCTGCTCTTCGGAAATGTAAGGTTCAAGGTCTGAATAGCCATATTTCAAATCCGGTAACTTGTATAACCCTTTAGCCATATTGTTTTCCCCTATTCCTGATTGCTGGTTTTGCAAAATTTGTTTGGAACTTGCTCCGGAATTGATATGCATCGAGTTAATGTAGGGACTCAAGCTTTAAGTTCCGGTTCAAGAAAATTCCATTATAAATCCTGCTAACTAATTTTTCCCTTAAGCAAATTTCCCCTTAATATGTCAACAGAAATCTGTCACTTAAACGATTCTGCTTGAGGTGGCTCTGCTGTTTTATCTCTTCAAATACATATTAAATCGCCATATGGCAATTCCAAATGCAGAATATAGTTATACGCGGAATCTATTTAAAGGTAAAAGATGCAAATTAATGAGATACTTTTGTAGAAATTTATCTGGAATTACTATTAACACTTTGGATATTATAACAATATTAACTACTTCTTTGTGTTGCCAGCGCTCTATCAAACTCATCTATACCGAAACGTTTCGCCGCCGAATACAGGACTAAAAATTGATTAAATCAAATTGCGGGCGGCCACCCCACCCTAAAGGATGGGGTATGCTTCGGGCCGCCCGCCCGGTTACTTAGGGACAGATGATTAAGTATCCTTTAACAAGGTTTCCTTATAACATAA